>DASZHL010000042.1:0-2646 GCA_035937855.1 Vulcanimicrobiaceae bacterium
CGTGCTTCCCTTCACGGGGATGCCCGGATTTTCGCATCGTGCGAAAATCCTGCTCGACGACTTTTCGCTCCTGCCCCTCCGGGGCCCGCGAAAAGCTCGACCGCCCCTTAGAAGGGAAGCACGTTATCCGATCCACCAAGCCGACACGTTCCTAGAGCCATGGATGCAGGCGGGTAGCCGGAGCGTTGTATCGAAGGCTCGGGAATGCGACATCCCGAGGTTCCTGAAAGTCTTGACGGTTGGCATATTCTCCACCGCATGTTTGGCTTGGACCGACGCCGCTTCCGCGCGCTTTCGGAGGCCCGGCGCAGCGAGATCGCCGCAGAGGCGGAAGCTTTCGTGAGGTCTCTCCAGATGGACGAACGGACCGATTGCTCCGTCGCGCAGATATTGGGGCATTCCGCCGATCTGATGTTCACGCACTACGCGCAGTCCTTTGACGATTTGGGCATGGTGCAAATGACCTTCGACGATCTGGAACTCAGCGATTACTTAGCGCCGACATCTTCCTATGTCTCGATTCTCGAACTCGGTCTTTACGAAGCAACGGGTCGTATCCATGCCGACCTCCGCGATCGTGGTTTAAAGTCGTATTCCCCGGAGTGGAACGCGGCTTTCGACGCGTTGCTTGATGAACAGGCAGTTCATCCGCGGAATGCGGGCCGTCTGTTCGCGAAAATTCCCGCGCGGCGATATGTCTGCTTTTATCCCATGAACAAACGTCGCGGGGAGCGGACGAATTGGTATCGCCTTTCGTTCGCCGAGCGCGCGCGACTCATGCAGGAGCATGGGAAGATCGGGAGATCATTTCATGGGCTCGTGACGCAGGTGATATCCGGTTCGATCGGCTTCGACGATTGGGAATGGGGAGTCGATCTCTATGCCGATGATCCGCTCGTTTTCAAGAAACTCGTGTACGAGATGCGTTTCGATGAGGCGAGCGCCGCCTATGCGGAATTCGGTCCCTTCGTGACCGGCATGCAGTTTTCGATCGAAGAATTACCCGTCTTCCTGAACGCCAAGCGAAGCCCGAAACTCCTCAATCGAGCAACCCATGAGGTACAGAGGACCGGGGCGTGAGTGCGCGTATCGCCGTTTGGGGTGGAGTGCTTCTCGCGGCGCTCATAGCATTGCCGGGTGCAAGTCAGGCGGCGGAAACACTCACCGTGCCGGCGGGGTTTTCTCTTGAAGTTCTCGCGCATGTTCCGTATGCGCGAGAACTCGCGGTGACTCCTGACGGCGACCTCTTCGTGGGGACCTCGGGAAAACACGTGATGCTCGTGCCCAATGCGGAAGGAGACGCGTCCACGCCGGTTGTGTTCGCAACGATGGGGGATGCGCCCGCGGCGGGTGTTGCGCTCGATCGCGATGCGCTTTTCGTCGGAACTCAGTTTGGGGTGTGGCGTATTCCTTATCGTGCCGGTGATCGTGTCGCACGACACGCTCCAGTGGAAATCGCGGCCGTTCGGACAAGTGGAATTTCTCGCGACCACCACACCACGAGTCTCGCTCTTTCCGGAGGGCGCTTATTCGTTTCAGTGGGATCGTCATGTAATGCCTGCGATCCCGAAGTCGATTCGACTCGGGCGACGATTCAGGTGCTGGAACTCCCAGCCGGTCGCTTGACTCCAAAAGCGATTCATATTCGCAATGCAATCGCTCTTGCGGTGAATCCGGCGAGCGGGGACTTGTGGGCGGGCGTCGCGGGCCAAGACGAGCTTGCACACGATCATCCCTACGAGATGTTCGACGATGTCACGGCGCATCACGGCGTCGCCGATTATGGTTGGCCGTACTGCTATGAGAATCGGCGCGCGACGCGACGCGCTCATTCGTGCAGTGATTCGATCGTACCGCGGGTCGTCTTTCCCGCCTATGAAACGCCGATCGGTGCGGTGTTTTATCCGTTGGATTCTCACGGACGTTACGCATTCGGTGCTCCATATAACGGAGGGGCGTTTGTGACGTTGCACGGTTCTTGGCATCAACCACCGCAGCCGCCGCGCGTCGTTTTTATTCCCATGCGCGACGATCAACCTCTCCGTCCGGTGAATTGGGATGACGCAAGGACCCAATGGGACGAATTCCTCGAGAATTTTCAACTTGGCGACGGCACACGCGTGGGACGCCCGACGGGAATCGCCGTCGGCCCGCAAGGGAGTCTTTTCATCGCCGACGACGACGCCGGAGTAATCTACCGCATCCGCCGACGGGCCTTGTAATCCGCGACTTAACAGCCGGGCATCGCGCAATCGTCGCATTCGATTTCGATGGTTGCGTGTTCGATGTTGAAACGCTCGTGGAGCAAGGGTTTGAGGCGCGCGACAATTTCGGGACCTTCATGGATCCGCTCCTGTGGAACGCGCACGTGTAAGGAGGCGGCAATGTGGTTCCCGTCGATCGACCAGACGTGCACATCATGGACGTCGACGATCCCGTCGATGTTGATAATCGCTTGAGCGACCGTGTCCGCCTCGACGCCTCTCGGTGCAGTGTTCATGAGCACGTCGCTCGACTCACGAACGAGGCCCCAAGACGACCATGCGACCAAGATGGATATGAGGATCGTGACCACCGGATCGACCGCTGTGACGCCGGTCCAGGAAATCAAAAGTGCGCCGCCGATCACGCCGAACGATGCGAGCG
>DASZHL010000043.1:0-48577 GCA_035937855.1 Vulcanimicrobiaceae bacterium
GTCCCAAAGTCCAACACCCTCTTAGGGTAACGGCAGCAACGACGTGCCGCTACTCAGCATGGTATCGTGACTTTTCACCGGAACTCCGGACTCCACCAAATTGCGGAATGACGTGAGACGGTTGGTTAGGCGTGCGGACTCCGCGTTGAACTCGACGGAATAGCGGATCGCATCCGTGAGCGCCGTCGAATCGTAGGTATAATCGAAGTGCTTGAGAGCGGCGACGATTGTCGCATCCATCTCGCGAAGCTGGAGATATGAATGCTGAATCTGCGTCTCGGTTTCGTGGTAGGTCGGGTAATTCGTCATGACGATTTCGCGTTTGGTCCGAGCGTCTTCAATCTCACCTTTGAGTTGAGCGAGCCGAACACTTTGCGGATCGTACTTCCCCACAATCACCAACGACTGCATTGCTCGATCAAACTTCGACTCATGGTAAAGTTTCTCAGCGATCCGTAACTGCACAGAGGAAAGCCCGCTTCGCGCGTGTTCGTCTTCGGGCGCAACGTCTAAGGCGAGCTGATAGGCCAATGCCGCCTCATCAAGATTTCCGTTCTCGATAGCCAAGTCGCCTTGGTGATCACGGGTCTGGGCGATCATTCCTACGACTCCCCCCGAACATGCGGACAAAGCCATTACACATCCAAGGATCATCAAGCATTTCTGAAGATTCACGTGCATCTCCTCACGGCAAGCGATTGACGAGGTGAGCGGCTGCACCGATAAAGAGCGCCGACGGATATAAAAGGAGCTGCGCCAAAAGTGTTCCGATGATCGCAGTCAACGCCAAGTAGAACACCATCGCCTTCACGTGTTCGACAGGTCTCTCGCCCTTGGCGGCTTGATCGAGAATCAATGCCGACGTCGGATCGACGATGAGCGTAAACGAAATCGTGGCAATTCCGTTGACTAAGCCGGAGGCGGAAATCGCGGTGCGCGCAACCTCCGGTTGCTGAACGCTCGCTAAAATCGCCGCGACCACGCCAATCGAGTAGATCCCCATGACGATGGTATTTCCGACGAGCAGTTTGAACGGAACGTCAGCGAGGTTGAAACGAACGATGGTCAGCCGCGAAGGGAACCGCAGCGTGCGCAAAATCTGAAGAACAACTCGCGGATCACCTAAACGAGCGATCGCCCTCGGCATCGACCCGCGACGCTCGAAAGCACCGACGCCACGTACGAATAAATGAATGAACGTCGGTAAAAGGAGAGCCCCGATGATCGTCCCAACCGTTCCGGCAATAACGATTGCCCGCATCTGCCATTCGAACACACTGAGAACCGAAGAGGCATCGTGATGCCTGCGAATCATCAAAGCAGCGTGATCAGAGAGCGTTCCGAGCATTGGAGCATAAAACAAATTGGCGAGACGGCTCACCGTCACGAAAAGATTGAACAACGAAATCGACGTGGCGATCCGTCCAGTTTGCACACCGGCTATGCGTGCCGCATAGGCCCCAATTTGCACCGCTAAGACAACGATATTGAGCAAGGCCGCAAAGATCAGAGGCCCCGTGAGAAACGCTGCGCCGTCCGGTATCATCGCCATTCTAGCCGACGGCGACGCCGTCAAGCCAGCGCACCTGCGCGGCGTCGACCGGCCCGATGATGCACAAGCCGAAACGATCACCTCCGAAGAGTTCGCCCGCCAAGGCGACGATCTCTTCGCGCTCAACACGATCGATCGCAGCTTCGATCTCTTCGGGAGTGAGTTGCCGTCCGAACGTCAGTTCCTGTTGTCCTAAACGGATCATTCGACTCGACGTACTTTCAAGCGAGAGCGTGAGGCCCCCTTTGAGGTGTTCCTTCGCGAGACGAATCTCCGCATCGGTCGGCCCGTGTTCTGTTAAGAGACGCACCTGCTCAAGAGATATATCGATACACTCCTGAACGTTTTGCGGCGAGGTTCCAAGGGAGACCGCGAAAAGGCCGGCTCCTCGATAACTCTGTTGGGCGGAGTAGACGCTGTAGGCGAGGCCGCGTTTTTCCCGTACTTCCTGGAACAGCCGACTCGACATTCCGCCACCGAAGATCGTGTCGATGAGAGCCAATACGTAGCGCCGCTCGTCCTTGGATGCCAGACCCCGCGCACCGATCATCACATGCGCTTGTTCAGTATCTTTGTACTGAATCCGAACACTGGGCGTCAAAATCGGAGTTTCCGGCATCGTCGACTCCGATTTTCCACCGAAACTCGCGAACGCCTGAGCACAACGAGCTACGAAATCATCGTGTTCGAGATTGCCGGCCGCTGCGATAACGACGGAATCTGCAGCGTAATGCGCTCCCAGATGTACGCGAAGATCGCCGGCCGTCATCGCGGTGACGGTCTCCGCGGAGCCGATCGTCGGCTCACCGAGGTTCGAGCCGGCCCACATCGTTCGCGTGAAGAGATCGTGAATCGACTCGTTGGGCGAGTCTTCGTACATGCGGATCTCTTCGAGAATCACGCGCTGCTCGCGCGAAAGCTCTTCGGGATCAAGCGAAGAATGAAGAAACATGTCGGAGAGGACGTCCAGGGCAAGCGGAACGTGACGATCGATGACGCGCGCGTAGTAGCAGGTTGACTCTTTGTCGGTGAAGGCGTTCGAACTTCCGCCGACTCCGTCGATCGCCTCGGCGATTTCCCGCGCGCTTCGCCGCGGAGTTCCCTTGAAGAGCATATGCTCGAGCACATGTGAGATGCCGCGCTGCCGTGAATGTTCGCATGCCGAGCCGACGTCGGCCCAGATGCCGACAGTCGCCGAGCGAACATGCGGCATGCTTTCCGTAATAATCCGAACCCCGCTGGGGAGCAATGTCTTCCGATACACTTAAGAAGTTCCCCCACCGGCATCGCGGGCTCGATCTCCTGAGCTCGAACGCATGAGACCGAAGGTTTGCCGACGCCATTGCGACTCGACATAGACCCCATTGCCCATGACAAGACGTTTCCCAAGCGCGGCGAGATCAGCGCGACGAACCGTCACCGAAAAGACCGTGCGCGTCGTCGGTACCGCGTAATCGCCCGAGACGATCGCATTCGCGGCGACCGGAATCGGGACGACTCCCCATACGTCTACTTCTTCAACCGACCGAACCGCGAATATCTTGCTCACGACACCCTCAATCTCGCCGGAGAAGTCGCCCCAATTGAGCGCGCGGTGGAAATCACGAGCTTCGAGCAGCACTCCGGCGATTTCGTGGTTTTCCACGCCGTCGAGGCGAATCTTGAGGATCTGAACAGGCCATACTTTGGCAAAGATGACGCGCGCAATTTTGTGAGCGCCGTCGAGACGATTTCCGCCCGTACGCGCATTGACGCGCGCGTCAATCAAACTCGCCGATGCAACGCTCGGCAAGAACATCGACGACAGCGCCGCCGATAGTGTCACAAACGCGAGAATCCGGAAAATGGCGTGCTGTGACGCGGCGGACAGAATCTGGAGCGGGAAGGAGGTATTCTTGAGGCCGCCGGCCTTGAAGCGGACGTCCAGCTCGACCTGCAGGCGCTCCCGGAGGACGCACCCGAAGGAACGCAAGGCAAAGCAGCTCCGAACCAGCATACGTGAGACGAGTTCGGCCTTGAAGCAGGCGGTTTGGTACCAGTCCGATACATCGGTGGCTTTGGATGGGATATCTTTGAGCACGGGCACGAAGGTCATATCGACCACCAGAGTTCGGATCCGCTCCCCAGAGTCCTCGATGAGACATGATTTCAAGATCTCCGGCGCCCGCAGGCGAGAATCGCCGCACGGAGAAAGCCGGCGCCAATGTCGAAACTGACGCGCATTTACACACGAACCGGAGACGACGGAACGACCGGGCTCGTGGGGGGACAACGACTCCCAAAGAACGCTCCACGTATCGAAGCCTTCGGAACGATCGATGAGCTCTCAAGCGCCATCGGCGTCGCTCGTGCGGAACTCGACGAAGTCCGCCGCGGTCGAGCCATCGATCAAGCGCTGGCATATACGGTCGCAGATGAACTTGACGCCTGGCTTGCCTGGATCCAAGACGAGCTCTTCAATATCGGTAGCCGCCTTGCGACGCTTCCCGTTGATCGTAGGAATGCGATCCCCTCCGTGCATACCGAGGATGTTCGCGCGCTGGAGCGAGCGATCGACCGCGCTCAACACGAAATTGCTCCGCTGGCGAACTTCATTCATCCGGGCGGAAGCCGAGCCGGGGCCGCGTTCCATCTCGCACGTACGATTGCCCGGCGCGCCGAGCGTTTGATCGTCGGGCTCGCCGACGAAGGCGACGCGGATCCAACGATCATTCATTTCCTAAACCGCCTCTCCGACGCGCTCTTCGTGTGGGCGCGCTGGATCAATCACGCACTCGGTCTACCCGAACACCTCTGGAACGCTACATCTCAAGCACCCCGCCTCAAGAGTGAAGAACATTCCTAAGAATGTGTCAGAATTGAAAATGGGACGACGCGCTTCCTTTCACGGATACAAGAGTTCCGCGGCGCGTTCGCGCAACGCGGGTTCCAGCTCGAGATTACACCCACGAGTGGTCATCTGAAGCAGTTCGGTGATGGCGACCAACTCCGCGAAACGACCGGCTGGGGTGCAAAGTTCATCCACGAATTCGGCACGCAAACGAGCAGCAGTCCTGGGCGCGAGCAGCGTGTACGAATGCATCACGGCGATGTCATAGTGCAGGGGAGCCCGTCCGAAGCTTTCCCAATCGAACAAGACCGGACCCTCGCGAGTAAGGTTCGCCCAGTGGATATCACCATGGGCAGTAACCACGGCAAGCGGGACCGTTTCAACACCGGGTGCGTTGAGGTACTGAGGTAAGGCGCGATCGAGATACTCCTGTCGAATGTGAATTCGATCGGTGTCAATTGTCGCAATCGTTGCCAGGCTCGTACGCAAGCCTGCCCACCAGGAATCGGGAAGATCGAGTTCACGGCGTAATACCGGATTCGGCGAGCACGGCCGGCTGACGATGTAGTCGGTTATCTCAGCGAGATATGCGTTCTCGCCTTCTGTCCAGTCGTAGACGTTCAATAACGCGGGACGAGGAATGCTTCGAGGGAAAAGTTGAGCGGCCGCCGCTGTCCCTTCCCATTTCCGCCGGTCGACCTTATCGGCGGGAATGCAAAACACTCGCAGCCATGCAGCTTCATCAGAAGCCGTGATGATTTTTGTCCCCAAGGTACGCCCATACCAGCCCCAAATGAGATCGCCGAATGGGACGGCGCTGAAAAGCTCAAGGACACGGCGCTGTGCGGCAATCATGCGCGTCTCGGTCGCAACGTCAGGCGGTGAGAACATGGAAAACCTCCAGAAGGGATAGCAAATCCGTTTGCGGGCTCAAAAAGGAAGAGCACCGTGCATCGCACAAGTGCTCTTTCCATTCTCGTCGCGAGTTTTATTGCTGAATTTGCGGTATCTTAATTCGCCCCTGCGAGCTTGAGACTATTCGGATCGACCTTAATTCCCGGACCCATCGTGCTGGTTAGAGTCACGTTCCGAAGATACGTTCCCTTCGCCGCAGAAGGTTTCGCACGCAGAAGCGCCTCAAGCAGGGTTACGACGTTTTCGGTGAGTTGTTGCTCATCAAACGACGCTTTGCCGACGATCGTGTGAATGACTCCCGCCTTATCGAGACGGTACTCAACTTTCCCGGCTTTGATCTCGCGGATCGCTCCGGCGATATTCGGCGTAACCGTTCCGGACTTTGGATTGGGCATCTTCTGCGCGAGAATGCGACCGAGGTTCGAACCGACCGCCGCCATCATATCCGGCGTTGCGACTGCAACATCGAATTCGGTGAAGCCGGCTTTCACGCGGTCGATCAGATCCTGCTCGCCGACGATGTCGGCGCCCGCAGCCTCGGCTTCCTTGGCCTTCTCGCCCTTGGCGAAGGCGATTACGCGCACTTTTTTGCCCGTACCATGGGGAAGCAAGACCGTGCCGCGCACGTTCTGATCGCTCTTCTTGGGATCGACTCCCAGGCGGATGTGGATTTCCACGGTCTCGTCGAACTTCGCGCTAGCGTTCCGCTTCACGAGCGCAGCCGCTTGAGCCGGATCGTGAAGGCGCGTCCGATCGAAAGCCGCGACCAGGGCTTTGTAGCGCTTACCGTGACTTTTCATCAGGCCACCTCGACGCCCATTGAACGCGCGGTGCCGCTGATGATGCGCATCGCCATATCGATATCGTTCGCATTGAGATCGGGCATTTTGGTTTGAGCGATCTCGCGCAACTGCTCCTGGGTCAGCTTGCCGACCTTGGTGCGATTGGGGATTGCCGAACCCGATTCGAGCCCGAGGGCCTTCTTGATCAGGAACGACGCGGGCGGCGTCTTCGTGATAAAGGTGAACGTCCGGTCGTCGTAGACCGTGATTTCGACCGGAATGACCATCCCGACCTGGGATTGCGTACGGTCGTTGTACTCTTTACAGAACGCCATGATGTTCAGGGAGTACGGACCAAGCGCCGGTCCGACCGGCGGTGCGGGGGTCGCTTTCCCTGCGCTCAAGGCAAGGCCGATCTTGCCTACGACTTTCTTTGCCATGTGGACTCCTCGTCGATGACCGCCGGAGCGGTCTCTGCCCCTCGAATACTCGCGCCGGGCTGGGGTCGAACCATCGACGCAACCAGCGGAGTGTACCATAAGAGCGGCGCGGAGGCCAGCGCCGGATTCGAAAATCGAACCTCCGATCGACGCAATGGCAGCTCGACGAACAGGCGTTCGCTGGCTTTTTCTCCGGCTTATCCATATACTATGCCTTCGCAAAGGCTCTGATGGCCTCTCCATGGGAAAACGAAGCAGTTTTCGTTGCATGAGAGGCGGAATAGCCGTAGAAAACTGCCCTCCATCGTCTCAAAACGAAAGACAATACATGATTCAGAACAAATTTGATGCATACGTAAGAGATGCTGAAAGATACCTTAGCGCGGGGTTGCGCTCTATGGAAAACGGAGATCGCAAGGAAGCTCGCGCGGCCTTAGAAAAAACGCGTACCATACTCTTCTTAAGTCATACGCCGAATATAGAGTCCAACGCACGTCAAGAACAGCAAAAAGCGAAGGTCTATCCATTCGATCCAAGCGGGGCTACGAAATCCCTTAAGGACGGATTGCGTTCTGTGGAAACCCGTAGAAAGTTGCCGCCGGGTTCCGATCTTCTCGATCGAGAATCACCTCGCTTATAATATCCGGCTAAAATGCCGACTGAATAACGATCAAAGAAGTGTTCGGGGCGATCGGTCTGATGAGAGTTTTGGTCCCGATCGCTCAAGGGTTTCCCGTAAAACGAGAAGCACATCCGAAACCTCCCCCTCAAATCCAAGAATACGCACAGCCTCTTCAACGGCTGTTTTCTTAATTTCACTCCCTGAAGCGACAACAATTTTCATGAACGGACATCCTTGCTCTTCTGGAGCCGAGTAACCTGCGACTACGTTCTCGTGGCGCTATTATGATTGACGCCGCGTAATTCCCCCGCAATAACCTCAGTTAAAATCGACAGAACTCGCGCCGCCGTTACTCGAGGCTCGATTTCCCCGCCCGGAACAATTCGAGTCGAAGCTGCCGATTGCAGCATAGGAAACGGTCCGGCACAGCTGAACAAGTTCGCACTTCACCTTTGGGTACTTTTTGCTTAGAAGAGGTCATGTTTTTGTCTACTTGGCGACTTTCACGAACACTTGCCGTCACCGCGCTGATATCATTCCTCTCCGCATGTAGCGGTGGAGGAGGAGGTTCATCGCCGTCGATTCCGCCGGTATCCACGGTGGGCGTCGGATCCTCCGCATCCTCGGGAACACCGACGTCGGATCCCTTACAAGTCAACGCTCGGGGGCACCGCGGTAATCCAAAGCCCACGCCGTCAGCTCCCCCCGCGCCCGTGTCAGGCCTCTCTCCGGCTCCCGTATCGCAAGCCGCCCAGAGCTCCGATTCCTTCGTCGCAGCGATCGGCGTCAATACGCACTTCGGCTATTGCGACACGGCGTATTGCACGACTTTTTCCCAAGTGAACACGGCGATAACCCAGTTGGGCGTCCGCCATATCCGCGACGGAATGGGTGGGAACCAAGACTCGACGTTCTACAATTATGTCAACACGCTGGGCGGCGAGGGAGTCCACTTCGACTTCATTATCGGGGACTTCGGCCAACTTACCAGCTCAGTCATTGCCCAGGACCAACCCCAGATCATGCCGTTTCTCGCAAACGTCTCCCAGAGCACCGAAAGCGTCGAAGGTCCCAACGAATACGATTTGGGAGGCTATTCGCCTTGGGCGAGCGATCTCCAAGCGTGGATGTCCATGCTCTACCCCACCATCAACGGAAAATATCCCGTCATCGGACCGTCCTTGGACTCGGGAGATGTCGCAACGCTCGGCAATATCAGCGGACTCCTGGATTACGGAAACGGCCATTTCTATTACGGTGGGCACAACCCCGGCAGTCCCGGATGGGGAGATACCTACCCAGGTTTAGGAACGTACGGGTCCATCCCCTACAATGTCGCCTGCGTTCAGCAAATGAGCGGAACCAAGCCGGTCATCGTGACGGAGACGGGGTACGATGACTTGACAACCGACGCGGGCTGGGTTACACCGGCCGTCAAGGCGAAGTACACATTGCGCGACTTGCTTGACCTCTGGAATGCCGGAATAGTTCGGATATATCTGTACGAAATGCTTGATGAGGGTGGTCAAGGTTACGGGCTGCTCCATTCGAGCGCGAGTCCCAAGCCAGCCTATACCGCGCTGCAAAGCCTCCTCGGAGCGCTTACGGATCGGGGTGCGTCCTTCTCGACCACTCCACTCAGCTACGGCCTTTCGGCCGGCTCCACCGTGGATCACCTGCTCTTGCAGAAGCGTGACGGCTCATATCGATTGGTTCTCTGGAACGAAGTTTCGGGATGGAACACAACCACGAATACGGCTGTGACCGTCGCCCCGCAAACCGTGACCCTTTCCTTTGCCAAGGCTCCCAGTGCGATCAGCGCCGCGACCATCGGCGACACCGGAGCGGCGGCAACGGACACCATCACCTCACCATCAGCATCACTCTATCAACTGCCGATCGACGATCACGTCACCATCATCACCATCAAGCCATAAACGAAGCATCCCAAACCAGAAGAAAACGTTCGCGTGGAATATCTTGCAAGAGCGGATATTCCACGCGAACGCTCTTTGTCGTATAAAACTTCAGAGAACCGCTGGGAGAACCAACACCCATGAGCGTTCAGCGGAGTTGCAACAAATTTCAGGCGCCGGCGCGGGCTTCGCGTTTGGTGACGCGGTAGACGGTGCGCACATCGCGGACGTTGCGGATTCGCTCAAGAACCCTGTGGAGATGATCGAGATCGTTGATTTGTAGGGTGAGGCTGATCAGGGCCGTCTTGTCGCGCTTCACCCGCGCGGTCACCGAGGATGCCGAAGTCTTGTACTCAGAGCACACGCCCATCACGTCTTGTAATAAACCCGCACGATCGAGCGCTTCGAGCTCGACGTCAACCGCGTGCGTTAATTCGCTCTCATCGCTCCAAGACGCCTGCAAGATTCGCTCAGGCGTCGCATTCATGTACGCCACATTAGGACAATCAGCTCGATGCACCGAAACTCCCTTGCCGATCGTAACATAGCCCATGATTGGGTCGCCGGGAACAGGACTACAGCATTTCGAGAGGCGAACAAGCACATCGTCGACGCCGGCGATCCGGATACCGCTACTGCTCCGTGCCGGGCGACGAGGCGGCGGCGATGCCACCGCGCGAACGTGGACGCTGAAATCGACAATATTGCTCGACTTGAGTTCTTCTTTTAAGCGCGCAACTACTGAGACAGGTGAAACGTCGCCGAACCCGATAGCAGCAAACATATCCGTCGTCGAGGTGTAGTTCAAACGTTTGGCGATTCGCTCAAGCAACTCACCCCGCGCAACATCAGGGCGAACGTGTTCACGCAGCAACTCATTTTCCAAGGCCTCTTGGCCGAGCAAAACGTTTTCTTCCTTGCGCTCCTTGCGAAAATACTGACGAATTTTGTGTTTGGCGCCGCTGGTCTGGACGACCGAGATCCAATCTAGCGAAGGCCGAGAACTCTTGTTGGTGAGCACCTCGCAAATATCGCCGTTTCGCAGTTGATACCCGAGCGGAACGATCTTTCCGTTGATCTTTGCTCCGACACAATGGTTGCCGACGCCGGTATGAACCTGATACGCGAAATCGAGCGGCGTCGAGTTCGCGGCCATCGAAAAAACATCACCCTTGGGCGAAAACACAAATACTTGGTTATCGAAGAGATCGAGTTTGAGATTTTCCATAAATGCGCGTGAATCGCGCATTTCGTCCTGCCATTCGATCAGTGAGCGCAACCACGTGAGCTTGTCCTCAAGGACTCCGGCTTTGGCTCCTTCTTTGTAGCGCCAATGCGCGGCGATGCCGTACTCACTGGTACGATGCATGTCGTGTGTGCGAATCTGAATCTCAAGGGGTTCCCCACCCGGGCCGACCACCGTCGTATGTAGCGATTGATACATGTTCGGTTTGGGCATCGCGATGTAGTCTTTGAAGCGACCGGGAAGCGGCTTCCACATCGCATGCACGACGCCCAATGTTCCGTAACAATCTTTCACCGTATCAACGAGAACCCTCACCGCGGTCAAGTCGTATATCGTCGAAAAATCTCGGCCTGTCTTGAGCTTGTTATAGATCGAATAAAAATGCTTCGGTCGCCCGTGAACTTCCGCAGAAATCTCCATTTGCGAAAATTTCAAACGTAAGGTTCCAACCACGGCGGCGACCGCCGCCTCGCGTTCCGTGCGCTTCTTCGCCACACGCTCGGCTATATCGCGATAGGCGTCAGGATCGAGATGTCGCAACGAGAGATCTTCCAGATCCCACTTGACCTTCCAAATGCCGAGACGATGCGCGATAGGCGCGTAAATCTCGAGTGTCTCTCGCGCAATCGTCTGCTGTTTGGTCGTTGAAAGGCTCGACAAGGTTCGCATGTTGTGGAGGCGGTCGGCCAGCTTGATGATGATGACCCGAATATCCTTAGCCATAGCTAAGAACATCTTGCGCAGATTTTCAACCTGCGCGTCCTCCTTGGATTGATAGGGGATCCGCGTGAGCTTCGTAACCCCATCGACGAGCGTTGCGATCTCCGGGCCAAAATGCTCGGCGACTTCCTCGCTCGTGACAACCGTGTCCTCGACGACATCGTGAAGCAACGCAGCCGCAATCGTCGCGCGATCCATGTCCATATCCGCGAGGATCCTAGCGACAGCCACAGGATGTGCGATATACGAATCACCCGAGGCCCGAAGCTGCCCGTGATGAGCACGGTCAGCGAGGTCGTAAACCGCGCGCAACCAAGCGGGATCGAGGGTCGGGTCATATGACCGAACCTTAGCGATCAACTCGTCGATCGGTGTGCAAACGGTATCCATCGAGGTCACCTCTTTGATCCGGCACCTCTGATTTAGCCAGTGGCGTCGTGGCCGCTCCCCTTATGTACTCTTGTACACCGCGGGGTCGCGGCGACGGGTCGCGGCGCCTAGACACGGACTAAATCAGAGATACCTTTGTATAATGCCATAGGATCGAGCGGCCTGTCCAACGCCGCGCACAAAAGAAAGCAAATCCGCAAGATTCTCATCCTCGCAAGGATGTGGGATCGAGGGGCAGGATGAAGTTCTTTCCTTTACAAATGGGCGTTTGTGCTTTCCGCCAAGCTTGGGATCAGTTCATAGCTGAATTCGGGGATCAATAGGTCAGGAAACTGGTGACTTCATGCCCCGCCAGCGCCGAGCGTCCGTTCAACGCCGCCAATTCGATCATAAACGCATATCCGACAACCTTGGCGCCCAAGCGTTGAAAGAGACGCCCGGTTGCCGCCGCCGTTCCTCCGGTTGCTAGTAAGTCGTCGACGATGAGCACTCGCTGTCCCTCACCGACGGCGTCGTCGTGAACTTGAAGGGAATTGGTACCGTATTCAAGCGCATATTCTTCCGTGACCGTGCTGCTGGGAAGTTTCCCCGGCTTGCGCACGGGAATAAAACCCGTACCGAGCGAGTACGCCAAGGGCGCGGCGATCATATATCCACGCGCTTCGATTCCGACGACGTAGTCGATCGGCTCGTGTTTGAATCGTTCGATGAAAAGATTGATTGTCGTACGAAAACCCTCAGCGTCCTTGAGGAGCGGAGTTATGTCGCGAAAAAGTATCCCCGGAATGGGGAAGTCCGGAATGGACCGGATCAGCGACGCGAGAGTGGCGGATGCGATCTTACTCAGAGTGAATCCTCCCGACAGTAGAAAGAGAAAGGAGGCCTTCGCTCCTTGAGCAGCGGAACCTTCGTTCGACGGCGAAAGCGCGCAACAATCCGCCGCTACGGGACGTTGCTGTCAACAAATCATTGGAATCGTCGAGATCGCCGTATCCATTGGCGGCGCTTTTAGGGAGACATCAACCGTGAAGAACAAGCTCATCGTGTCAATCCTCGCCGCCACGCTCGTCTGGGGAGCAACAGCGGCGCCGGCCCTGGCCGACAACGCCGCTAGTACGCGCAACATCTTCATTGTCGGAGCGGCCGCCGCGGTCGGTATCATCAACTACAACCATAACAAGCATCTCCGGGACAAGGAATTGGAGGAGCAAGGCCGACGCCAAGCCTCCTACCGCTCGTACTTTTACCATAAGTTCGGCTACTACCCGAGCGAACAGCAATTCCGGGACTGGTATTTCAAGACGTACGGCGTGTATCCGTCCTGAGGCTCGGTTCCCTCTGTAGCCTCCACCGCTCGAAAGCCGTCCGCTCTCCGCGGTCGGCTTTCGTTCGTTCACGATGAACAGGCAGGCATTTGATCCGCGTTATCCCCGGCGTTTGGCGCTCGCGCTTGTTCTCGCCCTAGTGATTCATGCTGTGCTTCTTCTCCTCGCTCCGCATCAGGCAAGTCCACCGCCGCCGAGAGAACGGCACGTGATCCGCGTCGTGACGATCGAGCGCCGTCGGCCAACTCCGCGTCCGCTTGCGGTATCACCGTCGAGAAAACGCGCTCAAGCTCCGCATCACTCGGCAGGATCGTCCGGCCGTAAAGCGCCTCATGCGAGAATTGTCCAACCACGACCCAGGCCGATTGTCGCGGCGCTCCGCACTCTACCACCAAGCGCGCCGCCGATCCATGCTTCGCCGGAACAGCATTCTTCGCTGCTCGCGTCGCCCGCAGCTCCAGCCCTTCCCTCCTCGGTCGCCACAAGAACGGGAGAAACCGAAGGTCATGCTGCGACGGGCTCCGGCGACACCGCCGCAGGCACAGGTCCAGGAGCCGGAGGTGCGGGCAGCGGCAGCGGCGGAGGGGGCAGCGACAACGGATCGGGCGGCGGAACTCCTTGTGGGCTCGTGATGCTGATCGGGCTTGAGGCATTCAATTGGAACGACGGGGCGCATTATCGGCACATTCGGCTCTCGGTGCATCTCAGCAACGGCGAGATCGTGACCGACGACCTCCACTGGGCCTTTTTCTATCCGAGCGAGGCGGCCGATCCGTTTTCAAAGGTGCATGTGAACGACTCAGACTTTCCAACGCTCCTCCAGCGTCCCCCCGAGGGTTTCAATTTGGAGTCCGAGCAAAATCCCGCGACCGTTTTCGCCGTGCAGCACACGAATGCGAACGGATACACCGACCTCCATCTCTGCCCCGGTCAAAGCCCCCCACCTAAACTGTAGGGAGGATGCCGTGCGATCATTCCCGATCCGTTCGCTTAATTCACCGTAATCTGAATGGTGTTTGACGTAACCGTGCCATTTTTATAGTAGGTATATTCGAGGGTGAGGAAATAGGTCCCACGTGGAAGGTCATGATATCCCCATTGGCTCACGGGAATGAGCGTTTCTCCGTGCGCTCCGTATTCAAGAGCTTTTCCCCCCGGGGAAACTCTGCGTGCGTGAGGTGCGTTCTGGAACAATGGGCGGTCCCAAACTGCGTCGAGAGGAGTTCCATTTTGGGAAAGAATTTTTAGGCGGAAATTCTCAGTTGGCTGGTACTGCCAGAAATAGACCGTTTCTTTCGATACGTTTTGAAGAGAAATCGTGAGATAGACCTCATCGCCAAGAACATAGTTCGCACGGTCGCTTGCTAAGTGGAAAATAAGAGCATTCGGGTGCTTGTTTGCAATCTGAAGCGCGGCATAGGGATCTTCCATGGTTCCAGCCGCTGCTGATTGCACCGACAAGAGAATCAAAAGCATTCCGAAGAAGATTTCTCGCACTTTTTCTCCCCCCTCGGTACGCTTCGACACGGGCGCAGAGCTCCCCGCTCCGATCACGTGCCATGATTGGCCATCCCGAGTGCCTACCTGAAACACGACCTCCGCCTATTTCATCACCAGGTCGATTCCGTTTTCCGGTAGCGAGAAATACTCGATCAGTTTTCTTTTAAAGCTTTTTCTAAATCGGCTCGCAAAGTCGCGTAAGGAACTTCTCCGGAATTAATCGAGCGGATTGTCCGGTCTTTCCCGATCAATACCACCGTCGGGAAGCCCCCTTGCAAATACTGATGGGCGACCGTCAAATCGGGATCAAACGCTACCGGATAACGAACCGAGAAATCTTGGGCGAATCGGACGACGTCGGCCTGCGATTCGGGTTCGGTGCCGTTGCGGCCGTTCGCACTTCCCGACACCGCGACCAGGTTGAATCGTCCGCTATAGGCATCGAAAAGATTATTCAACACACGGGTTTCCCGTTGACAATGCGGACACCAGGTTGCAAAGACCTCGAGAAGAACTGGTTTTTTCTGTGCCTCACTCAGCGAAAATGGACCGTCGGTCGTTGAGACGCTGAAGTCGGGCGCCTGTTCTCCGACCTTCAGCGGAGCGATACTCGGAGCATCCGTCGCAGATTGCGGAACCGTCTCGGGATTTCGCGAGAGCACCGCGACCGTGGCGATCAATGCGATTGCCAAAACCCCCAGGGTTGCGTAGAGAACCATACTTCGTCGATTTTTCATAAGCTACTCCTTATGCGCTTGCGGGGGAACTGATGCTTTCCAATACGCATCGAGTGAACAACGCCCAGGCGGACGCATCGCGATCACCACGGCGCCGGCGGCCAGCACAAGATCGCGAACAACGTCATTCCACGAAGCGACCGCCGTATCCGCTGGCCCGAAACACCCGCAAGAAGTTGGGATATGCCGCATAATAACTGATGCGACGATTCCCGCCAGAATCAGCAGCTGCGCGCAGGCGAGCAGCGCCGCGCCGCGCACGAACAGACCTGCGAGGAGATATATCCCTAACGTGATCTCCAGAATCGGTAAAAATAGGGCGATAGCCGGAATGATCACCGACGGAAGAAAGCGCATCGCCGCGAGTTCTGATGCAAAGAAGGCCGCATGACCGATTTTCAGGCCGCCCGCGGCAAGAAATACGCCGCCGACGAGAACCCGTAAGACGAGCACGACGATGCTCAAACGTGAACTCGATCGGCGAAGTACATCATATCCTCCTCCCAGACGGAACTACTTCGGATGCGGGGCGGACGAATGATCGAGATCCGCGATGAGCTTTTTCACGTCGGAGGTCGCTTTCTGATCGTTCTTCACGTAGGCAAGGAACTCGGTGTACGCCGATCTTGCCTTGGACTTCTGGCCAGTCACGGTATACGTCTGCCCCATTACGAACAACACGGCGGGGTTGGACTTGATGAAATCGTGTCCGTTCTTGTCGATCTGATCGAAGATTCCGGCGGCTTCCTTGAAGTTCTTGAGCTGCACATCGGCTGCGGCGACCCCGGCGATCGCTTCGGGAGTCCTTGCGACGTCGAAGGACTTCCGATACGAATCGCGCGCCATTTGATACTGCTTGCTGAGCATATACGACTGGCCCAACAAGAACGGAGGACGCGGATCCCCTGGCGTCAAGTCGTCAAGCCGTTTGAAGTGATCCACCGCCTTAGCTCCATCACCCGTTTGCAGATAGTAATTTCCCAAACGCAACAATGCGTCACGCTGCTCACGCTTGGAACCGAGCGCAATGGTCCACTGTGCGACGGCATCGCTGAGCTTCTTCTGCGCCGCGAGATAATCGCCATATGCGAGGTGCGTCTCGAAAATATCCGGATAGGATTGGACGGCCTTGCGGAATGTCGCATCAGCTTGAGAATCGTGTTTGAGGACAGCATACGTATGTGCTTCCTCATCGAGCACGCCGGCTTTCGAGAAATCATCCTTCACGAAATTCCGTAATTGCTCATATTGCGCCATTGCGCGATCGAGCATTTCATGTTCTTCATCACTCTTGTTCGCGCGAGAGAACGCCCCCGCTTGCTCAACGAGCATCCGCGCTCGGCCAAGCATCGCGTCGGAACTTGTGGGATCAACCGAGATGGCGCGGTCGTAGGTTTGTTGCGCCGATTCCCAATTTTGCTGATCTTCATAGGTGCGCGCTTCAAGAACCAGCGAGGTGACGTCTTTGAGATCGAGCTTGTACGCGGCTTCGAATTGCGTCCGCGCGTCGTCATACTTATGTTCGTGCTGCAAGATGATGCCGTAATTGTTTAACACGCGGGCGTCCTTGTCGTTGAAGGCCACCGACCGTTTGGCGATGCGTTCAGCATCGGCATCGCGGTTGCTCCGAACGTAGAGATCCGTCAAAGCAAGAAGAACCTGCGAATTGGTCGGATCGAGCGTCGAGGCCTGTTCCAGAGAGTGTACCGCCTCATCGCCCTTACCAAGCGCTTCACTCGCGAGGCCGTCAACATAATATACCTGAGCGGTCTTCGCACCCAGCGAAATCAACTTTTGGGTGAGCGGCTGACTCTTCTCCGGCTGATTATTCGCGAGATAATAACTCGCGAGTTTGATCAGCACGTCCTTGTCGTTTGGGTCGACCTTGAGTTGCGCTTCGAGCTTCGGAATGGCGACGCTCGCCGGTTCCGCAGTCGGAGATGCCGCCGGCGCCGCCGAGGGAGTCGGGGTCGCGTGGGTCTTGCCCGCAGCCTGAGCCGCATTGCTCGTCCCGTCGACAAGCACCGCCGCAAGAATCGCAGTGAGAAGGGATAAGGGAATTCGCTTCACAGTTAAACCGTACCGTTCACGCCGCCTTCGCCGCACGAACCATCTTCGTGAGCTCAGGGACGATGGCAAAGAGGTCGCCCACGACGAGCAGGTCGGCGAACTCGCCGATCGCAACGTTGGAGTCTTTGTTGATCGCGATGATGGTCCTCGCGGTTCGCATTCCAACTTTATGCTGGATTGCGCCCGAAATACCGCACGCGATATACAACTGAGGACTGATCGTCTTGCCGGTCTGCCCCACTTGATGGGAGTGAGGAATCCACCCGCGGTCGACGGCTGCGCGGGAGGCGCCGACCGCTCCGCCGAGGGACTCGGCCAGATCTTTGAGGATCGTTCGGAAAGGTTCGGGTCCGCCGACTCCGAGCCCTCCGCTTACCACAATCGAGGCTTCCTCGACCGCGAGTTCGGGGCTCTGCTCCTGCACCGTCTCCTCGATTCGCATGCGATCGACACGACGCTCGGGCTTTGGTAGCAGCAGAATCTCGCCTCCTCCGCTTTCCGAGCGAACCGGGAAGACGTTCGGTCGCACGGCGGCGACCCCGTACTCGGTGTTCGTGAAGGCGCAGGTGGTGATCGTCAGGCCACCTAGCTTGGGCGAGACGCAGGCGACGCGGCCTTCGCGCACAAGGATGTCGGTGACGTCGGCGGTGATTCCCGCTTGGAGTCGTGCGGCGACACGGCTTCCGACATCACGGCCCATCATCGTATTCGGAACGAGAATCAGGGCCGGGCCGACGGCACGAGCGACTGCTTCGAGATATGCGACCGACGGATCGACAAGAAATGTGTCGACGTCCGAATCCTCGGCGACATGAAGAACATCGATGGGCTGCCCGCGCAAGGATTCGGCAAGAGCAACGGCTCCTGAACCGAGGACAACCGCATGCGTTCGTCCTCCCAAGGAACCGGCGAGTTCCCGAGCCTTTCCGGCGATCTCAAGGGAAACGCGGCGTGCCTGACCAAACGTATGTTCGACAAAAAAGATGACGTCGCGCATCAGAGCAGCTTCTTCTCCTTCAAAAAATCCACAATGATCATCGCACCTTCGATTCCATCGGATGCCTTGACGACAGTTCCTTTGCCACGAGCCGGAGCGAGGGAAAGTTCGCTTAGTTCGGTCTTCGCTCCCCCGGAACCGAATGCCTGAGAGAGGCCGAGATCGCCTAGCCCGAAGACGGTGATGGTTTTTTTCTTCGCCGTCATGATGCCCTTGAGCGAGGCGTAGCGCGGCTCATTGATCGCCTTCGTAACGCTGACCAGTGCCGGGAGGTTCACTGTCACCCGTTGATAGCCGGTTTCGGTCTCGCGTTCGGCGCGAACCACCGTCCCGTGCAAGTCCAGCTTCCGTATATACGTGAGGCCGGGTACGCTAAGCAATTCGGCCAACATCCCAGGCAATTCGCCGGTGTTCGCATCTGTCGACTGAGTTCCGCAGAGCACGAGGTCGAAACCGATCTTGGCGATAGCAGCGGCCAACACCGATGCCGTTCCCCAGACGTCGCTGCCCGCTAACTCGGGTCCGGAAAGCATCACCGCATCGTCGGCTCCCATGGCAAGAGCCTTGCGGACGACCTCTTTCCCCGTCTCCGGAGTCATCGAAACCACCGTGACGGTCACGTCCGGAAGGACCTCCTTCAGTTGCAAGGCCGCTTCGATCGCGTATTCGTCGAACGGATTGAGGACCGTCTCAATTCCCGTGCGAACGAGGCGCTTGGTCTGCGGGTCGATTTTTTTGTCGGCGTTGGTATCCGGAACAAGCTTAACGGGAACGACGATCTTCACGAGGGCTCCCTAAAGAACACAGCGGCAAACTCACCGCTCTTAGCAAGTCTTCGTGCAGCCACCTCTCTCGACGTGGAAGAAATAGCCCTTGAGGCTTCAAAGCCTCCAGAGATTTGGCCCCGATTTGACATCATGATGCTTCAGTGTTAGCATCATGACATGAGGACGACGATCGTACTCGACGATGATGTGGCCGAGCGCCTTCGAGCCTCCATGCACGCCACGAAAAGAGGCATGAAGGCGACCCTGAATGAGGTGCTTCGACTGGGCTTCGAGGCCAAGCAACAGCGAGCCGCCCTTCCGCGGTTTCGAGTGACTCCCGTCGATCTCGGCGATCTCGCTCCAGGTATCGACCTCGATCGGATAGCCGACGCTTTGGAAATGGCCGAAGGCCCCGCATTCAAGTGATTCTCGTCGACGCAAACGTTCTTCTCTATGCTTATCACCGGGAAAGCGCTCACCACGAAGTAGCCAGGGAGTGGGTCGAATCTGCATTTTCTCAGACCGAATCGATCGGACTTTCCTGGGGTACGATCACCGCGTTTCTTCGACTCTCAACTCATCCCCGAATCTTCACGCATCCCCTCACCATCGAACGCGCCACGGCGATCGTTCAGTCTTGGATCGCGGTCCCCGTCGTGACAATCGTCACCCCCGGTCCGCGCCATTGGGAGATCCTTCATGGTCTTCTCCTTGGTGCCCAAGCCCGTGCCAACCTCGTTCCCGACGCCCATCTCGCGGCACTTGCGATCGAACATGGAGCGGAGCTCCTCTCGAACGATCGGGACTTCATGCGGTTCTCCAAGCTTCGCTTTCTTCCGTTTCCACTTGGGTAAAACGCAACAAGGAGCCGGCACTTTGTGCAGGGCCATCGCAATATTCGCGACGCGCGTTTTGCTAAGCTGTTAATGAACTGATTCTCAAACAACGACTGCGAACGGGGGCGGTAAGGGATCAGACAAGCGCTCGTAGGATTCTCAAATCTCAACGACGAATATGACGAATACGATTAATCCGGAGCCATTGAGGTGGAACCACTTACGACGCACGTGTGAGGGGCGAACATTCTGGGTACGATTTCTGCATGAAATCATCAACTCTCCGCCTAAGTACCCTTGCCGTCGCACTCGCCGCCACCTTAACGATGGGCGTGACGTCCCCAGCCCGAGCAGATACGGGCTCAACAGCGGCAATCATCGCCGGAGCCGCCGCAATCGTCGGCGCGCTCATCTACGATTCGAATAATCATCCTTACTACGTTCGGGACGGCCACCGTTACTATGTCACCGAGCAACAAGCCGGCTACTACCGGCAGCATCACCACGGAAACGAGCGTCGAGCCTACGTCCCTGAGCAAGAGTATCCCGTTGCTCGATCCTACAATCAATTCAATCAACATGGTGACAATCAGCATGGTGATGATCACGGGCATTAAGGCAACCGCTAAGCAGCAGTAGCGACGATTATTGAGTCCTTGCTGACTCCGATGCGCCGACCTCTTCGAGGCCGGCGCATTTTTTTATTGATCACGAGCTCGTCATTACGTTTGGATGGTCATCGCTTGGAAGAAGCGCACCAGAAGGAACGGGTAATGTTTGACCTACCGGAAATTTGCAGTTCGTGGGCGGATTTACTTTCATCCCTATTGCCATGGAACACCACTTCTGAAGGTCCGCATTCATATGCCGAAGCCTCTGTTCAAGCTCTTCCTTTGGTTCGTCGATCGAACCTAATTGAACTTGAGAAAGCATATTCGCCTTACTATTTAAAAAATGCCAATAGTCCGACGCCGCAGCATCCACCCGATCGGAAGAAGACCCGCTTATCGTCTCGCGCAATGAGAGCACCGAAAGCGTGAGCTTTTGCACGGCTAAATAACGAGCATAACATTTGCACGGAACGTTGACGCTCGAATGGATCGATTCATCAGCTTGAACTGCAAGCGGCCAAAATCTAACATCTATTCGTGACATATCTGCAACATAATCTTCACTCGACCCGATATCAAGTGATGCCCGCTCGATAATATTCACAAGGATCTCGTTCTCATGTGAAAGACCAATGCAGTCTTCGACACGTAGCTCCGTTGCCAAATGTGATAAATGGTCAGAGTCCCTCATGATTTGATCTGCGTCAGTGGTTTCTTCAAAATCATGCAGACGAGAAAGAGCAGCTGAAATCATCGTTACCTTGTTCGAGCATTCCGCTTGTGCCGGCGATAGATTGACAAATACGAAAAGAACCCCAAATACAAGGGACCACGCGAGGATTCTCGCCATCTGTAATGACACGCCGCTCATCGTTTCCTCCGAAAGGACAACACCGTAACTTCCCATCGTTCCGGCGTCCGATCGCGATTCTCCTGGTCGCTATGGAGATCCCGATTACGAAAAACGGAGCCGACTCTACGATGGTCAGTCGGTTTAGACTTCACCTGTGAAACCCCTTGTGGGAGCAAAAAACTCAGGTTCCGAAGAGACCTGTTTGCATGGGGACTGGGGGCGCAATCGGCTCAAGATCGTTCTGCGCGAGTTCGTTCAGGCGGCCGCGGACCGCCTTGAGGTCTTCCCATACCATGCGCTTGACGGCGTTGAGTTCTCCACCCGTTTGGCGGAGGATATAGGCGGGATGGAACGTCGCCAGCAGGGGGATGTCGTGCGGCCCGGTGAACCATTGCCCTCGTTGCTTGGTGATAGCGAACTTCGGACCGAGAAACGATTTCGCCGACGGTGCTCCCAAACAGAGGATGACCTTTGGTGCGATGATCTCGATCTGTTCGTCGAGATAAGGACGGCAGTTTTCCATTTCTGCGCTATCCGGTGCTCGGTTGCGCAGTCGATTGCCATCATCGAAGGTCGGGCGGCATTTCACGGTATTGCAGATGAAAACATCCTCGCGTTTCAGGTCAATCGCCGCCAGCATACGATTGAGGAGCTCGCCGGCACGTCCGACGAACGGACGCCCGAGCTGATCCTCGGTCTCGCCGGGCCCTTCACCGATCACCATCACCGCGGCGCACGGGTCTCCTTCTCCATACACGCTGTGCGTACGCGTGGAACCAATTGCACAGGCGCGACAAGCCTCGACGACTCCGGCGGCACGTATCAGCGCATCTTCGCGCCGTTCTCGTTCAGCAAGGTTCATGCTTCCTCCAAAGCGATTGTGCGTTTACGAAGCCTTTGGGCGTTGTTGCAAATACGGCCAGATGAAACGATCGATTTCGCCTTCAAGCACCTCAGATGCGCTGCCGGTCTCAACGTTGGTGCGGTGGTCCTTGACAAGCGTGTACGGCTGGAGAACGTAGGAGCGAATCTGCGATCCCCATTCGTTGGCCCGGCGCTCTCCGCGTAATTCGGCCAATTTCGCATCGCGTTCCTCGGCTTGACGTTGCACCAATTTCGCTCGCAAGATATTCATCGCGACTTCCCGATTCTGCGTCTGTGAGCGTTCCTGCTGCGAGGCCACGATGATGCCGCTCGCGAGATGGATGATCCGAATCGCCGACTCCGTTTTGTTCACGTACTGACCACCGGCCCCGCCCGATTTATACGTCTCAATCCGAATCTCGTCAGATTTGATCTGCACGTCGACGGCATCGTCGGCAGTAATCTCCGGAATAACGTCGACCGACGCGAACGAGGTATGACGCCGATGCTGAGCATCGAACGGTGAAATGCGAACAAGTCGGTGGACGCCGCGCTCTCCCTCTAGCATACCGTACGCATTTTTCCCGCGTACGAAAAAGGTCACCGACTTAAGACCCGCTTCTTCGGCCGGCGATTCCTCAACGATCGATGTGCTGAAACCTTGGCGAGCACCCCAACGCAAATACATGCGCGTGAGCATCTGCGCCCAATCGGCCGCATCGACGCCGCCCGCCCCCGCGCTGATCGCGACGATCGCACCGTGCGCATCATAATCGCGATCGAAATTCGCGGCCATTTCAAGCCGATCGAGCGTCGCCTGGGCCGCAGCGATCTGCGCACCCGCTTCTTCGCTTGCCCCCGGTTCATCGCCGAGCACCTCAATCAATTCCTCGGCATCGTTGAACGAGCGAGCGATCGCGTCGAGTTGGTCAACCTCCTCCCGAAGATCGGCCAACTGTTTCATCGTCTGTTGCGCCGCTTGGGGATCATCCCAAAAACCCGGCGCATTCGCACGTTGCTCGAGTTCCCTTACGCTCCGCGCTTTGCGAGCGTAGTCAAAGACGCACCTGAAGTGCTTCCAAGCGCACCCGGCCATGTGAAATCGAAATCGAATTTGCACTACTCATGATTGATCGTTTTTCTCCAAAGCGCACGTCTGCGCCGACAAAGTGCGATGCGAAAACATCACGCGGCTGTTCCATGACATTTCTTGTATTTCTTGCCGCTTCCGCACGGGCAGAGATCGTTCCGGCCGACTTTCTCGCCCTCATTCCGGACCGTTTTCCGGTCGGCCTCATCATCACGATTGGTGTGCAACGTGCGGGCGCGATCCGACCCGGGAATCGGGCCCAAAACCGGCGCATGCAGCAAGACGGAGGACTCCGCCATGGGTTGGGGCACGAGCGCTCCGTTGGGAATCGGCTCGAATGACGGTCGCGTGGTCACCGGCGAAGCGGATTCAACAGCGGGCATTGGGCTGCGATCGAGCACGACGCGGAAGATTGCCTTGATCGCCTCATCGGCAATGTTCGACTTGAGGTCTTCGAAGATCCCGTATGCTTCTTTTTCGTATTCGACACGCGGATCTTTTTGTCCATACCCTCGCAAGCCGATGCCGGTCTTTAGCGCCTCCATTACATGCAAATGGTCGACCCATAAACGATCGATTGTCGGCAACAAGATGTATTGATTCTCAAGCATGCGCATCATGGGTGCCGTTAATTCAGTCTCCTTCGCTTCGTACGCCATGACGGCGATCTCCGTCAGCTTCTTCTTCATCTCATCGCGATCCATCGTCTCAAGCTGCTCGATGCTGATGAAGGAGCGTACGGGGAAGATCAATTCAATCTCGCGCAGAATTTCTTCGAGGTCCCACTCCGATTGGTGGACATTGTCGGCGGCGTTCTGATCGACGGTGTTGGCAACACGATCGGTCAGCGTCTGCACCATGAAGGTCCGCGAATCGAATTCACCGCGCAGAATTTTCCGTCGGTCGTGATAGATGATCTCGCGCTGCTTGTTCATCACGTCGTCATATTCGAGAACGTGTTTGCGAAGCTCGTAATTGTGGGTTTCGACCCGACCTTGCGCACGTTCGACCTGGCGCGTCACCAACGCCGATTCGATTGGAATCTCATCGGTAAAGCCGAAACGATCCATGATGTTCGCCATGCGATCTCCGCCGAACAGACGCATGAACTCGTCTTCCAAGGAAACATAGAAGCGCGTCGTTCCCGGATCTCCTTGGCGACCGGCTCGTCCGCGCAACTGGTTGTCGATGCGCCGCGACTCGTGCCGTTCGGTGCCGATGATATGCAAGCCGCCTTGGTCTGCGATACCCTCACCCAATTTGATGTCGACGCCACGACCGGCCATATTGGTGGCAATCGTCACCGTACCGCGTTGACCGGCATCTTTGATGATTTCAGCCTCGCGTTCGTGATATTTTGCGTTGAGCACGCTGCATTCGACTCCGCGCAGGCGCAATAACTGCGCGAGTTGCTCGCTTTTCTCGATAGAACGGGTACCGACGAGCACCGGACGCCCCTTTTCGTTCTCGGCTACGATCTCGTCGACGACAGCTTCGAATTTCGCCGGTTCCGTACGATAGATGATGTCCGATTGATCACTTCGTCGCACCGGTTGGTTCGTCGGCATGACAACGACGTCCAGGCTATAGATGTCTCGGAATTCGCGTTCCTCGGTCTTCGCGGTGCCGGTCATTCCGGAAAGTTTGCGGTACAGGCGGAAATAGTTCTGGAACGTAATCGTCGCCAGCGTCTGATCCTCACTGCGAACGTTTAAGCCTTCTTTGGCCTCAATCGCCTGATGGATGCCTTCGGAATAGCGGCGGCCGTACATCAATCGTCCCGTAAACTCATCGACGATGATGACTTCACCATCCTTGACGATGTACTGTTGGTCGCGAAAGAAAAGATGCCAGGCTTTGAGGGCCGCGTTCAATTGGAAGGTCAGCTCGAGATTCCGTTGATCGTACAGATTAGCGATGCCGAGCATCTTCTCGACCTTAGAAACGCCTTTTTCGGTGATGGGTACGGCATGCGCTTTCTCGTCAACCGTAAAATCTTCGTCCTTTACCAAGCGCGGGATGATTTGAGCGAACTTGGCATAGAGATCTCCGGCTTCTTGACCTTGACCGCTGATGATGAGCGGCGTCCTTGCCTCGTCGATTAAAATCGAATCGACCTCGTCGACGATCGCGTAATGGAGATCGCGTTGGACCATTTCGGCGACCTTCCACGCCATATTGTCGCGAAGATAGTCGAAACCGACCTCGTTATTTGTGACGTAGGTCAGATCGCACGCATACGCTTCTCGCCGAGGTCCGTTCTCGAGGCCGTGCTGAATGATTCCGACGCTGCAGCCGAGGAAGCGATAGAGCGGTCCCATCCATTCGGCGTCACGACGCGCGAGATAATCGTTGACGGTCACGATATGCACACCCCGCCCCGTCAGCGCATTAAGATACGCAGCCAGGGTCGCAACGAGTGTTTTTCCCTCGCCGGTTCGCATCTCCGCGACCTTGCCTTGATGAAGAACGTGCCCGCCCATGAGCTGAACGTCGAAGTGTCGCATTCCGAGAACCCGTTTTGACGCCTCACGACAGACGGCGAATGCCTCGGGCAAAAGCGAGTCAAGGTCCTCGCCACGGGCCGAACGTTCGCGAAACTCCACCGTTTTCGCGGCCAAAGCCGTATCGTCGAGCGCGGAAATCGCCGGCTCGAGCGCATTGACGGTGACGACGGTCTTCCGCAGACGAGCGACCTCTCGCTCGTTCCCGTCAAAAAGTTCTTTGAGAAACCCCATATCGCTGGTATCAACCCTTCGTGACGGGCAGAAGTTCCCCGCCATGCAGCACGAACCACACAAGCCCGAGAAGAAGGATGACAAAGACCGCCGCTGCGATGGTGACGCGCCGCCGCCGCCGCTGCATTTCAAGGCCCGGTCCGTCGGTCTTGATGATCGATCGTCGCCCTTTGGGTTGTTCGGTCATGGTTTCTCCCTCATAGCTCTTCGCTCGTCACGTCTTAAATCGAGACCCTGATGGGATGTTCGATGGTGTCGATCGGCACGCGCTTACGGAGTTCACGCACCGTCACGAATTCGTATCCCGCATTGCGGAAACGCGCGACGATCTGCGGCAGGATCTCGATCGTCGGAAGCCGCCCGCTATGCAGCAAGATGATATCCGGCGCAGTCGCATGCACGATGACGTCCTCGCTCAAGGCGGAGGTGCTTATGGTACGCCAGTCTCCCGGATCCTCCGTCCATAAAATCATGTCGTACCCCGCATCCTGAACGGCCCGTAACGTCGCAGCCGTGTAGCGACCGTGCGGCGGACGCATCTCGCTGCGAATCGACGGATCTTTCACGAAGCGTTCGAGTGCTGCGGCTCCCCCGTTCAACTCGTTTTTCACGGCGACCGCATCGAGTTGATCGAGATTTGGATGCGTCAACGTATGATTGCCGATCTCATGGCCCTCATGCTTAATACGTGCCGTCAGCTCCGGAAATTCGATCGCATCGCGTCCGATCAGAAAGAATGTCGCCGGAACGTGGAGTTCCCGCAATTCCGTAAGCAGCAACGGAGTCTCGACCGGATACGGCCCATCGTCGAAGGTCAGCGCGACCAATCGCGGATGGGAGGCGCCGGAAAGGTGATCGCGGAGCAAGCGCACCAGACTCGCTCCTGGTCCGGGCGCATTCTCCGCGCTGAAGCCCATCTGCCGGGTAACAATTGGAGTGGTTCCTTGTTGTGCGAGCATCTGCACGGTTCGAACAATGCTGGACGACGCGAAAAACCCAGCCGCCAAACCGACGGCGAGAAACGAACGTATCACTTGTAGGCTGAAGCCTCTTTTTGAGAATCGGCGGACCAATCGCTGCCGAGAATGAGGGTCACGTCACTCGAAGCCTCCGGCGACCCCGAACTATCGGAAAGAATGGCCACGGACGGACGCGAGAGCGCCAAGCGTACACGATCTCCGACAAAAGCTTGCGCGGTCGAATGAACTTGAATTTGCGTCGCGGCCACGGGCGCCGGTGCGTTGCCCACGTTGACGACACGGAATCCGGCACCGCGAAGCTGATTGGCCACCTGCCCGGCGAGTCCGGGACGTCCGGCGCCATTGAGCACTTCAACACGAATCGTCGACGGAGCGATCGCGATGACTTGATCCTGCGTCGGGACCACCATACGGGGAAGTGGATCGAAGAAGAGTTTGGTCACGAGCGCGCGCTTGGCGTCGTCATCGGCGATAACCGACGAACCGCAGCATGGCAAATCGACGTCTCGCAGATACGGAACCTGCGCCGTGCGAATAGCCGCCGGATCCAGACCCGACATCCCCAGTGCCAGACTCTCTTCCTCGGGAACCTTGAAATTCGTGATGACATTGTCGTTGACAACCTTGATCAATTGCCGAACATGTAAGAGATCGTTGATCCGTTCGTTCTTGAGCTTGGTGATAAGAGTGTGGACGACTTGCCATTGCCGTTGAATCCGGCAGGGGTCACTGCACGCGTCATGCCGGAAACGGCTGTAAGAAACAGCTTGATCGCCGCTCATGTGGTACAGCTTTCCCCCCGTGAAATGAATATGCAGATGCCCCCAACTATCGTCATAGCTCATCGTCTCATCGGGTACGATGTCGATGCCGCCGATCGCGTCGATAAGTTCCTTCATCGCATTGATGCGGAGCACGACGTAGCGATCGAAGCCGGGAACTCCGAGAAAATCCGCGATGTATTTCTCGGAGGCGCGAACGCCGCCGAAGGAATACGCCGCGTTGATCTTATCCTGACCATGATGGGGAAAATCATAGACCGTGTCGCGTGGAACGGAGAGGATCGAAATGGACCCCTGCGGCGCATCCGACGTCGGAAAATTGATCGACAAGGCCATGATCGTATCACTGCGGGCGCCGTCTGAATACTCTTGATCTTTGGCGTCGTAGTTGTAATCGATCCCAAGCACGAGCACGCGAATCCGATCCTTGTGGAAATACGATTGTGGTGCGGGAATGAAGATCGAGCCGATCGCATTGGCGACGCTCTCATGCCGCTGGTACATCCGCATGCCGACGTAGCCGGCAGCAAGCGAAAGCACGAGCGCGAACGCACATCCCAGCACGAGCACCGCTCGACCCGGACGAAAGCGTGAGCCGGAACTTCTCGGCGAAGGAGTATCGGGACTCGTCGAGCTCACGCTACCGCCTCCCCCATCACGTGCATTTCCGTAAGCGTACCGTAGGAATCGAAGCTGGTCGCACCATCGAGCCGCACGAAGACGAAGCTTCCGACCGGAGCGTCTGCAGCGAATGCAACGATACCGTCGACACCCGGAGCTTCGCCCATCGAGCGCCCGTACCGGATGCGCGAGACGCCCAAGGCTTCGCGCAGAGGATCGGCGGGTCGCAAACTCCGATCCCCTTCGACGAGCACGCGGAGCGTTTGACCAACCCGCCGCGCACGGACACGTTCGGAAACGCGGCGCTGGACTTCGCGAAGCCGGATCAGGCGGCGGCGGATCTCGCGTTCCGGTACTTGGCCGTCCATTGTGCCCGCCGGCGTGCCCTCTTCTTGACTGTAGCCGAAGAACCCGACTCGGTCGAGTTCGGCACGTTCCAGCCACTCGGCAAGGTAGTCGACATGCTCATCGCGTTCTCCGGGAAATCCGACGATGAAGGTCGAGCGCATCGTAATTCCAGGAACGCGTTGCCGAAAATCTTCCAGAATTTCGAGATACCGTTCGCCGTTGGACGGACGCCGCATCATGCGCAAGACTTCCGGATGCGCATGCTGCAAGGGCATGTCGAGGTATTTACACACCTTCGGAAGGCGCGCAACGGCATCAATCAGCTCGCTGTCCAGCGTCGCCGGATACAGATACAGCAGACGAATCCATTCGAGCCCCTCGATTGGATGGAGTCGCTCCAGCAATTGGGCCAAACCGCCGCGCCGGGCACCACGATCACGTCCATACATTGACGTATCCTGCGCGATCAAGACCAACTCCCGCGCACCGCCTGCGACAAGCGCCTCGGCCTCACGCAGAATCGACTCGGTGCTTCGGCTACGAAACGCCCCGCGTAATTGCGGGATGATGCAAAACGTGCACGGATGATCGCAGCCTTCGGCGACCTTCAAATATGCCGTGGCACGTTGCGTCGTGACCAGCCGAGGAAGAAAATCGTGTTCGGGCTCCTCGATGAAATCCAAACGCGTCGGCGCCCCACCCGCATCGATTTCGTTGAGGACCTCAACGATAGCCGCATACGCTCCCGTGCCGACGATGCCGTCGATTTCGGGAATCAGGGTGCGCAATTGCTCGCCGTAGCGCTGTGAAAGACAACCTGCGACGACCAAGCGTTGCCCGGGACGCTTGTGCGCCGCGCGCTCAAGAATTGCATCGGTCGACTCGGCCTTCGCCGGATCGATAAACGCGCAGGTATTCACAACAACGGCGTCGGCCGCATCGGCATCGGCAATGAGTTTCCACCCCTGCATCCCTAAATGAGCGATCATCACTTCGGAGTCGACCAGGTTTTTGGCACAACCCAGGCTCACAAAAGCAACACTCTTTTCCGCAGTCACCTTAGCGCTCATCGATAGTTCAAAAACTGCAACGGCAGCTCGTAATCGAGAGCGCGGAGAACCTGTTGAATCTGCTGCAAATCGTCTTTACTCTTGCTCGAAACGCGAATATGTTCATCTTGGAATTGCGCTTGCACTTTGAGTTTGGAGGCCTTCACTGCTTCGAGTACGGGTTTGCACTTTTCCTTGGGGATGCCGTTGCGGACGGTGATAGTCTGCCGTAAAGTCTGTTGGGCGGACGGCTCGACCTTCCCGAATTCAAATGCCTTGAGGGAGATACCGCGCTTCACCGCTCTGCCTTGCACAATATCGATGACGTTTTTCAATTTAAGCTCGTCGTCGGTTACGATCGTGATCTTGTCGTCCGTATGATCAATCGAGGTTTTCGAATTCTTAAAATCGAATCGACCGGCGATTTCCTTACGCGCCTGATCAAGCGCATTGGCAAGTTCTTGCCCATCAACACGTGAAACAACATCAAACGAGAAATCCGCAGCCATATGCCTCCCTAAGCGTCGCCGACTGAGTGGTCCTCTCTTGCCGCACGCCCCAACCTTTGGATATAGTCCAACGGACGAGCGATTTCCTCGTCTGTCTCCGGATTCAGGGCGTGGGAGTGGCGGGATGCGCACCCTGCGCGTCCGTACCAACAGATTCGCTCGTGAGCGATGGAGGCGAATCTGAGGGGGCATCGGCGGCTGAAAGCGTCGGCTCAGGGTCGGAGGGAGTCGAGAGCACCGAGACCCTCGGCGCCGGAGCGGGTGAAGGGGTCGGCGTCACCAAGATCCTCGGCGAAGGCACGGCCGACATCCTCGCCGGCGGGCTAAGCGTCGGAGTGGGCCGAGGACTTGGGGTCGACCGCCGCTTCAGTATCCACCAACGCGACCGCTTTGGCGTCTGGAGTGAGGAGGGCGCAAGCGTGGGAAGCGCGCCCGCTGCGGTCGTGAACGGCTGCGGCGACGGAACCAATGTACGCCGGAACTCCGGAACCAGACGCGGCGCCGGAGAGACGACAAACGGATACGAAGTAGAAAGACCCGAAGCGCCCGGTCGAGGAGTTGGAATTGTTATCTGGATGGGTGCGACGGATGGGGAAACCCGCTTGGGAATCTCGTATTCGGGTCCGGGCGTCATACGAGGCTCCGCGATCGCATTTGTATGCGCCGGACTCTTTATTGCATGGGTAGCGAGCGACGGAAATGGAGGCGGTGCTGCGTTCGGCACCGGCGTGCTCGTCGGTGGAATGACGACCGTAGATCCCGAGCTATCCTTCAACTTGCCGCCCCGCAGGATAATCATGGAGGGAATCGCCGACGGCGATGCGACGGGCGGAGGCGAAACTGCGGAGAGATAGGGTGGGGGCTGTGCATTCTCCGCATGCGAATGGAATGCATGATATCCAGAGTAGGCGAGCAAGCCTACGACGACAAGCCCTGTCGTCAGTAAAGCCGGCGGGATCGGGCGGCGCGGCTCGCGACTCGCGAAGGTTGATTCGGCGGCGGGCAGGGGCTCGGCTATCGCGGAATTGTACTCTGCAACCGCGCGCTCCGGCTCAATACCCAGGAAGCGCGCATACGTCCGAATGAACCCGCGTACATATACCGGCGCGGCGATCGCCTGCCAATCCTCGTTTTCCAGACTCTCCAAATAGACCGAACGAATGTGGATCCGCTCAGCAACATCGGAGATCGAGAGATTTCGTGCCTCACGCGCAACGCGAAACTCTTCCCCGATCGACGGCATGTTGGTGGAATTTGCTCCACGGATCGGTTATCCTGTGCCTTATGTCCTTGAAAAAGCTGCGGCTTGTCGCGGCGATGAGCGGCGGCGTCGATTCGGCGGTGGCCGCCGGTCTCTTGGTTGAAGCAGGTTACGACGTTATCGGAGTAACGATGCGGACCTATGCCCCCACGCGCCCTCATCATGCGAAATCCTGTTGCGGCGCGGAAGACTTCGACGATGCGCGAACGAGCGCGACGATCTTGGGGATCCCGCATTATGTCCTCGACGTCGAGGAGGCCTTTGAGCGCGCCGTGATCGAGCGATTCGTTACAGCGTACCAAAAAGGACGAACCCCTAATCCCTGCGTCGACTGCAACGTTTTTATCAAGCTCGGAACCTTGTCCTCGTACGCACGGAAGATCGGCGCGCAATCGGTGGCGACCGGCCACTATGCGCGTCTCGAACAGCTCGACGACGGTCCGCATCTCTTCGCGGGGGATGCTCAGAAAGATCAATCCTACGCCCTGGCCGCACTCACGCCGACCCAGCTTTCCTCGCTGGTTCTTCCGCTGGGTGACTTCGATAAAACGCATACGCGCGCGGAGGCTTTGCGCATGGGATTGCCGGTCAGCGAGAAAGCGGAGTCACAGGATATCTGCTTTCTTGAAGGGCGCGACTACCGCGAATTGCTTGCCGATGGCGATGCTCCCGGTGAGTTTCGGACCTCGGATGCTCGCAGCTTAGGAACGCACGAGGGTATCGCGCATTACACCGTCGGTCAGCGGCGCGGACTTCCCGCCAACAATGAGAACGATGGTCCCCGCTATGTCACGCGCATCGATCCGCATACGAACACGGTGACGATCGGCCGCGAGGACGAATTGTTCAGCCGAGGTTTGATCGCTGAGAACGTGAATGTAATTCGACCCGAACGCCTTCAAGGTCCCGTTCGCGTACGCGCGATGACGCGCTATCGTTCACCACTCAATATCGCCGTTGCGCGCATTGAGGGAAAAACGCTGACGCTGGATTTCGCGACGCCCGAACGCGCCGTCGCACCGGGACAACTTGTCGCGCTCTATGACGAAAGAACCGACGAAGTTCTCGCAGCCGCAACGATCCGCGAAGGGATGTAAGAATCGCATGCGTCGTTTTCGACGGATTAAATTATCGGATCGTTTATTAGCGATTGGCAAGGATTGCGCACAGCGCCTCAAGGAACCCTTTCGCTCGATCGATCATGGCTCTTTATTGTACGGCGATGATGGATTGCCGAAAAATGCAATCGGGTCGCATGCAAGCACAGTCAGTCGATAGGCCTTTCAATTCCGACTCCCCGTCGTGAATGGAACCACGAACATCACGCCGACAGGAGCTCGAGGAATGTCGATTCAGTTCGGGAGAATCCCGATCACCGCTTTCACTAATACCTCCGATACCGGAATCCTAAGACCCTCAGACGAACCCGAGCAAAACCGTAGTTCTTCGTATCTCCTACAAGACACCGTCTCTCGAAGCGGTCGCCTCGTGGATCAAACGCTTGACGAAGTCGCGACGCATAGTCTGCTTCCGCGCGGGAAAATTCCATCGATCCCCGTCCCCGAAAACCTCGTCAACGCTGCGGACAGCCTCGCGAAAGGACTCGAAGGCGTCGATCATTTCGCGATTCCCTTCGCGGTGGGAATTGATACCGGGCGCTTAGCGCAAGCGTTCCAAACCGATGGTGACCGCGTCGGCCCTCACGTTGCTCAAACCGGAGCGAAGATCGCCGGAGCTTGGACGGGCGCCCTCGTCGGGTCGCAAGCGGGGACGCAAATCGGAAGTGCGGCGGGCGCCGCCGTCGGTGGGCTCTTCGCCGGCGTCGGAGCCATACCCGGCGCCGCGATCGGCGGCGTCGTCGGCGATCTGATCGGCGGCATCGGCGGCAGCATCGCCGGAGCACACATTGGAAAGCACTTCACCGAACAGGTTGTCGCGTAATTCATGAAGTACCTGAGTATCGATAATGCCACGCCGCAGATGTTCGCGTTCTCTTATGAACCCGAGGATTACGCATACGAAGCTTGGGTCAAAGCGGTAACGAGGTTCCTTACCAGCAATTTCGTTGGGAAGCCACTCTGGTTCATCGCCGACCACTCCATGTCGAGCATGTGGGCGTTTCCCGAGGATCTTGAGGCGAACTTGGGCGAATGCGAACTCCGCATCGGACGAACTTTCCGTCAGATCGCCTACACGGAGGCCTGCCGAGCCTCATGGATTCAATCATACGTGGAAAGCGGCGATTTCCGAGCAGATTCCGTGGTCATTCTTCCTGGAACGCGTGAGGCGGCCTCACTGCTTCCGCTCGTTCTTCGAGAGACCGCCGACATCCACTGCATCGACTATGGGACAATCACCTCAAACGTCCTTACGTCCTACGGCGACGGATGGGGCATCATGTGGCTCAACCACGGCCAAAACGTCGATGACCTACGAGGGCTCGTTGAGGAGGCGGAATCGGAAACCTCGTGAGGAACAAGCGACGTCATCGTTCGGAGATGAAGACGCTGCGCGGATCACGTTTTTCCCATCCGGCACGTTCAAGTTCACGATCGACGTGTTCTTCCTGAGGATAACCCACGCAGAGATACGCGATAAAACGCCATGCCGGCGGAACGGCGAGAATTTCGGTAATTTTGTCGGGATCGAGAATCGAAACCCAGCCGACCCCAATTCCGCGCGCCCTCGCCGCCAACCACAGCGTCCCGATTGCGAGAACCGTCGAATACGCGTGCGTTTCCGGCATTGTTCGCGCACCGAGTTTTGCTCCGGTTTCGGTATCCTCATCGCAGAACACGGCGAGGTGAACGGGCGCTTCGCGAAGACCTTCGAGTTTCAGCGATGCATAACGAGCGGCGCGCTCACCTTCGTAGGAGGTTTGCGCACGCGCACGAACCTCGATGAAATTCGCGAGCACGGCGGCCCGCCGCTCTACGTTTCGAACGATAACCAAACGCGTCGGTTGGCTGAACCCGACGGACGGAGCCGTTCCGATGATCGCGATCAATTGACGAAGCGTTTCCTCATCGATCGGATCGGAACGAAATCGACGAACGTCGCGCCGCCATTGGAGGAGTACCTCAAGTTGTCGACGGAAGCTCTGATCGAAGCTCGGAGGTGAACCCTCAGTCACGATGCTTCCTTTAGATTAATCTTTGCGTCCTCGACAGCCTCGGCCAAGGCGTACGCTTGCAGGCGCTCAGCCACCTGAATTCCCGCATCGTGAAACCGCTCAATATAGGGCACGGGGTCACCGAATGCCCCGGCCCAGGAGACCGCCCCCGCTAAGAGTCCGCCGGCATGTGGTGTCATCGGGACCCTGACAATCGGGATTATCACGCCGAAGCGCCCCGTAAACCGAGTTCTCATGACCTCACTTTCGCAGCGTGACATGAGAATCCATACCTTTCCGCTTCAGGTTTGAGCAGAAACGAAGATTCCGTTCATGTGATGGGGATCGCACGAGCGCGCTTATGTGCCCTTTTCATCGGGACTTTTCTCCGAAAGACCGACGATAAAGCGGTAATGTTCTATAGAATTCTCTTTTTCGCACATCCCCAATTCGCCCCGATTTTACAACGATTGCAGGGTGCTCCATGATCGCAGCACTCTTCAGCACTCTCTTCAGCGTGCTTGCCTCGCCACTCGTCGTAAGCGCGACAGCTCCCGAAGCCGCGCCGCCGCCGCGGCATATCGCCTACGGCACAGACTTTCTTCAAACCGATCGGGGGACGGCGTTTCCCTACACGTTAATAACAAACGACGCTCCACCATCGAGTCCCAATCCCTGCGCGCGACGTCAATTCTGCGGAGCGATCAAACTCGTTCCGCGCGATCCGTCCGAGCGACGCGCATTCTATGTGACCCTTATCAGCTCTCTTGCCGACGGAATCGTGACGGCTGAGGGCATGCGACCGTATGCCTTTCATGACGCTGTCACTGGTACTCCGATTAGCAGCTCTACGGGTTGGGGGGAAAGCGATCCTTTCGAGGCGCCCTTTGCTGGATCCGGACAAGTTACACCAATCATCGCCGGCGGGCTCTTCTATCGCGTCGTCGCGTCATCACTCGAGCGCCGCTGGACGTCCGAGGATCGCACCCGAGCCGACTATGATGAAACCGTCGCCCATGTTTATGGGATCTCCAGCTGGGTACCGAATTTTTCCCAACGAAATCGATGGAATAATGAGAGTGCCGCGTGTTCCACAATTCTCGCGAATACCGGCGTGCGCGGCGCGAACGGCGTCTTCGTTCCCCCAACCGGATCCGGTCCAAAATCCGTCACGGCAGCGTTGCCGGCGTATTGTCAAGGGTTCACGACCACACCAATTCAATCATCGGCCGCAACGCATTAACCGGAAGTTCTAAGAGACTTCACCAGCTTGGACGAGGTATGTTCGAAGAGCAAGACGAATTACAATCGCGTGCAATCGAAAAGGAAACGCCTTGGCCAGTTCTTCACGCCCGATGTTGTGGCTAGGTCGCTTGTTCGCTGGTCCCTTCGCCACGAAAACGACCAGATTCTCGATCCCGCGTGCGGCGACGGAGAATTTTTGCTTTGTCATCCCCGCGCCGTCGGTGTCGAAGTTGATTCCATTCACGTTCAATCAGCGAAGTCCCAAGCGCCATCCTCGGTCGTCCATCATTCAGACTTCTTCGAGTGGGCCCAAACAACGCAGGAGCGCTTTGATGCTGTGGTTGGGAACCCCCCCTTCATCCGTTACCAGGGTTTCAACGGAAAGCTCCGAGAACGAGCGCTTGACCTCTCAAAGCGAATCGGCGCTCGCATCCCCGCTTTAACCTCATCGTGGGCACCATTCATCGCAGTTGCGGCCTCGTTGCTCAAGCCGGGCGGTCGGCTTGCCTTCGTTGTTCCGGCTGAAATTGGGCACGCATCCTATGCGGTCCCTTTGTTGGAGGCGCTCTGCAAGAATTTCGACTTAGTCCAAGTCATTGCCGTTCGGGAAAAACTCTTTCCCGAACTATCAGAAGATGCGTGGATTCTCTATTGTGACGGCTTCGGTAGTTCAACTGACGCGGTAAGCCTAACATTGCTTGAGGAGTTTCCGTCTTCAAGCCACCCACCCAAGCCAAGTCGCAGGGTGTCACTCACGGCGCTGCGGCGGCAACATGGTCGGCTGCGTCGTTGGATTCTTTCCGACGACGTTCTTTCGGCTTACGACGAACTCGCTAACAGAACGAGTACTTTTCGTTTCGGCGCCGCTGCAACGGTCGGCATTGGATATGTCACCGGCGCGAACGAGTTTTTTCACATGCGGCCATCGCAAGTTCACGAGTTTGGAATTCCTAAAGAGTTTCTTCGGGTAGCAGTTCGAAGAGGAAGAAGCCTACCCGGTGCTCCGGCGCTACTTTCCGAACATGTAAAAAGATGGATTGAGCGAGATGAACCACTGTATCTCCTCATGCTTACAGAAGGAGCCCTAAAGCATAAAGCTATTCGGAGATACCTCGATAGCCCTGCAGCAGAGAAGATTCGAAGCGCCTTTAAGGTCGCAATTCGCAATTCGTGGTACATCGTGCCCGGGGTCATCGTTCCCGACGCTTTTCTAACGTACATGTCGGGCGAACGCATTGAATTGATTGCTAATGTTGCGCGATGCGTCGGCACCAATTCGGTTCATGTTGTCACAATGCGGGATGGATATTCCTTCGACCAAGTTCAAGGAGCCTGGAATAGTCCCTTGACTCAACTTTCGTGCGAAATCGAAGGACACCCACTCGGTGGAGGAATGTTGAAAGTCGAACCGCGAGAAGCGCAACGCATCGTTATTCCCCGCTTAGCGCGACGATTCGATTCCGCCGCATCTGCACTTTTTGAGGAAGGCGCCAGGGTGATGCGCCTATGGCGGCATTATCCTCACGCCGCCAATAGCGAAGCCGGGAAAACCGCATGAGCAGCGATTACACACAACGATTTAAAGATGCCATCAAAGACTTTTGGGATACCCGTGACCGACAGACAAAAACAGATCGAAGCGGGAGCGAAAGACGCCGGACTACGAGGCGCGGTCACGGGCGGCGCTCAGATGGCGGTCCTTGAAGAACTGATCTTCGATCTTCTTAAGGAATCGGGAATCCCTGAAGGTTCGATCTATCGACGGAAAACCTTGGAGTACCAGGCTATTATCGACCCGAAAAACGCTGAGATATATTGGTTATCCATAACAATCGGCTCCACGTTGCCCTTGAATGCAAGTCCCAAGTCGTCCCGAGCTTCGGAAACAACGCGAATAATCGAAGCGACGAGGCAATCGGAAACGCAGAATGTCCCTTAACTGCATTTCGCGAGCGCCGTCTTGGCGACACGGTCACGCACCCATTTTTCGGTTACGTTTTCGTCCTCGAAGACCGTCCGAAGGTGCATGAGCCCGTTCCAATACAAGAGCCGCATTTTCCAGTTGATCCAGCCTTCCTTTTCCAACCGGAAACGCTCATAAGGCAACGCAGAGCCGGGGTTTCTTACGCGAAACGCTACGAAATGTTGATTGAACGCCTTCTCCTTGAATCAAAGTATGACGCCGGATGTTTAACGCTCGCCAAGAAGGGGCCGCCCCCAACGGTCGCATTCCCAAACGCGGCCCTAAGTGCGCAGAATTTTTTGGCGCGTCTTCACGGCTTCGTCGTCGGAGCCGTCGCTTCTGGACTTTAAGTTCTCCCCTCGGTAGAATGCCCACAAACCGGGAGTTTCCGAGCGCACCCTTAGGAGGAGAGGAGCGTACGGGACGTTTTTATAAAAGGCTTCGATAGACATATCTTCGCGAAGGAATCGAAATGAAGAATCTACGCATGGGAGATCGGGTGCCCGATTTCTCGCTTCTCGATCAAACATCCACGACGGTCACACGCGACACCTTGCTTGCACGAGGACCGCTCGTTCTGTACTTCTATCCCAAAGACGACACCACCGGATGTCGTAAGGAGGCGTGCTCTTTTCGCGACGCCTTCGAAGCCTTCTCGGATCTAGGCGCAAGCGTCGTCGGCGTCAGTTCAGATGATCCGGCTTCACACGCGCATTTCGCCGAGAAACATCGTTTGCCGTTCACGCTCTTGAGCGACCCCGGCGGAACGTTACGCAAACATTTCGGAGTGCCGAAAACCTGGGGATTCATTCCCGGCCGCGTCACCTACATCATCGACCGCGATGGAGTGATCCGTTACGTGTTCTCGTCCATGTTCGCCCCCGAGAAACACATCACCGAAGCCTTACGCATCCTCAGGGCTCTGTAAATTCGGATTTTTCAGGAGATCGAGGAACGCATATCGCCTCGCACCGAGTTTTGCGAGTGAGGTCGCTCTAGGCTTCTTTGCATGGCGAGCACGGGCTGGTAAGATGCGATTGGAAATCGTCGACCCTCCTCGATATTATCTGCGATTTCTCCGAGGTTTTTGAGCCCATTTAGGAGGAAGTATAAGCCCCGAATTCCTGGTCCGATTCCCTGAATCATCGCTTCTCTGATCTTAAGAACTTTCTCGAGAAGGTGTTCTCGAAATTGATTTTCTCGAAGCAGGTATGTCTCTCGAAGGCAGGACTCTGCCGTTTCGATTTGCTGAGGAGATGTCCCGGGGGATGGAGAGAGTACGGGGAAATCCACCCTTTGCCCGGGGGCAACCGTAAAGAATCCCGGTAGTAGGTCAGGCCAGCGAGAATCGATTTCGATTCCACACTCGAGAGCTCCTAACCCGGCGATCTGTTCAAATGCACTCGATCTGGAGACCCCCGCAATCGAAATCGATTGATTCCATCCCCTCATTGTCTGAAGCTTCTCTCGGACGAGGGCGAGGGCCAGGACGACGTTTGGAATCGGGACGGGCTTGAGCGCATCGTTCTGACGGGCATAAAAGAAATTTATGTTGCTGATTCTTGAGTCATCGGAAACCCCTTTAAACCCGCCGCGAAACATTTCGATAATAAACCTCCTTGCGGCTTCGTTACCGTCATCGATTTCGTCCCCGACATGGCATACTATCGGCTCGTTCTTACGGTCGAGGTAGCGGACTTCACTGTGGACATTCGCTCTTTTTGTATATTTCGGGACGAGTTTCACCACAGAACATATTTCCGGTATGAGCCCACATTTGGTAACTGGAACAGCATTTCCATTATGAAAATTTCGCGAGACGCCGATGATGATCTTCGCTCTGCGATCCGGATTCAGATTTCCCTGTAGTTTGATCCGTTCAAGCTCCGCATTGAACTCTTCGAGCTTCGCAGTTAGCTCCGGAAGCATGCGTTTACGATCATCAACGATCCTCACAATGCGCCTCATCGCCGCCAAAGATTCGTTCAACATTGGATCTTCAATCCAGTTCGCTTCATGCAAGCCTGTGGCCGCGAGCGTGAGCTCACAGTCGATTTGCGGCCCCAAGTCAGAAAAAGAAGCGCTCGGAAGATTTTCAGGACTCGTGGAAGACGGATAAGCCATTTACTCTGAACTCCAGGTCTCCTGATGACACGAAGGCTATGATATTTTCTCAGATATTTTGCGCGCGTTGATCCTGACAAGCAGGACGTCGCTCGTTTCCGCTTGAGGTTGCTCCGTGCTCTGTGACGACTCGTGTCATTTCTTCACGGAGTCGCTCTCGCTGATCCATCTTGAGTCCCTCAAAATCCTCCCTAAGATTGACACGCATGTCCTCATTCGCGATCTTCGTGACAAGAACCGCATGATGAATCGTCTGTTCCTTCAGACGCAGCAAGTATCTCTTCTCTCGCATTTTGTAAGAACCATGAATAGCCGCGAGCATTTGACAAAACTCTTTCTGGTCGTTGATTTCTTGGACGATCAGCTGAGAGCGAATCCTATCATCTTTTACATATCCCGCAGCCTCCCATTCACGAAGAGATTTCGACAAAAAGCTGGAGCTGGAGATAAAGGTTTGCATGTCGGACTCCTCGTTTTTATAGGTAGAGTCCTTCAAACCGCCGAGATCACGCTCTTTAATTCCATAGCGTTTCATTCTTAAGAAATCGTTTCTAAATTTTGTTCTCGCTCTCTTTTTCGCTTCCGCAAAGAGGATCCGCTGAATGGCATCTCGCTGCTCACAGAGTTCTTGGGAGAGCGCCTTGAACTCCGCGCTAAGTTCGTGGATGCTTTGGGAGCGTTCAGTGATCAGCTTAGCGATATCTTCTTTTTTAATCGGATCCCGAAATTCTTGATCGAGAAACGCGGTAGCATTCGACAGCCGCGTCCGCTCCGCGTCCACAAATTTCGCTTCGCGCTCACGGTAATCGACGCGCAAATACAGATAACGGGTGGGCATAAAATCCATGGTATATTCTCGTGCAAATTCGGCGACATTCGTAATCGGCTTGCTCAACGTGCGAGTAAGCCTTTCAAGCGAGCTTTTCTTCGGCGAAGGTTTCACCGACATTGCCACACGCGAGGCATCATAGACTGAAACACCTTCAAAAACGAGCGACATCCCCGAAAATCATCCACGTCTCCGCGTCCGACCCCAGGAACTCCGCCCGTTCTCATGTTGACTGCGACCAGCCCTAAAGTGGGTTGATTTTTGTCGTAGGCTAGGAGCCTAGCGGCGATGCGTACCGCAGTACGTGAGCCGCGTAGCGACGACGCATACGGCAAAAAGCAGCCCGCTTTAGTTAATAGTCGTCTTCGGGGCCGGTTAGGGGGGGCTCTTCCTCGTCCTCGGGCTCGGGAAGTTCTTCCTCTTCCTCTTCGAGTTCGTAACCCTCGTCAGATTCCTCTTCGGCAACCGGCTGATCCTCTTCAACGACGTCGTCGCCGAGTAAGTCGTCACCGAGTCCGGAGCGCATTCCGCCGAGCGACCCCTCATCGTCGAGATCGGGAGCCGCCGGGACGACGCCGAGCGAACGTGGCGACGCAGAGGAAGTCGCGGCAGCGACTTCCTCATCGCTCGCCTCGATTTCGTCTTCGTCTTCGGACTCAGCCGATATGGCGCCGTTCGCAACTCCAAGCGTTCCGGAGATGGTAGATGCAGCCAAACTGGCGGCGAGGAATTCTTGCTCGGCCTCGCGTGCCGCGACCATCGTCTGCTGCAAGCGCGGATCCTCATCTCCCATGAGGAGTCCGATCTCTTGAGCACTCTGCGCGATGTCGTCATCTTGGATCTTGATCTCGATCTCCTCACGGTTCTCGGTCAAAACCTTGACATCGAGAGCGAGCGATTGGAGTTCTTTGATGAGGACCTTAAACGACTCCGGCACGCCGGGTTCCATCACGTTCTCGCCCTTGACGATCGCCTCGTAGGTCTTCACACGTCCCACGACGTCGTCGGACTTGACCGTGAGGAGTTCTTGCAAGGTGTAAGCCGCACCATAAGCCTCGAGCGCCCAGACTTCCATTTCTCCGAAACGCTGTCCGCCGAATTGCGCTTTTCCACCCAACGGCTGTTGCGTGATCATCGAGTATGGACCCGTGCTGCGCGCGTGAATCTTGTCGTCGACCAAATGCGCGAGCTTGAGCATGTAGATCATGCCGACGGTGATCGGACGGCTGAAGCGTGTGCCCGTGCGCCCGTCGCGCAGCCATGTCTTGCCGTCGGCGGGAAGACCCGCATCCTGCAACCACTCGCCGATGTCCTCGGCGTGGGCGCCGTCAAAGACCGGCGTCGCGATGTGCATGCCGAGCATCTTGGCCGCCCAGCCGAGATGCGTCTCCATGATCTGGCCCAAATTCATCCGCGAAGGTACGCCGAGCGGGTTGAGCACGATGTCAACAGGACTGCCGTCTTCGAGATACGGCATGTCTTCTTCCGGCAGAACCTTGGCGATGACGCCCTTGTTTCCGTGACGACCGGCCATCTTATCGCCCTGCAAGATCTTCCGCTTCTGCGCTACGTAGACCCGAACGAGATTGTTCACGCCGGGCGAAAGTTCGTCGCCGTTCTCTCGCGAGAACGTCTTGACGTCGATGATCTTACCCTTCTCACCATGCGGAACTTTGAGACTCGTGTCACGCACTTCGCGCGATTTTTCGCCGAAGATCGCACGCAGCAAACGTTCCTCGGCCGTCAGCTCGGTCTCGCCCTTGGGCGTAACCTTTCCGACGAGGATGTCTTCGGGACGCACTTCCGCACCGATGCGGATAATGCCGGACTCGTCGAGATCCTTGAGCGAATCTTCGCCTACGTTAGGAATATCGCGCGTGATCTCTTCGGGGCCGAGCTTGGTGTCGCGCGCCTCGCACTCGTATTCCTCAATGTGAATCGAGGTGAAGCGATCGTCCTTAACCATGCGCTCCGAGATGAGGATCGCATCCTCGTAGTTATACCCTTCCCACGGCATGAACGCGACCATCACGTTCTGCCCGAGCGCCATCTCTCCGTCGTCGGAGGACGGCCCATCGGCGAGGATCTGTCCGCGCAGGACCCGGTCGCCCATGATTACGATCGGCTTCTGGTTGATGCACGTTCCCGCATTCGAACGCGTGAATTTCAGGAGATCGTAGGACTTGTCGACGCCGTCATCATGTTTAACGGTGATGCGTTGCGCGTCGGCGAAAACCACCGTACCGTCGGCATCGGCGCAGACGCATCCGCCGGAGTCCTTCGCGGCACGATATTCCATGCCGGTGCCGACGATCGGCGCTTGCGGACGGAGCAGCGGGACCGCTTGACGCTGCATGTTGGCACCCATCAAGGCGCGATTGGCGTCGTCATGCTCAAGGAAGGGAATGAGCGCCGTCGCGACCGAGACGATTTGCTTGGGCGAGACGTCCATCAACTGAACCCGTTCAGGGGGTTCGTTGACATACTCTTCGGCGTAACGGCAGACGACGTGCTCGACCTTGAAGGCGCCGCGAGCATCGAGCGGAGTGTTCGCCTGCGCGATGATATACTCGTCTTCGCGATCGGCCGTTAAATAAACGAGATCGTCGCTTACGATCGACTCTTTAACGACGCGATACGGCGTCTCGATGAAGCCGAAGGTGTTGACGCGAGCATACGTCGCAAGTGAACCGATTAAACCGATATTCGGGCCTTCCGGCGTTTCAATCGGGCAAATGCGGCCGTAATGCGAATGATGGACGTCGCGGACTTCGAAACCGGCTCGTTCTCGGGAGAGACCACCGGGTCCAAGCGCCGAAAGGCGCCGCTTGTGCGTGAGTTCAGCCAGCGAGTTCGTCTGATCCATGAACTGCGAGAGCTGACTTGACCCGAAGAATTCCTTAATCGCCGCGACGACCGGACGAATGTTGATGAGGGCCTGCGGCGTCACCGTCTCGATGTCTTGAACGGTCATACGCTCACGCACGACGCGCTCAAGACGCAACAAGCCGACGCGGAACTGATTTTGCAACAGCTCGCCGACCGAACGGACACGACGATTGCCGAGATGGTCGATGTCGTCGACGTTGGCTTGCTTTGCCGCAACCTTGATAAGGCGACGGATAACCGCCACCATGTCTTCACGAACCAGACACTTCTTTTCGATCGACGGGCTCGCCAATTTCGCGGCGGCATATTCGCGATAGAGTTTACCCAAGAGCTTATAACGCCCGACGCCCGCCAAGTCATAGCGTTTCTCGTCGAAGAACAAGGACTCGATCAACTTCTCAGCGTTTTCCGCGTTCTCGGGTTCGCCGGGGCGTAGTTTTTTATAGATCTCCTTGAGAGCGTCTTCGCGCGTGTGGACGTCCTTGTCTTTCTCAAGACAATTCTGAACCAGCGGCGAATGGTCGAAAAGATTAAGGATGGCCTCGTCGTTTTCCCAATCAAAACCGAGATCGGGCCGCGAGAGCGCACGGATGAACGTCGTGACGTAAACCTTGCGGTTCTTGTCGATGCGGACACCGAGCGTCCCTTCGGTCTCGTCGTTCTTGGTTCCATTGTCCGTCTCGAATTCGATCCACGCTCCGCGGTTGGGGATGATCGTCGCGTTGTACGTCGGACGGTTATTGGTATCGAGGTCCTGGGAGTAGTAGACTCCCGGCGAGCGAACAAGCTGACTCACGATCACGCGCTCGGCGCCATTGATCATGAACGTGCCTTTGTCCGTCATGAGCGGAAAGTCGCCCATGAAGATCTCTTGATCGGGAATACCCTTGATCTCTCCGGATTCGGCCGTGATTAAGCGAACGCGCACGCGCAGAGGCGCGCTGTAGGTCATGTCGCGCTCGCGGCATTCTTCCACCGAATATTTCGGCTCACCCAACGAATGATCGCCGAACTCAAGGACCAAGTTCCCGGTGAAGTCCTTGATGGGCGAGATCGAGTCGAACGCTTCTTTCAAGCCCGCAGTAACAAACCAGTGGAAGCTGGCCTTTTGGAGCTCGATGAGATCGGGGATCTCGAGAACATGCGGGATCTTCGCGAACGTATGCCGGTGACGCTTGGGTCCCGGATCCGGAAAGGTGGGTACCGTAAAAGCCTGAGTCGTCGTCGCCAAAGCCTGGAGCGACCCCGGCTGTTGAGCCGAGGCGCTGCGAGGTTCCTCCGCTACGCTACGCTTCGACCTCGTCGTCTTCGCGGACACTTTCGCCGGGTTCGACTTTGGGAGCGTCGTTTTCGCCATTACCTATTGTTTTCTCTCACTCCGATGCGCGCGACCACAGCGAACCGACGACACACCCCTTCAACGAGCACCCCAAAACAGGGCCGCTCTTCGGGACATGACGAAGCACTCGCGGGCACAGGCGTTGATGGTATCATGGGGTCGGAACCGGGTCAACCCGCCGTCGGTAAAAAAAGATAGAGAAAGACGCATATGTCCAATGCTCCCCTTCCTTCCGTCGCATGCGCCCTCTCGGTCGGTGCCCAGCCCGAACCGTTCCTCGGCGCCATGCTTGAGTCAATCGCAGAGACGATCGACGTTCTCGCGGTAAATGACAATTCGGGACTCTCCGAATCCGAGAACGTACGCACAATCTTGGGGAGTCGCATCGCTCGCTCGGGACGCCTCCTGCTTACGCGAAATCCCTTCTCGGGCTTCGGTGACATGCGCAACTCCGCGCTCCTTCCGCTCCGCACCCTTCATCCGGCACCGGCCTGGATACTCCACGCGGACGCCGATGAAGTGCACGGATACCAGCTCGACAGGATCGTGCGAGAGACCCTGCCCCGCCTGCCTCCCAGGATTGGGAGCGTCGACGCCTATGTCCGTTCCCTCTTCGGCACCTTCGATCGAGCGACGGACATCGGCCGCCGCGTCCTCCTCTACCGTCTCTCGCCGGAAACCCGCTGGGTCAACTCCGTCCACGAAAAGCTCCTGGGAATGAACGGACGCGCAATCGTCGTTCCCTATGTCTTCGCCCACTACGGCGGAGTCGCGGCGCTCGACCGTTATATCGCGAAAAGCAAGCGGTATGAAGCTCTCGCAAGCGATGAAGGGCTCGCGGTCCCCCTCCGGAGTGCCGAAGACGTCTTTGCCCAGATCGCCGTTCGCGCGCACCCCTTCAATGGTCCCCATCCATCCGCCGCTCGGGCGACGATATCCGCAATCCGTCTCGCCGAAGCGGAACGCCTCGCGCGCATCGAACGTGCAATCGTCGCCTTACAGACCCCGAAGGCGTCGTTCGAAAACGGCGTGCGGCACACGCTCGAATCAGTTCGCGTTCTTCTCCGCTTTCTTGAGCATCCCGGACTCTACCGAGCGACACCACAAGCTCGCTAGAGCACTTTGCTTCTTGTCGTATGCGAGGATGAGCGTTGGATCGAGCGAAGGAGCCCCATGTGACGACAGCCCGCGTCGCCGCATCGGCACTCTTTCTCGCGGTAACCCTCACGATAATGGGTTGGAATTCATCCGCGCCCCGATCGGCCATTCCGCTCCGACTCGCCCGGCTTTCGCATCTCTTGCGATTTGCCCGTCCGATGCCGCCGCGTTCGCAGGTATCCCTTCCCGCACATTCGGATCCTCGGCACAATTCGACCGCGCATCCCGAGCAAAGCAGCCCTCTTCTCCTTAAACGGATGGCTTACAAGTGCGAGAGCTTCACCTTGCAAACGGTCTCCTAATCCGCGGAGACCTCATCCTGCTGGTCGCTTCCCGCTATCCGAACCTCGAGCATCCTCTGTGGCATCTCCCCGGCGGGCGTCGCCGCGCGGGAGAACTTCTCCACGCAACTCTGCGCCGCGAATTCGCCGAGGAGACCGGCCTCACGGTCCAATCCGAACATCTTCTCTATCTCAGCGAATCGTTCGACCACGCTACGACAACGCATATACTCAGTGCGACCTTCTCCGTTCAAGCCCAAGGTGAGTCACGATGTCCTCTCGACGACGCTCATATCGTTGATCTCGCATGGGTTCCGCGTGAGGAACTTGCCGGCACCATAACGGTGAATGTCGTCCGAGAGCCGCTGCTGGCTTATCTCAACGGATCGCGTCGTGCTTATTTCGGCTTCGAAAACGCCGATGTGAGCATTGTTTTCGCCGACGAAACCTGAAACGTGAGCGCGTGAACGCCGCGCGACAGCCGAAAGATCAGGATATCAACCGGCCGGCCGCTTACGACCGCGCCGTTCTCCGCCAAGCGATGACGCTCGAAATTCAAGCGTTCGAGAAGACGACGGGACGGGAGATTCTCGGGAGTACAACACGCCTCAAGAGAAACGACCCCCTCGCACCCAAGCGCGAATGACACGAGCTCCGAAACGGCTTCGGTGGCATACCCCCGTCCTCGATACTCCGCGAGCAACGTGTAGCCAAGTTCAACAACGCCGCGTGGGTGCTCCCCAGAGCGGAGCGAGACCCAACCCACGGCATTCCTTGACGTACGTTCACGAATAATCCATTCGAAACGACTCGTCCGCCGCGGATCGAAGGTCTTGGGACGCAAAGCGACGCGACGCAGGTATTCCGTCCGGGTGAAGTGGGGAATATCTTGAAAATCCCGTAAAAGCGGAGCTTGCATTAAGCGCCAAAGGACGGCTGAATTTCGGGTAGTCACCGCTTCGAGAACGAGGCGCGTCGTCTGCAGATCGCTCATGGCGACTTTGTTCGCTCCTCAAAAACATCACGAAGATCGCGATCCTCAAAGCCCGCGACGTCTGTCACCAAGCGCGTTGCGTCGAGGACTTCGCCGGATTCCCCACCGGAACGCACCCGTAGAGAAACACGGTCCCCCGGACGCGCCAGCACGACCGCGACACCGGAAGCGACATCCACGCGAAAGATCCGCGAGGATCCCCGCACCGTAAAATACACATTCCCGCCGGGACCCTGGCCGATCCGATCCAGTACTCCCCCGATAACACGCTCCGTCGCCGAAGAACGCGCTTCACTTTGGCCGCGAATAAAAGCACGATACCGCGCGAACGCATCGTTCTGCGGCGTCGCGTTGGAGGCATCGCCGACGACGACATGTCCGTCCTTGGCATTCACGAGAGCAAGCGTTTGAAACTTCCCCGTGTCCGCGACGAGCGGAACGACCCATGCGTCGGTACCGTCGACTCGGTAGAGAATAGGTTGCGTCGGAGTCAAGCGCCCCTGACGAACGAGCGGATGCGAGGCGACCGCCCCCTCGGCGCCGATCGAACTGAACTCCCCGCCGACCGCGGAATAGTACGTGATCGCACCGGTGACGCTGTTCATGATACTGAAACCCGTCATCGATTGATCGGTGCTGGACGGAGACGTGTGATCGGCAAACCACACGAACGTCCCCGAGCCGGTAAGCATGCCGAAAACCTCATCGCGTGCCGGAATATGCACATCGCGCCGCGCCAGTAATGAATTCCACAAACCGTGCACGTAGAGCCCGAACCATTGGTTGTAATCGAGCGCCAAATCATTAGGATAAATACGACTCACCCAGGTCGGGAGCGTATCGAATTTATGACGGTCGATTCGGACCATCGCTCCGCTCGTCGGGTCGACGATCACGACGCCCGTAACTTTTTGTCCGATCCACCCGATCGTCGGCCGTCCAAGCGTGCAGAGGTATTTTGGGTCACCATGATCGTCGAGCTGCAACGTGGTCTCGAGAATTTGTTCATTTCCATATCTAAAATAGACGTGCCGGTACAGATTGTCGTTGAGCAGCGCAGAGGGAATGTAGCGCAAAGGCTCGCGCTGACGCAACTCCGCGCCGGCATCGGGATCTTCTGCGCTAACGACGAGCACGCCGGGACTTGTCCGCCGCACCAGCCATTGCACAAAGCCTTGGAACTCCAGCGGAGCGACCCACTCCAAATGACCCTGTTCGGATTGGATGTCGTAGTCTCCGACGCGATAGTAGGTCCCCAATTGGCCGACGACCTTTTCACCCGCAAACGAAGC
>DASZHL010000044.1:0-47538 GCA_035937855.1 Vulcanimicrobiaceae bacterium
TACTCCATCCCGTCCCAAAGCCCGACAGAAGCCGAGCCTACGTCACGATGCAAACCGCTTTAACGTGTGGCGCCTGCCGGCGTACCGCTGAAAATCTTGTGGTAATCGCGTACGAAGTCGGCGAACGTGCGCGCCGGCCGGCGAGTCACTTCGGTGACGTCGGACGTGACGCTGTCCATATACCCGGCGCGCATCCCGTCGTAAAGCTCACCAAGCGCGGTCGCATACCATGCCGGCATTCCATTATTCGCTTTCGCGGCCGCTTCGAATTGAACTCGCGTCAAATCGACGAAACGCACCGGCCTACCAAGCTCCGCCGTAAAGAGGCGCGCGATTCCGTTCCCATCCAAGGCCTCCGGACCCGTGAGATTATACGCCTTTTTCTCGTGTCCACTCCCCGTCAAGGTAGCAACAAGGATATCGGTAATGTCGCGAGCATCGATAAATGATACCGCTCCTGAGCCGGTTGCGGCGGCATAAGTTCCATCCGCAATCGATGCAGCACTCCAAAAGAAATTCTGCATGAAAGCAGTCGGACGCACAACCGTCCAGTTCAATTTCGATGAACGCAAGGCGGCTTCGGTAGCCGCATGCCATCGCCCGATCGTGATCGGACGCGGAGAATCTGAACCCAGCGCCGAAAAATAGATGATATGTTGAACTCCGGCACGTTCAGCGGCGGCGATAAACTTGGCCTCCCACTCGCTTTGCTGCGGATTGCTCACCGTTAACAGGAGCGCACGCGTCACCCCCTGCAAAGCCGGTTCAAACGTCTCGGGTCGTGTAAAATCGAGTTCAGCGGCAGTGACTTTCCGACTGGTCGCGATGCTCTGCGGGCGCCGCACAAGAGCACGAACAGCAACGCCGTCGGCATTCAAGCGTTCAAGCAGTAACTTGCCATTGGTGCCGGTCGCTCCGGTTATTGCAATCATATGTCTACTCCTTCTCGTGACGAGCTGTCCGTGAGATGCTCTCCTTACAGCGCAACGTCACTTTAAGAGATTCACGAAAAAACTGCAAGAACATACCGGACGGTCCTTTGGTTAGAGGGAATCCCAGCCTTGTGGGGTCAGAGGAAACGCTTCTTTTCCGTGCACGAGTGTCACACCGCTTCCTTCTTCTGCGATGCCGATGCGTTCGAACGGTCGGCCAAAACGTCTTCGAAAACGCGCGGAGAGATACTCGAATGAATGCGCGTCCATCGAAACAATGAGCTCGAAATCTTCGCCGCCATGCAAAGCGTACGCAAGCGCGTCCGCACCACACCGTTGTGCGACGGTACGCGCGACCGGCGCGATCGGTACGTGCTCCACACGAATCGCACATCGACTCGCTCGCGCCATGCGAGCGAGATCCGTCGAGAGACCGTCGGAGCAATCCATCATCGCGGAGACGCGTCGCGAGGCCGCCAACCAACGGCCTTCCGCTAACCGTGGTTCAGGACGCGCATATGCGGCGTATGCCGACGCTGTTACGCGGTCGGAAGGGACGTTCCCACGCAACACCTCAAGGCCGGCCCGGCTCGCGCCCAGCGGCCCCGTCACCGCGATCACGTCTCCAGGCCGGACACCGTCGCGCCGCTTGAGACGTTGTGGAGAGACTTCACCAATAAGCGTGATGGAAATCGTCAGGCGCTGGGTACGTATGACGTCGCCGCCGACAATCCGGCAACGTTCGCGCGATGCCGAAGCCGCTAATCCATGGTACACACGTACCAAGAAATCCGTACTCAACGCAACCGGGACACCCAAAGCAATCGTCGCCAAGACCGGACGTCCACCCATCGCGGCGATGTCACTGAGATTACTTCTCATCGCACGATGCCCAATATCCTCGGGTGACATTGACGAAGTTAAAAAATGTACCTCGTCGACGAGCGCATCAGTGGTGACGATGCTGAGATGTGAACGTGAGGGACGCCAGGCCGCCGCATCGTCGCCGATTCCGAAAAGAATCCGCCGGGCATGCGAACCAACGCACTCCGGAGTTTCGACAACTTCCCGGAGCGCGTCGATCAAACGATCCTCTTTCAAGATCGCCTCACCCAGGCTTCGTTCGCCGCATCACGCAGAATCCGCAGCTCAGCGGCAGGATCACGCGCACCAAATATACTTGACCCCATCACCACGACATCGGCGCCCGCGGCAACGACGTCCGCGATATTCTCACGCCCGACTCCCCCATCAACCTCGAGTTCACACGCGGGATTCCAGCGATCGATCAACGTCCGCGCTTCACGCAGTTTCCGTAAGGCCTGCGGAATGAAGGTCTGACCGGCGAAACCGGGATTGACGCTCATCACTAACAACAGATCGAGATCTTCAATGAGATCTTCGAGCAAAGCAACAGGAGTCCCAGGATTGATCGAGATCCCCGCGCGCGCACCAAGCGAACGAATGTGCGTGAGCAAGCGTTGCGCATGCGGCGTCGCTTCATAGTGAAACGTGATGATGTCCGCACCGGCACGACGAAAATCATCAACAACGCGTTCGGGCTCGACAATCATGAGGTGCGCATCAAACGTTAAGGATGAAAGTTTTCGCAGATCGCCGATGATTTTCGGTCCCCAAGTAATATTGGGAACGAACCGCCCATCCATCACGTCAAGATGGAAATACTCCGCACCGGCATCCGTAACGACGGACATTTGTTCGGCGATCCGACTGAAATCGGCAGAGAGTAAGGAGGGCGCAATCTTTATCATCCCGCTGATTTCCTCGGAGGAATCGATTTGCGTTTGGGAACCGGAGTCGGCGTTGAGAAGGGGTCGGGGCGTTTGAACCCCTTGGGTAAGGGTCGTTCCTGCTGCTGCTCCTGTTGCGGGGGTTCGACGCCGAGACTTGTGGAGCTCACGAGCGAATCGGCGACGTACATGTCGAGCGCCGACGTGCCGATCGCCGTGATGTCGAAATCAAACTTTTGACGGCCACGCGCATATCCCGAGAACATGGTACGCGTTCCGGCATCATCGCGAACGACGATCCGCACAAGCGCTACGTCTATGGTGGCGGGCACGGTGGCAAGCGCATGCACCTGATGAACGAGATAACCCGTCTCCAAAGGACCGGCGCTGACTTGCAACGAGACGGATTGCCCCGCGGACAAATGCGTTCCAGGATACGGAAGCTGACGCACGACGACACCGCGTGCCGGGCCGTACAATCCGAACGGCGTCCACACGACTTGCCCGAGTTGTACGTGATCGCGTTCGGCTTCCGTCCGCGCGTCGTCGATCGACATGTGAGTGAAGTCCGGTACACTGACGCCGGGGGGAGCTCCACTGGAGATCTGCAAATCGACAATTGATCCGACGCGTGCGCTGGTCAAGGGTGGAGGATTTTGCGACACGACGTGATCAGCCGGAACATCATCGGAGACGACTGTCGTCGTCTTGCCGAGCTGGAAACGATAATGTGCTAAATCGAAATGCACTTCGCGCAAAGATTCGTACCGCAGATCGGGCATTGGGACAATTTCGACCCCAGTCGAGATGATGAGCGAGATCTGGCGACCGGGACGCACCTCAACGCCGGGAGCCGGCTCTTGGCTCATCACGACATCCTTGGGATACCGATCGCTTGCGGTGTGCGCCACGACAACCGCGTGAAGCCGAGTGCGCTGCGCGAGATCCGTCGCGTCGGTTTCGGTTTGGCCGATGAATGTCGGTGCTGAAATCACGGCGTCGGGGGGCGACAAGAAATCGATCACCGAGTGACCAAACCACGTCACCACCCCGACGAAGAGCGATAGGGAAAGCGTGAACAACCAATCGCGACCCAAGAGTCCGGCGATGCCGGGCGCTCGCGGCGCCGGTTTGCGCGTCACGCCAAGGCCTCAAGTTGCGCTTCGTCGAGTTCCACGTTGGAGTAGACTCGCTGCACATCCTCATGATCTTCCAAGGAGTCGAGAAAAGCCAATACCGGTCGCAGTTCTTCTTGAGCAGGTGAGACGGTCGTTTTTGGATCAACGCCCAAAACCATCGAGGTTACCCCGAGACCAGACGCCGTTAATGCCTCACGAACCTTTCCAAGCGCCGTCGGTTCAGTGATGATCTCAACGGGATCGCCGAAACGCACATCAATCACGCCTTCGACGAGAGCTTTCTCAACGATCTCATCCTCGGTAAGCTTCCCTGCCGACAACTCAAGCAAACCACGCGGCTGGAAGATCCATGCAACACTCCCCGTCTCGCCGAGCGAGCCACCGTGCTTGCTGAAGAGAAAGCGTAGTTCGGCCGCTGTCCGATTTCGATTATCGGTCGCCACGTCGACAATGACGGCGATGCCGGCGGGTCCGTGGCCCTCATAGCGAATCTCCTCGATCTCCTTCTCGCCCGCGCCGGACGCCCGCGCGATCGCACGTTTGATGTTGTCTAGAGGCATATTGTGGGAGCGAGCCTTTTCGACGGCGATCTTCAGGCGATAATTCGCTTCGGGATCGGACGAGCCGCTCTTGGCGGCAAGGATGATTTCCTTGCTGAGCTTGGTAAAGAGCGCCCCCCGCTGGGCATCGATCTTCCCCTTGTGCAACTTGATGTTATGCCACTTCGAGTGTCCAGACATTGTTCTTCACTGCCCCGGGTGTGGGTTGATCCACATGTTGTTCATCAGCGGCGTCAGCATCCGAGCATCCCAATCCGCCCAGTGAAGCGGTACTCCTGCCGTGATGGGATAAAAGAACGCAAATGAAAGAAGAGTGAGCACGGAAAACGCCCCGATCACGAGGTACACCGGCGCCTCCTTTGAGGACGTGAGGCGCGAAAGGAATGCATACAGCAGCCAAGCTACCGCCGCCAAGAGTGCCACGAGGGTGACGAAAAGGATGAGGTCGGCATTGGTCAGCTTTTTTTCTAAATCGGCCATTCCGGTGGCCGAAAACCAGCTGAATCCGATATAACCCAAGGCTCCGACGATCGGACTGAGTAGCAACGCGCAGACCAATCGGACGTACTGTCGCTCTCCCTCATTCCAGAGCTTGAATAGCCACTGGGTGAGACGTTGAAATATGAGCGCATTGGCGATCATGATGATCGCGACGTTCGGGAAAAAATGGTACTCAAACGTCAGCTTGCGCGGAGAAATCGCCCAAGGCAACCACTCGAACAAGTAAACTGCGACCAACAACAGGTAGGACTTTCGGCGTTCATGCCAGCCCACGACGGCGAGAAGCGGAATGCTCAAGAGACCGAGCCAAAACGTCACGGGGTTTGGTAGTGCGAGGATCTCCGAAACACAACAAGCCAAGGGGTTTTGAGCGTTCACGCCCATCCGAAAATCATGCCAATAATATGAAACGGGGATTTGCAACAGCGGCCACTGCCACCACACCGACGAATAGGGATGCGTTGCAACCAGATCGGCATGATATGCGTACATACTCCTCTGCAATACGATCACATCGTTGAGATTATGTCCAATCAGAAGATAGGGAATATAACTGAGCAGATAAATCGTTGCCGTTACAAATAGCGAGAAGCCGATGACGAGATCGACGGAGAATCCATGCGGATTTCCTAATAGTGCCGGACGACGTGCAGAAGCAAAGCCGTGGCCGCCGGTCTTCAAAAGGGCATTGCCGATGAACGCGAACGCGGGAAGGATGAGTCGCTGCAATGAGATGACGCACACGAGCATGAACAAGCCTACGATCAGCGGCAACCCATTCCACTTACTCGCCGCGAGCAACCCACAGCTGACGGCGAAGAGCCCCAACCAGACGCCTGCATCTCGGGTATGGATGCGCTCGTTCTCGACGGTGATTGTTCCATCTTCCGCGAAACATGCCTCACCATCGGGCGTCCGATAGCGCACCGATGCATTGCGCGCATACTCAATCCGGAGATCCTCGACTCTCAATTGAAGGCCGGTTTTTTTTACCGTGCTGTAAGCACCGGGTTGGATTGTCCCCTGCGTTCGCGGAATGAGCCCACCATCAGGCGCGATGAGTTCGGTTTCGTGCACGACCGAACCGTCGGGGTAACTGAGCATCCAAGGAACGCGACGCAGACGCGGCGCGAGGACGCGAATCAACAGATACACGCCGAGTTCAAAATAGAGGAAAGATGCAATCCGCGCTCCCGCCCCTTCCTCGCGCGTGAGGAAATATGAGGCCGTGAGCACAACGAGGGTAGCCGGCCAAAGCAAAAGCGCCTCGAATGTGATCAAATCCCATGTAAGAATGGGCGCGCGGCGAACCTGGGAAGCAAGCCAGAGACGATAGAATGCATACGTCGTCGTCAGGCAGAAAAATGCGACCGTAATCTCTGGAGTCGCTATCCGCGATTGCGTGAAATGGAAGCCGTCGAACATGAGAAATCCGGCCGCGAGCGCGGCGAAAAACGTCGCTCCGGACAGGCGTTTCGCGAAGGCGTAGCAGACGAATACCGTGAGCGCACCGACTACGATGTTCAGGAAACGCCAGCCCCACGAATTGTCACCGTGTGCTAATCCGCCAAAGAGCATCATTGAGAACGCAATGATGAGCTTGGTCAGCGGAGGATGCGTAAACTCAAAGATGTCGATATGTTTAAGATACTCTGCCCCCGCACGAGCATAGTAGATCTCATCAAAGATCTTCTCGCCGGGATTCCAATAATTTGCATACAGGAGGACGAACGAGGCTACCGTCAATCCCAACGCAATCCCATAGTCGAGTCGCGTCATTGCCGTGAGGCCTTCTCGCGGCGTGAACCAAACTCGTCCCTTGCCTATCCACGCCGCGATGCGTTCAAGCACGCCCATGACTTGCTCCGAAAGACCTGCGCCGGCAATCTCCGAGACGTCTGCGGCCGCTGCGATCTCCGCCCCGGCGATGAAGCGATATCCAAGACCAAAGAACAGTAAAACATTGGCGAGCGCGAAGGGCTTGCTCAGCATTGGAATGAGATTCGTCGCGTCAACACCCGGTGTATGGGCATTCATCACGTGGAGATAATTGAGGGAATAGGCCAAGTTCCCGAAAAGAGTAAGCGTCAGGATGAACGAGGCGAAAACATACCGCCGTCCCGCGAAACTCAGGATGATCATCAAGACGAACGCGTTGAAGATGTACCGTTCGTGCATGCGGGTCGACAAGATGAAGAACGCGAACGACAGCAACATCGCAGCCTCAAGCAAAGCCGTCGTCGTGGGATTGCGCGTGTAGGCGATCACGATCAGGATCGCCGCACCAATGACCAAAGCAATCCCCCAAACGTATGCCGGCATTCCGATCGTATGGCCGAAGAGCATCCAACCCGGCGTAATCACGGTGTCCGGCTGCCAAAAGGACGTCCAGATCGCGTGGAGGTTAAATGCATTGATCGAGTTATATTGGTAAACGTTGCTTCCGAACTGGTAGCGCTGGAAAAGCCATATCCATTGCTTGAAGGGGTTCCACCCCGCATGAAAAGCCAGCGACGCAAGATAAGTCAGGGCTAATGCGGCATCGATACCCAGGCCGAATCCGAGGATGCGCGTACGACGGACCTCCGGATCACGTGGGACGAACGAAAACGCGACGAGCAATGGAACCAAGACCGCGGCGGGGGGTTTGATGAGAACAGAGATCGTCAACAATGCCCAGGCTCCGGCGATTGTAAACGACGCCCCACGATCAGGGCGCTCACCGGCGTATATCAACAACAGCAGCGCACCAAGGACGAATCCCAGAGCGACCGAATCAACCTGTCCCCAATATGAGGAAATATAGATCGCCGCGGGATTAAGCGCGAACAACGTCGCCGCCGCCAAGGCCGCTGCGGCGGAAGCGCAGCGGCGCACGATCGTATAGATCAGCGCTGCGTCGACTAAATCCATCATGATCGCCGGAATTTTGACCAGAAATTTCAGGAACTCATATGACGGATCGTGTTTGACGAACGCAACATAGAATTTACCGAGCGGCCACAAGATGAAAAAATATCCCGGCGGATAGTCGGCGAAGCCCGCCTTTGCATAGAAGTCGCGCAGCGGCGCATTCGCCAAGCTCAACGTCCAGCTCTCAAAACTCGAGACGTCATTGGTGAACCCCGTGGATCCGATGAAGATCAGCCGCAGCAACAGACCAAGGAAAAGCACCCCCAGGAGCATCACCCGCGGCGATAACGCGCGTCCGCCGATTTTCACGATGGAATTCATTCCGGTTCCTTCAGCCTCAAGCAACACGCCGTGCGCCCCGCATGATGAACTCGCGTACGCGCCCGCCGCGATCGAGGTCGTGCTCTTCGGCGATGCATTCCATCTCGTCCAAAGCCCGGTCGTGCGCGGCATCAACCGCTGCGCGGGCTCCGCAACGTTCGAGCGCCGCAATGACGAGAGGAACTTCCTCTGCGGACAAATCCCCCCCTCCCGCATACGCATTGGTGATGATCGCTCGTTCGCTCGGAGATGCGGATTCAAAAGCCCAGACCACGGGGAAGCTCCATTTTCGGCGAGCGATGTCCGAACCGCTGGGTTTCCCTGTAACCCCAGGCGAACCCCAGGCGCCCAACTCGTCGTCGCGAATTTGAAATGCACGACCATAGGCCGCTCCGAATTTCGCATACGCCGTCGCGCGTTCGTCGTCATTCCCCGCAGCCAAGGCACCAAGTTCGCACGCGGCGGAAAACAGCGCACCTGTTTTACCGGCAATCATCGCGAGATATGAATCCATGGTCACGTTCTCTTTTTCCTCAAAACGAATGTCCAATGCCTGCCCTTCGCACATAGCCAGATTCGCGCCATGAAGGACCCGCACCATCCGCACGACGCGTTCCGCCGGAAGTCCCGCCTCATTACGGAGCAAGGTTAAGTAACTCAATCCACAAAGCGCATCACCCGCATTGACGCCCTGGGCGATACCGAAACGCACCCAAACCGCCGCACTTCCATGCCGTAGTTCATCACGGTCCTCAATGTCGTCGTGAATCAACGAATAATTGTGAAGGAGTTCGATAGCAGCGGCGGCATCGAGTGCGACTTCAATCGGAGCAGCTTCCTCGCGAGCGACGGTAAGCAATAATTGCGGACGTAAGCGCTTGCCGCGCCTGACCAATCCCCGAGCGTCGAAGCCGAAATGATATGCGATGATCTCGTCGAGGATCGCCGAGTGGTTCGTCTCACGTAATGAGGTGGAAAGGCGAGCCTCGATCGCCTCGATCAGGTCGTGTGAGGGTGTCATATCATATGATGGTGTCATATTTGACGGCCGAGCGCTTCCATACGTGCTTCCACCTGGTCAACCAGCCAGCCCGGCGTCGAAGCACCCGACATCAATCCGGCGATGGTCACGCCGTCAAACCAGGTGGGACAGAGTTCGTCGGGTCCCTCGATATGATAGGCCCGCGCTCCACCCGTCCGCGCCAGGTCAACGAGATGCCGGGTATTGGCGGAGCCCTTGCCGCCGACGACGACCATCACCTCAACGCTGTCGGAGAGTTGCTCCGCTTCGGCTTGCCGATTGTGGGTATCGGTGCAAATCGTGTTAATCGCGCGAACATCGTAATACTTGGCTGAGAGGCGGCTTACGATCTCGACGAAACCCTTCCCCGACCAAGTCGATTGCACGACGACTCCGATTCGGCTGGCGCGTGGAAGGGCATCAACGTCGTCGGGCCGCTGAATGCACCACGCTCCGGGAACGTGCGAGAGGGTCCCCTTTACTTCGGGATGCTCAGCATCGCCGACGACGACGATCTTGTAGCCCTCCGCCCGTAAGCGCTCTGCTTGAACGTGGATTTTTGTTACCATAGGGCACGTCGCATCGATCACTTCCAGACGTTTGGCGGCAGCCTCCGTGATGATGTCGACCGGCAATCCGTGAGCTCGCACGAAAAGCGTCCCGTCATCGACCTCGTCGATCGACGAAGCATTGCGCAAACCGCGTTCGGCGAGATTCGCCACCATCTGAGGGTTGTGAACGACATGGCCGAGCGTCGTCACGCGTTCGCGCGAGGCCACCGCCTCCTGAGCTTTCTTCACCGTGATCGCCACGCCGAAGCAGAAGCCCTGTGTCTTGGCCTTCTTGATGATCATCCCGCCTGCTCCCGCAATGCTCCGATCGCTTTCATGATGCGGAGCGTCCGATTCGCCAACTCCTCACGTCGCGCTTGTTTCCCCGCGCCGCCGGTTTTCTCCGTGGGATTCTCCTCAAAGTGCAGAACCTCACCGAAGACCACGGTAATGCGAGCGAGGTTCCGGGAGCGATCGGTTCCACCGATATAAGCCGGAAGAACCGGCGCCCCCGAGAGTTCCGCCAAGAGCGATGCTCCGTTGTGCGCAACTGCGGTTCCGTCGCGATTACGCCCTCCCTCGGGAAAGATCGCCAAAGCGGCCCCGCGACGGAGCTCTTCGACCGAACGGCGAATCGCGGCGACGTCGCCCCGCCTGCGATCGACCGGAAACGAGTTCAAGTGACTTATTAACAGCCCAAGAACAGGAATCTGAAAAAGTTCGAGTTTTGCCATGTATGACAACGGACGCGGCAAGGCTGAGCCGAGAACAGGCGGATCGAGGTTCGAGACGTGATTAGCCACCACGATGAGTGCACCAGTCCGCGGCACCCGCTCGGCACCGATGATACGCATACGCCAAACCGTGGAAAGCGTGATTCGGCAAAACCCTCGGGCGAAATCGTAGAAGGTCACCCCGCGCAATGACCCCGCGCAGAAGGACCGGCGACGACCGCAAGCTCGACAATGCGTTCGACGACTTGCTCGACGCTCATCTCGCTCGAGTCGATGACCACGGCGTCGGAGGCCGGACGAAGCGGGGAAGCGGGGCGGGTTCCGTCCAGGTGATCGCGCTCGCGGATCTGGGCCTCCACGACGGCCGTGTTGACGGACACACCCTTCGCGGTAAGCTCAGCGGAGCGCCGCCGCGTACGCGCTTGAACGGAAGCGCTCAAGAAGACCTTGACCGAAGCCTTAGGGAGAACTACCGTGCCGATGTCGCGTCCGGCCATCACCACTGCATGGCGCGCCGCCAATGCTTGCTGGATACGAACGAGTTCCGTGCGAACGGCCGGATGGGCCGCGATGACGGAGACCTGCGTGCTGACCTGGTTCCCCGAGAGTTCCGAGTTGGAGAGGACCACTCCGTCCGTACCGACGGCCAATCCGGAAGCTGAGTGCTGGTCTGACCGGACTTCGAGCGGATGGTCACGGAGCAGCCTCATCACCGCCTCCTCGCTTGAGAGGTCGAGGCCCGCCCGCATCGCGAGCAGCGTCACTGCACGATACATCGCCCCGGTATCCACGTACAGATAGCCCATATGCCGCGCCACCGAGCGGGCGACGCTCGTCTTCCCGCTCGCTGCCGGTCCATCAATAGCAATCGCTGCAAAAATTTTGCCCACCGCGCCCGAGCGTTCACGGCAAAGCCGGTCTGCCCCTTTGGGGAAGCCGGGGTTTCTCAGGAAATGGAGTGCAATGCCCACAAGTTTTACGAAATGGGTCCAAAGTACTTACCTCCAATCGATAGGGCACACTCGTCCGAATCCAGAAACACTTGCTTGCGTTCGGGCATCTCCGATCCATGCCGAAGAACACGCACAATCTCTATCCAGAAACGTGGAGCCTGCCATGTCAAAAATTCCTTTTATAGACGTTATTCGAAAAGATCCATTTGGCGTAGCTCTCCTCACTTTTCAAATGGTTGTTCTGAGCACCACGGCTTACGTAACCGTATCCGAAAGATCGAACGAGGAAGACTTTGTTCTTAGAGGTATTTTCAACCCGACCGGCTGCACCGATCCGGAATTGAAATCCAGCATCACGCAGACTATTCCTTGGGTGGAGGCGATGGATCGCGACGGCGATCTCACTTCCCATTATCAACAAAGGGCATTCAAGAAAACGCCCAACGGGTGGATCGCAAATCTAGACACGATTCCACCCTTTGCTGGAAGACTTATAGAATATTGCGCCATCCACAATTACAGCAGGTTACCCATCGTGGCGCTCGGAAATAGAGTTGATCCAATCCTACTTGATGCACTCAACCAAACGAATATTCCCGTTGTTTCAACTGTTGAACAGGCAAACAAAGTACTTGCGCAGTTAGTGCGAAAAACTGCTCACCCAATTCTGCCGCAGCATTCGCATTCCCTCCAACAATCCATGAAAAAAGCATTGGCGACTGCTGCTGGAACGCCGCAAGAACCAAACCGCGGGCGCAGCGTCACGTAAAGCGGGTTGCCGGTTTCTGATGCAACTTCTTATCGCCCTCCGCTATCGTCCACGTCCCTGATTACCTCGCGCATTTGCGATCCTACGGAGCAGATTGCCTCCAAGACCGCCGATCGCCCTATCACCCACATGCTCTTCAAATACCTGAACTTTGGTGCTTATGGGATTAAGCGAATCTTCCGTATGTGCGCGAATCGCGTCGCGGAAGAACCTTCGATCTGTGTGATTGCGAGAAATAGCGATGCTAGCGGCCCCGGCGAGCACATATGCCGCCTGACCTGCGCGCTTTGCCATACAATCACGGATCGCCGCATAGGCGTTGTCGCTTGCATACTCCTTCGAAGTGGGCGGCGTTGCGTCCCAGTAACATTCCCCGCCGGGGTTGAAGACGTGAGGCTCGTGCAAATAAAGCCGCTCACCGCTACCGTCCTCGACGCACGTGTAAATCCCATGCAACCTCTGTCCCTCCATGCAGCTGAGTCCCCGACGTCCCCGCCAACCGTCGGGATGCACAATACGTGAATGCATATTCGTAAAATAATTGCCGCCTCGATCACGGTAAGCCATGAACATTTCCTTCAAGCCGGTTAGATTTTTCGTTTCGGAGCGGCACCGTCCAGTGCCAGGTGACGCGATTCATTCTCTTGCGCCAATGAACGGAGGTTTCCCGTTCCGAGGATTTCGATAACCTTCGAACTCAACTGGGCTTTCTTCGCCATCGCTTGATCCTGCTTGGTGGTATTTCCCGGGACAATTAGCGCATGCCGAGTCGTCTTCCCATCATCCGGACTGTATTCAACGACGAGACCGATGCGGACCGGAAGCTTGCGCTCGAATACATTATCTCCGCGCAGCATACTTCGCATTACCGACGCACCTTCTTGAATTTCGAAACGGAGATGTCGCGCCTGAAGCGATGTATGGCCAAACGCAGGAAGCGGCGCCATCATTTTTATCATAAGATTATCAGCGTTAGGCGCAGGCGCGTGCGGGTTCTCGCTGCTCGTATCGTACGATACCATGAACGTTGCTCTGGAAATGCGCGGAAGCGCGCGCGCGGCCCGATCGGCATTCGTGATCAGGGGCATGATTTCGTCACCGTATTTCTGTTCTTAGTCCTGAGCAGTGCGCGACTCGATCATTCCGGCAGCATGAGCATCGATGACATCCTTGAAGCGCCCATCGGGATCGGGATAGACGACGACGGTTTTGAAACGCCCCCTCATGGGATCGAAATAGCCTGTATCGAGGTCGAGGCTCCCCATCACGATCCTTTTATCGGCGTTCAGTTCGTGCTGCGAAGGAGGCGTGGAGAGAATATACGCCGACTCCTCAAGACCGCCCTTAAGGCCGCTGAACTCGACTCGGATCGTGTGATCGGTATCTTTGTGAGGACCTCTCCCAGGATTTTGTGAAGCGATGAGATCCCCGAAGTTCTCCAGGCGCGTCGTCTGCTTGTAGAAGCCGGCCAATTCCCTATCCACGACGGCCATCACCTCGTCGATTCGCTTAGCGGAATCCAGATCGGTCCCAACCGTTATCGGCTGCGGTCCGGTCGTGTTCTGGCTATACCCGCCTAGCGTTGTATATCGATTGTCAACAACCGTCACGTTCGTCGGGATAAAATTCGGGTTTCTTTCCAACCATTCGCGGGCGTTCTTACGGAGGGTGGGCACGTGTTCCCGGAGCTTCGCGGCGAAAAGTGCGCGGTTAGCTCGACGATCTTCCGCCGGATTTCCTGCCGCCTTCGGACCACTGAGAGCACGTCCGACGGAATATTCGTCACTTCGGTCGGGTCCTGGGTTGCGAGGCGCGACAGCGGCGGGCCGCGGATCGTTCAGTACGACAAGGATTTGTTGAAGGTCCACATCTAACGGGGCTTGCGACATTATTTCAAACGCTCTCCTGGGATCTGAACCCATCTCTTTGCGATGCATCCCTCCCTTATCTCGAAATACGCAAGGTTCCTCGAAGATTCCGTTTGGCTTTTGAGCTCAAGCCGACGAAGGCGAGCGCCGCCTTGCCGTCATCACCGAACTCGACGCGCCTTGATAGGCGCTCGCACCTTCTTCTCGAATCTCTCTCGCCTCATGACCAAGACGCTCTCGCACTTTTTCTGTAAGGCCTGCGGCCAAGAAAGCACACAGTGGTCCGGACGTTGCTCGGGTTGCGGAGAATGGAACGCCATCGTCGAGGCTCCCTCACCGCTTCGCGGCAAGTCGCGCGGCCCAACCGGAGCCGGTGCGCCTTTCACCGCCGGAACGCGAGCGATTCGTCTCGCGGACGTCGATCTCACGCGCACAACGCGCCGAACGTCGGGCTTTCGCGAATTCGACACGGTACTCGGCGGCGGCGTCGTTCCCGGAAGTCTGGTCCTTGTGGGCGGTCCTCCCGGCGCTGGGAAATCCACCCTCTTGCTGCAGATCGCATCGTCCCTTGCCGCCTCGGCGCGGGTCGTCTATCTGTGCGGCGAGGAATCGGCCGCGCAAACGAAATTGCGCGCGCAACGCATAGGCGCGCACGACGATCTTCTCCTTCTTGCCGAAACCAATCTGCGCACCGCACTCGACGTACTTGAGGGCGTAAAGCCCGACGTCGCGATCATCGACTCGATCCAAACCGTCGCCTTACCCGACGTCGAATCATACGCGGGCAGCGTCACGCAAGTACGCGAGTGCGCTTCCGCGTTGATGGAATTCAGCAAACGCACGGGATGCGCCGTCTTTCTCGTCGGGCACGTCACCAAGGACGGCACCATCGCCGGACCGCGTTTGCTCGAGCATCTCGTCGATACGGTACTGTACTTTGAGGGCGAGAACGGTTCGGAATATCGGATCGTGCGAGCGGGGAAGAACCGTTTCGGCAGTGCCGACGAGATCTGCGTTTTTTTAATGCATGAGCACGGTTTACGCGAGGTTCGCAATCCCTCGGAACTCTTTCTCGGGCGAACGGGTGGCGGTGAACGTCCCGTCGGCTCGGCCGTGGTTTGCGCCATCGTCGGATCTCGTCCGGTGCTCGTTGAAGTGCAGGCGCTCGTCGGCGAAAGCGCGTATGGCACGCCGCGCCGCTTGGCCGCGAATATCGATTCCGCACGACTATCAATGATCATCGCTATTCTTGAACGTCGCGTCGGCTTGCAACTCGGAGCCCACGATGTCTACGCTTCCGTCGCCGGAGGTCTCCGTCTGACCGAGCCTTCCGCCGATCTCGGCGTCGCGCTCGCGATCGCCTCGGCATTCCGAGACGTACCGCTGCCGCGCGCCTCCGTCGCCTTCGGCGAACTCGGATTATCGGGTGAGGTCCGAGCGGTCGGCCAACGTACGCGCCGCATCGCCGAGGCCAAACGACTGGGATTCCGCACCATTTTCGTTCCGCCCGGAGGAAATGAACCCGACGTGATCACCGTCGGCGACATCGCATCCGCCATCGAAAGCGCCCTCGCGCGATGAGCGCGATCTTCGAGTGCGTCCCGAATGTCTCGGAGGGTCGCGATCTTCGCATCATCGACGAATGCGCGGAGGCGATCCGCACGAGCGGCGCGCAACTGGCCCACCGCACCTCGGACGACGTTCACAACCGAAGCGTCTTCACGTTCTTCGGAACGCGCGACGTTGTTCTCGCGGCGGCGCTCGCGCTCGCCCATGTCGCCCGCGAGCGCATCGATTTACGAACCCACGAAGGAGCGCACCCAAGAATCGGAGCGCTCGACGTTCTGCCGTTCATCCCGATCCGTCACGCGACCATGTCCGATGCCGCCGAAATCGCTCATGAAGCCGCGAAGCGATTATGGAATGAACTGCAGATTCCCTCGTTTTATTATGGTGCTGCAAGCACGGTGTCTCCGCCACGGAGCTTACCGTCGGTGCGCGGTGGAGAATTCGAAGGCCTTTTCGCACGGGCTGATACGGGCGAGCGTCCGGATGTCGGCGACATCATCGCGCATCAGAGCGCCGGAGCGACTGCCGTGGGTGCCCGCGAAATGTTGATTGCGTTTAATATCGAGCTGGCAACGTCGGATCTGACGCTTGCGCAACGCATCGCGCGCCGCATCCGAGAACGAAACGGGGGTCTGCGAACCCTTCGCGCAATCGGCGTACAGCTGGGCCCCAATCGCGTGCAAGTCTCGTGCAATATCACCGCAGTCGATGCGGTCTCGCTACGAACGCTCGTTGCGCTGGTGCGCCTTCATGCCGAACGCTTCGGCGTGAACGTCTCCGGATGCGAATTAATCGGCTTAATTCCGCGCTCCGCCCTAACTGCGGTTTTAAAAGAACGACTCGCGAACACCGTTTCCTGAAGGCCACCCCCTCATTGCCGCAATGTTCGGTGCCCGTCCGAACTTCTTTGGTTCAGTATGCATCCTACTTCATCGACCGCCCGGGAAACCCGGAGATCATGGATCGCCGACCATCCCGCGCGTCAGACCTCTTCGGCCCGGCGCGAAGGGATGGACCGGCGCGTGCAGTAGCATCCTCTATGAGGAATAGCATCGCTGCCCCCAGCTTCCAGACCGTCGATCCGGCGTCCGGCAAGACTCTTGAACGATACGAAGTTCACACGGACCGGGAAATCGATCACCGCCTCGCCCAGGCTCAGTCGACGTTCCACCTCTGGTCACAGAGTACGATCGAGGAACGGACAACGCTCTTGCGACGTGTGGCGGACCATTTGCGTGCAAACCTCACGCATATCGCAGCGATCGCCACGCGCGAGATGGGGAAACCTATCATCGAAGCTGAAGCCGAGGTCCTCAAATGCGCGACTGTATGTGAATATTACGTTCAACACGGGCCGAAGTTTCTCGCCGTAGAAGGCGTCGAAACCTCCGCAACCCGAAGTTACGTTGCATATCGTCCGCTCGGCGTCATCCTCGCCGTGATGCCCTGGAATTTCCCATTCTGGCAAGTGTTTCGTTTCGCGATTCCGGCACTCGTCGCGGGCAATGTGGCGGTCCTCAAGCATGCCGCCAACGTCACCGAATGCGGGCTGGAAATCGAACGGATCTTCGCGTCCTGCGGCGCACCCAAAGGCGTGTTTACCACGCTCATCGTTCCTGGACGAGAGATGGAAGCGATCGTCGCCGATCCACGCATCGCGGCGGTCACCCTAACAGGTAGCGAAAGCGCCGGTTCGAGCGTTGCTTCCATCGCCGGAAAGCATCTCAAGAAAACCGTCCTGGAACTTGGCGGATCCGATGCATTCATCGTCCTTGCCGACGCCGACCTCGATTCGGCCGCACGCATCGCTGTTCGCTCGCGCTTCCAAAACTGCGGACAAAGCTGCATCGCCGCCAAACGCTTCATCGTCGAAGCATCCGTCCATAATGCGTTCCTTGAAGCATTCACCCGGTATATTCGCGAACTGCGGATCGGCGATCCCATGGATCGCACGACGACGCTGGGACCTCTCGCGAAAGCGGAATTCCGCGATGATATCGAGCGCCAGGTGCGTCTCTCCATCAAATCCGGTGCGCGCTTGGTTTCCGGCGGAACGCGCATCGCCCGCGCGGGGTTTTTCTTCGCTCCAACGATCCTCGCCGAGGTGCGCGAAGAGACGCCGGCATTCCGCGAAGAAACCTTCGGTCCCGTCGCGGCGATCATCCGCGCTCGTGACGCTGAACATGCGGTGAGTCTCGCAAATTCCTCACGCTATGGTCTAGGCGGGAACCTCTGGACCCGCGATGTCGCACGGGGAGAACGCATAGCGGCACGACTTGAATCGGGCGCAGTATTCATTAATGGGATGACCGTCTCCGATCCGCACCTGCCTTTCGGCGGCGTCAAATCGAGCGGATACGGCCGTGAACTCTCATCCTTCGGCCTCCGCGAGTTCGTCAATATCCAAAGCGTCTGGATCGGACCACCCCGTAAGTGAAACCGATCGAGGGCATCTTAGGGGGATTGCTCGGTGGAATGCCGTAGGCTTGGATATGACCAGCATCGCTTTCGTTCTTGAGGTTTCGTGATGGCCGGATTGTCGGATGGGACAATCGCTCGCTTCATTGAGGAAGGGCGGATCGGCATCGAACCCTTTGATCGCGCGCTCCTTCAACCGGCGTCAATCGACGTGCGTCTGGGGAATACGTTCCGGGTCTTCCACAATCACCGCGTCTCGGTGATTGACCTACGGAACGTCCCTGCGTGCATCACCGAAGAAGTACGTCTTGAAAACGACGACGACGCGTTCGTGATCCATCCGGGTGAATTTTGCCTGGGCAGCACCTTGGAGTGGGTGCGTATTCCGGCGGATATCCTCTGCCGAATCGACGGAAAGTCCTCACTGGGCCGGCTGGGTTTGATCGTGCATGCGACGGCGGGTTTCATCGATCCCGGTTACCAAGGCACGGTCACTCTCGAATTGGCGAATCTTTCGCGCGTCCCGATTCGGGTCTACCGAGGAATTCCCATCGCCCAACTCTCGTTCGCGTTCCTCGACGCCGAAGTCGAGCGCCCCTACGGTCACCCCGATTTGGGCTCCCATTACCAAGGGCAATCAATCGCCACGGAAAGCCGTTACGGCCGGGCTGCGGACATCGAAACATTAGCGGCGCAGCCGGTCATCGTCGTCGGAAATCTCACCGAAAATCAACGGTGACAATCAACGGTGACGATGACGTTGAAGCGGCGGTATCGCAAAACCGTTCTCGTTGACAAACCTAACGACGGACATTAAAACTCGCGGCGACCTCGGCGATCCGTTTCATTCCCTCGCGTAAATTTTCCTGCGGAGCGACAAAGCTCGTTCGTAGCCAGCGTTGCAAGGTCGGATCCTCACCGAAAATCGTTCCCGGCATGGCGACGACATCAGCCTCCTCGATGAGTTTCGACACGAAATCACGCGCATTAGTCGCACCCGTCTCGATCCACAAATAGAACGCTCCCTCTGGAATGACGGTACGCAAACCTACATCGCGCGCCGCTGCGAGCGCAATCTTCCGTTGCGAATCATACCAACTGCGCGTATCCGCTAACCCCTTACGCGCGAAAATCTCCAGCGCGACGCGTTGCGCGAACGTGCTCGCGCACGACGTTACCCAGGCGTGGACTTTGACGATCTGGCGCATCGCGTCAAGCGGCCCGATCGCCCAACCCAAACGTAAACCCGTAAGCGTGTTGCTTTTCGACAACGAATTAATCGAAATCGTCTGCGGATAATATTCCCCCAGTGCCCCAATGTCATCGGTAAAGCGAATTTCCCGGTAAACTTCGTCATGGAACACGTACACGGGTGGTCCGGGTCGCACACGCAAGGCCTCCGCCAACGACCGCGCGGCATCTCGCGTCATTGCACGACCCGTCGGATTACAGGGCGAACAAATCACGATCATTCGCGTCGCCGGACTTAGCGCCGCGAGAATTCTTTCGGGATCGAGCGCGAAATCCTCATCGGCCGACATCGCGACGCGACGAATCGAAATCCCCTCAATCGCCGCGATTCTCGCATAGATGGGGTAGGTCGGTTCGACCAGCAAGACCTCGTCGGACGCAGGATCTAGGAGTGCCTTGAACGTCGCGTACACCGTCTCCTGAGAGCCGGTCGCGATACAGACGTTCTCCGGTGAATCAAGCGAAGGATACGCGTATGTACGGGCGATCGCCGCGCGCAAATCGGCGTCGCCTGCATTGCTGGAATAACGACACGCATTTTCGCGGACCCAATTCGTCGCGCGTTCGAAATCGGCGATCTCCGGCGCGAGCAACGGCTCACCCAATCCGAGATCAATCGACGATGCGCGCTTGCGGGCGTTGATCGACCGAATCTCCGACGCCGGTTGCGCGACAATGAGCGGATTCATACCGCCACCGCATACTCCCGCAACACGCTCTCTAAGGAGGTCTTGCGATCGGTCGATTCGGTGCGCTCACCAATCACGAGCGCACAAGGCACGCCGAACTCACCGGCCGCGAAACGCTTGGGCATCGTTCCTGGAATCACAACCGAACGCGCTTCGACCTTGCCGCGGGTGATCATGGGTGCTTCCCCACGCACGTCGACGATCGGCGTGGAGGACGTCAGCACGACCCCCGCTCCCAAAACCGCCTCACGCCCGATATGCACGCCTTCGACCACAATTGCGCGCGAACCGATGAATGCACCGTCTTCAATAATCACCGGCTGCGCTTGGGGGGGCTCCAGCACACCGCCGATTCCGACCCCGCCCGAGAGATGCACGTCTTTTCCGATCTGCGCGCAGGAACCAACAGTCGCCCAGGTATCGACCATCGTCCGTTCGTCCACGTAAGCGCCGATATTGATGTATCCCGGCATCAGGATCGCTCCCCGCCCAAGGAATGATCCATAGCGTGCGGTTCCCGGCGGAACGCAACGCGCGCCGAGGCGCTCAAAGTTCCGCTTCGTCGGTAGCTTGTCGTAATACGACGGAGGCAGGCCACGTAGAAGGATCGCATCGTCTCCCAAGGTTTCGGAGGTTCCAATGGACACTGAGCCCATCAAGCGGAAGTACAAGAGAATCGCCTGCTTGATCCAAACGTGCGTGATCCAGACGCCGTTGAGCAATTCACACACGCGCAATCGGCCTTCGTCAAGACCCGCGATCGTCTCTCCGATCGCCTCAGAATCCAAGCCCGATCGCCGGAGGTCCGACTCCTTTCCCAAGGCTTCGATGCGCGTCCGTAAAATCTCAACGTTCATGGATGCACTCTCTCGTTCTTGGGGAAACTGAATCCTCGTCAAACAAGCAAGGAACGCAGGACGATCGCTCTCTTGAACGCTCGATCCGGCGCTCCACTCTCGTCCGCTCCTGGAGGATACCAGCCGGTGCCGAACACCCCTGACGTTGAACGTCGCATCAACGCCATTCGCTTCCTCTCCATCGACGCCGTCCAAAAAGCGAATTCCGGTCATCCGGGCCTTCCTCTGGGTGCCGCGGCGCTTGCCTATGCTCTCTGGACGCGCCACCTTCAACACAATCCCACCGACCCGCATTGGATCGATCGCGATCGTTTCGTGCTCAGCGCCGGTCACGGATCCATGTTGCTTTATGCGCTCCTCTACCTGACCGGCTACGATCTGCCGCTTGAGCAACTCAAAGCCTTCCGCCAACTCGGAAGCAAGACGCCGGGACATCCTGAGGTTGGTCTCACGCCGGGCGTTGAGGCCACGACCGGGCCACTTGGCCAAGGGTTCGGAAATGCCGTCGGAATGGCGATCGCGCAAGCGCATTTGGCCGCGACCTTCAATCGCGAAGTCTCCATCGTCGATCATTTCACGTATTGCTTGGCGAGCGACGGCGATTTGATGGAAGGCGTCGCGTCCGAAGCCGCCTCGGTCGCGGGGCATTTGCGACTGGGCAAACTCATTGTGTTGTACGACGACAATAACGTCTCGCTCGCGGGCCCGACTTCGGTGACCTTCACGGAAGATGTCGCACGCCGCTTCGAAGCGTACGGTTGGCATACGCAGACCATCGATGCTGCCCACGGTGAGGATGTCGAACCCGTCGACTCCGCGATACATGCCGCCAAAGCCGAACGCACGCGACCCTCGCTGATTCTCGTTCGCACGGTGATCGGGTACGGCTCACCAAAACAAGGCACGTTCAAAGTTCACGGCTCTCCGCTCGGTCCTGAAGACGTCGCAAAGACGAAGGAACGCTTCGGTTGGCCGATTGAACCGGCGTTTTATGTACCGGACGACGTCCTCGCCTGGTGGCGCGATAACGGCGCCCGCGGCGCCGCTCCGCAAGCGCAATGGCAGCAGCGTTATGCGACGTGGAAACAACAGAATGCCGAACTCGCCGCTCGTTTCGAGCGAACCCAACGCGGAGAACTCCCCACGAATATCGCGTGGCCTAAAATCAATGAAGAGCCGCAGATGACGCGCGAAGTCGGCGGAGAAATCATGAACGCGATCGCCGCTGATGTAACCGAACTCATAGGTGGTTCGGCAGATCTCGATCCGTCGACGAATACGTATCTGCTCAACCATGGCGATTTCCAGGCGGATTCTCACGCCGGACGCAACCTCCATTTCGGCGTACGTGAACATGCCATGGGCGCGATCGTCAACGGAATCGCCTTGCACGGCGGGCTTCTTCCGTTCTCGGCGACGTTCTTCAACTTTCTCGATTACATGAAACCCGCCGTCCGACTCGCCGCACTCAGTCACTTGCGGGCAATATTCATATTCACTCATGACTCGTTTTATTTGGGCGAAGACGGACCAACACATCAGCCCGTTGAGCAACTCGCGACGCTCCGCGCGACACCGAACATCGCCGTTATCCGGCCGGCCGATGCGCTCGAAACGCTCGAAGCCTGGAAGTGCGCGATCGCGCCGAAGACCGGACCGACCGCGCTGATTCTCACGCGCCAAAAAGTCCCCTTCCTCGGCAACCGCCGAGCAGATGTCCGTCGCGGTGCCTACGTGATCTTTGAAAACACGCCGCGACCCGAACTCCTTCTCATCGCAAGCGGCTCAGAGGTCTCCCTCGCGATCGAGACGGCAAAAATTCTTGCCGCACAAGGAACCGCAGTCCGTGTCGTCTCGATGCCTTGCTGGGAATACTTCCTTGAGCAAGATCGCGCCTATCACGAAGAGGTCCTTCCGCCCACCGTGCGCGCGCGAATCTCGATCGAAGCGGGCGCCACCTTTGGATGGGAACGCTGGATCGGAACGGACGGTCTGGCGATTGGTCTCGACCATTTCGGAGAGTCCGCACCGGCCGGCCCTCTGGCCGGGGCGTTCGGTTTCGTTCCGGAGCGCATCGCCGAGCAGGCCCGACAACTCCTCGAGAAGCTCTCATCCGACCTCGCACTTCCCAGGGTAAATTAAAAGAGCGAAGAAAGGAAAGCATATGACGACGCAATTGAACCAACTGGCCGAATGCGGTCAGAGCATCTGGATCGACTATATCCGACGCAACATGTTCTCTTCGGGAGAACTTCAGAAGTTGATTGATCTGGGCCTTCGAGGAATGACGTCGAATCCAACGATCTTCGAGAAGGCAATCTCCGGCGGAACCGACTACGACGAGCAGCTCCAGAGAATCGCCGGCACGAGCGACGATCCGAACATTATTTTCGAGGCTCTGGCAATTGAGGATATCCGCAACGCGCTCGATGCGTTTCGCCCGTTGTTCGACGCGAGTCAACGAAGCGACGGCTTCGTCAGTCTTGAGGTTTCTCCGCTGCTCTCAGACGACACAGCAGGCACGGTTGCGGCCGCCAAACGTTTGTGGGCCGCCGTCGATCGCCCCAATCTTATGATCAAAATTCCGGCGACTCCGGCCGGTATTCCCGCGATCACCCAGACGATCGCGGCGGGGATTAATGTCAACGTCACGCTCATCTTCTCGATTGAAAGCTACGAAGCCGCGGCGAACGCGTACATCGCCGGCCTCGAACAAGCCTTAAGCAACGGGAAGATCGACCACATCGCCTCGGTCGCCAGCATCTTCATCAGCCGCATCGACACCGCCGTCGATAAGCTCCTTCAAGAAAAAATCGCGCAAGGTAAGCCGTTGCAAGCGCTGCTCGGGAAAGCAGGCATCGCCAACGTGCAACTCGCCTACGATCGCTTCAGGACGATATTCGGCAGTGAACGTTTCCTCGCATTACGCAAACGCGGTGCTCGTGAGCAGCGTCCTCTGTGGGCAAGCACAGGAACCAAAAATCCGGCCTATAGCGACTTGCTCTATATCGAGAATCTCGTCGCTCCGAATACCGTCAACACCGTGCCTCCGGCAACCCTCCAGGCCTTACTCGATCACGGCGTCGTTCGGCCCAACGCCATCGAAGCCGGGCTCTCGCAAGCGCATCCGACCATGCAGGCAATCGAGGATGCGGGGATCTCGCTTTCCGAGGTAATGCAGAAACTTCAACTTGACGGCGTTGCGCTCTTCGCCGATTCCTACCGAACGCTCCTCTCGGCGATTGAAGAAAAACGGCGCACTTTGCTGAACAAACGCCCACGCAATCGCAAAATTAATCTCGACTCCGTGAATCCCGCATTCGAACAGGCACTCGCGGATCTCACACGTAGGAATTTTCTAGCGAAACTTTGGAAGAATGACCCCTCCGCATGGTCATCTGATCCGCAGCATGAAGAGATCATACGTCATTCCCTCGGATGGTTGACATTCCCCGAACGCGTGCGTGAACGAATTGATGACGTGCTCGCCTTCGCGCGTGAAATTGCTGCCCGCTTTACGCACGTCGTCGTCCTCGGTATGGGTGGAAGCTCACTCGCTCCCGATGTTCTTCGCGCCACGTTCGGCAAGGTCGAGGGCTTTCCAACATTGCATGTGCTCGATTCCAGCGATCCCGTTCAGATTCAATCACTTGAACGGACCATCGATCTCGCGCGCACGCTCTTCATCGTCGCGTCCAAAAGCGGTACAACAACCGAACCCGAGGCCTTCTTCCGCTATTTCCACGAGCGCGTTACGGAACTCGTCGGTGCGGGCAAGGCTGGTGAACAGTTCATTGCGATAACTGATCCCGATACCAAACTCGTCAATGATGCGAAAACGGCCGGATTCCGCCGCGCTTTTCTCAATGATCCAACAATCGGCGGGCGGTATTCCGCGCTCTCATATTTCGGCATCGTTCCGGCGGCTCTGGCCGGATACGACGTGCGCGCCATCCTCGACCGGGGTCTTGACATCTTACATGCGCATGGCGCAGGCGCATCCGTCGGAACCGCCGACGGTGTTCGCTTGGGTGCCGCGTTCGCCGTCCTCACCAAGAGCGGACGAGACAAATTGACGATCGTTGCGCACCCCGCCGTCTCCGCATTCGGCGCCTGGGCCGAACAATTGATCGCCGAGAGCACGGGGAAAATGGGCGTCGGCATCGTTCCGATCGAGGGTGAAGCCCTCGGCATTCCGGACGAATACGGCAGCGATCGCGTCTTCGTTTACGTCGGTGCCGATTTGCCGCGACACGAACATATCCTCGGGAAAATGGACGATCGCACGATTGAAACGCGCTTGGAGATGCTGGCGACCGCCGGTCATCCGATAATCCGGCTTCCGATGAACGACGCACGCGATATCGGTGCGCAATTCGCCCTTTGGGAGCTCGCCACCGCAACGGCCGGTGCGTTGCTCAATATCGACCCCTTCGATCAACCCAATGTGCAGGAATCAAAAGATAACACCAAACGTCTTCTGACGAATTTCGCAAAGAACGGAATTCTTGAGGAACCGCCCGTCGTCGTGCCGGGCGAGATCGCCGACGTAATTGCCTTTTCCGGCTCGCGTGACCTGCACCTGGGCGATTCCCTCGAGTCCGCCGTGAGCGCGCTCTTTACGCAAGTTCACGCATCCGATTATCTCGCCTTGACGGCCTATCTTGCGATGAACGAATCGGCAATCGAAGCAATCGACGTCATCCGTGTGAAGATTCGGAACGCGCTGCGCGTTGCAACCACGGTTGGTTTCGGTCCACGCTTCCTTCATTCGACCGGCCAGCTTCACAAAGGCGGACCTGCGACGGGAGTCTTTCTCCAACTCACCAGTGATCCGCCCCTCGATCTCAAGATACCCGGCATGGTGAGCTTTCGCACCCTCGAACATGCGCAATCTCTGGGAGATTTCGAATCGCTCGACAAACGAGCAAGACGCGGATTGCGCCTCCATCTCAAGGGCGACATTCTCAGCGCGCTTACGACCTTAGCCGACATCGTTGACAACGCGCTCGCGGCCCTTCTCTCTCAACCCACATCCTTCCGCTAAGCATTGACGGAAAGAACAGCATGGACATTGGAATGATCGGCCTTGGCCGGATGGGTGCGAACATGACGACGCGTCTCCTTCGCGGAGGGCACCGCGTCGTCGTGTACGATCGCAACCCTGAGGCCGTCGCGACGAGCGCCGCGGGTGGGGCCGTCGCGTCATCATCGCTCGCCGAACTCGTCAAGCACTTGAGTGTTCCGCGCGCGGTTTGGCTCATGGTTCCCGCAGGTGCTCCAACTGACGCGACACTGCGTGACTTATTCGATCTGCTCTCACCCGGCGACGTCATCGTCGACGGCGGAAACTCGAATTACCGTGATTCGACGGCTCGTGCCGAGAGCGCCAAAGAGCGCGGAATCGCCTTCATTGATGCGGGTACAAGCGGTGGCGTCTGGGGCCTTGAGAACGGCTTTTGCCTGATGGTCGGTGGTGACGAGCGCGCGGTCAAAACTCTCGAGCCGATCTTTCTAACGCTTGCACCGCCGGGCGGCTACGCGCACGTCGGTCCAAGCGGCGCAGGCCATTTCTCGAAAATGGTTCATAACGGCATAGAATACGGAATGCTCGCGGCCTATGGAGAGGGTTTCGAGATCCTTGAGAAGTCGCCATTCCCGTTTGACTTGCATCAACTTTCGGCTCTGTGGTTACGCGGCAGCGTCGTTCGCTCGTGGCTCTTGGAGCTTGCCGAACTCGCCTTCCGAAAAGATGCGGATCTTTCCTCAATTCGAGGTTACGTCGACGATTCCGGCGAGGGACGGTGGACGGTTGAAGCGGCGATCGAGGAAAACGTTCCCGCGCCGGTGATCACGCTAGCTCTCCTCTCCCGCTTGGTCTCCCGCCAAGATGAATCGTTCAGCGCCAAATTTATCGCGGCCCTCCGCAATGAATTTGGCGGACACGCCGTCAAGCCGGAGCCCGTTCCCGCGGAGGCTCACCCCTCATGACAACGCTCATTTCGGGAACCAAAAACGCCGAAGGTCAGTCAAATCCCCTTCGTACCGGCATGGATACGAATCGTATCAATGATCCGTGTAGTTTCGTGTTATTCGGTGCAAGCGGGGATCTCGCCAGGCGGATGATATATCCGGCGATGTACAACATGCGCCTCAACGATATTCTCCCTTCCACCTTCAGCATTATTGGCTTCTCTCGGACAAAATATTCAAATGACGAGTTCCATACTTTCGTAAAATCGTCCATCGAGGAATTCTCCCGATCGGGACCACCCAACGAACCATTGTGGAGTGAGTTCGCCGGACGACTTTCCTATGTCTCGGGTGAGTTCGATGAAATTGAAGCCTTCCGCCGACTTGCCGACCGGCTCGACGAGAACGACGAGAAACTCGGGTGCAACGGGAACCGCCTGTACTACCTTTCAACTCCGCCTCATATTTTCACGAAGGTCGTCGATTGCCTTGAGTCCGTCAAACTCGGGCCCCGCAACAATACCAAAGGCTGGACGCGCATCGTCATCGAGAAACCTTTCGGTTTGGATTTAGCCAGCGCACGCGCCCTTCAGAACGAGATCACACGAGTCTTCGACGAAAAACACATCTATCGCATCGACCATTATCTGGGAAAAGAGCCGGTCCAAGATATCATGGCGTTGCGCTTTGCCAACATGATTTTCGAACCGATCTGGAATCGACGCTATGTCGATTCCATCTCGATCACGGCTGCTGAAACTGTTGGCGTGGAAGGTCGCGGCGGATACTACGAGAGCGCTGGCGCCCTGCGCGACATGATTCAAAATCACGTGATTAATCTCTTAGCACTCGTCGCGATGGAACCGCCGATTTCGCCCAAAGCCGATCATATTCGTGACGAGAAGTTCAAGGTAATGAGTGCGTTGCGCCCGATTCAAGCGGATCTCGTTCCCAAGGTGAGTGCGCGCGGACAATATTCTGACGGCCTCATCGATGGGAAGCCCGTTCCCGGTTACCGTGAGGAAGAGAGCGTCTCGCCGACGAGCACGACCGAAACGTACGCCGCCGTCAAGTTCTATATCGATAATTGGCGTTGGAGCGATGTGCCGTTTTACCTCCGCACGGGCAAGCGTCTCGCTCGGAAAGTTTCCGAGATCGCGGTTCGTTTTCGTCAGATTCCCCATCGCCTTTTCGGAGAGACCGGCGATCAAATCGACAGCAATGTGTTGGTCTTAAAGATTCAACCCGATGAAGGCATTTCGTTCCGATTCAATGCGAAGGTCCCCGGTCCCAAGACCCACATCCGCTCGGTCAGCATGGATTTTAACTACGGGACCGGCTTTGGTGTCCTCCCTCCTCCCGCTTATGAGCGCCTGATCGGCGATGCGATGCGGGGCGATGCGACGCTCTTCACTCGCTGGGACGCCGTGGAAATTGCATGGCTTGCCGTGATGCCGGTCATCGAGCGCTGGAGCGAAACCGCTCCGAATGATTTCCCCAATTACATCGCCGGAAGTCAAGGTCCGCTGTCGGCCGACGCGCTCCTCTTCGCCGATGGACGCGAATGGAGACGTATATGACCGTCCATATCGACTCATTAGATGATGTTCGATCGCTTGCGGAGAGCCTCCGCCACTTGCATAAGCGAACATCCTCGGGCACCCTTGGAACGACGCGCGCGGTAACGATGAATTTCGTCGTGTTCGTCGACGCACCGTCAGTACGCGAGTGGGTCCATGAACGCACCCTCAGTGTCGCGGAAAAGCACCCGTCGCGCGTCATCTTCATCGACGCCGCAAGCTCGCGGGAAGGCGCGGATCTCATCCCAACCCAACAGCAGACCGTCACACATACAAGCACCAACGAACGTGTCGAACTTTCCGTCGGTTCGCTCGATCCAAATAACCTCGCCGGCCTGCTCGATGAACTTCGTTTGCGCGAGGTGCCGACCGTCCTCTGGTGGGCGGGAAAAAATGGATGTGATGATCCTCGTTTTCAAGACCTGCGTAAGCAAGCAACGAGGGTCGTCGTCGACTCTTCACTTTCGGAGCGTAGCGGAAATTCCGTGCGAAGCCTGGCAAACGCCCTTGCCCTTGATGAACACCAGCCCGTCTTCGATCTCGCGTATCTCCGACTCGACCCGTGGCGGGAGATGATCGCCCAATTTTTCGACAACGACGACAGCCGCCAAGACCTTTCGTCCATCACCGCCGTTGAAATTGACAGTGGCTCAGAAGCTGAAGCGATTTACCTTTCTGCCTGGTTGTCCAACCTTCTTCACTGGTCGCCAACATCGCACCGAAGCTTCCGCTCGCAAACCGGACACACGATCACGTTCCTTCATCGCTTACGGGGAGAACTTCGCCGCGTGCTACGCGTCGTTCTCACGACGGACGGATCAGAATATCATGCGGAAGTCAGCGAGAACGACCCTTCGGTTGTCTCGCTTTCGATCACGGGAGTTCACAAACGTGCTCCGTGGCTTGTTCCGCTTCAAAGCATCGACAATCTCTCCTTGATCGAGCGGGCGATCTTAGCGCCGGCGATCGATCCGGTATTTTTCAACACGCTTCGAATCACCGCCGGCATGCAAGGACGGTAATTTGACTGAAGCTCCTTTTGGAACTCTTGAGGTCGTCGAGGATGAGCATATCCTAACTGAACGGCTTGCCGAGCATTTCGTCGCACGGGCATCCGAGGCAATCGCTCAACGGGGATATTTTCATGTCGCGCTCGCAGGCGGCTCGACGCCGCAAGCAGCGTATGCGCTTCTCGCGCGGGAACCCTTCCGCTCGCAGCTTGATTGGACGGCGGTACACTTCTACTTCGGCGATGAGCGATGCGTTCCACCGAATCACCCAGATTCAAACTATCGAATGGTTCAAGATGCGCTGTTCGATTCGCTCGGGATATCTCAGGAGCGCATCCATCGCATGCATGGAGAGGACCCTCCGGAGTCCGCAGCCCTCGCTTATGCCGAACTTCTTCGCTCAAAACTCGGCATCGCGCCTCGCTTCGATCTCATCCTCCTCGGCATGGGCCCCGACGCGCACACCGCATCCCTCTTCCCAGGATCACCGCTTCCCGCCGCCGACATCCTCGTAGCTGCGCGCTACATATCCAAACTCGCGACATGGCGGCTGACACTCACTCCCACCGTTATCCTCAACGCACGAAGCATCGTCGTCGCGGCAGCCGGACAGGCCAAAGCCGAGGCGCTAGCCCATGCTTTCGATCCGCACGAGCAGGCGGAGCAGTATCCTATTCAAATTCTCCGCCGTGCTGTGGGGGATCTCGCATGGCTCGTCGATCAACGAGCGGCAAGCGGAATCAGCAAAATTTGATTCAGTCATTGGAAACCCCGTGTTTCAGGAAAACCAAACCGGGTATATTCAAGTCAGTCTTCACCGCCTTCGGACAAGAGGTCACCTTTGATACGCATTTCTCGTTCTGGGTCCGCATTCGCCCTCATAGCAGTCGCCATCATGCTCGCAGCGTGCAGCCATTCAACCGTAAAGCGTGCTCTCTCGCCCGTGATCGGCTCATGGCAAATAAATGGTGCGGTCCCCGCCCCCGAGGCGGATCTTCCACAGTTCACATCGCTCACATTCCACACTGACGGTAATCTTGATGCAGATTATGTCGCCGCAGCTGGAGCTTTAGCGCACGTTGTGCAGGCTTCACCCCAGATAAAGCATGAGCGTGATTCCTATTCGCTCGTTGGCAATTCCACACTTCGTATCGTTGAAGGTTCGCGCGCACTTAGCTATACCTATGATATTCATGACGGCAAGCTATTCCTAACCCCTGCCAACGGCGATGGAGCCATCGTGTACCGAAGAACAACAACCAATTAGAGCGGCTTGATTTATAAGGAATCATCGAAATTCTGCAGGCCTAATTGATACTAAAATGCTTTCCGAAGAATTTTTCTTGGTATGCGCGGAACTCGCCGTCGGGTACGCTGAAGCGCGATGACGGAGCCTGTGCTAGTAAGGGAGGAGGCCGGGGCGGCGCCTTTTCCTCACGCTTGCGTTCCATCAGCGTCCGCAATTGCGGGAGGAGGCGACGAAGAATACCCAACTCGACGCTGAGCCGTTGTTGCGCGGAGCCCGTCTCAAGCAAACGCTGCTTTATCGCATCGCCGACTTGCAGCACGTCGCCGATCAAGAACGAGGCTTCGATGGGATGCTCGGGAAGCAGTATATCCGCAGGTGCTCCGGAAAAATCGGTCAGCAGGGAGAGATACTCGTAAAAGACTCCGCGAATATCGTCGAGGAGCAGACGCGCAAGCCTGGGATCATCGGCCGGCTCCTCTTGAAGATACGTCGCATTGACGCGGATGAACGGTTCCCGTTCCAGCACGCGATTGATGCGAAAGCGCCGCTGCCCCGTCGTTCGCAAGAAATAGCGGCCATGCTCGAGACGCTGGACATGGGAGATCTCGGCCGTCGTACCGATGCGATGGGGAATGACGTGGGGATCTCCGGCTTCAACGCCTTTTCGGATGAAGGCGACACCGAATGTCTCCCCGCCTTCGAGACATTCGGTGACCAGTTGTTTGTATCGTGGTTCGAAGATATGGAGATTCAGCACGGTGCCCGGAAAGAGTACCGAGTTGATGGGAAAGAGCCGTAGGCGAACCGACTCGTCGCTCATCGTCCGTCAGTGCTCCAAGTTGCAGCACTCACTCGAGTCGGGCGTCCACAGACGTCCGGCCGTTTCTTCCCAATCGATATTTGCGAAGAAAGACTGGATGTACTTGGGACGGTCGACCGGCTTGTAATCGAGCAGAAACGCATGCTCCCACACATCCAACACGAGGATCGGAACAAAGCCCGCCAGATTTCCCTCTTCATGGAGCGTGATCCAGTGATTGGAGAGGCGTCCATTGGTGGGATCCTGATAGGTGATTGCCCAACCCACGCCGCGCATTGCTCCCACGGCGATGAAATCATTCTTCCAAGTTTCGAAATCACCAAAACTCGCCGCTGCCGCGTCGCGAAACTCCGGAACCGGATCTCCACCGCCGGCACTGGTCAGGTTGTCAAAATAATATTCGTGCAAGCGCATACCGTTATACTCAAAGCCCAAGCGACGCTTGAGCTCGGCGTACTGAGGATTGGTCGCACTCGCCTTGCCCGAAGCAAGCAAGTCGGCAAGCTGCTCGTTGAGGAGGTTGGTGTTCTTGACATAACCCTCATACAGCGCGAAGTGAATCTCAAGGGTCTTATCGGAGATACCCTGGAGCCCGGTGAGGTTCGTCCATTTCTGGGGAGTATAGGTGTTTTTGATCAGGGTCGTCATCGAAGGTCTCCTCGGAGGCCGGCGTGTAGCAAACGGCAGACGCCGTAGTTATGAAGGGGGTTGGGGTCCCACCGCTCAGTGGTAAGAACACCATCCGCAGCGCAGGGTTTCCTCACGCAAGAAACAGGTTCCCGGAGGCTCGTAGCGGCAAACTCCTTCTTGTGAATAACCGTGATTCTCTTGATCGACTCTATCGAATTCCCTCTCCGTTACGCGTCGAACTGGAACAACGTGCCAACCGCGATCAGGTTCCTCTCATCCCGTACGAGACGGCCCGCCTCCTCTCGACGCTCGTTCACGCTATGCAAGCCAACCGCATCCTCGAGATTGGAACCGCCTATGGCGACTCGACTCTCGTGATGGCGCTGGCCATGTCCCCAGCCGGCCGCCTATGGACGATCGATCCCGACCCGACCCGCACCGAGGTCGCCCGGGATTTCCTTGTGAAAGCCGGCAAAGCGGAGGCAACGATCATCATGAATCAAGCGGCGGTGGATGTGCTGCCGACGTTCCCCCAACGCAATCTCGACATCATTTTCATGAACGCAATCCAAACGAAAGACCGTGCCTTTCTCAATGTCTGCGTTCCCTTGCTCAAACGCTCGGGGATGCTGATCGTGGACGGAATGCTCTCCCAAAACGAAGCGACCCATCCCCTCGACGAATTCACGCAGTCGTTCCTTGAGCATGCGCAACTGGATGCCACCATCGTTCCGGTCGGAAATGGGGTAGGTCTTGGAGCTCGGATCGCGTGAGTGACTCCGAGACCTTCAAGGCCGCAATGCGCTGCTTCCCCACGGGGGTCGCGGTCGTCACGACGTTTCTCAACGGACGACCGAAGGGGTTCACGGCCAACGCCCTGGCAAGCGTCTCCGTCGAACCGCCGATGCTTCTTATCTGCGTTAATCGCGCAAGCCGCAGTCATTCTCTGATCTCGAATGCCGGCATCTTCTGCGTCAACCTCCTGAGTCTTGAGCAACAAGCCCTCGCGATGAGCTTCGCGAACAATCGCGTGAAGGATTCTTTCGCGAATATTCCCCACCATCGTGAAAGCACCGGCGCACCCGTCTTCGACGACGCGCTCGCCTTCGCGGATTGCATGGTTGCCCAAGAACATAGCGTCGGCACCCATACGATTTTCATTGGGACGGTTCAACGCTCGGGCACTCGCCCGGGAATTCCGCTTGGGTATTTCAATGGGACCTATCGCGACTTCGGATGCGTGATCTCTTGATCATTGAGCATTTTTCCGTGGGACCGCTGGCCTGCACGTGCACAATTATTGCAGATCCAATTTCAGGGCAGGCAATCATCGTCGACGGAGGAGCAGAACCCGAGCGCATCGCGACGCGCCTGAGTGCCTTGGGTGTTCGGGCCAGTCACCTCGTCCACACGCACGCGCATATTGATCACATCGGTGCCCTACCGGAACTCCGCGAGCGGGTCGGGGGAGCCGGCCTTCTGCATCCCGATGACCTCCCGCTCTATGCGACGCTGGCTCAGCAAGCACATTGGCTCGGTCTGACAACCGCAGTCCATCCGGCGAAGATCGACGGAGATCTTCGCCACGGCGATCGGCTGTGCGTCGGCACAGCGGTTCTCGAGGTTCTCCACACCCCCGGCCATACGCCCGGAAGCGTGAGCATCGCTCTTGAGGTCGAGGGCCGAGCTCTACTCCTCACCGGCGATACGCTTTTCCGAGGATCCGTCGGCCGATGGGATTTGGGAGGAACCTCACTCGCAGATATCGTCCATTCCATCCGAGAGCATCTGCTCGTTTATCCCGACGCGACTCCCGTCATCCCCGGGCACGGTCCGGCAACGACGATCGGACAGGAGCGCACCGAGAATCCGTACATTACCACGAAGCACGTGTGAGCTTCATTTGCCGCTGCTTAGAAGGCCGTTGTCGTCCTACTATCGTGCTGCGGGATTCGGCGGGGGAACATAACGCGGCGGCGGATGAGCCGTGAAATATGCGCTGAGAAGGTGTTGTTCCGATGGGGAGATCGCTCGCGAAGGTTGCGGAGTTTTCCCTCGCTGCACAAAGTTCGCATCGCTACTCGAACGCCCGTGGGTGACGAACGAAGCACTTACCGGACCCGTCTCGGGGAGGTCGACCGAATAGCCTTCATAAATTCCCGCAGCCGCGAGGACCTTTGAAATATACCGTCCACCGGCATAGATGCTTCCGGTATTATACGCGCCCAGAGCCCGGCGCAAGGCATACTGCCCTGGGCCGAAGTGAGCAACGGCGCTTGCATAGCTCCGTGACAAAATTCGGCCGCCGGCGCGGATGTTCGTACACGGGTCGAATGCGTCCGAGACACTCAGACCGAGTCCGGAAAGATTCGCACTATTGACTTGAGCGATTCCGAGATCGAGATTATGGCCCCGCTCGAGCAGATAGGTTGCCCACATTATCGCTTCATCCCGCGAGCGAGGCGCATACGAAACGTGAAGCGTGTCGTCATCAATCTCATACGGATGGCCACCGCTCTCGACGGTGACGACGGCGTGCATCGTGCGTTCACCGATCTGGGGCGCGCACGTTCTAATAAGCTGCGCAAGTGCGAATCCTGTGATTGCCGGATTCATCGCCGCACCCTCCTCCCACGACGGTCGGGGCGTGCAGCATCGTGATCATCAGAAAGGATCAGGACGATAGAGGATTTCCGTGCATCATCCGTGGTCGAAAGCATAGAGAGCCCCCTTCGCGACGAAGAGGAAGGTTTACCTCTCTCCTATCCTGGCGATTTGTCACAGAAAGATTAAGATTCTGACCATCGCCCCGCCGGCGTTTTCATAAGCCGAAATGTTACTGTCCCTGTTGCTGATAAAGCTGATAAACCTTGGGTTTCGGGGAGGGGCTCGCTTTCGGTGTCGAAACGCTTTTGATCTTCGTCTGCTGCGGCTGCACCGTCGGCGGCCCTGGGTGCGGTGTGATGCGATTCCCTTGCCAGCCCGATGCACCACTTGAACCCTGCGCTTGGATCGGGATCCGATGCGGCGCGACTTCGCCCGCCGGCCCAACATGGCCGGCATCTCCGGAGGGCGTCTGCGGGCTCACTATTCCAAAGCGGGAAGACGGTGGCCTAGCGAGATGAGGTTCCGTTTCCGCACCGCGCGTCGTCGGCGGTCCGTGAACGATCACTGGGACCTGGGGAATCCGATTCGTCGGCGCAGTATTCCTCACCGTACCCGGAAAGAGGAGCAGGCTTCCAACCGGGGCGGGAGCTTTCCCGTTGCTCGCCGACCATTGAGCAGGCGAGGTGACGATAGGCTTACTTCGCACGACGCTCGCAAGGCTCTTCCGCTGTTCTTCGAATGGTGCGCGCTGTACGATCGGCACACGTCCTGCGAAAACGCGCGTCGTCTTCCATACCGCATCGTGTCCGGCAAAGACGGGCGCCGGCCGCTGCGCGAAGCCGAGGTTCGAACTACTTGGAACAATGGGAATCGTTCCGCGCATGACGACCGCGTGCGCAACGTTAACCGGACTTACGCGTATGGGATGAGCGAATTGCCCAAGGCCGAATTGTTCACGAGTGACTCCGCTAACCGCGCCAGGAGCGTTCGCGTTTCTGTATTGGCTCCTCACGGATCCATTTACAATATAGGTGTTTTCGTCGTGAGCTTGATGCCTGCTCATATACCACGGATAATAGGGCTCGTACGGAGCCAACGGTATCCACCCGATATTCCCCGACCCGATACCGAAGGAAACGTTTCCCACAGTAAAGCCGACGAATCCGACCAACGCGGGCTGCCACATCGGTTCTTCCGCGACAATCACGGAGCGTGCGGGCGGATACCAGCACCAACCGTAGTCGGGTGTATACAACCAGCGGCCGTAGTGATACGGCGCCCATCCCCATGGTTCATCACCGACCCATGTCCATGCATAATCGCCTTCCCATACCCACCGTCCTTCGCTGTACGGGGCCCAGCCGGCAGGTTCATTCGACGGAACCCACACGTGACCGTACGGCGGATCGTAGACCCAATGACCGTAACTGTCGAGATCGGAGACTCCCTCGATATTCCCATTGACATAGACATCGTTAAACGCGTTTTGAAACGCAACATTTCGGTCGTTTACGAAACGATCGAAATCGTCATAGGGTATCGAAGCAACCTGAAGAATTGAAGGTTCAGAAAACGAACCTTGCGCGACGAGCGTGATGCCGGAAAGAAGCTCTTGTTGGCCTCGGGCTGTAATGATTTCGGCTCTCCCTTGCCGAACGGTGATCTCCGTCTGACCATCGTTCGTCACCGCAATACGATAACGCCCCGGCGTTTCGGCTTGCACCGAGACCGACGGCGTGTCGATCCGTGGCGGAGTATCGCCTTCGCGCAACACGCTCAGTTCAACGGCACCGTTTGCAATCTGCAGTTCGCGATGACCGAAATCAAGGTCCGCGAATTGCACTTGGACGTCTTCGCTGAAATCAACGACCGTACCGCCGCTGAGTTGGACCTCGGTCCGGGAATTATCTCCCGTCCACAGGGAGTCCGCAGCGAGAAGCGGCGCATTGATCGTCGCCGCGAATTGATTCTGAGAATCACCGCGTACGATTCCCACGTCACCGGAGATCAGACTTATGCGAGCGACCCCCGGACTAGCTTCGTCGTCCGCCGAGGCGACCGCGCAGGCGCCCAACGCGAGCACCGTCGCAAGAATTGAACCCCAAGCACCGAACCATCGAGAAGAGCGTCTAGCCATCACCGTTCCTCAACCTCCACGTCGTAAAGAACGCAAGTTCCTCTCGTCTCGTTTCCCAAGCGACGTTGTCCCCGGCGAAATCATCTCAGAGATGCCTTAATGCAGCTTGATCGTTTGCCTGGCACCGCTCGCTCCGGTCGCTTCCGATGCCGCTGCGACACGAGCCTCGGGCGCGGAAAACGCCGCCGATCCGGAAGCGTCGGTGCCGGCAAGCATCGCATCGGAAATCACTCCGGAGGCACGCTTCGCTCGAAAATCTTCGATCGCGGCCCGCAAGGCGGCGATCGAGCGTCCGGGATAATCTTTTTTCTTTTCGGGATAGCCGTCGAGGACGGCCTCGATCTGCTCGTCGGTCAGCGCCCAGGCTTCATCGACGGTTTTTCCATGCACCAGATCGACGACGATCGAACAGGTCGCAGTGCCAAATCCGCAGCCGGTCGTGAAGTACGAGACATCCTCGATCACCTCACCGGCTCCGACCTTTAAATAGAAGGTGTACATATCGCCGCATGAATCGCTGAAGTATTCGCCGGTCGCCATGGGGTTTTCCATACTACGAAAGCCGGAACGCTGTTCGACGAGCTGCTGAAATTTGGGGAAATTCACGGTGCTGATCCTTCGTGGGAAACGGTCGTTTTCCGAATGTCGAACCGGCAAGTTGCGCCGCCGGTTGCAAGTGACTCAACTTGCGCAACTTCCACACCCGGTAAAATCTCATCCATCATGCTATGAATCGCGCTGCACACTTCGGGATGCTCAGCAACGGTATTGGCATAGGGACAATTATGCTCTCGTAACTCCAGAGCGCCGTTAACTTCGATGAGATCGACGTCGACGCCGCTCTCCCGCAAACCCTCGACGACGGCCTCGACCTTCTCGCGGTCGCTCGCATGCTCGGTTTTCCGGCGAAGGAGGCTCCCCTGCCGTTGACCGATGCCCTCGAAGATCGAGCGAACCGCATCGTCTCCGAACGATGAACGAACCTGGCGCAAGACCGCACCGAGCATTCGATCGTAGTGCTGGGGAAAGAGGGCCTCGCCCGCTTTGGTCAAGGAATATTCGAACGTCGGCTTCGTCCGTCCGCGCTTAACGGGACGTTCGGCGACGAACGCATCGCGCTCAAGAACGACGAGATGCTGACGTACGGCGTTCGCCGAGAGACCGAACTCAGCGGCTAGTTCGAGCGCGGAGGCAGTATGGCGGCGGCGCAAAGCCTCCACGATCTTGCCTCGAGTCGACTGGAAGAAACGCGCCTCCTGCATTGTCCCGAGCGTAACATGAACCGGGGAGATAGTCCAGAGTTTTCTTGACTTTCCCTCGTGAAGGCCGTACGATCAGAGGTGTCTTCGGCCGGAATGCATGCCGGTTGTGCTTATGAAAGGACGTTTTTCGTGGCGGATAGAGGGCTGAAAATCTCCAACCTTCAGGCATCGGTGGGGGGACAGGAGATCCTTCGTGGGATCGAGCTCGTGGTTCGACCGGGGGAGGTTCATGCGCTCATGGGCCCCAACGGCAGCGGGAAATCCACGCTCGCATTCGCGATGACCGGCCATCCGCGTTACGACGTTACTGCGGGTTCGGTCCAGCTCGACGGCGATGAGTTGATCGGTCTTGCGCCCGAAAAGCGCGCGAAACTCGGCTTATTCCTCTCGTTTCAATATCCCGCCGTGATTCCGGGGGTGAGCGTCGCCAATTTCCTGCGCACCGCGCGACAAGCGGTGCATCCCGACGATTTAACGCCCTCGAAATTCCGCCAATTGGTCTTCACGCAAATCGAAACGCTCGGAATGGATCCGAGTTTTCTCGGACGTTACGTCAACGACGGGTTTTCCGGCGGAGAGAAAAAGCGGCTCGAAATGTTGCAGCTCGCGATTCTCGCTCCGAAATACGCCGTTCTCGACGAGACCGATTCTGGGCTCGACGTCGATTCGTTGAGTGCCGTTGGTGAGTCGGTAAACGCGCTTCGCGCAAGCGACGAGGGAAAAGAAACCGGATTTCTGATTATCACGCACTATCCGCGCATCCTCGCGCACATCACTCCCGACCGCGTGCACGTCATGATGGAAGGGCGCATCGTGACTAGCGGCGGACCGGATTTGGCCCATCGCATCGAACGCGAAGGCTACGATACGATCCGCGGCGAGGTCGCTGGTGCCCTCACTTAGTACGCCTGCGCTCACCGGCTTCACACGCGAAAACCTCGAAACGTTGATCGCGAACCTCGCGGCGCCCGATTCGGCGGTCCGGCGCGCGGCCTTTGCTCGATTCGAAAGCCTCACGCCGACGAAACCGGCGAGTTCCGCGCGCGGGAATGAAACGTCGACGATCACCCTCGACGGACTTCGCCCGTTCGATTTCTCCGCAGTTCGCACTCCGGCTCTTTCGGATATTCCGGACGCCCATGTCGTCATCATCGACGGAGTCGGCAAAGTCCGTGTCGATCCAGTCCTAGCACGCCTCGGCGTTCACGCGACGAGCTTTCGCTCCGCATGCGCAGCGGACGACGGTGCCTTGCAGACGATTCTCGCATCGCTCCCGATTGAAGCAGATACGCGTTGGGGATCATTGGTACGAGCCTTCGCCACCGACGGCGTTTTCATCGACGTTCCGCAAGGCGTGCGAGTTGAAGTTCCGATCACGATCGTCCATTCCGCGCGAGAACTCGACGCCCCGGCGTGGACCTTGGTGCGTGCGGGCGCGGGCGCTCGCGTCTCGGTCATCGAGCGAATCAATGCAACGGCCGAACGCACATTCATCGGACGCTGCGACGTGATCGCCGAACTCGGAAGTCACGTCTCGATCACCGTGCTCCAGGACGCAGACCCCCACGCAACCGTCTTGTGGTCTCGAAACTCCCATTGCGCGAGCGAGGCCGTCATCGAATGGGCCATTGCTCAGCTCGGTGCTCGCATGGCGACGGATACGCTTGTCGCCGATCTCAACGGCGAAGGTGCTCGCGCGACCGTCGCAGCGGTATTCTTTTCGACAAAAGGTCGATTCATCGACTTCTCTCCGCGCATTCGACATCTCGTACCGAAGACGACTTCAGAGACCGTCGTCAAGAGCGCGGCGTCCGCCGGTGGTCGTGGCCGCTCCGTCGGCGACATCGTTATTGCCGCGGCGGCACACGGAAGCCAGGCCTCACTTCGCGCCGACGCGCTCCTCCTCTCCGCCGATGCGCATCTGGACTGTGTCCCCGCGCTCGAAATCGCGGCAAACGATGTCAGCGCTTTCCACGGTGCGACGGTCGGAACGCTTGATGATGAGGAACTCTTCTACGCGCAGAGCCGCGGCATTCCTCGCGACGAAGCCGAACGTTTGATTGCGCTCGGTTTCTTCGAGCCCGCGCTCGCGCGATTTCCCGACGATGCCGTTCGGAAGGAACTGCGCGAGCGTCTTGCAAGCCTCCTCACCTCTGAGAACGTCGCATGATCGCCTCGATTTCCACCGATGAGCGCGCCGCCGAATTGGCACGCGATTTCCCCATCCTCGCGCAACCGACCTCACGCGGAAAACGCCTGGTATATCTCGATTCCGCGGCGACCTCGCAAAAACCGCGTTGCGTCATTGATGCGCTCGTCAATTATTATGAAAACGACAACGCCAATGCCCATCGCGGCGTATACGAACTAGCGGATCGCGCGACCCAATCGTTTGAAGCGGCGCGTGCGAAGGTCGCGCGCTTCATCGGCGCTAACGAAACCGCGGAGATCATCTTCGTCCGCAATGCGACCGAAGCATTGAATTTGGTGAGTTACACCTGGGGCCAAGCGAATCTCAAACCCGGCGATGCCATTCTGACCACGCGATTGGAACATCACTCGAACCTCGTTCCCTGGCAGTTGCTTGCCGCACGCACGGGAGCGGAGCTTCGCTTTATCGAGATCGACGAAAACGGCGTTCTCCTCCTGGACGACCTCGACGAGAAACTCGCGGGCGTCAAGCTCGTCACCCTCACTCATGTCTCAAATACGCTCGGAACGATCGTGCCTCTGGAGACGATTATCGCCCGCGCTCATGCGGCCGGAGCGGTCGTGCTTGTCGACGGAGCACAATCCGCCCCGCATCTTCCCGTGGACGTCAGCGCGCTCGACGTCGATTTCTTCGCGGCCAGCGGACACAAGATGTGCGCTCCGATGGGCATCGGCTTTCTATACGGCAAGCGCAGTCTGCTCGAAAACATGCCTCCGTTTCTCTCAGGCGGCGATATGATTCGAAGCGTGAGCTACGAGCAGACGACGTTCAACGAAATTCCCTGGAAATTCGAAGCCGGCACGAGCAACGTCGTGGACGCAATCGCCCTCGGCGTTGCCTGCGACTATCTCAGCGGCATCGGTAGGGAATGGATTCACGAGCACGAGCACGATCTCTTGACGTACGCGCTCGACCGGCTCGCGGAACTTGAACCGCGGGGTCTCACGACGTATGGACCGCGCGATCTCACTCGGCGCTCCGGGGTAATCTCGTTCAATTTCTCCGATGTACACCCGCACGACTTGGCATCACTCCTCGATCTAGACGGAGTCTGTGTGCGAGCCGGACATCACTGCACAATGCCGTTGATGAAACGCATGGGTTGGTCGGCGACAACTCGCGCATCGTTCTACCTCTACAATACCCGTGCGGACGTGGACGCGCTGGTCGCGTCGCTCTTCAACGCGGCGCGGATCTTCAAACTCACGTAACGGCTGATGGACGACTTTTACAAAGAGTACATTCTCGATCATTACCGCAATCCGCGAAATTTCGGGCATCTTGAAAACCCCGACGCCGTCGCGGAAGATCTCAACCCGCTCTGCGGAGATCAGATTCGCGTCGAGCTTCGCATCGTGGACGGTAACGTCGCCGATATTCGCTTTTCTGGTAAAGGTTGCGCGATCAGCCAAGCCTCGGCTTCGATGCTGACGCAAAGCGTGCTCGGGAAACCCTTGGAAGATGTCCTCAAACTCCCCAAAGACGTCGTTCTTGAGAACATCGGCATCGGCATTAGTGCTACCCGTATGAAGTGCGCGATGCTCGGCCTCAAGGTACTCAAGAGCGCGGTTCTCGGAGAAATGGCCACTTGGCCGGACGACGAGGCCTAATTCGTGCTCGTCTGGCTTCCGGGAAACGCTCCCAAACCCGGTTTCGAAGAACAATTCACCCGCATAATCGAACTGACGCAAGCAAACCCCGAACGCGACCATACGCTCTTGTGGAACCGCTTTGAGGAAGTCAGCATCTCCCCGTTCGAAACGCTCGCCGTTCCCCGCGTTGGATTCGACGAACGAGCGACGGCATGGGCGATCGCGCAACACGCGACGCTCGGCGACGGAGTTCCGCTGGAGGAGTGGTTGATCGAACACGCCGGACATTTCGTATGCGAGCTTCTTCCGCCGTGCGACGGCGTGCCGCTCGGCGCTTTGACTTCCGGTCCGCTCTCGTTCCGGGCAGCGCTTTTGACAGGTTGTGAAGAAATCATCGGAGCGGATCGCCTTGCAGCGGCCGTCACTCCTCAACTTGCTCCGCAGTTGCTTGTATATGGAGTCGGCTTACGGAATGCGGCGATCGAGTTTGCGGAACGCCTCGGCATTCCAATTCCCCCGCCTCCGCCGGCGGAGTTCGATCCAAACGTGGACGACTCGCCGACGAAGGTTCGAATCGTTCTCGCCGCCGCTCGTTGGTGCACGTTTTGGGCCGACCGCGGCCACATGGTCTGTCCGGAATTCTGAACCGACCTTGACACGCTGTCGGCCGCCGCGCGCGATCAGCGCTCATGCCCGTCACACTGAACCTTCTTTATCGGAAGTGCGCGTGATATATTGAATGGAGAGAGAATTATCCGATGCAACGCGAAATGACCCTCCCCAAGGCGGAGCCTTCACTCAAATGGATCTTGGGCAAGACAGGTTCCAAAGCGAGTCCGCAACAACATCGCGACGTAGTCCTAGAGTGCTTCTTCGGACTGCTCGACGACTGGGCACAATGCGAAGGCGAAGTCGGAACAGAGCGGCAATTCCACTGCGAACCACAAGAAGAGGACTTGCGCCGTCCGGTTCCAGATGTCGCCTATTTTTCGTATGAACGCAAGCACGATTCCAGTGATGAGGACTTGGAGGCTAGGTATGCCTTCCCCACTGTCGCGGTTGAAATTCTTTCACCCACCAAAAAGAAAAAGCTGGTTGTCGAAAGAACCCGCGTGTATCTCGCCGCGGGGACCGATCTCGTAATCGTCGTCGATCCATCGACTCGGACAATTCAGACACAAGACAAAAGGGCCGCGAAAATCTACGAATTGGGTGAAACACTTATGCATCCGGCTCTTCCCGGATTTGAATTGGACATCGCCGCGCTTTTTTCGGCGCTCCGCCGTCCGGAACGACGAGATCCTGCCGGATCCGCCAAGAAAAAAGTGGATAAGACGAGCACCCCGGATTCCCATCGGCACCTATAGGAACACGCCCATCAATACCGGGATCCTTCCGCGCACGGCGGGATCATGGGTTCGTGCGGAGGCTCGATGGCCACCTCCGAGCGGTCCTACTAGACGCACCCAACGGCGTGTATCACGCTTGTGCCCAATCTTCCCATAGCAGATTCCTAACGCGTGCGAATTCTGCGACATTCGCCGTCACAAGCGTCAGATTGTGACGCAATGCTTGGCTCGCGATGAGGAGATCATACGCACCAATCGGCTGTCCGATCATCTGCAATGATGCTCGTATCGCACCCGCGATTCGGGCATCTTCATTTTCGAATGGCAGAGGGATGAAATTCTCAGAAAGAAACGCTTCCAGTCGCCGGTGATTGAAATCGCGTCGTGTGCTTTTCTCCACACCGTACCAAAGCTCAAATGTTACGATCGTGGAGATACAGAGCGCATGACCACCGTCGACGGCCTCCTCAAAATGTTTACGGACGTTTGGCTGTCGGTCATTCATAAGCGCGATGCACGCGTTTGTGTCGAGGAGATAATTCACGAAAGAATATCGCGCTCTGGAGTGAGGGGTTGATCGCGTCCATCGGCCATGAACGACTCGCCTTTGAAACGATCAAGCTCCGCAAACCAGCGGCGCACATCAAACGTGACCGGCTCTAGAATTACCGAACGGCCCACCCGCCGAATGCGCACCCGATCTCCTTCGAAGCGATATTCCTGAGGCAAGCGCACTGCCTGGCTACCTCCATTCATGAAGAGTTTCGCATAGTCTATGTCGCGCATGTGCCCTCCAAATCTATACTCAGAGTATATACTTTTCGACTTCTTGTCAAGGCAGTCTAACCGGCCCGCATAATTTCACGCCCAACTCGGAACGTCAAGGCAATCGGTCGTTAGCTACGTCTAACAAATCAAGTGACCCCCTTACACGATGATTAGCTCTCGCCTAGATTGGATCTCATTTTGCCTGGCAAACGAGGCTGAACCGGAAATTTCACGGCTCGATCCCACGAAGGAAATCGCGGAGCGTCGGCGTGACGTCTCCCGAATGTCCCGCTCTTCTTGACATGTTTTCGTTCGTAGACGAGCATGGTGGTATACGGAATACGGCACGTCGCCGGCGGGGAAAAATGAATATGACGATGAGAGATCGAGCGCACGAGGAGGCGATGAGCGAACGCTTTCGCGAAGATGCAACTTTTGCCATACAATATCTCAACGATATTCTTGCGGAAGGCGATCAGGGTGATCTTCTGGTTGCATTGCGCCAGATGGCGATAGCATTCGGCGGCGTGTCGACGATTGCCGAGAAAGCGCACTTGAACGCGACACAGCTTTATCGCACGCTCTCCCCAAAGGGCAACCCTGAACTACGCAACCTTACGGCGCTTCTCAAGGCGATGGGGATGCGCCTCGCCGTGCAACCCCTTCACCCTGATTGAGTCGTGGAACCACGAGACAAGATGGGCGAACTCGGCGATGCCGCTGTTACTATGCTTGGCGTTTGCCTTCAACGCAGGGGTTCTGTACGTCGAACGCGCGCATTTCGATCCAACGCGGCTCGCCGTGATCGCGGACGCGAAGCGCGATGATGCGATTGGTCGCGTTTTCCGGCGCGATTGGTATCGCAATCTCCAAAACATGGGCGAAACGTCCGCTCTCTCCTAATGCCTTCGCGGTATTGGGCACGAGGAGCAGCTGATCGTCCTTCCAGAAGGCAATCACGCCGCCGGAAGCCCGCACGAGCTTCTGCACCGCCGCAGCATTGGGATGCGCGGCGAGGACGCGGTCGTCGGTCGACGTGAGGATGCTCTCGACGGAGGAATCGTGTGACACCTGAGCCTTCAGACAGAAGGTCGTCGTGTGATCGGGCGGCCTGATCGGCTCGACCGACGGCGCACAAGCATTTAACGCCAGCGCCGTGACGAAAGACAGAAGAGCTAGACAAGACTTCACGGTGAGGAAATTGCGCTCCGATGACGTAGACGCCTGCCGGGATCCGGCGTGCGCTACCTCGAACCCGACGCCCCTGAGTGATCTCACCTATGGAGGATACCTTGGATTCCACCCACCACCCCGCGATCGAAGCCCTCTTGCTCGAGCAACGGACCTTTCCGCCGCCTCCCAACGTGGCGAAGACCTCGAACGCGACGGCGGATCTCTACCAACGCGCCGAACGCGACCCCGAGGCATTTTGGGCAGAGCTGGCCCAACGACTGGACTGGTTCGAGCCCTGGCATACGGTTCTCGAATGGAAGCGTCCCTTCGCCAAGTGGTTTCTCGGTGGGAAACTCAACGTCTCCTATAACTGTCTGGACCGCCATGTGAATGCCGGCCGCGGAGAGAAAGTCGCCTATCACTGGGAAGGCGAGCCGGGCGACACGCGCGAGATCACGTACGCGGAACTCTTGACCAACGTCATTCAGTGCGCCAACGCGCTCAAGGCCTTGGGTGTTGCGCGCGGCGACCGCGTCGCAATTTACATGCCGATGATTCCCGAGCTTCCCGTCGCGATGCTCGCCTGTACGCGAATCGGCGCAATTCACTCGGTGATCTTCGGCGGGTTTTCGGCGGATGCGATCATCGACCGCGTGAACGACTCGCATTGCAAATTGCTCATCACGGCCGATTGGGGCTGGCGACGCGGCCATAAAATCCCGCTGAAAAATATCTGCGACGAAGCGCTCAAGCACACTCCGTCGGTCGAGCATTGCTTGGTCGTCAAGCGCATCGGCGATCCGGTCGAGATGCAGCCGGAACGCGACGTATGGTGGCACGATATCGTCGATAAGCAAGCCTTAAACTGCCCACCCGAACCGATGGAAAGCGAGGATATATTATATCTTCTGTACACATCGGGTACGACGGCCAAGCCTAAAGGTATTAAGCACACGACGGGCGGTTATCTCACCTATGTTTCCGCAACGCATCACTACGTCTTCGATCTCAAGCCGGACGACGTTTATTGGTGTGCCGCTGATGTCGGATGGGTCACGGGTCACTCGTACATCGTCTACGGTGCCTTGAGCAATTGCGCGACCGGCATTCTTTACGAAGGCACACCCGATTTTCCGGATAAGGATCGGCTCTGGTCGATCGTTGAGAACTATAAGGTGTCGATTCTCTATACCGCGCCGACGGCAATCCGCGCCTTTATGAAATGGGGCACGGAATATCCGCAACGTCATGATCTTTCGTCGTTGCGAATCCTCGGCAGCGTCGGCGAACCGATCAATCCGGAAGCATGGATCTGGTATCACAAGTTCATCGGCGGTGAGCGTTGTCCGATCGTCGACACCTGGTGGCAAACGGAAACCGGCGGCATCATGGTCACGCCGCTTCCCGGACTCACCACGACCAAACCGGGATCCGCGACGATTCCTTTCCCGGGCATCGGTTTTGACGTCGTTGACGATCATGGTAAGAGCGTCCCCAAAGGCAGCGGCGGATACGCCGTGTTGACCCGCCCATGGCCGGGCATGCTCCGCGGAATCTGGGGTGACGACGAACGTTACGCCTCGACCTATTGGTCGCGTTTCGAGGGCAAGTATTTTGCGGGCGACGGCTGCAAGATCGATGAGGACGGCTACTATTGGTTCCTTGGGCGAGTCGACGACGTCATGAACGTCGCGGGCCATCGCATTTCGACCATGGAAGTGGAATCCGCGCTCGTCGACCATCATCTCGTCGCCGAAGCTGCGGTCATCGGCGCAATAGACGACCTCACGGGTCAGGCCATCGCGTGCTTCGTCTCTCTCAAGGGCGGAAACGTCGGCTCACCTCATCTTGCTGAAGAACTCCGCGAGCATGTCGCCGTCAAACTCGGGAAATTCTGTCGTCCGAAATGGATCACGTTCACACCCGAGCTTCCGAAAACGCGCAGCGGAAAAATCATGCGCCGACTCCTGCGAGACATTACGGAAAACCGCCAACTCGGCGATACCACGACCCTCGCCGATTCCAACGTCGTCAAAACCCTCCAGCAACTCGCAATCACCGAAGCAGCCAAGGGCGAATAAGGCGGCTATGAAGAAGGGGCGCATTGGTGTAATTCAATGCGCCCCCTTTTTATTCTTATGAAATCCGGATGCTCGGAAATTCTGTCGCCGAATGGGTCTGTTGTAAGCTGCTTCCCAAAACCAGATCCACCGCTTCGTGAAGATGCTCAACGACGGGAAAGCCTGTTCCTGCAAGCAGATTGGGCGTATGGACGCTTCCCCCACTCACCAATATGCAGCGGGTACCGACGTGTCGTGCGGCATCCGCATCATCAAGAGAGTCCCCGATAACGACGACCGTCTCCGGTTCGGTATTCAG
>DASZHL010000045.1:0-65770 GCA_035937855.1 Vulcanimicrobiaceae bacterium
ATTCCAATCGTTGGCGATAGCTACCGGACAAAAGATCGCAAACCGTCAACGGGAACCAAGCCCAAGAACCGCTAATACCACTCCCCCAGGTGGGGGCGTTTCGACGCTCTTTCCTGGGGGCATTTCGACGATCGCGCACACCATCAATCCGCGTGATACCCGCGCGTTCGACAACGTTGAGTTCGCTCTCGAACACAGCTAGAAGTTGACGAATTATGCTGCGCGCGTCAATCATCACCTCTTCCAGCTTGTACGCCGTGTTATCATACTGCTGGCAGCGGCGCTCATCCGTCTCATGCTGCTTCCTGATGCGTGGAGTTTCGTTTTCCTTGAGCCACTGCATCGCATCGCGTAACGCTGCATCGCGATGCTGCTGCTGCTCAGTTCGCAGAGCCTCTTTTGCTCGAAGCGCAGCACCACGCGTGATCGGACTCTCAAGACGACTCCGGCGATCAAGGCCGGGCTCACGGATCGGATACGGGCGATCCAGGACCTCGCCAACCTTCCGGACCTTATGGACGGCGGACTAGCGGCTTGATTTTAAAAGGGATAACTTCCCGATCGATGAAGGTCCTAAAGTCCCGTCCCGACCAACTTCCGAAGTGCATCGGCGGATCGCGCCATGTAGTCCCGTAAAATTTACCGTTCGGCACGAGGTTGGCCAGGTCGGGCGGCCTAATCGTGGGCAATCGCAAATTGCTCTGGAGGGGTGTCCGATTGCGTCAGATCGCCACGATTCGAGTGAGTGCCATCAATTTGGTGATTATGGCTGAAGAAAAGCACAACCCGGAGTCGTATCTGGAACTCCTTCGGGACCTCGCGAAGATGGGGCACGCGGTTCCCGTTCGCGGCGAGCAACATTTTGAGATGAATACTAGCGTCCGTGTATCAGACTCGGGAGAAATGGCGTACGGGACGTTGCACCGCTTCACCGATGTGGACGCAATGAATTGGTACAATACGGAGAAGCATCGCCGCGCGTCGGATGCCGAACGTCACAAAATCGTCGTTCCCCAGAACATGGCCGCCAACTACCGCGAGATTCCATACGCGCTCAGCTTCAAGTCACACACCTTCGTGTTCTTGACGAAGAGCACGCAAAGCATGACTTCCGCGGCGCAGATCCAGAACTATTTCACCAAGGCGTTTTCGTATCCAGAGATATACATGAAGTGGGGCTCGGTCGTGGCGAACATCGAGCAGGATGAGGAGCAACTCGACAAGATCCTCGATTCGGAAGGCATCAAAATGTTGCGAATAACGGTGAACCGTCCGAACGAGAGTTTCCGCAAGTATGACGACGAGCTGTATGAACGCCTCAGAAAGATGGGAGTAAAGAGCGAGACCGACCAGTTTCACGCCGACGACAAGGTGAACATCAAGCCAGACGAAGATGCCCGCGCAAAAGCGAAGGCCGCGATATCGAACGGTCAGGTTGATGCCAAGGTGCTGGTCGATGGCTTGATCGAGAATTTTTCAACCGCCGACAAACCGCTTACCGAACGCGAAGAATACAACACAAAGTTGGAGTCGCTCTACCAGGCGTTCCAGCGTGCCGTAGGTAAGATCCTCAAGCGTATCTCCAGGGAAGCTAAGCGTGAGTAGTACCAGAAAAGCACGGCGCAAGCTGCCGTGGTGGTTTCAATACGAGGGGATGTTCTCCGATCTCGCCGACTACTTCCGGCGCTTCGGCGGCCTGCCGGCGGTAATGTTTTCACCGTACACGTTGGTGGCGGCGCTCATCACCGCCGTGTGTTGGGGCGATTGGAGGTCATCGGGATGGGCGGACGCTCCGCTCGCCATGCTTCCGGCGTTGCTTGGCTTCTCGCTCGCGGCCTACGCGTTGTTGTTGGCGTTCGGCGACGAGAATTTCCGCGCATTCCTCGCCGAAGAGCACGCGAGCCAGTCGAGGACCGACGTTCCCGAAGACAACGTGTTGCTCGGAATATCGGCTATCTTCTTGCATTTCATCGTGATCCAAGTCGTCGCGTTGCTGATGGCCGTCGTCGCGCACGCTCATCCGCTTACGACATTCGGCGGTATCGACGCGACGCAGAACCACTATCTGCACACCTTGCGCAACATCTTCGCCGCGATCGGCTTCTTCACGTTCGTGTTGTCGCTCGCGACGGCTCTTGCGGCAGCTCTCGACATCTTTCATTCGACGAGATGGTACGTGCTTTTCAAGGGAGCACAGTCGAAACATCAACCGCCCAGGGGCGGCATACTCAAGTGATCTCAGAAGTGTTCCGTCACTTCAGAAACATGACTATATGCCAAACCGGCGTCTAACAGATGACGAATGCGAAACGCTGTTCGCCCCGATATTGGAGAGCGCTCGTGCCGGTCTCTTGGAGGCCGGTGGCGGCGATGCGGGAGCACAACCAAATCAGAATTCGCCGTTGGAAAGCCAAGCGAAAGACGCTCTTGATCAATGACTACGGCAAGGCTCCTCCAAGGATTCGAACACGGATTCAAAATTCACTTCCAAATCCGCGCAACGTTCAGATCCAAGGACACCCTAGACTTTTGCTCATTCAATCAACTTTCATCAATTAACATTCCCCACGGGCATAACGAATCAACGCCGCGCACACAGCCCCCGCAGTCTCCGTGCGAAGTATCCTCCGACCCAAGCTGAGCGTTCTCGCTCCGTGTTCGCGGGCAAACGCGACCTCATCCTCAGAGAAACCACCCTCCGGGCCAATCAACAGCAGAATCCTCCGAGCACCCTCGACCAATCCGGGCAAGACCTCGCGCAGGGGGACGGGTTCCTCTAACTCCCACGGCATCAGGATCGCGTCGTACCCCTCCGGTGCGGAAAGCAATCCCGCGAGACTCGTTGGTTCGTGAACGAAGGGAATCCGCTCCCTCCCGCATTGTGCCGCAGCGGCACGCGCGAGGCGGCGCCAGCGCTCCAGTTTTGCGGGCTCGATCGTTGGAATCGTTCGCTCCGTTAGCAACGGGATGAATCCGGCGATGCCGAGTTCGGTGCCTTTTTCGATCGCGAAATCCATCTTTGCGCCTTTGGGGATGCCTTGGGCGAGGATGATCTCACATTCGTCGCGTGACGGGGTTTCGCGGATCGTAAGGAGATGCGCGCGGACGTGTTCGCGGCCGCGTTCTCCTTCAACGATGAGTTCGGCGGAGAATAACGTTCCCGAGGAATCGCGGATTTCCAGGGCGTCTCCGCTGCGTTTGCGGAGGACGACGACGAGTTTGCGCGCATCGTCGGGGGCGAGGGAGATTGTCTCGTCCACGGAATGTACTCCGGGGACGAAGAAACGTGTCGCGCTCAATCGGCGCGGAACTTTTCCTTGACGCGATCGACGAATGAACGCTCGTCGACGCGGTCGCCTCCCAAACGGGCGTACTCCTCGAGCAATTCACGCTCCTTGCGCGAGAGTTTCGTCGGGACGACGACGTGAACCGTGGAAATTAAATCGCCGCGCGCACCTCCGCGGACGTTGGGCATCCCGCGTCCGCGTATCCGGAAATTCGTGGCGTTTTGGGTTCCGGTGGGGACCGTGAAATGCGCCGGGCCGTCGAGGGATTCGAATTCCACCGGGCCGCCTAATGCTGCATGAGTGAATGAAATCGGTTGTTCGACGTACAAGTCGAGTCCGTCGCGACGGAAACGTGGATGCGCAGCGATCCGGAGGTTGACGTAGAGGTCGCCCGCGGGGCCTCCGCGCGTACCGGGTTCTCCGCTTCCGGTGACGCGGATTCCGCTGCCGTCGTCGACTCCGGCGGGAATGCGGACGGTGAGGGTGCGTAGGCGTTCCACCGCTCCGCGGCCCTTGCATGTCTCGCAGGGAGACGTAACGACGCGGCCCGCTCCGCCGCAACGCGTGCAGGTTCCCTGCGTGACGAATTGGCCCAGCGGCGATTGACGGACCGAACGCATGACGCCGGATCCTTGGCATCCGTCGCAGATGATGGGCGTGGTTCCCGGGCGTGCGCCGGTTCCTGAGCATGTTTCGCATGCGCCGGCGGATTGGAAGGCGATCTCGCGTTCGACTCCGGTGAAGGCCTCGTGTAATTCGATTTCGAGATCGTAACGTAAGTCGGCACCGCGCGTTGGACCGCCGCGCGCTCCGCCTCCGGCACGCATTCCGTTGAAAAAGAGATCGAAGATGTCACCGAAACCTTCGCCTCCGGAAAATCCGCCGAAGCCGCCGGCTCCCGGCGATCCATTGGGTGAGGCGGTTCCGAAACGATCGTAGTGGCGACGTTTGTGGGGATCGGAAAGGACCTCGTACGCCTCGTTGATTTCCTTGAAGCGCGCTTCGGCGCCGTGTTTGTCCTTGTCGCGCGCCACATCGGGATGATGACGACGCGCGAGCGCGCGATACGCGTTCTTGATGTCGGCTTCGGAGGCGCTGCGTTCAACGCCGAGCACGGAATAAAAATCAGTCGCCATAATCGTTCTCTACCGGGTGTCGGGGTTGGAAAGATGCAGGTTCAATGAGTCGGCGGTATCCGACGCTAATGACATCAGGCGCGCATACGGCATGCGGCGCGGACCGAGAATTGCAATGAGACCAACCATCCCGTCAGCAGTTCGATACGGAACCGTCACAACGCTGCATTCGGCGACCTCTTCGAGCGAAAGTTCATGGCCGATCTTTACCGAAGGGCCGTCGGTTGCGAACGAGTCGGCGACGAGATCGTATAAGCTGCGTTGTTCCTCGACGATGCGCAGGATCGAACGGAGTTTCCGTAAGTCTTGGAATTCGGGTTGGTCGAGGAGGTGTTGCGTGCCGCTTGACGCGATGGTGATATCATCCGAAGAAACGGCGTTGCGGAATGCGGCTTCGATCGCGGAAGTGAGTTCAGATGCGGCGTCGGCCTCGCGCACGAATCCGGCGAGGTCGGCGCGGAGGAGTTCGCGCAAGGTTTTCCCGCGCAGACGAGCGTTGAGCAGGTCGGAAAGTCGCGTGAGATCGTCGGCGCTGACCGCGGGGGAGAATTCGAAGAAATGCTGCGCGGCGACGCCCAAGGAGGTCACGACGACGGCTAATCCGGTGCGCTCGGAAAGTGCGATCAGCTGCACGTGCGCGAAGGTCTGCGTGTCGCGCTGGGGAGCGAGCATGAAGGCGACGCTGCGCGACATCTGGCCGAGCATGCGCGCGGTCTGTTCGATGAGGTCGCCGAGTTCGCGGCTGGCCTCGCGGAACTCGTCGCGGACCCGGCGGCGATCCTCCGCCGAAAGGGGCTCCGGTCGCATGAGCTGGTCGACGTAGGTCCGATATCCGGCGTCCGAGGGGATGCGACCGGCGGAGGCGTGCGGTTGAACGAGGTAGCCGCCGAGCTCGAGTTCGGCCATCTCGTTGCGGATCGTGGCGGAGCTAACCCCCAAGTTATACTTCTGCGTGAGGGTGTTCGAGCCGACAGGCTCGGCCGTCGCGACGTATTCATAAACGATCGTCGACAATATGAAGGCCTTGCGCTTGTCCAGCTTCTCGAATTCCGGCCGTGGACCCGGGGATTTCATCTCGCCTATCTTAGCAGTCTTTGGTCACGAGTGCCACGCTCTAGGGGCAAATCCCATCCCCGCCGCGTCCGGAGCGGGGGAATCACGCTTGTTTCGATAAGCGAGGGGACCGATCGGGATCCGAACGGGGTGTGTCGAAGAATCCGCGCAATTCCTCGAGGTCGAGGATGCGCCGGGCGGGGGGTAAGGCTTCGAGGATTGCGGTTCCGTAGTTCATCGAGGCGGCGCGGCCGTCCAAGAGGATCAAGGCGCCGTGATCGCTGGTCGAGCGAATCAATCGGCCGAAGCCTTGTTTGAGGCGCACGGTCGCGGCCGGAATCATGTATTCCTCGAAAGACGCACCGCCGGAGGCATCGATGGCGGCGAGACGAGCGGCGACGATCGGATCCGACGGCGATGGAAAGGGGAGGCGATCGATGATGACACACGATAGTTGTGAACCAATGACGTCGATGCCCTCCCAAAAACTGCTTGTTGCGAAAAGTACGGCACCGGGAGTTGTGCGAAACCATTCGAGTAAACGCGTGCGCGGTAATTCTCCCTGCAAACGCATCGGGTACGGAATTCGCTCGCGGACATGATCGAAGACTTCGTGTAAGCGTTTGTACGAGGTGAAGAGCACGAATGCCCGGCCGGAGCTGAGCTGGAGGGCTTCTTCCACAAGCGGTGCGACACGGCGCGCGAAGTTCGTGTGTTTGGGATTACAATCGGATGGGGCAACGTATAAGCGCGCTTGCCGATCATAATCGAACGGCGAAGCGACGACGGCTTCCTGCGCTTCGTCGATGCCGAGCGTGCGTTTCAAGAACGCGAATGATCCGGCTTCGGCAATCGTTGCGCTGGTGAGCACGACGCTTGGTACACGACCGAAGAGTTCAGTGCGAAGGAAACCCGCGATATCCGACGGAGCGGAATTCACGTCGTACGCGCCGCCGTCACCGTCGCGACGCTCGACCCAACTGATGGCATCATCGGTTCGCCGCGTGCGTTCGATGGTGTCGAGCTGCGCGCCGACGGCGCGCAGTGAGAGATCGCGGCGCCGTTCGGCCTCGGGCTGCGGGAGCACGCGGTGCAAGCCGGATTCCCAACTCGCGTGCAACCAATTTTCCAAATGCGAAAGCGCGGCGCCCAACTCGTCGAGGGTTTCACGCGCCGCATGGTTGGCTTCGAGCGCGTAACGTTCACCAGGCGCATTCGCCGCGAGCGTCGAGTTTAAGCGGCGAACCGCGGATTCAATTTCCGAGGTGACCGCGGAGGGAACGGTGTACGAGCGCTGCAAGCGTCGCATTAAGCGGCCCACCGTCGCCTGCGAGATCCGCGCGGTCAACGCGTCGGTAGCCCAACGTTCGCACTGGTGCGCTTCGTCGAGGATCGCGACGTCGTGTGTCGGCAAGAGTGCGCCGGCGGAGACGACGTCGAGAAAAAAGAGGGCATGGTTCACCACGAGAATGTTCGCGGAACGCGCTGCTTCGCGACGGCCGAAATACCAACAATCGCCGTAACGCGGACAGAGTTCCGCGATGCATTCGTCGGCGTCGACGTCGAGCTGCTCCCATTCGTGAGCGGAGGGAACGAAATCGAGTTCGACGCGATCTCCGGTCTGCGTGGCGTCGGCCCAATCCCAAATCCGCTCCATTGTATCGCTGGGTGGGAAAAGGCGGCCGGCGCGCATCCCGTCGAGCTTGGTTCGACAGAGATAATGCGAACGCCCCTTCATGAGTTCAACACGAGGATGCAAGCCGAGGGCATCCGCGACGAACGGAATATCCTTGCGTACGAGTTGTTCTTGGAGCGCGATCGTCCCGGTCGAAATGACGACGCGCAATCCACTGCGGAGCGCGGGAATAAGGTAGGCCAAGGATTTCCCGACGCCGGTGCCGGCCTCGACGATAGTGTGCATCCCGTCGAGGATCCCCCGCTCGACAAGGGCAGCCATCCGCACCTGTCCGTCGCGAAGCTCGAATCCGGAACGGGCCGCAGCGAGGGGGCCATAGGAGGCGAAAATGTTCTTGAGTGAAGGAAGGGTGTTCACGCGGCGGGTCCGGGTCCGGTCGTGTCATCCGGGACGGGCACGACGCGGACAGCATGTGCGACTCCCAATCCGACGAGAAATCCGCAGAGTAAGCCGCCGATGTGCGCGGCGTTCGAGATATTCGGGACCGCGAAACCGAAGGCGAGGTTTATTCCAATGATCGGGAGTGTTTGACTGACGAGCATGCGTCCCGGACGGCCGAGGCGCATCCCGATCGCCACTAAGGTACCGAACAAACCGAAAATCGCACCACTCGCGCCGACCGTCGGTTCATCGGGATTGAACACGATTACCGCGATACCGGAACCGAGCATCGCGACGGTGTACGCGAGGGCCGTCCGCGCCGAGCCCACCAACATTTCCACCAGTCTCCCGACTTGAAAGAGCGCGAACATGTTCAACCCGATGTGGAGGTAGCCGGCGTGCAAGAAGGCTCCGGAGACAATACGCCACCATTCTCCCGCCGCAACGGCCGGTCCGTACAGCGCGCCGTGGGCGACAAGCGAATCCGAGCTTTCCCAACCTCCGGTTAACCCGAGCCAGATGAAGACGAGGACGTTTAATCCGATCATTACCAAAGTAAACGGAGTACGGGGATATCCGACAATCGCTTCGCGTCCCACCTACGAGGTTTTCCCGGCATCCACAATGGCGTCGCTCCGGTCCCGATCTTCCGAAATCACGATGATCAAGCGTGCAAGCTCAAGGGAAATCGCGTGACGAGCCCCGGCAATTTCGAGGGTCATCGGACCACCGAGCGGCGCCTTCGCGAGAACCCGGAGCTCAGTTCCCGGTCGCAAGCTGATCTCCGCGAGATAGCGAAGGATCTCGGGCACTTCCTCCGTCACGCCGTGAACCCGCGCTGACTCGCCCGCAGATAGCTGAGCCAAAGGAACTCCGGGGCGGGGCGGATCCGAGCCGTCGGCGGGCGGGATGGGATGGCCATGGGGACAGACCTGCGGATTGCCCAGCACGGCGACCAAACGCTCCTCCACTCGGGCGGAAATCGCGTGCTCAAGACGGCATGCCTCAGCGTGAACCTCGTCCCACGACATCCCTAAAACATCAGTGAGGAGACATTCGGCTAGTCGATGGCGCCGCATTACCCGCACAGCAATCTCAAGGCCTCGTTCGGTCAGACGGGCCTCTCCGCGAGCCGGATGAAGGACATACCCATCACTCGCCAGCTTTTTCAACATTCCGGACACGGACGCAGGAGCGACTCCGAGTTCTGAGGCTAAGCCGGAGGTCGTCGCTCCAGGCCCCTCTCGCTCAAGGCGGTAGATCGCTTCGAGATATTCCTCGGTCGATTCGTCAAAATGAGTATGGGGCATGAGCACTTCTTTTCACCGTGATGAGCACATTTTCCGCGCGACAGTATTTTATCATCCAAGATATTGACGGAAGTGAACGGGGCGCGTATACTCAGGATCGTTCGCCGCGGGGTGGAGCAGTCCGGTAGCTCGTCGGGCTCATAACCCGAAGGTCACAGGTTCGAATCCTGTCCCCGCAACCAATGTTCAGAAGAGTGCCTCTTATTAGGCGCTCTTCTGCTTTTCGTTTTGCCGGGATCGCTACCTCTACGATTCTCGAAAATGGGAAGGGTCGTACGGTTGCATTTCCCTGTTGCTTACGCCAATGTACGTGCGCCGTTGATCATGTAATCCAGGACAGCCATCCGAACAGGGACTCCATGGAAGACTTGATCTGCGTACCGCCAACGATGAAAGCGCAGCACATCATCGGTTAATTCAACGCCCCGATTGTAGGGACCAGGATGCATCACAATCGCATGCGAGCGCAGCAAAGCCAATCGTTGCAGATCCATGCGGTACTTCCTGGCATAATCGGCCGAAGTCGATACCGCGGCCGACGTTGTGCGCTCTCGCTGTATCCGCAGCAATATTAGCGCGTCGACCGTTGGAAGCACCTCATTAAGATCGCGCGCGACGCGAACGCCGTCTCGCGCAAAGATTTCGGGTAAGAGCGTCGGAGGGCCGATCAATGTGACCTCCGCACCAAGTTTGCGTAAGCCGATCACGTTCGAGCGCGCGACTCGGCTATACAAAAGATCACCGACGAGGGCGACATGCAACCCCTTAATTTGTCCAAACTCTTTGCGAATGATAAGAAGGTCAAGTAATGCTTGCGTTGGATGTGCATGACTCCCGTCACCAGCGTTGACGACCTGCCCTTCAAAGACCTCTCCCAGACGCACGGGAAAGCCGGATTCCGGATGGCGCGTTACAATCACGCGCACGCCCATGGCCGAAAGCGTAATCGCGGTATCTGCAACTGTTTCACCTTTTCCCAAACTGGAGTTTCCTGGCGGTAGATGCACGATGTCGGCACCGACGCGTTGCTCGGCGATCGAGAATGAGGTGTATGTACGAGTGCTGGGTTCGAAGAACAAATTCACGACGCTGACGCCACGCAAAAGCGAACGCTGGTCGGGTGCGTTCACAAATTCTTCGGCGCGCGAAAGCACAAGGTCGATTTCCTCTCTCGTGAGGGCATTAAGATCGAGGAAATTCATCAAGTGCTTCATCCTTCCGCAATCGCTTCGTCGTCAATCAGAACGACGCGATCAGTCTCGGCGTAGGTCTTTGAAAGATGAACCGCGATGGTCTCACGGCGGCTAGTTGGAATGAATCGACCGACGTAATCTCCCTGGATGGGAAGCTCGCGTAAGCCGCGGTCGACCAGCGCTACTAGACGGATAACCCGCGGGCGACCGATATCGGTGACAGCATCGAGAGCCGAACGTATCGTTCGACCGGTAAAGAGCACGTCGTCGACGATCACGACGATCTTTCCGGTGAGATCACCATGGATATCCGATTCCGCTAGCGGTCGCGTGACGTCATCGTCGCGGTACAGATTGACGTTGAGGAATCCGATTTCGAGTTTATCGCCGGAGATCTCCTCAATCTTCGCAGCTAAGCGGCGCGTCAGCATTTCGCCGCCGCGGCGAATTCCGATGAGCACGATGCCTATTTGGGCGTCTTCTGGTTCATGGATTTGATGCGCGAGCCGATCGATGACCCGATCGATCTGGCGGGCGGTCATTAAGGTTCGTTCACGTACGGTCGTAGCGGCCCTCATCTTCGCACATCCCTTCCAGTTCTGGTCTGGGTTCTCATTCCGATCCGCCGTCGTCATCGTATCCTCGCATTTTCATGTTCCTTCAGAACCGCCCTCACTCGTATCCATTTATCCACATAGGACGCGAGTTTCTTGGGTTCCTTATTGCCGACTTCATACACGGGGGTTGTCGGACTTCCGCTCAAGGCGTGCGATCTCGTCCTCAAGCGCGGCATATCGCTGGCGGAATTGCCGATTGATGAGCCCACCTTTTTGCAAAAGACACCCGCACGGCGTCTTGTCGTGCGAGTGTCGTCTATGGTCGGGCAGACAGGATTTGAACCTGCGACCCCCAGTCCCCCAGACTGGTGCGCTACCAAGCTGCGCCACTGCCCGTAAGGTCGGGAGTTCGTCGCTTGGTTGCGCACCATCCTGCTATGTTGGAGTCAGCGTCTCTTCTTGGCTCCGCTTTTTTTCGTGGATTTCTTGGCGGCGGCATGCCTTGCTCCGCCGACTGCGTCTCGCAAGCCTTTGCCGGCACTGAAGGCAGGCACTTTGCGAGCGGGGATGGTGATCCTCTCACCAGTCTTCGGGTTACGACCTTCGCGACGCTTGCGTGAGCGGACTTCGAAGCTTCCGAAGGGGATAAGCTGGACCTTTTCCCCTCTTCCAAGCGCCGACTTGATCTCGTCGAGGAAGGCATCGACGAGTTCGCCCACTTGACGCTTCGAGAGTTCGCTGGTCTGAGCTAGGGAATCGACGAGTTCGGCCTTTGTCAATGTAAAATCTCCACGGTTTCGAGGGAAAAACGATGCGGTACGTACCGCGGGTCGGCTTGCGATATTGGCATGCAATACCGCCGTTCCTGCTTCTCCCGGGATACAAAGCCATACTTCATGCGGGTTTGCGAATCGTCCCGAGCAATGAGGTAGCAAGGGCTCGCAATGCGAGTATGTAAGAAACGACTCCGAAACCGGCGATCGTGCCGCGGCAGACCGGGGCAACGACGCTCCGCGTACGAAACTCCTCGCGTGCATGCACGTTCGAAAGGTGGGCTTCGACTACCGGCAAACCGATCGCCGCAACCGCATCGCGAATCGCGTATGAGTAGTGCGTATAGGCTCCCGGATTGATGACGACCGCATCCACGGTTTGACGAGCGCGGTGAAGTTCATCGATGATATCTCCTTCACCATTGTGCTGAACGCACCGTACTCCAAGCCCGAGGGTCTGCGCCTCGGCGGCAATCAATGCGTTTACCTCTTCGAGCGTCGCGCTCCCATACGTTGCGGGCTCGCGAGTACCCAGGAGGTTCAGGTTCGGACCGTGGATGACCAAGACGTTCACGAAAACGGCGTTCGTGAAGGATGAGCCGTCACCCTCGGAAACGGCGCATCCTATACTTTCTCGGTTTCCTGAAAGAAGGAGCATCGTTGGGAAAATGCCTGAACGCGTATGATGGCGTCATTTCGGCGACGAGCGACGACGGAACGGTTTCCGTCGCCGCGGCCGTCAGCACCGAACTCGTGCGTGAGGCTCAACGCCGTCACACTCTGGCTCCGACCGCGAGTGCGGCATTGGGACGACTCTTAACGGCGGCTGCGCTGTTGGGAGCGTCGAGTACAAGGCACGAGCGGATCGCGCTTCAAATCGCGGCGGACGGCCCTCTCCTTCGACTATATGCCGAAGCATCATTGCTTGACGAGCGAACGATCGGCGTCCGCGGAAACGTCGCACGACCTCACGTTGACCTACCGCTCAATGCTCTCGGGAAATTCGACGTCGGAACCGCAGTCGGCACCGGAAGTCTTTGCGTCACGCGAACCTACGATACCGGCCCACCGTATGTCGGCGTCGTCGCACTCACAAGCGGCGAGATTGGCGATGACATCGCCGCCTATCTCGCCCGCTCCGAGCAAGTCCCAAGCATCGTGGCGTTGGGGGTTCTGGCCGATCAGAACGGCATCCGGGTTTCCGGCGGCATCATCGCACAAGCCCTACCCGGAAGCGAAGACTTGCTTCTTGAGCAACTTGAGGCACGGGCACACCGGCTTCATTCAGTGACCGAACACCTGTCCGCCGGCGGGAGTGCGCGAAGCCTCGCGGAGGTACTTCTGGGCGGCCAAGCGCGTCGAGCGTTGACGGAATATAATGTGCGCTTCGCTTGCCGATGCTCACGTCCGCAGGTTCAAAGAACCCTCCTGGCGCTTGGACCCGATGAGCTTCTCCATTTGGCTGAGGAACAAGCCATCACGGAAGCCGTTTGCGAAATCTGCAAAGAATGCTATCTCCTCACTCGCGAGGAGATCCTTGAAATCGCCGACCAAGCGGCAAAGACCCAAAAGAACTAGTGCCGGCGCTTAGGCTGCGCCGAGGCGTGGACGAAACTCCTCGACGATCTCGCCTCCGACATTGCGATACCACCATCCGCATTCACAGCGGATCGGCTTGTCGTCCGGCCGTGGATACGCATGCACACGCGCGCAGCGCTTGCACGTAACCGTCGGTCCCGTGAGCTTCCTCTCCGTGTAGGTCACCGCAGGAGCGGCAACAGGTTCACGTCCATGAGCCATAATTTACGTTTGATCCTCTCTTCTTCTATATAGCGACTTTTGGTTCCAAGCAAGCGAAACATTCCAAGGCCGGTTGAGCGCTCCCTTCCGGCTTCCCAACTTTTCAACTAAACCCGAGGATCGTGCATCTGGTTCGGAGAGCAGCGATCTTGAGGCCGGCGCGATCCCGACGGCATCGGCACTGGATCTTTCACCTTGGCTTACGAATCAGCCGCTGCTCAAATCCGAGCGCCTACGGGAACTTTACTTTCGCCCTGGCGAGAAGTTCTGCCGCGGTTTTGTACGGTACTCGCCCCGCGGCGCGTGGGTATGTTCTCGTGCCACGTTGGAGGCACATACATTTCGCGTTGACAATCCGCGCACTTTCTAGAGTTAATTCATTTATTATTTGATCACGAGTCCGGCGTCTCCTATTTCGAGTAGAAATATCGAGAAATGAGTTTTCTAAAATCGCTGAGTAACTGCCTATTTTCATTTTTCTCCATACAGATATACGCAGACCCCCATAGAACCTGCGCCAGGGAAAAAAGAGGGTTAGCGGCTATTGCTGATATACTTCCGAGGAAAAAGCCTGCAGCATAAAATCGCGCCGAAGTGGCGTTCTTAATCGCGACTTTCCAAAGCGGCTTCCCACTTTGTGGTATGTCGGTTTTTTTGTGGAAAGCCCTGACAATACCGAAGAGAGAGGGAATTGAAGGCACGAGAAGGCCTTGTAGTGCAGCGACATCGCCGATCCCGTAATAGAGCTGCTCATCGTCGAGAACGCTTCGAGGCGGGGTTTGTTTTGCGTCGTGAAGACCTTTGAGGATATGCCCTATGCCCCATCCGGCAAAGGCGGTGGCGGAAAGCAGACTCATCCTTGCTCGTTCGTTAAACGAATATGCGCCGTTAATTCCCTGCACGTGAAACCCATTATAGATAACCGAAAGACTTGTCGCTAGATTTACGGCTGCTGCAACGTAATACGGCAAGCCTTTCTGTATCCCTGTCCAACTTTCATAGATGCGACAGCTCGCTGCGACAAGACTTGTCAAAACGTTAATGACAATGCCCAGAGGTTCCGCCGTCTGATATGCAAGTAAACAATTCCCCGCACCAAAAAGAACGGGCGGACACGTCACAACGTCTTGGAAAACGCCTTTCCCCTTTGCCACGATCCTCCGCACCTCATACCAAAATACGTGGGACGAGGAACTTTTAGCGGGGTTTTGCAGGCTGTCGAAGTCATCCTTCGGCCTTCCCGGTTTCATGGTTTCACCCACTCCGCCTTATCCATAAGAAGTTCGTCGAGTGGAAGCGGCATCGGAATCGGATGCTGCTAAGCCCGTGTTCCTGCGGGATCCTGCGGCAAGAAACATTTGAGCTTCCGGCGACGCAGGCTCCGCAAAAAAACGCGCAGCAGGAGCTTCCTCGACGATTTTCCCGCCTTTCATGAAAATCACCCGATTGGCAACTTCCTTCGCGAAGGCCATCTCGTGCGTCGCGATCATCATCGTCATGCCGTCTTTCTCGGCAACCTCTCGAATCACTTCGAGAACTTCGTTGATGGTCTCCGGATCGAGCGCCGAGGTCGGCTCGTCGAACAGCATCGCCTTCGGTTTCATGGCCAACGCCCGAGCAATCGCCACGCGTTGCTGCTGGCCTCCGGAAAGATGCACAGGATAGGTGCAGGCTTTCTCCGCAAGATGCACGCGCTCTAGAAGCTTCATTGCATCGATCTTCGCTTGCTCTTTAGAAATACGGCGAACGTGTATCGGTGCGACCATCACATTTTGCAAGGCGGTCATGTCCGGGAACAGGTTAAAACTCTGAAATACCATGCCGATCTCAGCACGCTGCTTAGCCGCCTTATAATCCGGCAAACGCACCAAATGCCCGTCACGCCATTCGTCACCGATATGCTCGCCGTCAACGTGAATTCTTCCCTTATCGATGGGTTCGAGGTTATTGATACATCGGAGCAACGTGCTCTTTCCGGAACCGCTCGGTCCGATCAAAGCGATGACTTGGCCTTTTCTGACGCTTACGTTGACCTCGTCCAAGGCGAGTACGCCGGTATTGTACGTCTTAGAAACACCACAGATTTCGATGAAATCGATCGCCACGTAACCTCCAAGAAAATGAGCCTTGATTAGGGCCTAGCTTAGATCAGGTCTCCTCAGTGGAAGCTCCTGACTGTCATTTTGGGGTAACGATTTTGCAAGCATCCGCCCGCACGCCATGTTCTTTCGCGAAAGCCTTTTCCATCTGTCGCATAGGATCCTCGTTCCAGGCTCGCTGTCGATCAACCCCGATTCAGCGCCCGGTATTGGAGACATCGCCGATCCCGCACATCTGGGACTCCGTACTGGCGAGCGCAGGATAGGGCCTACAGATCGCGGCGCGGATGTACGATCGCTTGACCGCACTCGTCGGATTAGAACCTTCTGCACCGTGCCGGATACACGATACATGTGCCCGCCGAAGCCATTAAGAATGAGAGAGCCCCATATATACATCCGCTTGCAAACTGCTTTAGTCGAATTTCTTCCTCTTCATTAACAAACGGTTTCCGTACCGGCTCTCCCAGGTTCCATCGGCGACAAAGCCCAAGATCAGTTCAAACTTTTCCTCAAAAGCCGCGACGAAATCGACACCCCACGATGCGGCCAACTCAGCCAGGGATTGCACGACTCGATTGAGCGCCGCTTCGAGCTGCGAAATATGAGACTGCTCGAATCCTTCAATGTCCAAACACTCCTTACTAACCGCGCAAGCGGCGAGATAGAGATTAACGCTGAGCCGGTGTTGCGCAATGTTAACTCGAATGGGGTCGATCGGCTCGATGGTCAAGCCATAAGAATTCGCGATTTCCAAACAAGAAAGGAGCACATCGCCGACTTCGGCGGCAATCTCGGTCGAAGTTCTATCTGGAACCGCCGACTGCTTGAACTCGCCGAGAAGCTCACCGACCTCCTCGTGGAGAGCGAGAACGGACAAAATTCGCGGAAACCGAAAGCGGTCTGGGATCTCATCATGAACTCGCCGTTGCAAGTCTCGTAATGTTGCCATCAGGAATTTCCTTTCATTATTCACCTTGACGCAGGATCTCGCATGCCCATCGATAGTGGCCGTCGTTTCGGAGTGGGGCACCGTCCCGAGCATAGAGATCACATGACAGTAATGCACCTGTCAGCAAGTAGGCCGTCAGCGTCGCTTGCCCTCGATCGATGTTGAGCATTTCGGCTGCGCGGGTCAGCAAATGCATGCGAATTTCCGTGTGGTCATCCCCATACATATCGAAGAAACCACAAGCAGTCGCCACATCGAACAGCGGATCACCGATCATCGTGAACGTTCCGAAATCGATGACGCCGGCGACACTCGATCGATCACGCATGAGGACGTTTCCACGACAGAAGTCTCCATGAATTACCCCGACCGGCCCCTCATACGGAGAAGAAAATGCGGCAAGGAGTGCATTCGCACGACTCTCAATCAACGGGACGTCGCGTCGCAGCGCCGGCAGGAGCGCTGACAATTTGCGCAAGATCAGCGAGCGGAGAAATGCATGCCAATCGTCGGCCGGCGTGATGACGGACGCCGGCGTTTCCAGTAAGAGGAAACGGCCGAACGGCTGATGGATCTTCGCTCGCGCCAGGGTGATAACGGTCGCGAGATAAATATCTTCGAAATGCCCCATGTCCGAGGCGGGAAACTCCGCCATGGGAATGCCGTTGATTCGACGCTCGATGACGGCGAGCAGGTCGCCGTGCGGATCGACGGCGTAAATCTCCGGAAGCTCATATGGGAGGTTCCGTCCGTCTAAACGACGATAAAAATCTTGAAGGGTCTCGAGATTGGCGCGTTGACCGGGCCCCGCGCAGACTTTGAGGACTCGCTTCTCGTCCAGGGCATAAACCCTGGCTTCCATGCCCTGACCGATCAGATCCGTCAATGCCAGGCCGTAAGATGTCAGCAGTTCGCGCTCCGCATTGACTTCGATTTCAAAAACGTCGCGGCGGGAGAACATTGGTGCGTCCTTTCACCTCTCGCTGCTTGAGCCGTGCTGGGAAGACCATTGATAGGCGTCGAAGAAGACCGATCGTGGAAGTTTCGCTCTATGCGATCACGGTTTTTCGAGGGGGCGACGGGCGCGTTGCCGGGCGATCTCTTCGCCGATCTGCAAAATTGCTCCTGGCCGACCGACGAATCCTTAACAAAGATTCGTGGAGCATCGGAGGATCGGTCGATGAATGACGAACGATCTCGTCTCGCGAAGGTTCAAGCCGTGGTTTTCGACGTTTTCGGCACCCTTGCGGAGATTCCCGTGAAGAGTCGGGCCTACGCGAAACTCTTCCGATATTTTGCGATATCTGGCCGATTGCGAGAGGCCGGCGATAGTGCCCGGGTCATGAGTAGCAATGTGCCATTCGCGGATTTGCCAACGCTGTTCGAGATGAACGTCTCGCCGAAAATCCTCGGTGTATGGGAGGCTGATCTAAAAACGGAACTCTCGTCTATCATACTCCTTCCGGACGCGCGAAAGTGTCTCACGGCGCTCCGCGCGAAAGGCTATAAGATCGGCGTTTGCTCAAATCTCACGATGGCACATGCCGAGCCGGTGATGCGTATCTTGCCGTACGAACTCGATGCTTACGGGTGGAGTTTTGAGGTAGGCGCAGTGAAGCCGGATCCGGCGATCTATCAGGCCGTTTGTACGAAATTGGATTGTTCACCAGAGCGCGTCCTCATGGTCGGTGATACCTTGCTCGCCGATCATACCGGCCCTCGTGCGTTCGGCATGCTCGGCTACCACCTGTCACGGAAAGCCCCGAGTCCCGTCCCTGAATCCGTAAATTCGTTACTCGATATCCTCCCGCTACTGGCCGGGGAACGCGAATTAAAAGCGCAGATAAAATCAATAACGGCCAAGAGATAATGGCATTGAGGAGGTCTCACGATTGCATGGGGCGATCGGCTCTTGGCCGACGATTTTCACATCGCCGTCAAAGGTTTTTCCAAGGACGTCTCCCAATTTTGGAGGAGTGGCTGTTCCCGGAATCGTAATGAGTTTGCAATTTTTATAGATATCGCTATACATAACTTGAAAATCTTTTCCCACGGCTCCAACGGACCTGACGATACCGAGTTGCAATGCTGGACCAGTATAAAAATCTAGAGCAATCCCGGGTGAATTCACTTTTCCTTTTTCGGCCAAAAGTGCTGTTTGTGCAGCAGCTAATTCCGTTTCAGCATCAATGCGATTTTTTTCATTTATTCCATACTGGTTCATCATCAAACCTATTCCCGCAAAACACGTCGCGATAATTGCGATCCAGTTTGTAACGTCATGGCCGCGATGATCTGCATAGATTCCCCTCGAGTCGGGTGATAAAGTTCCAGGATTTTGAGCGTCAGCAGCCGGGTTAAAAACCGACATTTACTTTACCTTTCGGAGAATGCGAAATGAGGAGCCCCACTTCCATCGGTGGCCGATTTTTTCCTGCACATTCTCCAATACGGATTTATCTCGCTTAGCCGCAGAGCATACGACCGCCACGGCTTGCCACGGTCAGAACGCTTATTGTGAATATCTCACGTGCTTTACGAAAAGACGAGTGGTTCGACGCCTTCGGCATCCAGAAAGGCGAGCGCTTCGACGTGGCCGGTTTGCGGGAACATATCGAAGGGCTGCACGATGTTGAGCCGATATCCTCCGGCCGTCAATACGACGAGGTCGCGCGCAAGGGTCGCGGGATTACACGAGAGATACCATACGCGCTGTGGATGCGCCTCAACGATCGCATCGAGGGTCGCCTGATCGCTGCCCTTACGCGGCGGATCCAAGAAGACCACTTCCGCCGACCGCAGCATTGAACTCGTCGGTTTCGAGCGTATTGTACGCTCCACGCGTCCGGGGAGAAAGACGACGCGATCGGCGAGACCGTTTCGTTGCGCGTTCTCAATGGCTTCGGCAACCGCTCCGGGATTCTCTTCGATGCCGACGACGCGCGCACCGAGTTTTGCGAATACCAGTGAAAATGTTCCGGCTCCGCAATAAAGATCGAAGATGATACGCTGCTGCGGGACATGCGGTGCGAGTAGATCCAAGATGCGCGTCACCATGACGGCGTTGACTTGGAAAAACGACGACGATGAGACGCGGAAATGAATACCGCGGATCGTTTCCTCGATCTCCGGTTCACCCGTCAATAGGACAGTCGTACGCCCGAGGACCGCATTTTCGCTAGCCGGATGGAACGAATTACACAAGCCCGTCACACCGGGTAAGGCCGCGACGATTTGCTCCGCCGACTCCGCAAGTTCGGGAGAACGCTCCCGCGAACTGAGCGCGACGACGACCTTACCCTCGGTGCGTCCGACGCGGGCCACGACATGCCGAACCTCGCGAAACGCTCCCGCGAAGGACTTTTCATTCGCAAGCGTCCGGAAGGATTCGATCGTGTGATCAAGCTGAGGCATGACGATCGGACATGAATGAATCGGCACCAGATCGTGCGTACCGGCCTCATAAAATCCGAATTCGCGTGCTTGCGCCGTTCCGCCGACCACCAAGGACATCTTGTTGCGGTAGGCGCGAGGCTCACTCATCCCAATCGTCGGGAGCACGCGTTCACGCTCCAAACCGCCGATGCGGGCAAGCGCCTCAGCGACCAGACGACGCTTCCATTGCAACTGCGCGGGATAGGCCAAATGCTGAAGCTGGCAGCCGCCACAAACACCGAAGACCTCGCAGAAGGGCTCCGCGCGGTCGGGTGAAGTTTCGAGACGTTCGACAAGCTCGCCGATCGCGTAGTTCGACTTCACCTCACTCACGCGAACGCGCGCGTGCTCGCCGGGAAGAGGACCCCAGACGAAGATCGCCAGACCACCGAAGCGTCCGACCGCCTGACCCGTCTTGGCGATGAGATCGGTAAATTCAACTTCGACGACATCCCCGACCAGGGGAGCATCCGCCCTAACGGTGCTCTTGCTCGTCAAGGTGCTTCAACAAAAGATTCGCCTCGGCAAGGAGTACCTTGATGCGCTCGGTCGTCGGATCAACGGGGGCCCGCTGTGCAAGCAGGCTGCGAACCACAACGAACGCGGCAACGGCCGCGATCGCGGTAACACCAAGCGTGAGCAAGGTGATCTGCGTCGTCGAGGAGCGATGGGAGGAGGCGGACTCCGAAGCCGGCGGCATCTGGTCCGCCGCACCGCAACACGTATCCTGATCGGTCATTGTCGGCCTTTTCGCGCAGGAGCCGCCCGTTCTCTTCTGCCGGAGCAGCAAAAGTCCGCAGTTTCCCAAGAACGCTCAGCCCGGGAACGAGCGTTCTCTTCTTCGGTTTCGGCCTTCTCAGCTCGCTCCTTACGGAATTGCCATTCGCGCTCAAGACCTCGACGATGCTCCACGAGCCCGGCATGTCGTCCGGCCCGCGAGATCAAGATCACCTGAGCCCGGTCGGCCTCACGAGCGAGCCTCGTCACCGTTCGTCGCGCGCTCATCGCCGCGTGGTCCATCTCGGCTAACTCGAACGCGGCAAGCACGGGGCCGCAAAGCATATCGCTGAATGCCTCACGACTCTGCTCGCACGATCGCTCGAGCAGCGTGAGACGTTGCCGAGCCGCCGCCAAACTCGCTTCGGCACGCCGCTTGTCGTCAGCGGCACGTTCCAATACCGATTCCAAACCATAACGAAACCCCATCAGTCTTTTCTCTGCGACGAGTGAACCCTATGACAAGGGCGACGGCTTCACCCCATCAGCATTTCCTTGCTGCGAATCTACGTAACCGGATGCGCCCTCAATCCGTTGCTCGCACACAAAATGACGGTTCGCCTGTATGCGCAACCATCGAGCGAACGGAAGGACCCCTTAGCTGCCAAAGCGAAGCTTTCCGGCATAATGAACACCGACGCCACTGACGCTTCTCGCACGACAGTCGAAGCATCTGAGCTTCGAAACACTCTCGCAAATGCCGCCTCGCAGATCAAGCAATCTCTTGAAAACGCGGGGGCGGAGGAGATTGTCGTAAAAGGCATCAGAATTAGGATGAAGGGGCCGGTAGTCAAGACGCTTTCTCCAAGCGCCCAGGACAGGTTCTTTCCGGAGCTACGCGCGGCTCTCTTAGGGGACGCATCGAAAGAACGGGACCTCGAACCGACTATTGAGGGTTCTCTTCTCAAAAGGCTCATGCGGCCAAACGCCGACTTATCGGCGGATCTCGCGGAGATTGAACGCAGATCCCGAGCAACGGCCGCATCGCCCGCAAATCAGCGAGAAATCCTCCTCGACTCCTGCATCGATACCGTCCTCAAGCTCTGCGTAAGCGAGAATCCTAAAGAACCGCTTGCGATTCCATTTCGTGGAGAGTTCCCCCGAATTGACCCGGACGTAAAGTTCCTTCGTGAAAACGACGCTGACGAACGCGTAAAATCAATTCTGAAAGGCCTCGCTCCGACAGAGTTTCCGCTCGACGCACGTTTCCGAGAGATCCAAAAAAGCAGCCTTAAGGCCGTCGTCCAGATCGCAAAGAATGACGTCCTAGCGGCATTTTCCGATGTCATAAATTCCCGAAAAGACATCTCAAGTGCCTTTTCGGAGATGTCAACAAAGGCGTCTCTATCAACCAATCGCGAAAATCTCGTCGGATTCGTCCGAGCCGAAGCACAAAAGGCCTTCGAACAGGAAGCACAGCAACAACGGGCCAAAGAAGCAACTTCCCAAGCCGATGCCAAGGCGGTTACGGTTCCTGTGGCCGATTGGCCGACGATGTTCAATTCACTGTTTTTCAATTCACGGGCGAAAAAGATGACTCAAAGCGGGAAAAGCCCGGAATTGATAGCAACGATGATCGAGGAACGCGTCGAACAATTTATTGACCAAAAAGCTGAAGAAATCAACGCCCTTTGCGAGCGCAATGTTCAGAACAAAGTCAAGGCGGAGTCTCTTCGCGCTTGGTACGATAATCGTCTTCAGCAGATTTCCAATTTGACGAAAAGCGGCGTCGATCACGTTACAAGAGAACTCGAAGGCGTTTTCGATGGAATCGACGCTCGGATCAACACCATCCTCGAAAGCGATCAATCGATTTCCTTTCCGTCCTCATTCGCTGTCGAGCTCGAGGAGAAAAATCCCGTCGCTCGCCTTCTCATGATTCAAGGCACGGTTTTTGCAGCGGCTCGGAATATACGAAACGACCGCGATCAGACGCAAGAACACGATCGGAGCGCCTGGACGAAGGTGATCTCGGTTTGAAACTCCGCTTTGCCCGCCACGAGCGTGGTATTGACGCGTGAAGGCCGCGCATATCCGGCGACGTGCCTCCTCGTCGGCGAATCCGATGCTACCGTCGATCCGCTGCGCGCACGCCAATGGCGGTACGGCTGCAAAAGGCGAGATCGAGCAAGCCGCAGGACCCCTAAGCGGGTAAACGAAGGGTTCGCATACGATGAACACTGACACGACTCCGTCGACCGTCAAAGCAGCAGAGCTTCGCAGCACCCTCGCAAAAGTCGCCTTGCAATTCAGGTCTCCCGAAATTCAACCACGGGAGATTCATACCAAATTCGGCACCTTAACGATGGTAGGACCGCCGTTCAATACGCTTGATCGAAATACCCAGGAGAGTCTCCTCTCGTCGCTGGCGGAGGATTTCCCGACTGAGGACGCCCTTCCCGAGCTACGGGCGGCGCTCCTTGAGGAGTCACCCCTGACACGCGATTCCTCGGAAGAAGAGGACCTCAATCCGACAGTTGAGAGTGCGCTTCTCAAAAGCCTCAAACAACCCAGCGCGGACGTCTCAGCAAAACTTGTTGAGATCGAACGCAAATCTCAAAAAACCCTCGCATCTCCGGCAGATCAACGGAATATCCTCTACTCAGCTTGCATCGAAACAGTTCTTCAACTCTGCTCGCCCTTGAACTCGGGAGAGCCGCCGGTGATTCCATTCCGTGGAGAGTTGCCGCGGATTTCGAAGGACTCAGGCACAAACGGCGTTCGCGGAAGCAACGCTGAAGAATCCGCGAGCCAACTTTTCAAAGGCATCGTTCAGACGAGCTACCCACTCCATGCACGTTTTCGAGCTATCCAAGAAATTAGCTTGAGGACCCTTATCTCTGTTGCAACAAACGCCGTCTGGGAAATCTGTGAAAACGTCCATGAAGCGAACAAGGAAATCGGTGGCGTTCGCTCGAAATTGTTTTCGGAGGATTCTCTGTCGGCGAATCGCGAAGATCTCATGAGATTCATCCGCGACGAAGCCCAAAAAGCGTTCGAACAGGACGAGCGGCAAAAGCATTCCAACGAAGCGCAATCCCAAGCTCAAGCGGCGGACGCGACATTGCCTTCCTCCGTAGACGCGAGTGCCATTAACGAGCGCGTCGTACAATTCGTCACGCAGAACGCGGATAAAATCGACTCCCTTCACGAGCGGAACGTCCAGCTCTTGGCCAAGGCGAAATCTCTTAGCGAGGAAAACCACAATCGGTTCACGGAGATCTCCAATTTGACCAAAGGCGATATCAAGCGCGTGTCTTTACATGAGCTACAAGCAGTCTTCGACGGACTTTCCGATCGGGTCGATATGATTTTAAACAGCGATCACCCGATTTCCCTTCCTGCCTCGTTTGTCGCCCAACTTGCGGAAGAAAATCCCGTCACTCGGCTTCTCGCGATCCAAGATGGGGTTTACACAGCGGCACGGAACATCCGGAGCCAATCGCAAGAACGTGACGGCAGCGAAGGGCGTTCGGCAGCGTTTTCTTGACCGGCAAATGGAGTCGCCGCGACGATTCGCTCTACACTGTCGCCAATGACGCTCGCTCGGGGCCGACGGAGACCGCGCTAATTGGAACACCGATGCAGCGTTCGAGTTCCGCAACGTACGCACGAGGAAGCGCAGGTAAGTCATCGATGCGACGCACTTCCGAAAGGTCATCGTTCCATCCTTGATGCCAGGTGACAACCGGCTTCAAATCAGGCTCGCCCATTGCTTCGACGCCAACTGAACTTCCCCCTAAGCGGTACTCGGTCACGATTCCAATTCGCTCGAAACCACTGATGACATCGAGCTTTGTAATGACCGCATCGGTCAAACCATTCACGCGCGCGGCGTAACGCGCCGCGACCGCATCAAACCACCCACAACGGCGCGGGCGTTTGGTCACCACGCCGAATTCAGCTCCACGCTCACGCAAGCGCAGCCCGAATTCATCATGCAACTCACTCGGAAACGGCCCCGCTCCGACCCGCGTGCAATACGCCTTCGCGATTCCCGTGACACGAGAAATCTGCGTCGGCCCAATCCCTAAACCGATACATGCGCCGCCCGCAATCGTATGAGAACTCGTCACGAACGGATACGTCCCATAACCGATATCCAAAAGCGTCCCCTGCGCACCCTCGACCAAGATGCGCTGTCCGCCTTCAAACGCTTCATGGATGTATGAGACGCCATCGACAATGTGAGGCACGATGCGTTCAGCGAAAGTTTTCGTCGTCGCGAGCAGTTGCTCAAACGTCGGGAATGCCGCGACAGCTTCAAGATCGAGCCGCGCGAGATCGGCGACCTTGATCGAGTGATTCCGTCGTAGCTTCGCCTCCAACATATCCGGATTGCGAAGATCACCAAACGTAATTCCGGTGCGCGCTACCTTGTCAACATAGGCCGGCCCGATACCACGTCCGGTGGTACCGATCGCATTTTCCCCGCGAGCGCGATCTGCGGCTCGATCGAGCGCCGCATGATAGGGGAAAACAATATGCGCGCGATCGGAAATCGCGATGCGTCGCAGATCGACTCCGTGCTTCGCCAGCATGTCGAACTCGGCGAGGAGCCCCTCAAGACTGATCACCGTTCCCCCGCCGATGAAAAGCCGGGGCCGCTGATGAAATACGCCGCTAGGAACGACCCGCAGCGCATACCTCTGATTTCCGATAACAATCGTGTGGCCGGCGTTGTCTCCGCCGCCAAAACGCGCGACGACGTCATACTCGTCCGCAGCGCGGTCAATCACGCGCCCCTTACCCTCGTCGCCCCACTGTATGCCAAGAATAATATCAACGCATGCGCTCATAGTGCCGCCATTTCGCCCTCGCCCGCCCCCTTCCCGCACGGGAGATTCACCTAAGCTCGAAGATCATACCCAAAGAGTACGCGGCTGAGAGTGGTTTGATTCGTGTCGTAGGCGAGGAGCCTAGCGGCGAAGTGTACCGCAGTACATGAGCCGCGTAGCGACGATGCATACGGCACGAAGCAAGCCGCTCTCGTACATGAGGCGCGTAGCGACGACGCATACGGCACGAAGCAAGCCGCTCTCACTCGTTGCGGAAGTCTAGGTCGGTAGTACTGCCGACGGGGAGCGGAGTGTAGCCCATCTCGGTGGTCAAAATGAATTCGCTGAACAACGCGTTGGGCCAGCCGAAATCTTTGCGGGAGTAGCGCGTAGGATCATTCGGATCGAACGACTCATGAAGCAGATGATCTCCCGGATCGCTTGCGAGCAACTCGTCGAGAACTGTCCTTCGTTCAGCTGCCCCCGGCGCCGTGAAGCCTTGCATCAAAAGCGCGAGCGGCCACACGTATCCATCGTTAGTGTGCGCGCTGCCGATTCCACGAGCGACTTTTCCGATGTAGAAGTACGGATTGTCTTTGGACAACAAAAATCGCCGGGTATTCTGATAGACCGGATCGGTATCGCGTGTGTAGCCAAAATACGGTGAGGAGAGTAAGCTCGGGATGTTCGCGTCGTCCATCGTCACGGCATTGCCTAAACCGTCAACTTCGTACGCGTAAATATAACCGTAGTTGGGAGTGAAGACGATTCCATAGGTCTGAATGCCGCTCTGCACTTCATCGCGGAGCGTCTTGGCACGGTTGGCCTTGATGAGGTTGTGATACACCTCGCGCTCAACTTGCTCAAGGTCTCCGAGCGCCACGACGGCCATCATCTCCGACGGAATCAGATAATTGTACTGACACGCATCGTCAGACGGTCGGAAGCCGGTCCAGATCATTCCCGTATACCCGACGGGACGTCCCTTCCCACCGACTAGTTCAGGATGGAGGTATTTGGAATTCCGGGAATGATCTTGCTCCCGCTCCATCGTATCGAGCACGCGATCTAAACCAAGCGAGAGATCGCCCGTGAAGACGGAGGCATCTCCGGTGACCTTCCAATAGGTCCAAGCCAATGTGATCGGATACGCCAACGAATCCAACTCGAACTTCTGTTCCCAGACGTGATAGTCGAGCGTGAACGCGTTCGCGTAGGGATCGATCTGAAGATACTTTCCCTCCCGCGCGATGATGCCGCGCAACAGCCCCGTCACTTGCATATCGCCTCGCGCGAAGAACAGATACGGACGCACTTGGGCACTCGCGTCCCGAAGCCATTCGGCGGGGATATCCCCGGTGCGAACGTAGGCCGTACCATCGGGAGCAACGGTTGCCAGTTGACTCGTGTCGAGCAAAGCCGTACGAAACATCTCCTGGAGATGCCCGTTTGAGTTCCGGAAGTCTGCTGCAACCCGGGCGATGGATTGAAGCTGCAAGCCGCCTGCCTGCGAAGCACCCGATGTCGCTAGGATCATCGCGAGAAACACTATGATGCGAAAAGAGTGCACGACACGCGTTTTACGCGTGAATATCGACCGAATCCTCGAATGCCCCGAGATCCCTACCATTGAATGGATCATCGGCAAAGAAGCCCAAACGTTTTGCTCGTAAGCGAAGATGTCGATAAATCAAAGGTGCGGGGAAGCCCAGACGTTCGAGGGATTGTGCGGCACTGGGATAGGAGAGCTGAGGACGAAGCCGATAGAGCCGATCGGCTGCTTCGGCGATGCGTTCTTCTTCTCCGCGTTCCGCATTACGAACGCAATCCACCGCGAGGGCACGATCGACCCCTTTACGTACCAAGTCCGCGATGAGGCGTGCATTCCCAAGGCTTTTCAGGCGTGTCTCGACGGAAAGCGTCGCGAAAAGACGATCGTCAAGAAACCCGTCGCGCCGCAGTGTCTCCACTGCGGCGCGAATCTCTTCAAGGCCGAAACCGCGCTTGCTTAGCCGGGACCAAAGCTGCGCTTCGGTCAGGCGACGAGCCGCAAGCAAGCGCAGCCCACAAGCTCGCGCACGCGAGCGAGCGAACGCATCCGGCGCGGCTCCGCTTTCCACGTGGTTTAGAATCGAGGCGCTACACATCCGGATCGGCGGAACCTACACTTCCGACTAAGACGGCCGCACCGTTGGGTGAAACGTTCGATTTGAGCAATTCACGAATCTTCGATTCAAGTTCTCCGGCCGTATCGGCGTGTTCTTCCAAGTAGGCTTTGGCGTTTTCGCGACCCTGACCGATTCGCGTATCGCCGTAGGTATACCACGAACCGCTCTTGCCGATGATGTTCCGCTCGAGAGCAACATCGAGAATCGAGCCCGTCTTCGAAATTCCCTTGCCGTAGGTGATGTCGAATTCGGCTTGACGGAACGGCGGTGCGACCTTGTTCTTAACGATCTTGACACGGGTTCGCGAACCGACCACGTCTTGCCCAACTTTGATCTGCTCGAGCTTTCGCACATCGAGGCGAACCGATGCATAGAACTTCAGCGCCCTACCTCCCGACGTCGTCTCGGGATTTCCGAACATGACGCCGACCTTCTCGCGCAATTGGTTAATGAAGATCATCACGGTTTTCGAGCGAGAGATGGCCGACGTGAGCTTCCGAAGCGCCTGAGACATGAGACGCGCCTGGAGACCTACGTGCGCGTCACCCATATCGCCTTCGAGTTCCGCTTTAGTGACCAGCGCCGCGACGGAGTCGACGACGACGACGTCGACTGCGTTGGAACGTACGAGCATCTCGGCGATCTCGAGGGCCTGTTCTCCGGTATCGGGTTGAGAAACCAGCAACGCATCGAGGTCGACTCCGAGATTCGAGGAATACTGCGGATCGAGGGCATGCTCGACGTCGATGAACGCCGCCGTCCCACCGGCACGCTGAGCTTCCGCGATCACATGGAGTGCCAAGGTCGTCTTACCACTTGACTCCGGCCCGTAGATCTCGACGACACGGCCACGCGGTAAGCCCCCGACTCCAAGGGCGAAATCGAGCGCGATCGACCCCGTTGAAACGACGTCGACGACCATTCTGTCGGCAAAGTCGCCCATCTTCATGATCGAACCTTTGCCGAATTGGCGTTCGATCTGCGCTAACGCGCTTTGGAGTGCGACGACTTTTTCATCATGTTGTTGTGCCAAAGTACTCATCCTTCATCGATGCAATGGGGTTAAAATCGCCGTCATGCGGCGTGGTCAAAGATCGCCTTCACATAGGAGTCGGCGTCGAACGGCCGGAGCTCGTCGATACCTTCCCCCAAACCAATGAACTTGATCGGAATTTCGAGCAAGTCGACGATCCCCACGAGAACGCCGCCTTTGGATGTGGAATCAAGCTTGGTGACGATGACTCCGGTCAGCTTCGTGGCCTCATCGAAGAGGCGCGCCTGCGAAAGTCCATTCTGTCCCGTAGTTCCATCAAGGACGAGCAACGTCTCCGTCGGCGGAGATCCCGTCGCACGTTCGATAACGCGACCGATCTTCTTGAGTTCTTCCATCAGGTTCACTTTGGTCTGCAAACGTCCGGCCGTGTCCACCAAGACGACGTCGATTCCCCGCGCTTTGGCTGCTCCGACCCCGTCAAAGACCACCGAAGCGGGATCTGAGCCGTCACGTCCGCTAAAGAACTCGCTACCGCTCCGTTGAGCCCAGATTGCGAGTTGCTCGGAGGCGGCCGCTCGGAACGTGTCGCCCGCGACCACCATCACGCGCTTGCCTTCATGCCGCAAGAGATGAGCGAGTTTTCCGATCGTGGTCGTCTTCCCGCTCCCGTTGACGCCGATGATGAGGATGACCGTGGGAGAACCTCGCTCCATCCGAAGCTCGCCACCCGGGAGCGCCAAGAAGTCGCGGACATCTTCTTTAAAGCGAGCGATTGCCTCATCGCTCCGTCGCCACAGCTCTTGTTTAGCGACCGTACGAAGACCATCGAGGATCTTCTCGGTCGTCGCCACTCCAAAGTCCGCCGAGAGCAAGATGTCCTCCATCTCTTCCCAGAAGGCGGCATCGAGGGGCTTCTTCGCTTCGGAGAGCGTCTCGACGCGGGACACGGTTTCCCGCGAAAACCCGAGGCTTTCGCGGAGCTTCTTAAACCAACTCACAAGACCCTCAATTCACCCAAGGAGATCGAACTCCTGTTCGATCTTCCAAAAATCTCGCCCGCCCTGATCTCAGCCTCTAGAGTGGCTTGATTCTTGTCGTAGGCGAGGAGCATAGCGGCGAAGTGTACCTCAGTACATGAGCCGCGTAGCGACGAAGCATACGGTAAGAAGCAAGCCACTCTAGGCTACTGCTCCTAAAGCTAGGCCGAGTAAGCTTCCGATCACCACCAAGAGCCCTCCGAGCAACGCAGAGCCCAGGCTGACGTCAACATCCTCCGGGCGCCATGCAACTTGTTTGGCGAGGTGAACAAAGTTGCTTTGCAAGCTAGCCGTATTTCCGACACGAACGTAGCGGGCTCCATCGTGGGCGATTGCACGGAGGGTATCTTCGTCGAGGCCGACGCTATCGTCGCTTCCCGGGATCGAAGCCGTCGAATCCGGCGTGCCGACGCCGACCGTATAGATTGCGACGCCGTCGTCAACAGCGCGGTCGGCGACGTTCAAGGGGTCGACTCCCGCATTATTCCCCCCATCGGTGATGAGGACGATTGCCCTGGGACCGGCGGAGGGAAGCTGCCGCACGGCAATCGCGAGCGCGTCGCCGATTGCCGTCGCACCGCTCGGTTCAGGGAGGCGATTGAGTGCATCGATTGCACGCACATGATCGGCGATCAGTGGAGAAATCACCGCGGCGGAACTTGAAAAACTCACGACGCCGACGCGCACGCCGTCGGGTAATGCATCGATAAAGTCCCGCGCGGCGCTCGCAGCGGCGACGGAACGCGACGGAAAGAGATCTCGTGCCCGCATCGAGCCCGAGGTATCGATGCACAAGACGACCGCAGCGTCGCTTGCGGGCAAGGGAATCTGGAGATGCGGCCCACTTGCCGATAAACCCAGGAAAGCTACGCCGACCAACCAGAGGGGAACGAAACCACGAAAAGCCTTCCGGAGGGGGGCAAGCGCGGAAAGCATGAACGGCAGATGGGAATACCGCAGCGCCCCGGCCCGCCGTCGCTTGAGGATGACTCGAACGAACAATCCCATTACCAGCGGTGCAAGGAATGCCAAACTTACGACCCACGGGTGCGCGAAGCTCATCGCCAAAGCCCCAAAGCTTCTCCCAAAGACCGAACCGGATCTTCGGCATCGAGCAAGGCCGTGCGCGTTCCGATCGTCCGTAAACGTGTGAATAATTCGCGCTCGCGCTGTGCGACGGCCGCATGATAGCGTTGGCGTTCTTCGGCTCGAACGACGACGCGTTGTCGTGCATCGCTCTCGGCATCGATGAACGTGACGGCTCCGTCAAGCGAAAGCAATCCCCGCCAAGGATCGCCGGCGATGAGCGCCGTGACATCGACTTTCCGGGAAAGTACGGCGAGTTCATCCGCACACGCATCGAGTTCAAAAAAATCAGAGACAAGGAGCAATCCGCAATCGCGCGGGAGGCGGGCGAGCGCGACGCTCACGAGCGCGCTCAAAGACGATTCAACCGGATCATTCTCAAGACGTAAACTCTCGCGTGCATGACGACCGCTGAGGATGGCGCCCCCACCCACGATCCACAGTATCCGATCTTCGTTGGTCGCGAGCGAGAACCACGAGCGCGCGGCGGCACTCGCATCTTCATACGCACTTTGTAAGCGTCCGACTCGCATCGATCGTGATGAGTCGAGCGCGACGGCGAAGACGGCTCCACGCGTCTCGTAGCACACCCGCACTTGAAGCTCGCCGCTACGCGCCGTCGCAGCCCAATCGATGCGGCGAGGATCGTCTCCCGGAGCATAGGCTCGCAGATCCGCAAACTCATAGCCTTCATTTCGCCGACGCCCGGCGAAGACGCTGCCCACGGGACCACTACGACGTGGAGCAAAAAGCGCCGCCCGGAGGCGACGCGCCGTCGTCGGATTCACGGCGGATATACGACGCCCTCTTCCTGAATTCGGTCACGCTGTTTGTGCGCTTCTGAATGACCCCTTCCTTCCGCCTGTGCATTGTAGATCATAGCTAGTGGTAAGTTCTTTGGGATACCAAGTCCATATTGATAACAGCGGGCGACGTGATATGCCCCTTCAGCGCTTCCGAGCGTCGAAGCCTTGAGAAAGCAATCAAACGCGAAGCCCTTTTTCTGCTCCAACTCAAGAGCCAACCCGCGCTTGACAAGCTCAGCGGAACGACCTCGAATCTCACCGAGTTCAAATTCCAGGGTCGCCGGCTCACGGCCCTTAACGATAGTTCGACGTTGATCGTTAATGCGATGACGTGAAAGGAGATCGCCCTCGTCGTGAGATCCCCTGATGATGTCGTCGGGCACTGCTTCCCCCGTTCGCTTGGTGAAACGCCAAGCCGGTTCACAAACACATTCTCTTGAGACGAACGCTTTCCATGCCGCGGAGGTCCTTCCGTCGCGCAACGCGGCGAGACTCCGCGCTGTTCCGATGGAAGTGAAACGTTCGCTCGAATTTCATTGGATCGTCGTTGGAGCGACGTTCGTAACGTTGATCGCGGTTGCGGGAATCCGCTCGACACCGACGATGTTCGTGCTTCCGCTCGAACACGAATTTGGATGGAGCGCTGCCCAGATCTCGTTTGCGATCGCAATCAACATCATGCTCTACGGTCTGATCGGACCGTTTGCCGCAGCAGCTATGGAGCGCTTCGGCGTTCGATCGACGGTCGTTGCGGCCCTGTTGCTCCTCGCAGCTGCGGCGGGGCTCTCGACGCTGATTCGCCTCCCTTGGCAACTTGACGCCACATGGGGGGTGATGGCGGGTTTCGGGGTCGGCGCCGCAGGCCTCGCGCTCGGCGCGACCATCGCGAGCCGTTGGTTCGTCGAACACCGAGGCTTGGTCATGGGAATCTTCGCCGCCGCGAACGCGACGGGTCAACTCGTCTTCCTTCCCCTCTTCGGCGTCATTATCGAGCACGCGGGATGGCGCTTATGCGCACTTATTCTCAGCGGCGTTTGCCTCGCTTTGATTCCTATCTTTGTGCTCTTCGTGCGCGACCGGCCCGTCGACATTGGACTGCCGCGCTATGGAGAGCGCACGCTAACATCGACGCCCCCCTCCGTCGGTAATCCGTTCCCTCGTGCGCTTGGGGGATTGCGCGAGGGATTGCATTCGCGCGATTTTTGGCTGCTCGCGGGATCGTTCTTCATTTGCGGCGCAAGCACGAATGGGCTGATCGGTACGCACTTGGTCCCGGCCTGCGGCGACCACGGGATCCCGGAAGTCCGAGCGGCCGGTCTGCTAGCCGCGATGGGCGTCTTCGATCTCGTCGGTACGACGCTTTCGGGCTGGCTCTCCGATCGTTTCAGTAGTCGCCGGCTGCTCTTCTGGTATTACGGCTTGCGCGGACTCTCTCTACTCTTCCTACCAGCCGCATTCGGGCTTGCATTTTTCGGGTTACCGATATTCGCCGTTTTCTACGGCCTGGATTGGATCGCGACGGTTCCTCCGACATTGAAACTCTCCGCGGACGCCTTCGGTAGCGAAAAGGCGCCGATGATGTTCTCGTGGATCGCCGCATCGCACCAACTCGGCGCGAGTCTCGCCGCGTGGGGCGGGGGAGTGGTTCGGACCTCATTTGGGTCGTATAACGACGCTTTCCTCTTCGCGGGTGGACTCTGCATGATCGCATCGTTCATGGTGCTTTTCATAGGACGAACGACGTTCATCACGCCGGAACGTCCTTGAGGGAAGAAAAGCACGATCATTGGAGGGCACACGAGCTTCCGGGGCATAGCCTCCGATTCTCTGGAACTTCTCCAGATCGTGATGTAAGTGGTAACAGAATGCGTTCAAGTAGGTTGTGATAGATTCGCCAACCGACCGAACGTTTACCGGGAGATTCATGATTTCGCGATTTTCATTTTTCGCCGTCCTTCGGAGTGTTGCGTCGTTACTTGTGGTTTCGACGACGCTCACGGCTTGCGGAGGAGGCGGCTCCTCGGCGACGCCTCCCGTGCAGCCTACTACTGTGGGATCGAGTAGCACGGGCGCGTATACATGCCCGACATCCGATACCGAGACTTCAAGTGGACGTTCATCGTCTACGGCGTCGAGTGACGCCGTTCAACGCTTAGTGAGCCGGCAACCACGAGTCATTCCGACGCGCCCCGGAGCGCTCGCTGTCACGTACAACTTGGCATCTATCGCGTCGAGTACGGCAAAAAGCACGATCGAATCACGAGAGGTTTCGACCGGCGCGAGCTTCGTACGCGAGTACGATTTCACGCACATCCAACGAGCTATCCGCATCGTCTCCGTTCCCACGAGCGCAATGACAAGCGTTGCAGCGACATTGAGCTCCCAAAGTGGGGTTGTTAACGTTGGTCCGGTGGGCAGTCGCCGCTACGCAGCCGCCGTATCGCAACGGTATTTCACGAGCAATCCGTACTTTAACGGCTTCCAAACGACGGCCTCGTCCGGTGGATCTGCTCCTCCACCGACCTACCATGTCGCGCCCTATGAAGAGAGTGCAAGCGTACCCGGGCAATGGGACAAGCATGCGATCGGCTTGGATTACGCATTCGCGTATTCGCAAGCGAACAACGGAAGCGGCGTCTCGAATGCAAACGCGTTGGGTTCCTCAACCGTGAAAGTTGCGATCATTGACACAGGTGAAGACGCGACCCATCCGCTCCTCAAGGCGAAGATCGCTTATAAACGTTGCTTCATAACCAACCTAAACGGATCGCAATCGACGTCGAACTATGTGGCCGACCCCGAGGGACATGGTACGGATACGTCCGGAATCGCGGCTGCCGACAGTACCGTCTCTCTGGGTTTCGTCGGATCCGGAGGAGCTGCCGAAATTTATGCATACCGCGTCTTTCCGACCCCGGATGACAACTGTGTCAACCCCGCGTCGACTGATGAGCAGTGTGGAGCCGACTCGAGCGATATCGCCTCAGCAATCGAAGACGCGATCGCACAGAACGTCAACGTGATCAGCATGAGCCTTGGTGGTGGGACATGTAGCAATGGGGTCGACTCCGATCCAGTGGAGGGGAATGCCATCGCGGACGCAATTGCGGCGAACGTTGTGGTAATCGCGTCCTCCGGAAACACCGGCGCCTCATCGGTCACGGCTCCCGCATGCGACAGCGGCGTCATCGCCGTCGGAGCCTCAGCCTTGGCGGATGGCCAAAGAAACGGAAGTGGAACCGCCGGCGGATCGGCTTCGACTCCAATGGAATACGTCGCATCGTATTCGAACTACGGTTCGCCGGCAGCTCAAGTCGGAAGCTCGAGCGCATGGGGCATTGTCGCGCCGGGCGGTGATCCGAACGGCGACACCGACAGCGATAATTTCCACTGGATCGAGAACATCTGGACTTCGACTCCGTACGATTCGAATTTCGCCGGATCGTGTACGCCGGATTATCCCGGAACGGGAAGCACCGCCGACTGCCGCACGCTTATCGCAGGCACGTCGATGTCAGCGGCCTCCGCCAGCGGCGCTGCAGCGCTCATCCTCTCCGTGAATTCCACCTACCAATCGTCGGCGAAGATGAAACAACTGCTCTGCACGACCGCAGACGACATCTCCGCTGCAAATGAAGGTTGCGGGCGACTCGACATCTATCGCGCGATGGCGAATGTCCTGGGCGATCCCCATCCTCCCACGTCCTCGATGTGATGTCCCAAGTTGCCTCACGCAAAACACGAAGCTCGTCGCCGTGTGCAGCTTTGCCCACAGGAGCAAAGCTGCGCGACGTATACTATCAATAAAGTCGCATAAAGGGTCCTCAAAAGCCAATTGCATTCACTTTGCCACTCCGCGTTTGATGCACGATGCTTTCCCCGGATAGCTTGTACCGTTAGCCATCCAATCAGTAAAAACCCCCAGCCGATCGAAGATCCCACTTTCTTCTGAGGAGGAAGGAAGCAACTCGAACCTCGTCGCAGAGAACGACGGCGTTCAGGCTGGTTTCTGAAAGGGATGCCCGTGGCATTTGAGGACTCGTGGTGGTGGAATCTTGCGGGGGTAACGAAGGAGCGGATTGATCGTGCGACTTTGCGGGAGTTCCTGGTCCCGATCGTCAAGCAGACCGACGGCAAGTTCTTTGATGAGGAGCCCCACGGACTTGAGACGCAGGGGACCAATATCGTCGCCAAGCTCACAGGACCAGATCGAGAGGGATGGCTCTGGATTTCCTGGCATGATTGCGGGACAGAACCCACTCCTATACCCAATGAACGTCCGGACCTTATTTTCCTCTGTAACGGCAATCCGGAAACGGTCATCTCGCTCGAGATCTCGGATACGCGCCCCGATGGGGTATATTTGACAAAACCGGAAGCGCGCGCATCGTTGGAAAAGATGGAGCGTGCGTTGGTGAACATCGCCGGTGTAGTCGCACAAAGATTTCCGAGCTTAGTCTTTTTTGATCCTTCGACAGCTTATTACTCCTCAAAAGAGATGATCGAGCTTTCGATCGAGCGGAAGCAACGTGAGGAATCTTGGGGATACAAGGTTTCTCGAGCACGGGCACTTCAACTAGAAAAAGATGGGGAGATTTACCTCGCTCAACTCGACCATATCTTAGCGGCAGGCTCCAAAGGAGATCGTTAAGATGGAGGCGGACACGTCACCAAGCACCGCTCCGGACACACCTTTGGGAATGTCGCCGACAGGTTACTGGGGAATGGATGGAGGGTCTTCCTCCAACGAGAAAGTGCTTCAGTGCCTTAGTCGGGAAGACTTACAATTTCTTGCGAACGCGAATCCCGACGATGTGAGCCGTATTATGTTACTCCTTCAACGGGCACATGATGTCTCGGGCATTCCGGCAAGCACAGATATTCGCGCCGGAGCGACCGTCGCCTGGGATCTCGGAACGTCTATTGCGAAAGGAACGTTTCCTGAATTGCAAGTAGCCGCGTCGCAAATTCTTGCGGAACGGTGGGAAACGAAGTTCAAGGAAGCTCGAAACATCATCCGCAAACTCGTTCATGCCCCAGTCGAGCAACATCCCGAAGACGGCACATTTCACGTTGGACGCTGGGTTATTGCGGTTCCACGGGGAGACGAGTTTGATGGACAGCGACACCTGAAGTATTTGGCTCGAGACTCAAAACATTTAGTCGTTCTGAATCCAGATACCGGAGATAAGGCGAATAGCGACCTTCCGACTCTAAAAGTCGCTCGTAATGCGAACGAATTCGCCGTGTTCGCCAAGGAACTCCAGCCGACGATCATCGAGCGCCTTAAGGCCTTTTCTCACCGAATAGAAAAGGTTTCGAAAACCTATAGACACTTCACGGAGGCTATCGACGGACTTGCAAAAGCATGGGACTCGATCCCGGAGATTTGGCGCGATCGAACCAAAAAGGCCACCGTCGGGGCGCTTCTCGCCGCATGGACGGCTCTTGAGTGCTCTCAATACGGAAAATCGATCGCCGAGCCCGTGCTGAAGATGCTCAACCAGTCGGTGCCGACGAGCGTCATGCAGCAGATCGTTTTGCAGCCGGGTTTGGACGGTATCGAAAGCGCCCATCGACCGTCGTCGCAGCGATTGCGACCTTGAACGAGAGGTCTTCGGGCACTAACTCGCCCGCTTGAAACCGCCGTTACGCAATAAGGCTCCTTAGAATTCGATTTCCCGGTCGTAGCGCGAATCGGCTCTCACAAGGCTCATAGCGAAATGCGGTGCCGCAGTTCGCTATGAGACTTGTGACATACGAGTATTAACTTCGGGCGATCACCTTTCGAGGTGCGGCAAGATGTCGGATATCGGACGATAATCGCTGTTGATCAAGGTTATCCCCAATTCAATGACCCTATTCTTCGATTGCTCGTCAAGGTAGAACGTCCACTGGTCTTTGCTGGGACCCCAGAGGCGGTAGAGCATCTGACTGCCGAGGTGCATCGTGATTTCACATTCGACGTGATGACGATCATCCTTATCAAAAACGGAAAAGTATTTCTCCAGAAATTGATGGATAATTAAGAGCCTTTCGGACGTTCTTCCAAAATACTCAAAGGAAATCAGGTATTCTGAAAGAATGTAGGCAACGTCGAATGCCGGGGCTCCAAGGTGTGATTGCTCGAAATCCACGATGAAAACGCGCTCGTGGTTGTTGAGAAGAACGTTTCTCGAATTGATGTCTCCGTGAAGGATGCAATCGGACCTGTTTTTATATCTTGCCAGGAACCTCCGCAGCTCATCGCCTTGGGAGGAAATTTTTTGGGCGATTTGCTCGTACTGCAAATCGAGCTTGAAGTCACGGAAAGTGCGATTCCCAAACAATGATGACGGGCGGTACTTGCCAAATGTATTTTCATGGAGAAGCGCGAGAGCGGATGGAAGTTGGCGGATCGCGGAATTTGGCACCTCTCCCTTACTCAAGTATTCGATCAAGGGTTTTGGTTCATCAACGAAATCCATGAGAAACCCTTGAATCTCCGGTTCGTAAGCGACGATGTTTGGAACGACATTCCCAAGAAGCGACGTCGCCGCAACAGCCTTCTTCTGCACCTGATAGGCAAGCTCAGCCCGCTCCAGAGCCGGGGTTTCTGGTATACTCTCGAAAACCGCAGTCGGGGCGCGATCGACATACTGCTTGAAATACCATCTTCCTTTTTTCGTTTCGATGCGAAGGATGAGTTTGAAAAGGCCGGCTTTCTGAACTTCGATCTTTAGGATATCGGATTCGGTTACGCCGAGTTGCTCCACGGACAAGAGGAGATCCACGGCCTGTTGCTTCCCTCGCTCAATATGCGGGGCTTCTCCTGCTGTGTTCATCGATTCACCATCCGTATTCATGACCGACAACTCGCGAAGGGTTTTCATGTCGGCGAAAATGCTCGTCAAAATACTTCATGCCTTTCTGGCGTTGGTTGAGATTTCACCAAATGTGAACAAAGAGGTGGTTCCGGGTAGTCGGGCAAGGCGATAAGTGATGGTTTTTCCCTCCGCGGAGCAAAGAAGCCCGCAACAACGAGCAAGACATGGCACACCGCTCCCGCCGGAATCACTCACCGAATTTTAAGGCGAAAGTAGCGATCGCGAGCGATCGCGGTGGATCAATTAGATCCAATTACTCAAATAAGCGACTTCACGAGGGTTGGTCGGATAACACGTCCTTACACTTTCGAATAAACGCTACTGCGCGAGATCCACGTAACGCGTTTCGGCTAAGTTCCTCAAATTTCTGCTCAAATTTACGGATGTCTTTTAGTCCACTAACTCTTATCTCAGCCGTCGTTCCTTCTGCTATGACTATCTTGCTCTCAAAAATATGGAAGCCGGCGTCTACTGGAATCCCCCGAACGCGCGATATCTCTTGAACCATAACCTTGAGATTAGAAAGCGCCTGGATTGATAAAATATGATCTAGCTGTGCCAATAAGACCTGAGTCGGAAAAAATCGCGAAAGCAATGCGTAATCCATAATCACAAACTCAAACCTTTTTTTCTGATCAAGAAGAATCCGTTGACGAAATATTCTTGCGTCAACGGCGTCTTCAAGATCTTTTTGCCCTGTTATATTAAAATATTTTAGCACGCATTTCGCATATTCTTTAGTTTGCAGAAGACCAGGAACAAGGAATGTCTCGAAATTCCGTATATGAGAAGATTGTGCTTCTATTTCATCGATTTCTAGTTGCTTTTTCGCTAGCCCAAATTTATGTGCAACTCGCCAAGAGACGACTTCCGTTCTAATCTCTTCAATTTGCGAACTTATTTTATAGGCTTCCTGCTCCGTTAGATTTAAGGCAGCAAGGACCGTTGCCAGGTCCTCGTAAGACGGAAGCATGAGCCCGTTTTCTATTTTTGAGATCTGTGACTGACCAATCCCCGTCAATTCAGCAAGACGCTTCCCTGTAAGGCCAGCATTTTTACGGGCACGCCAAAGGCTCTGCCCTGCTTCGGTACGACGACGTTCGAGGGACTCTTTCATAAGTGGGGCCTTTATTTCCTATAAAGTGCGTATTCCCTCCACTCACCCATGGGCTCATGAGAGCAACCGCTAGAAAACACTTCCCCCTCAGCAACAGATCAGAAATGAAGTCCTTTTGACCTCCCTTCCTTTAACGTTGGTGTTTGTCCTGAGAGGAGGGAATGCGATATGCCTTTGGTGCGTGATTCACGCAGATATTCTTGTAACGGAATTGCTTTTGAAAGAAGAGTTCCCGCGATGCCTGAGAGTTCCCTTGTCTCCCTTTCGTCTTCTCGTAAAATCGCCCCCATAAATGAGTAGTCCTCGCCGTACTGCATATCAGCGATGCGCGTATTATCAAACAGCCAGAAATCATTTGGTATATCTCCAACAAGAGACGATGCAGATTCCTCTGAAATTAGAAGTATATTCTCTCCAGCAACGGCATTAAATACATACCCCCATTCAATTTCATATCGAATATATGCTGTTAGCGGATCTGGAAGAATACGAAGACGCGTTATAGCTTTCCCCGAATTTACCATATCACGAATAGTTGAGGCCCATTTACTGTTTTGACTTTTAGATAGAAACGCGCCCTCGCAATAGGAAAGATACTCCTCACGGTCACCAGGAACATTGCAATCAGGAAGACCCTCTAATCGGAATGCAGAATGTTGAAACGCTTCGAAAAGCAAACCTAATTTACTCGGTGGCAAAAACTCACCATTCCATTTAGCGGTTAAATCGAATTCAACATCTGTGGTCGTCACTAAATAATCCCCCCGATCTTTCCAGCGGCGGCGAGAAAAAGCGCCTCGGGGATTTCAACGCCCAATTCATTTTCAGCAAATTGAATCTTACGCGCAACGATATCGCTAAGAACATACCCTTGAACTATAACGCTATTGCGGTTTGTATGGAAAATTTGAGGACACGCACCAGAAGGAGAATCCCCATCACAAGATGGCGGCAGAACAGGGTCGAGGACCAGGTCGTTCTCGGGAACCACGCTGTCTAAGTTCTTCATGATACCTCCTGCGGGCGATATTACACTGAGACTGAAGATCCGTCAAGACTTTTTTGCGAAAATTTCCTCGGTCAGATTAAACAGCCTTAACATAGCGGGAAATTTTTGAATATTGACGCTGATAGGCAAGTAAGCGTAGCCCCACCGCGTTGATAAACGGCGGCAGTGCATAACTACTTAAAGGTAAGTGAGCGTGCGGAGCGCATCTCATCGGCGTCCGCCGTCAACGCGGCCAACGAGTCGGCGACATTTTACAAACCGCTGAGCACCCCTCCCCGGTATTGCACGGCGGCTTCATCGTACGCGGCGACGGCGGAGGCCTCGCGATGTTTAAGCGTGCCGTGACCGTAGAACGTCTGCGAGACTTGCCCGGTGAGCATAGAAAACAGCGAGCCCTGCCCGAACAGTCCTCCCAAACTTAGGGCTTGGGTAGCGATTTGAGCGGTGATCCCGAAGTTCGGCGATCGATTTGATCGCTTCCCCCGGAACCAGCCGCGAGTCGTCGGTCACGGCTCTCGCGTGCGACGGCGGCGTCATCTCCGTCGAAGCCTCCGTCTTGGCGGACGACCAAGGAATCAGAAGGGACATCGGGTAAAGGTGCGGTTGCATTCCAGTTCTGATTCAATCGGCCTCTTGTCGGCTTTAATACCGTCTTTGTGTCCAACGTATACCGTGGATCCACTTTTTATCTCCGTATCGAATGCGCTATTTGCGATCACTCTGGAAAATTCTTCGACGGATGGAATATCACCCACCAGTTCCCGCCGACGGTCTATCAAACCGGGTCGAGCAAGGTCAAGTAAGGTCGCAGTAACGGTTCCCGCAATGATATCACCACTAACGACCACGAACGACACACCGTATTTACGAAGCGCACCCGCGCGAGCGCGCAACGCATCCTCACCCGCCCGCTTACTCACCGCAACGGGTTCATACTCTGGTATTCCATTATGCTGACCATGGAAGTGGGCGTAGTGGCTCGTCACAAAGACGATCCGCCCGCCCTTTTCCATCAGTGGAAGGGCGCATTCTATGATGTACATTTGTGCATCACGATTAAGCCGCATCGGATAATCTCCCGGCATATTTTTTTCCATACCGCCGCTCGCGTTGAGAATAAGGACGTCAAGTTTCCCAAACTCGTTTAAAATCGTATAAAACATTGACCGCACATCTTTATTATTCGTAATATCCGCCTGGACGGGCATTGCCTTTACTCCAAAAGCCTGAGCGGCGAGAGCAACTTTTTCGGCACGAATACGTTTGCTCCGATAATTGATTATAACGTGAGACCCATTTTCGGCAACGAGTCGAGCGGTTTCGGCTCCTACCCCACGAGATGCTCCGGTTATCAGTACTACTCGTGTTTCACTACCCATTTCAGAAAGAAATCCTTCTCTATGCGTTAAGACAAGTTAGCACGAACCGCGTTTCGCGCCTTTCGTGCCTTTCTCGCCTCCTTCTGACAAATCCTTCCTTTTGCTTCTTACGGATACTTGATCGAGCTTATACTTGATCGTCAATATCCGGATTATCCGACAGAAACTCACCTGCCGTCGTGCGCCAGAGCAAGGCATAATGACCGTTCTGAGCCAATAACGCCTGGTGATTGCCGTCCTCAATAATCGCACCTTCTTCGAAGACGATGATCCTGTCCATCTCCGCTATCGTGGAGAGCCGATGCGCGATCACAATGGTCGTGCGGTTTTCCATAAGCCGGTGCAAGCTCTCCTGGATATACTTCTCGGTCACGGAATCAAGCGAGGAGGTCGCCTCGTCCAGGATTAGGATCGACGCATCCTTGAGAATGGCCCGTGCAATGGCGATTCGTTGCCGTTGGCCCCCGGAAAGCTTGATGCCGCGCTCACCTACTAAGGATGCATATCCATCCGGAAGATGCGTGATGAATTCATGACAATGAGCTTGTCGCGACGCCTCAATCACTTCATCGTCCGTCGCGTCGATACGACCATAACGGATATTCTCCATCAGCGTGCGATGAAATAGGCTTGCATCTTGCGGAATCATAGCGATGGACTCGCGCAGAGAATCCTGCGTGACATGTGCGATGTCTTGCCCGTCAATGAGGATGCGCCCACTCTTGATGTCATACAGACGGAGGATAAGATTGACGAACGTGCTCTTGCCGGAGCCGGAGAAGCCTACGAGTCCGACTCGCTCACCGGACTTGATCGTGATATTCTTGTCACGAAAAATATCCCTGCCGGACAGATATTGAAAATGCACGTCATCAAAGACGATCTCTCCTCGTTCGACAATGAGAGGTTTCGCATCGGTCACATCCACAATTCCATGCGGGCGATTAATCAACGTGAGGGCTTGCTGGCCAATACCCACATTATTGAAGAATTCCGGCAACTCTATCCCGAGATCCCATGCTCGAGCCATCACGTTGGATATACTGAACATCACGAACACAATATCACCCGTCGTGACCCATCCCGATTGCACTCCCTTCACTAGCAGCAGCAGCGTCGCTGCATAGGTGAAAAGCTGCGGTATCGACATGATAGAACGAACTTTCAGCATCGTCAGCAGGACCTTACGGTAGCCGAGCTTCTCAATTTCCTGCGATTGGCCGACATACTGCTGCTCGTAGATTTTGCGAGCAAAAAGCCGAGCGGTCGACATGTTGGTGAGGAGATCGACAATATGACCCGCGAGGATACTCCGATTCTCGGCATTTTGACGGGACAATACCGCAATCTTTCTTGCCAAACAAACAGCGATTGAGACATGAATAGCGGCCCAAGTCGCTAATATCGCCGAGAACATCGGACTCACCGCGCTCAACAGCACTATAGTAACCAGGACGACGAGCGCCGTTGACAAAACGCGCGAGCGCATGAATTCGTACAGATTCACCCCGATACGAGGCATGTCGCTGATTTTTCCGGCTATCGTTCCAGCGAAATTATTTGAAAAGTAATCGTACGAATGTCCCTTTACGTAATCCAGTATCCCCATGCGAACATCGGCCTCAAAATTTGGTCGAACGACGGCGTTTACTCTCTCCTGAATGCGAAAGATGACGATCGTCAAGACCCATAGACCGATAAAGATCGTGACTGGGACAATGAGTTCCGCAAAAGCGTGATCGGTGTTTTTACCCATACGCACCGCCGCATTGACCATCAACTTCAGCGCATAAGGCAGCGCGTTGCTGTCCAAAATACTCGCGATGCTGGTGGAAAACAGAACAAAGTAGCCCACTCTCTGACGCTTCATGAAGTGCCGGATAAATGCGGGAAGCGAGTTGGGAAGTGACCCGGTCATGCGAAAAGGGGTGGTGGATTGCATGTGAAAACCGCCGAAACGACCTCCTATCAGGGAAAGGGAACGTTCAAGGCCTACCGCGTCAAAATGACGACTGGCCCATCGCCTACCATCAAGAATCTTATGAAACACGAAAATCTCGCGGGGCAGAGATTAATGGAGCGTTAAGCGCTCCAAGATGCACACCAGCGACGAGGAAAAAGTATAACACACGCCCTACCCTCGGTCAAGTGCGAGCAGGTCGTCGACGATTCCCGTTTCGACGCTTCCCGGTTCCGTGAATAAGGCTGGACGTTTATCACGCTAAAGCCAATGCGGAGCCGTCCACAACCTGAGCGGGCACGATTTGGAGTTCCGGTGGGAGCTCGCCGTACGCGAAGACATCGATGCGCAGGCGTGACCGATCGAGAAACTCCCACAGGACCGAACGCAGAGCGGCGCCGCACACGAGAGCGGCGCTTCCACGCGGCACCTTCTCGAGATACGTGGCGACTGCGGAACGGACAGACGCCGCATCCCGCGCATCGAGACTTCCGTTTTCCAGCGTCCACGCATCAATCAGACGCCGTTCGAAATCCGGTGAGAGAATCAGCGGTTCGAGGCGAGTCATTCCGCGCGCACGCAGCTGGGCGGGGACCAGCCGGCGGCGTACCCGCTCGACCAATTCCCGCAGCTCCCGTTCGATCGGCGCCGCATCAACCAAGGTCTCGAAAACCGCGATGGTATCACGTGGCCAGGCACGCTCCTGAAAAAGCCGCTCGAAGACGCGCTGAACCGTCGCTAGCGGCACGCCGTCGCTTCCAATCTCTTTCACCAATGACGGAACGCTCGCGCGCAGGTGCTCGCACAGCGTGTGCAATTCCTGACGTCCGAGGAGCTCGGCGGCATGGCTTCGCACGCTCTCGGCGAGATGCGACCCGATGATCGAGATCGGATCGAAAACGAGCGCTCCCGAGGAAGTTGCCCGTTCGCGAAGATCCTGAGCGATCCACCTCGCCGGCAAACCATACACCGGCTCGCGCACCGGATCTCCGGGAAACGTCGCGAGGATCGGATCATCGGCCACAGCGAGGAGCGCATCTAAACGAAGCCGTCCCTCGGCGACGACGATGTCGCGCACGCGAATGGCATATGTCGCCGGATCGCGAGAGAGATCGTCACGCAAACGTACTCCCGGCGTCACGAGGCCGATCTCGCTCGCCAACGCACGACGTACTTCACCGATGCGGTCGAGGAGCGCATCGCAGGCGGGCGAAGCCAGAAGCGCAGCCAAGTCGGCTCCAATATCGATTGCCAAGGCATCGACTCCAATCAAACCGAGCGCCATCTCCGGTCTGCGGATAGCTCCACGACGCACCTCGCTGATCCGAGAACGTTCTTGCTCATCAGCACGGCTCCGACGCCGTCGGGCCGCATTCGACGCCAAGAATAAGCCCATTGACGAAAAACCGAAGATCAGGTGTGGGAACGCGGGCACCATGGCGAGTATTAGCGCGAACCCTGCTGCGATGCGCAAGACCTCGGGTCGCGCAAGGAGCTGCGCCGCGAGATCCGCTCCCAAGGAACCCTCGGCGGCGGTACGCGTCACCATCAAACCCATCGCCGTTGATAACAAAAACGCGGGCAAGGTCGTCACGACGGCGTTGCCGATCGCTAAGATCGCAAAAGTGTTCAGCGCATCAAGCGGACTCATTCCGTGGTACGCGACGCCGACGATCATCCCACCGAGAAGATTGAGCGCCGCGATCGCCAACGCCGCGATCGCGTCGCCTTTCACAAATTTCCCCGCGCCCTCCATCGCACCATAGAAGTCGGCTTCTTTCTGGACGTGCGCACGTTTGCGCCGAGCCGATTCCGCATCGAGGGACCCGGCATGAACCTCCGCATCAATCGCCATCTGCTTTCCAGGCATGGCATCGAGTGTGAATCGCGCAGCCACCTCCGCGACGCGTTGCGAACCGGCCGCGATGACGACGAATTGAATGGTAACAAGAATGATGAAGATGATGATTCCCACAACGAGATTTCCACGCAGAACCAACGCCCCGAACGCCGGAACCAACTCTCCCACGGCTCCCGGCACATTCCCTTGAGTCAGAATTAAGCGCGCCGCAGAGACGTCAAGAGCCAACCGGAACAGCGTCGCGACAAGCAGTGTCGGTGCGAAAGCTGCAAATTCCAGCGGTTCGCGGACCGCGACGCTCGTCAAAAGTACCACGCCCGAGCCGAGGATGTCGAAGGCAAGCAGCACGTCGAGCACGGGTGGAGGAAGCGGAATCACAAGCATTAAGACGATGCCGAGCATTCCGCCCGCGAAAACCGTACCCGCGTCGGTAGTCTTCAAAGCGCTTGTCCTTGATCAAGGAGCCCCGCGACGATACGTGCAATGACGCCATAGGTCTCGCGAGGAATAGGATCGTCAACGTCCGCCGTCGCAAGCAAAAGCCGCGCTAAAGCGACGTTTTCGACAACAGGGATCGATAACTCACGCGCACGCTGCTTGACCACAAGCGCCGCGTCATCGGTCGCACGGACGACGATTCGGGGCACGGCAATCAGCGGCGGACCGTACGCCAAACCAATCGCCACGTGCGTTGGATTGGCAACGACGAAGGACGCTTCACGCACGCGATCGATCGAGCTGTTCATCAGAGAGCGATGCGCGCGTCTTCTACGTGACCGCACGTGGGGATCGCCGTCGTTCTCTTTGTGATCGCGCTTCAGTTCCGACGTACTTAAACGAAGGCGTTCTCGCCAACGTTTCTGCTCGCTCAGAAATTCAAAGATTCCGAAAACCAGGCCGACGGCAAGCATTCCCAAAGCACATGAACGCACCGCACCGGACACCAACGTCAACATCGTCGTCATATCCACACCCATAACGCTGATGAGCAGCACATCGTGTAACAGCGACGCGAGTACAAGCAGTACAACCGACGCCGCTGTGAGTGCCCGTATCGCCGACAACAAGGCTTCACGCGAGAACATGCGCTTGAAACCTGCAGCCGGATTTAAACGCTCGAGCTTCAGTTCCGGCATTCGCATCGCAAACCCGCGCGTCTGCGCGAAGGATCCAATTAGCGCTCCCAGAGCACCGGCGCAGACAACCATGAGCGCGCTCAACGCGAGGTTGAGATATGCTGTACCGTCGATCCTCTGCGTCTGCGCCGCCGTAAAAAGCGCAGTCCTCGCCGCAGGTGCGATCGAGACCGTTTGAAATGATGCCGCTATGACTGCAACCGCCAATGACGCGACTGCCGTGATCTGCGACGAACGGGGGAGATCGCCTTCGCGTCGCGCACGTGCGATGCGAGCGGGCGTCGCTTCATGCGGTTTTTCGTCCGACATCGTTCAAGATCTTCCAAGCCGGAAGAAAGCGAGCCAAGGAAATGTTGAACGCATTACCAGAACGGGCAGGGCAACGAGCGTCGCGATCAACGCACAGGCGAAAATGATCGGAAAGCTCAGTGAGAAACTCGCGAGCTTCGGCACAACGCGGGCCGCGAAACCGAGTGCCACTTGCGCGACGAATGCCGCTGCGATCGCTGGTGCGGCGACCATGACCGCCGTGCGAGCCACCGTTGCCAAGGTCGTCACCGTGACATTGACGAGTTCCGAAGTTCCGGCGAACGTTCCGACGGGAACACTCGAAAACGTCTCGGCGAATGCGGAAATTGCAAGTCGGTATCCGCCGAGAACGAAAAATCCGGCTGTGAACAGCAACGACCATAAGCGACCGAAACCCGCACCGGCCGCATTCCCGACACTGGGTACGGCACTCCGAATTCCGACGTAATCATCGACGGCGCGCCCACCGGAATAGGCTGCGTCATAGATCGCCGACGCGGCCGCTCCCAGCGCGAACCCGAACGCGAGTTCTTCGATGAATGCAAGCGCGAAGACGGCCGGCGGACGTGCATCCGTTAAATGATCGAACCCCAAGGCCAATACTCCGGCCAGACCCGCGCGAACTTGTGGCGGCACACTCGGATGCGAGAAACCCGGCGCGCGAAAGATAAATGCGATGCAACGAGCGAAAACGAGTGCTTGATGCTCGTTCACGAACTCACCAATCGAGGAATCGTACGGATCGCTTCATCGAAGAGATTCCCGCAAAGGTGAATTCCAAAGTTACCGAAGAGCACGAGAATCAACCCCACAACGACAATTTTTGGCAAGACGGTGAGCGTCTGTTCTTGAATTTGCGTCGCAGCCTGCACGACGGCCACGAGCGTACCAACCGAGGTCGCCGCAATCAAAACCGGAAGTCCGAGAAGCGCTATAATGACAAGCGACGAACGCACAAGCTCGCTAAGAGCATCCACCTGACGAGCGTAGCACGCTCAGGTTACTGGAATGCGTCAATGGTGTTTCGAGAACATTGCGTGATGCCCGCGATGCAGGCGTACGAAGATTGTGACCTACCCGGTGACGCGGAGCGCTGAGACTACCGCGCGCGTTGCAGGTGAACGATTCAGCGTGTAAAAATGAAGGCCCGGTGCCCCGCGCTCCAGGAGCTCAGCGCATTGAAGGGCCGCGAAAGCGACGCCGAGATCGAGGACTGCAGCGGTATCTCCCGCTCGTGCTTCGAGTTCCGCGAGCAGTCCTCTCGGAATACTCGCACCGCACATCGCCGTGAAACGGCTAACCTGCTCAAAATTCGTTATCGGCATAATGCCGGGAATGATGGGCACGCCAATTCCCACCGCACGCGCTCGTCGCACGAAGGCGGCGTACGCTTCATTTTCGAAAAGCACTTGCGTGATAAGGAAACTTGCGCCCGCAGTGACTTTCCGCGCGAGATTCGCGAGATCGGTCGCTGCATCCGGTGCTTCAATATGGGTTTCGGGATAGGCTGCAGCTCCAATGCAAAAGTCATATTCAGCCGAGAGAAACGCGATCAGTTCGTTCGCATATGCGAAACCGTCTTTGGGAATCTCAAAGCTCGAGGAGCCCCGTGGAGCGTCCCCGCGCAGAGCAAGCACGTTCTCGATTCCCGCTTCGGCAAGCTGATCGAAGATACGCCGAAGATCATCCCGCGTACTTCCGACGCACGTGATATGCGCGAGCACTTCCATACCAAGCTCACGCTTGATTTGTTTGGCGAGATCAATCGTTCGCGTCCGCGTCGAGCCGCCCGCACCATAGGTAACCGAGACAAACGTCGGCTTGAGCACCCGGAGATGCTCCAAGGTCGCAAACAGAGCCTTCCACCCATCCTCATTTTTCGGAGGGAAAAACTCAAACGAAAACGAGGAAGACCCCCCCGCAAGAAGCTCGCTAATCTTCATGAAGCATAAGGTCTTCTCTCTCAAAGCCCAAGGACCTACCGCGGAAAAGGCAGCTAGGAATGTGTTGGACTTTGGGACGGGATGACGTGCTTCCCTTCAAAGGGGCGGTCGAGCTTTTCGCGGAGCCCTGGAAGGGCGGGAGCGAAAAGTCGTCGAGCAGGATTTTCGCCGGATGCGAAAATCCGGGCGTCCCCGTGAAGGGATGCACGTCATCCCGTCCCAAAGTCCAACACATTCCTAGCGGAAGCTGTCGACAAGGCCTCCGCAAACGAGTGACCAACCGTCGACCATCACGAACAACAGGAGCTTACAGGGAAGCGAAATGACCGGCGGGCTCAACATGAACATTCCCATCCCCATTAAAATCGCCGAAACGACGAGATCGATCGCGACGAAGGGAAGATAAAGCGCCGTTCCGATCGAGAACGCATCGCGCAATTCTCCCACGACATAGGCCGGGATAAGAACTTCGGGAGGCATCTTCTGCGGAGCAAGACGCTCGGCGTGGGTAAAAAGCCGTATATCCTTGGGATGCGTTTGGCGCAGCATGAAGTGCCGCAATGGTTCATACGCGCGTTCAACAACTTGAATCTGATTGATCTTTCCCGCTCGATAAGGATCGACGGCATCTTGCATGACCGCATGAAGCGTCGGTCCCATTACCGCGAAACTCAAAACCAAAGCTAACCCATTTAGAACGGCATTGGGAGGCAGTGACGAAGCCCCAATCGCCGATCGGACCAAGGACAAGACAATAACTATTCGCGCGTACGACGTCATCATTACGACAAAAAACGGAGCCAAACTCAAGAGAGTAAGACCCCCGAGAACATCGAGCGGGAGTGTGGCCTGTCCACTTGTTGAAAGAGCGAGCGTCAACATTGCTCAGTTGCCCGTCGCCGGTCGATCGACCAACTCCGTCAAACGCACCCCGAAGCGATCGTCGACGGCGATGACCTCTCCTCGCGCGATGATACGGCCATTGACCAACACATCGACCGGAACATCAGTCGCATGCTGAAGATCGACGATCGCTCCCGTTCCGAGTTCGAGAATTTCGCGAATTGATAGCGCTCGGTGACCCAGTTCGACGGAGATCTCAACCTCGACGTCAAGCAGGCTCTCCATATTTCCCGAAACGCTGTTCACGCCGCAGCCGTCCGCAGATCCGTCACAGCGAACGCGGTCCGTCCAGCGGCAACACCGCAGGTTCCGCGAGCGATCGCCCTACGGCCGACAACGAGCCTCCCCATATCGTCCAAAACGCTCTCGAAAGGAACGATCGAACCAACCTCGAGTTTCGTGAGCTTTCTGAGCGCGACTCGTCCTTTGGCGAGTTCTCCGCGGACGGCAAGGGTAGTTTGAGCAAGATGTTCCATCGTGATACGCCGACCGAGTTCTTCGATCGGATCACGCGAAAGACCGAAACCGAGGGCGAACGGAAGATCGCCGAGGATCCGTACCTCAAAATAGGTCGCACAACGCGCATGCGCATCCGCCTCAGCGGAATATTCTCCTTTGACGACCGCACCGCAAAGCGAAGCGCACAAAGGTACGAGCGCTCCAAGCACGCGTTCGAGTGTTTGCCGTTCGATCTCCGAGAGTGGATCGCTCGCAACCCGCTCCTTCTCGTCGAATGCGATACAAACCATGCGCCGGGCGTCCTCGGGACGAACGATCACGAAGGCATCTCCGACACGTCCGCGGACGCAAACGATTCTCGCATTGGCGAAGAGAATCGCCCGAGCCTGTCCGCTGGGGATCGTCGGCTCGATTAACTCGGCATCAACCTCGCGACCTAACAAACGCGAGAGTTGTTCGCGCGCACCGTTCGCAACAACACAGGCCGCCGAGAGAGGTAACGTTGAGCGCGTTCGAAACATCGGTCGCGCCACTCGCCTACCACGCGCATCGAGCTGCGGACGACCGAATTCCAAACTCGCGATCATTTCACAAGCTCCATCGAAGTCTTGTCCAATCCTCGTTCGGCGCGCTCTGCAGCCGCAATCGCCTCAAAAGAATCGTAGGCATCCTGCAAACGTTCGAGCGCGGACAACATATCGACACGACCGAGATCGCGCGCCTGCACGCGCAAGGCGGGAAAATTCCCGTCCTCGGGATATCCGATGTGAGGAACGATACCGCTGGGCGCCGCGACGCGCGTGGAATCGAGTCGTGCCGGCAATGTCCCGGCGGGAAAGCGCCCGAGCGCGAGACGTCCCACGACGACGCGCGCATCACGGCGTTCGCCGGTGCGCGGATCAACACTGCTTCGCGTATAAACGAGGGATCCATCCGCATCGATTCGGATCTTCCGAACGCGGTCAAGAGCACGATCGACCGAATCAACACGCAAGGCCTGAGGCGTTCGTCCATTTCCGGAGAATCCCAAGACGGGACGCCCACCCGCATCCTGCAAGATTCCGTCTCGTATCGCCAGGGATCCATCGCGCGAGTACGAGCGTTCTCCATTTGTCTCGCCGACAAGAAAATACGTGCCCTCGGGCGCGACGACGTCGAGAGGATTGACCGACGGTTCAATCGTCGATGCAGCACTTCCGGCCGAATCGCGCGCGAGCGGTTGGAAACCGCTCCGATAGGCACCGAGCGCATCGGCGGCACGCACGTTGATGCGGTCGAGCGCGGCGCTAGTCACGGCATTTAGCATGTGATCCCCCTTCTCCGTTCAACCTGGATGTGCGCGCTGACCTGACGTCCGCGAACGCGAGCCTCGTCCACCGCACGATCGACGGCTCGTTGAACTGCGGCTCGATGCTCGGACCGACAGACCGCAATCACCTCCAAACGACCATCAATTGCGCGAATCAAAAGCTGCACATCGGTTCCGGCGATTCGCACAGAAAATCGCTCCCTCTGGACACACGTGCGTTGAGGATACTCCGTCGAAGTTTTCAAACGGCCGCCCGTCGCGACGGGTCGCTCAGGAAAATTCACTCCGTTAAACAACTTCTGCTGCCGGAGGCCGGCCGACAATCGTCGATCCATCGTCTCGACGATTGTACCGGAAAAATCATCCCCCGGTTTGTTTGGAGATACCCTCCGGGATGCAGGTTCTTGCTCCTTGAGTATTGACGCCGGCTTCACCATCGCTGCACGATCGGGTGCCAAATGCAATGCATCGTACCATGCCTGCGAGAGCACTCGTCGATCGGTATACGGCAAACGCGACCGTATATTCGAAAGCGGATCGGTTTCTGTCTTCATCGTCGTCCTCGTTTCATCTTGAAGACGAGGTTACCCCGATCACGTTCCCGGAATGTAACCGGAAGATGTCCGATTCGAGAAGGTTACCGGCTTCATATAAATCGCGTCTTCGGGGAAATCAAAAGTCACGATGAACCGGCGTATCACCGCCAATCCGACGTTTCCGGCGTCAAAACGATCGGCAAATGCACCTCCGGTTTCGAGCATAAGATCGGCCGGTACGTCGTGCATGGTTGCATGACCAATACGAAGCATTGGAAGATTCACAAGCGACGAGGCTGTGGCGCCGCCAATCCCATATCCCCGTCGCGTCGTCGTTCCGGGTGTGACCAAACCAACGTGCGCATCGATGAACGGCCGATAGAGCAGCAGATCTGCGGCATTTCCTGTATCGATGACGAAGTTTGCGTCAACTTTTTCGTTGATGCGAAGCGTCGTCTCTGGGAGCTGACGATCGGCAAATAAACTCAAGCGGTCTCCTTCCGGTGCGAGCATGCCAGGAAGCGACAGCCGCATCGTTCGGTGCGCAACGTCCATTCGAACAACGGCCGAGGCGAAAAAGGGATACCCCAAAATTCCATCGATAGACGAGGGTGCTCCTAATGGGAATACGGCCACGACTAAATCCCGAAGGGAGACGCTTCCAATACGGAGTTCCGCAAGGTGCGCAAGGTGTAAGCCGCCGGCACGTGCAGCGCCACTCACGAGAAAGTTCCCCTCCTGATGAAGGCCAAGCGTGCGCGCGACCGCGGAATCAATGACGATATTCTGCGCCCCGGAATCAACAAGAAACCAATAGGCCTTCTCGTTGATTTGTGCTCGCACGAAAAGATGACCGTCACGGACGACAAGCGGTATCTCCTCGGGGTGCGGGAGTCCGAGCATTCGACCTTTCATCGGTGCGAAAACCTCAGGCGCGATCGCTCCGCCGATATGAACGGATTGGACGGTCCTCGTTACGTCATATCCTCGGTCGCCGGCCGAAATCACCGCACGAAAGGAAATTCTGTATCCTTCTAACGACCTCCAATCACTGAAGTCGATCGTGGTCTGCCCGTCATTCTCTGAGAATACGACGCGGGCAGGTAAGGCCGAACGAGAATCGATCTCGACCGTTTCCGGATCACCGTCCGGAGCACGAACCTCAAGCACGTCGTACACGACGCCGTCGCGCATTCGCGTCCCAAGTAATTTCGACTGCTGCGGAGCTTGCGCGAAAGCGCCGGACTCGACAAAAGTTTCCGTTCGTTCGTGTCCGAGCAGAGGGCCGGTGAACTCGCGCACGTCGTCATTGGCGTCCTGAACATAGAAGTGGCCGGTTAGGAGCAATGAGCGGGAGATATCGGGACCGAGTTGTTCATCCTCGCGCTCGCGATCACCGTCGTGCCAAGCCTGGAAGGTTCCACTCAAGCCGAGTCCGGTCAACTTGCCGCTCGCCGTATACCGATTGGGACCCAAGCCGTTCCGCTCACCTAAAGCGTGAGATACCCGGGCAAGAAGTTCGGAGACCGTACTCGCATTCGTCGCGCCGCTTGAGGAGAAGGTTAACCCGAAAATGACCATCGCTCCGACCACGATAGACCTTCGACCGAATCGCGCCATGAGATGCTTCACTTCTTCTCCTCGTCCGTCCAATGTCGTCTTCTCGACACCTTGATCACCGGCCCTCCAGCTAGTGTTGAGGAAGGTTCTCACCGTCGAAAGTGAGACGCCAAATCCGCGAGAAGACGGCGAGAGTTTGCGGGATCGTCCGCTTCGCGCTGACGTAGGAATGCCGACAGAAGTGGCTCAATTTCCATTGCCTGTCGAAGGCGCGCGTCGCTCGCGTCCGCCAAACCGAGTCGGCGTGCGTCCGCTGTCCGGGCGAGGATTGTCATAGCCTCGCGAACGAGCGCCGCATCCTCTCGGTGCACGGCATCGACCACCGAACCCATCGTTCGGCTCGTGCTCGCGAGCACATCGATCGCCGGATAATATCCGGCTCGAGCAAGATCGTGCGAAAGGGCGAAGTGCCCGTCTAAGAGAGAACGTGCCGCATCGCTGAGCGGCTCGCGTTCATCGGCGCCGTCCGAAAGCACCGTTGCGACGACCGATATCGAGCCGCTCGCATCGTTCCCCGCGCGTTCGAGATAGCGGGCGAGTTCCGCAAAAACGGCCGCCGGATACCCGCCCCGACCAACCGGCTCACCAAGAGAAATCCGCTGCTCGCGCAAGGCCGCAACGTAACGTGCGAGGCTGTCGACGACGAGCACGACGTGCAAACCTTGCGCGCGCAACTGTTCGGCCTGCAGCATAGCGAGTTCCGCCGCGCGCATGCGCTCTCCGGCGCTGCGATCGGCCGTCGCGCAAATCAGCGTCGTTCGCCGGTCGATGCGCTCAAGCCATGTTTGCGCTTCGCGTCCACGCTCTCCGATCAACGCAAGCACAACCGCGTCGGCGGCGACCCCTTGAACGATCATTTCAAGGAGCGTCGATTTCCCGGCTCCCGGTTCTCCAAAAATACCGACGCGTGCACCGCGGCCGATTGTCAGAAGCCCGTCGATCACGCGAATCCCCGTCCAAAGCGGAGAGTCGATCGGTCGTCGCTCCGCCGGAGACGGTGTGCTCACGCCCACATATCGCCGTCGTCCCGCAAGTGGCGCACCTTCGTCGAGCGGAGTCTGAGCCGGATCAAATGCGCGTCCGAGTGCGATGGTTCCTAGCAATGCGGCCAAGGCCAAAGGATCCGCCTCGACACGATCTCCGACCGCGATTCCGTCAAGGGGACCAAGCGGCGCGAGCGTGACCAAGCGATCGCGAATTGCGATGACGCGCCCAGTGATCGCCGCTCCGGAATGTGGTCGGATCGAAACGCCGTCTCCGAGACGTGCAAAAGGAAGCCTCGCCTCCACGAGCTCTCCTAACGTGCGCACGACGTTCCCAATACCGCGTCCAATCATCGCATGACCTCGAATATCACGTCGGCACGCCGCACCGCATAGCGCGCATCGATTTCTCCGTCGCGTAGTTCCAGCACAAGATCTCCCCGCTGAAGGGACCGATCGGATCGTACCGGCAATTCGGTCGCGTCGAGCGCGACTGCATCGTCTGGGTGAACCCGTAGCACAATGGGTTCCGCGTCTCTTGCCGATTCCCAAATACGTTGCGCGAGCTCGTTGATCTCGATCGGTTCCAACGTTAGTTCGCGGCCAAGCACGGCGTCGGCTAATTGTTCCAGAAGGCTCACGCGCGAGCGTTCATACGACTCGTACACAAGAGCCCGCGCAAGCGCAAACTCTACAATAAAAGGATGAGTGGGAATTGAATCATTATTATCATTCACCGGCGTGGGCGCCGTCGTCGTTGTAGCCGGAATCGCCGTAATCAACGGTATGTCGTCTAGTTGGATGGGAGACGAGGATACTTCTGCGGACGACGCACGCAGAAGCTCGGCGAAAGAAACGAAGCGCGGATCAGGCACGGCGGACCACCGTCTCCCAATCCGGAACGACCGGCGCATTCGTGCGCGTCATTCTCCGAACAATCGCGGCGCGCTCTTCGGGCGGATAAAGTTCCAGGACCGCCGTCGCTGTGGCGGTGGGCAATGCGCTAATTATCGCCGCAGCGGTATGCGGTGGTTCACCGTGAAGCGCACCGCGCACCACCGACGGCGGATATCCAACCACTTCACGAGAGGTTCGCGTAACTGCGGCGCGTTGTAGCGCGGCTTCCACCACCGCAGCGAGCGGACGTCCGGACCGCGCGAGCACGACGAGAATAAGCGCAATCAGGCCCGCTTCGGGAAGATATGTCAACACGACGCCGATGATCCAATCGCGCGTCGTATTCCCCGTGTCGGTGGAACGTCCGAATGGAATCTCCTCGACGTGCAACTGATCTCCTCGTCCTGAATCCAAGCCCAAGGTTGCTTCGGCAATCTTCTCGACGGCGTTCCGATCAATCCGCCGATGCGCATCGACGAGGACCGCGACGGAGATCCGCGCGACGCCTCCGGCGGGCGTATGGATGCGATCGTCGACCAGATCGCTTCCGTGCTCCTCGCTGGAATGTTGACTCGCGTAATTCTTCGCACCGTCGTGGTAACGTTCGTCATCTCGCGTGTTCGTGATCGCCTTCTCTCCCACAGGAGCACGCCGCGTTTCGGTCCGATCGACCGTTCGCACTTCGCGCTCGAGGTGAACGCGGACGATCGCTACTCCCTCACCGATGGATGCGTCGAGTGCGGATTGGAGTTTGCGTTCGAGACCCTCCTCGTCTCCACCAGGCTGAGATTCTGAAACAGCGACGCCGCGATCGTCGATAATGGCGACCGCACGCGAATCCAACCCAGGAACGCCCGAGGCGACAAAACGCCGTATCCCCTCAACTTCGTCGGTGTTTAAGAATGCGCCGGGCCGCAAGCGAATGCGCACGCTGGCTGTCGCCGGATGCGATGGTTCATCGGAAAAGGATGACTCGCTCGCGGGAGCAACGATCACGCGCGCATCGTCGACGCCTGCAAGGCCGCGCAAGCCTTGCGCGAGTTCATCGCCCAACGCATCGAGCTTGCGCGCGTCGAGTACCGATTGCGGCGTGAACGGACTCACTTTGTCCAAGGTCTCGCCCATATCGGAAAGATGACGATGGGGAATACCGACGATCGACAGGCGCAAGAGCAGTGAACCACGTTCGCGTTCATCGACGCGGACGTTGTCCGGCTGCGAAACGAACCCGACGTGCCACTCCGCGAGTTGCCGCACGACTTCATCGACCTGATCGACCGCCAAGGGCGTCGCGAAGAGTTCAGCGCGAACGTCGCGCCGCACCCATACCGTCAACGCGACCGCAAGCAGCAACGCGCATCCAAGGCCGATCACCAGCATCTGCGTCCGAGGACGAAGGCCTCGCCAACGCGCGAGCACGTCGTTCATCCGCTGCTCCTACACCTGCATGTTCAAGAGCGTCTGCACGTTTTGCGCCATGTGTGAGGCTGCGGATGTCGCGACGGCGAGCATCACGTCGGCCTGCGCACGCTCGAAAACCATCTCCGCGAGGCCGCCCTTGCCCGCGGCAAAGGAACTCTCCGCGCGATCGGCGTGCGTCAGCGCGTCTCCCGTCGATCGAATCGCCTCATTGAGAAACGAGCCGAAGTCTCCTGTTTCGGTGGAACTCGCGGAATTCGGGGAGTCTGTGAAGTCCGTCGGTGCGGCATTCCGGAAACCGGACGGGGGAAAATCCAACTCGCTTGGGTCAAGCGGACGAACGTTCATGAGCGTCCTGCCTCGATCGTGCGTTCGGCGAGTCGCTTCGCCAAATCGAACACCGAAGCGTTCGCTTCATAAGCGCGCTGTGCGTCGAGCACGCCGACCATCTCGGTGATCGCGTCGGCATGAACTCCCGCTTGGCGGGAAGTTCCGAGAAAACGTACTTGAGCCGAGGCTCCGTCGTCGATCATGCTGAAGCGCGGAACGAGCCGTTCAAAGGAACCGTCGGCTTCGGAGGCGGCGACGTTGCGTGCGGCAATATCGAGTGCCGTTCGCTGCGCCGCCATTCCACTCGCGGCAGTCGCCAGAATATCAAATTCGTTCATTTACTCACCGTTCGGAGTTCTTCGAGACGTGATCGAAGCGCGGATGAAACGGCGTCGGCGAAGATCGCCGCATGTGCTGCGTCGGCCAAGGCTTGCCGTGCGAGCGGAGAACCCGGAGCAAGATTTGCCTCCGCAATGTTCCGTGCACTGTCCCCCAAGTGTTCGCGTGCGCCGTCGACGGCTTGGATTAATTCCGTAGGTAAGATCGTCATGACCACATGCTAGCCGAGATTCATGAGGAGCCTCTGACGGCAAGATGTCCGAACGATGAACTCACCGTACAAGCGGGCGCTTTTGACGGGATACTCCTCGAAAGACGACGAAGTCACAACAATGGAAGAGCCCTCCTCATTTTCGCGACAAATTGCTCCCGATCAGATATTTCGAGGCGCAGCACCCTATTATCGATACCGTGAGGGATATCCAGCCGCGTTTTTCGAGGAGTTGCAGAAGCGCTGCCGCCTCGATGGAACGCAACGAGTGCTGGATTTAGGATGTGGAACCGCCGTCATCGCGCTGGGTGTCGCCGGATACGTGAAGCACGTCGTCGGCGTCGATCCCGAAGTCGGGATGCTGGCGGAGGCTCGCCGCATCGCCGACGAACGGAACATCACCAACATCGAGTTTACACACGGAGATTCGTTCACGCTCCCGACCATGGACTTGGGATCGTTCGATCTCGTCACGATGGGACAATCGTTCCATTGGATGGACCGACCGGCGACCCTTAGCACACTCGCCCGCATACTTCCCCATCCTTTGGGAACTATTGTAATTTCGTGGCATCTCAGGCCTATCGACAGCCCACTATCGGACTGGGAAGAGGCGATTTCCGATGTGCGGAAGCGTTGGTTGGGTGAAAAACTCCACACGGGCGCGGGTTCCGACGTCTATCATCGTCCAGCCGAATCCGACGAAGAACTTCTCCAGCGCTCCGCATTCAGTGACGTCGAAACGTTCTCGCTCTCTTCGCAATGCGAAATCGATATCGACAAACTCGTCAACGTTCAATTCTCCTTCTCGACAACCACACCGGAAGATCTCGGGGCTGGGCAGGCGGAATACGCCCAGGAGGTACGCAAGGCGCTTCTCGGGGTGAACCCGTCCGGAAGATACCTTTCGATCTCTGAATCGGTCGCGCTAATCGCTCGTCGACCCTGATATCCGGCGACCTTTCCGTTAGACACGCACTGTATCGCCGAGTACATTGAAAGGATCTCCCGAGCCACTGGACCGATGCATCTTGCATCTAGCAGGCGGAAGATCGCGCTGGGGGAATGCTGGTAGGGTCAACCTTCACCGGAGGTAACGAGAAATTCTCACTGTGGCCAACTCAAGCGACCGTCTCCTTTCGAGCCTCGCCGCTCTCGCCATTCGCGCACCGTACGCCGTGCATTCAAACCTCTCTGTCGGTGAGCTATACGAGCATGCGCTCCATAACCGGGAGGGGATCCTCGGCGCCGGCGGCCAGTTTGTCGTTGACACCGGCGATCATACCGGCCGCTCGCCGAAAGATAAATTTTTCGTGCGTGAACCCTCTAGCGAGGCGCACATCGATTGGGGAGAGGCTAACCAAGCAATCGCCCCCCAGACCTTCGATGCCCTGCTCGATCGAGTCGGCCTGCATCTCTCCAAGCGCGGGGTCTACGTCCTCGACGCGTATGTCGGCGCCGATCCCGAGTACCGGCTTCCGGTTCGGATCGTCACCGAATTCGCTTGGCACAACCTCTTCGCGCGGAATCTCTTTATTGTTCCCGATGAGATCCCCGAAGACTTCGAGCCGGCATTCACGCTCGTCGACGCCGCCCTCTTCGACGCGGATCCCAAACGCGACGGAACCCGCTCGAGTACGTTCGTCCTTGTGAACCTCGCACGCAATCTCATCTTGATCGGGGGTACACGGTACGCCGGTGAAATCAAGAAATCGCTCTTCACCATTATGAATTACCTCATGCCGCTGCGCGGCGTCTTGCCGATGCACTGTTCGGCAAACGTCGGAGCGAAAAACGATACGGCGATCTTTTTCGGACTTTCAGGGACAGGCAAGACAACGCTCTCCGCCGATCCGAAGCGACCCCTGATCGGCGATGACGAACATGGCTGGTCCGACGATGGAATCTTCAATTTTGAAGGCGGCTGTTATGCGAAAGTCATTCGTCTTTCGCAAAACGCCGAGCCCGAAATTTGGGCAGCATCCCATCGTTTCGGCACGGTTCTCGAAAATGTCGTGATTGATCCGGCCACGCGGAAACTCGATCTCGATTCACAAGCGAAGACCGAGAACACACGTTCCGCTTACCCGATCGACTTCATTCCCAACATCGTGCACAACTCGCAAGGCGATCATCCGCGCACGATCGTGATGCTGACCGCCGATGCCTTCGGCGTCCTTCCGCCGATCGCACGGCTGACAAAAGCCCAAGCCATGTACCATTTCCTTTCAGGCTACACGGCGAAAGTCGCGGGCACCGAACGCGGCGTTACCGAACCCTCCGCGACGTTCTCGACATGTTTCGGCGCTCCGTTCATGGTTCATCACCCGACGGTCTACGCAAAACTTTTAGGCAAAAAAATCGAAGATCATCACGTCACCTGCTGGTTGATTAACACGGGTTGGACCGGGGGTCCGTACGGTGTCGGTTCGCGCATGAAGATCTCCTACACGCGAGCGATGCTCAACGCAGCACTCGAAGGTCGCCTGACCAATGTGGCCTTCGTGCGTGAGCCGTTCTTCGGCCTTGAAATCCCCACGGCGGTTCCCGACGTTCCGTCCGAAGTACTCGACCCAAGTACGGCGTGGAACAATCCGGCCGGATACGACGCGCAAGCGCGTAAACTCGCGAATCTTTTCGCAGAGAATTTCCAGCGTTTTGCGCTTCATGCATCTCCGGACATCCTCGCTGCCGCGATTAAACGACTCTAGGATTATCCCGCCTATCAGTCCGACATACTCCTAGAGTCGTTTAATTTCTTCTCAATGCTCCTTCTCTCCAAGTGTCGATCTCATCGAAAGAGCGGCTCCAATCGGTGACATCCGCACGATACGCCACATAACCGTCGGGACGCACGAGGCATACTCGCTCGCGACCTTGTGCGGCGACCCGGAACACATCTGATCGGTCAGGTAAAGTGCGGTCGGCGCGAGCTTCGGCGACGATCGCGAATTGATCGACGAGGATCGCACTGAGTTCCGCAGCCTTCTCCACAAACAACGACGGCGCCCACATTCCGCGCCCTCGCGTCAGTGGGCCGCGCGGATATTCGAGATCGAGACCGGCGAGTCGCCGAGTCAGACGGTGCTGAACGAACGGAAGCGAGACCACCAACGATGAGGCGATTTCACGACTCATTGCGCAAAATGCATGCGCATTACCGATCGCCTGCGTCAAGGTATTCGTCGTTCGTAATACACTGAGTGCAATCGGAAGACGCTCGCATTCGTACGTTGCAAGCAATCCGGCGCTAGCGCGACCTTTGCACACCCATGCGATCTTCCATGCGAGATTAAACGCATCGCCAAGCCCGGTATTCATCCCCTGGCCGCCGGCCGGACTGTGGATGTGCGCGGCGTCTCCCGCCAAGAACACGCGCCCCTTCGCGAAGACGTTCGCACGACGACGATGCACATGGAACGCACTTACCCAGAGCGGCTCGTCAAGCGTCGCCGGAACTCCGCGCGTATCGAGCTGTTCTTGAAACCAAGCACGCGTCATCTCCTGCTTCACCCCTCCGGAAAACACGACGACAATTCGGCGAACGTCCCGTGAGATCGGGAACATCGTCAATAATCCATCGTTCCGAAGGTACAATTCCGCCTGATCCAAGGGAAGTGACGTCCGCATGGGGAGATCGGCGAGAATCGCCCCTTCGGGATACGCTTCACCTACGAATGGAATATCCGTGAGTTCACGCACCGTACTGTGCGCGCCGTCGCATCCCACCAAATATGACGCCGAATGCCGCTCATTGGTTCCGTCGGCAGCCCGCACATCGACGACGACTCTTGAGTTCTCCTCACGAAACCAAGAGAGTGTCACGCCGTAACGAATCTCCGCGCCGCGACTTCGGACGGCCTCGGCAAGAACGCTTTCCGTCGTACTCTGCGGTACAATCGCGACATACGGATACGGTGTCGGAAGCCCGTCGAAACGGACCAGCGCGGTTCCGCTCCGCGAATGCAGCGCGAATCGCCGCACCGGATTCGCTAGTGCCGCCAATGAGTCGATCCCACCGAGTGCAAGACTCTCGAGGGTCCGCGGCATGACGCCGAGCGCCTTCGAGTGCTTGGAAGGTCCGACGTTGCGCTCGACGATTAGGCACGTACATCCCCGCCGCCGCAGTTCGGCTGCAAGGAATAATCCGACCGGGCCCGCCCCGGCTATCACCACGTCGTAGGTCACCGTTCGTGCATCCATTCCTCGTGTGTGAGTATCAAACGCGTATGGGTTCGCCCAGGCGTGCCATGCGGTTCATTTCATTTTCCAAGTCGCTCCACGCTGTTTTTCACTGTTCTTCAATTGGTTCTCGCGGCTTGCCTTCCGGCGCTCCGCGTTGACCGCGTCGGAAATAATTCTTGTCTGAATGACCGGATCATCGTCAGGTAGCGGCTGGTCGATACTCAGCGTATCCGTGCTTCGGCGACCGCTCAGAAGCGCCTTCAGACGAACGACTTGCTTTTGTGCAGACTCAACGCCCTCAAGACGCCTGCAAGCGTCTCGGTAGTCGATATACCGCTTGGAATCGGCCTGGTACTTTTCTTCATCGACGGCGCGCATTTTTTCAATATCCGCAAGCTCTCCCTCCACTGCCTGACGAGCGCTCTCAATACGGCTCGCTCGTTCGCGACGAACCAGCTCTATTCTCTCCGTCAACTCGTCGGAATGCGATCCGTCAAGAAGTTCCTCTAAATTATTGGAGAATTCGTCGAAAGACCTTCCGGCAAATACTTTTCCGTTCAGCGCCTGACGAGCGCTCTCAATACGACTCACTCGTTCATTACAAACAAGCGCGCTACGCTCAATCGGTGCGTCGGGAACCGGCTCCTTAAGAAGTCCGTTTACAATATCGACGACACGGCTGAAAGACCCTCCGGTAACACCCTTACCTGCAAACGTTCTCGTGTCCACGGCGGGTAGACGACGCCGGGCCTCAACGAACAATGCTTTTTTTTCAGATTTAGTTAATCGCCCTGCTTTGATTACTTCGGCCTCATGGCTTTCCGGAGTAAGACCCTGAAGCTGGTTTTCTATTCTTGTAAGCTCACGTCCCTCAGGGCTACGCTCATAAGCTTCGACGGCTTCTTTGAGAATCGCGTTGCGTTTCCGCGCACTCTCCAGAACAGGATCCTCCGGCATCTCCGGCGGAATCTTCCCGAACCGTTCAAGCTCCTCTCGCGCACTCTTCTTAAGAGGAGGAAGCCTGCGATCGAGTTCACTGATATACCTATCCAACTCACCTATGGAGAAGGTTCGGGGTTCGCCCAGAGTAGGTCCTACCCGCCCTTCGTTCGTTGTCGCCTGATTGTGCACGTTCATAAAATCTCCGTTATGCCGAAAGGAAAATCATCGTGTGATCTATATCTTCCCGACAAGTGGAAATAATTCCTTCTGACCCGGCAAACAAAGCGTGTATATCCATTCCGGACATAAACCAAACCGTTGATGGCCCGAGAAGGAATTCCCTTTACGATGCCTCAAACGGTGAATCAGCGCAGACCGTCGTAAATCTTCCGCTCTAACCAAAGTTGGATTTGACGCAGACGTGCTTGGAGCCCGGCCGTCGTTGAGGTGGCGAGGGGACCGCCGAAACGTTGGTTGAGCGTCGCGTGCACCATTTTGTGCTCAACGGAGAACATCGTACTCGCTTGCGCAACAAGGCCACGCAACTGACGGCGCAAGGTATCGCGACGTTCTGCCGGCGTCTCGACAAACGCTGGTTCTTCCGCCATCTCGACCGTCGCAATCGAACCTCGTTTGGACGACAGCGTTCCCCGTTGAGTGATCGGCTCGTTAAAATACGCCGTAGGATTAAAGAGCGGGCCAAAATCGAGTGTTCGCCCCTCGCGTGCCGTCGCCGAAATTGACGCGTACGCACCAGCATCGGCGGCCCGATCCTCAGATTGAGCTTGCGTCAACGCGGAGGCGACCTCGTCGCGTTCGCGTTTCGCTCGAAGAGAACGGCGAACGTCGCTTGTGATTCCGCTCGCCATGGCTCGCAGACGCGGATCATCCGGGAGATACACGAACGCCTCGCGCTCATGGTGCGCATCAGCACCCGTGCGTACAAAACGACCACAGAATTGTCGGAAATACAATTCGGAAACGACGTTGCTCGCGAAGACGCCGACCCGCAATCGAGGGATGTCGACGCCTTCAGAGATCATATGGACAGCGACGATCCACGGGTCGCGAGAACGCGAGAACGACGAGATCCGGCGCGTAGCGTCATCGATATCGGAGACGACGAGTTCGGGTCGCACCCCGATACGACGCTCAAGCAACTCGGCGAGGAAACGCGCATGCTCCTGATTCATCGCCGCAACGAGGCCGCCCGCATCAGCATGCCCAAGCGTGCGCGTCTCCAGCAATTTGAGATGCGCCTTCTCCAGAACATCGCCGATCCACGATGCCTGCGTAAGCGCCGTCCGAAGGCGTTCGCTCATGTGACGGCGATCGAGAGGGTCCTCGAATCCGGCCCGCATCTCGCCACCATCGCGACTGACCCACTCCGCCTCGCCGCCGTGTAAAGGAAAGACGAGCGCACGACAAACGCCATCCGAAAGCGCCTCGGCGTAGTCATACGAGGTAAGCGGAACACACGCGCCGCCCTGATATTGCACGAACGGAATCATACCGCCGTCCGAGCGAAACGGCGTTCCCGAGATCGAGACGCGATGGCGTGCGCACCCGAACGCATCGCGCAAGGCCTGTCCCCACGTAGCCTGTTCGCCGGCATGGTGAATCTCGTCGAAGAGAACCAGCGTGGGAATACGTGCAAGTGATGTGAATGTCTGCGGAGCCGCAGCGACCTGCTGATAGGTGACGACGGCGCCGTCGAGATCAGGCGCGATTATCCGATCCGCGTTGCGAAAGCGATGATCGAGCTGAACACAGGCACCCGCCATTGCACGAGCGACTTGCGACTTCAGATGTTCACGCGGTACCACGACGATCACGCGGCGGACGCTGCGATCGGCGAGAAGCGCGTGGGCAAGCCGCGCCGCAAAGCGCGTCTTGCCGGCTCCCGGCGTTGCGACGATGAGCGCGTCCTCGGGACGCTGAGACATCCAAGACTCGAACGCCTGAGATTGCCACGCGCGTAAAGAAAGAGACCACTTGGGAAGAGTAGAGCGAATCACAGAGGTCCAACGATTCGCCGCTCACATCCAGAGTTCTTCGAAGGAAAATCGACGACGCTAGGCGACGCGATCAAACGTACGACGAAAAAGTCGCGCCGTATGCGCGCAGAACGGCGGAGAAGTCCCCATCTTTATTTGGATCTCCGCGTCGCTCCATGCTGTTTTTCGCTATCTTTCAGTTGCTTCTCGCGGCTTGCTCTCGCGCGCTCCGCGTCGACGACTTCGAAAATAATTTTTACCTGAACAACTGGATCATCGTCAGGCAACGTCCTATCGATGGTCAGCAGGTTCGTGCTCCGGCGACCACTCAGAAGTGCCTTCAGACGAACGACCTGTTTTTGTGCAGTCTCAACGGTCCCAAGACGAAGGAGCACGTCTTGGTAGTCGATATACCGCTTGAAACTCTCCTGGTACTTGCCTTCAATAGCTGCGCGCATTTTTTCAATTTCCGCAACTTCCCCATCCACTGCTTGACGAGCGCGCTCAGCACGAATCGCTCGTTCACGACGAACGATCGCTGTACTCTCCTTCACCGCGTCGGAGAGCGTGCCCTTGCGACCTTCCTCTAATTTATTGGAGACTAGAGGTCATCCCAAAACCCCAAATAGCAGCCTGAAGAGTAGGGCAGGGACACTGGCGAATTGCCTGGTGCATGGCGTGGAAGCGACTAACCGACAAGCAGTGGGCTGCGATTCGCCCACATCTTCCGAGGTTGCGGGCA
>DASZHL010000046.1:0-29978 GCA_035937855.1 Vulcanimicrobiaceae bacterium
TGCCCGCAACCTCGGAAGATGTGGGCGAATCGCAGCCCACTGCTTGTCGGTTAGTCGCTTCCACGCCATGCACCAGGCAATTCGCCAGTGTCCCTGCCCTACTCTTCAGGCTGCTATTTGGGGTTTTGGGATGACCTCTAGCACAATGCCTCTCCGATGAACCATTAGCGACGATTGCTCTCACCCTGCACGCTGGGGCTCGTAACGCGATGCGTCTCCGATCCGGGAAAATCGAACCTCCGGAATTGCCCCGCATAGCCATAGGTTTGCTGTCGGTCAATACATGTGTGGGTTCGGGCGATTGAAAATAAGCAAAAAATGTGATACAATTACCGGATGGGTAATGATTTGGTAGTTATTCGCAAAGAGCTTGCAAAATGGAAGGCCGGAGACCTTAAAACCGCAACTGCGGACCTTGCCGCAGCTAAGGTGTCCGGTGCGATACCGGCCGTCTTTACACTCGAGAAGGATTCCCCTGCTGACTACGAGCGCGTGCCTATCCGGGATCACCCGTTCAAAGTGCTTTTCGTCCACGACCCGCAGACAATATGGCAGTTCGATCTCATGACGGGCCTGGAGCGGGTATTCTTCGGACGGGTATGCCATTACACTACTCCCAGTCACCCAAGGGAAACGGTAATACACGCGCGTGATATCAACGCTGAAGTCATTGCCGCCGCTTGGACTTACTTGGCGGATGAAGTCATTCGCCAATCGGACCAGGCTCACGGCGGGCCCGCACTCCTGGGAAAGGATACGACGGAATGGCTCAGTAACTACCGCCAGGGTATGGTTGAGGCGATTTCAGAACGCCTCATGCAACAATTCAATGACGTAAAGCGAGTACATGGGGTGAGGGGAATCAATGCCGTCGCGCGCGCTAAGGGAGAACTTGACGACTATTACGCGCATCGTACCCACACCCACGGACCAATCGACTCAACTCGGGTCCGCTACAATGCCGATGCGCATATGCTAGGCAACGAGGCTGGGGCCAATGTCGATCTCACTATGCCGAAATTGGACAAGCCCAAGTGGACGCGGCGTTGAACGCCGGCCCCTCCGGTGAAGCGTTCTTCGAAGGCTCCCAACTCGATTGTGTACGCCGGTTCTCTCGAGCGCACCCGGGTATCGCGCCATAGCAGACGAGTCGATTGCTCGCCGCCGTTGCCGTCATATCATCAACGAGCATTTCAGTCCATTCGGCGCGAGCCGGATTCGTCCTCAGCACGACGCTTCGCCGCTCGGCTCGGCGAGATCGATCTGAAATCGGTCGAGCTACGCGCTCTATGGCACGCTAAGGCGCAGCGTTCGATCAAGTGGACGATCGGTATGGAGGTAGAGATTGAGATCTTCACGTTCGCTCGTGATTGAGGGTGCGAACTCCCGCAGAAGGGCTTGGGCGTGAGAGACGAGATCCTCGTCACTCACGTTGCTGGGAACGCATGGGAATTCGACGCCGTAATGGAACAGCGCATTCGTGTCCCGAATGAGATTCGAGACGGCATCGCGCACGGCTGCGACTCGGCGTTTGTTCGCCTCAGTCTCTTTGACGTCCATCGCCCAGCTATTGAATCTTTCCTCGTGCGTCCTATAATCACCGATGAGTTTCGCATGCGCTTTTTGGTAGCTTTCATCAGTGCATACCTCGTCTGTTGCATTCAAGAGTATCGTGTCAACGAGGGTAGCCGTTGGATGCTTTTGCAGCTCTTGATATTTGAGTTCACAGACGGCGACAAAACGTTGGAAACTGTTCCCTGTTTGTGCGCGCTCACGGAGGTTCTCGAGCTTCATTTGATAGTCTGCCGTTATTCGGTTTTCTCGTTTTGCATCTATGAGTTCTTTTTTTCGCTGAATCTCCATGGCCTTGATCTTCTCGTCAAGCACCGTCTTGTCAGGAATGACGACGGCATTGGCTTGAAGCTTGCTATAAAGATCTTGATGTACGTCCACTTGACAGGCCAGTCGATTAAGGAGAGACGAAAACTCGTCATGAAGATTGTACGGACGGTTGCCCTTTATCGAGTGGATGACAGGCGGATCGCTTACGGAAACGCGGATCGCTCCGCCGGATTCCAGGAACGCAGCGAGACTCAGGCGTTGAGCAATGGCGTGTGCTTCATTCTTATCATGGCCGAGGATAAGCTGCATCGTACTCAGCGTGGGGAGAGGTTTCGGGGGAGGCACTGAATCCTCAACCGAGTAATACGTTATACCGATCCGCTCCGCTGCGGTCGCGCCACCTGCGACGAAGTTTTGGAAACCGGCGTGGGCTTTTTTCAGCTCCTCCACTTGCTGTGTATAGCTGTCCCGCAATGCTTTGTACTTTTCGAAACGATCGGCATTGGTAAGCAATGGTTCAATATTTCTTCGATTGAAATCACGTTGGGCGTATTTTTCCGCGGAGATAGCGCGTTGCTCACGGGCCGATTTGATCTTTTGAATATCCGTTTCCACTGCCGCGAGTTTATTATTTAAGAAATTGAGTTTAGAGTTCGCGAAGGGGGAACTGAATTTTGCTGTGAGGTAGTCCGGATCTTGCCAAGTGACCGCATTGGCTCGTTGAACGGTGTACTCCGGATTGGTTTTCCGTCCAAAGATCTCATTTCTCCTCATATTAAGATCAGCCATTTTAGCAGATTCTTCTTGGGTAAACTGCATCGCCTGGCGCGCGGTACGACCAACGATCCTGCTCTGTCCGTGGAGGTCCGTCAAAATCGGTTCAAGGTCAGTCGGGGGAGCGCTGACGTTGCGATTTCGGCTAAAGTTTTCCCCTTGAAGCTTGGAAATGCGATCGAGTTCATATGAAATGTATTCCAAGTACGGTTCAATATAGAGGCCCCGAAGCTCGTCCGTCGTAATATCTTTTCGCATAGCGGGAATCCTTAGAGTTGCGTGTTCATTGCGTGTATCGAGAGCTGGTTCTCTGCGCTATCTCATAATCCACGTTCCCTGGACACAAATGAATGACTACGTATTGGGGAGATTGTTCTAGGCGGGATTGATCTAAACCTTGTTTCCCACGCCAGGACCTTTGGATTACAAGCATGGTCGTTCAGCCCGACTTTGCTTTCCCGTATGCCCTGGAAGCAGGGCTATGCTCATTGGGCCCGAAAATATGGATGCGAAGCTGTGAGAGTTCGGAGGAATAGATAGACAATTCGCGAGATATCGGGGGTACTACTGAGCTATGAACTGCGTAGCGTCGCGGCGGAAGCGCAGAAACTCTTCTTTCATTGCTCTTGTAATCCTCTCTCCGGGACCGAAAGTCCCAATCGGCGCGAAATTGTTCACATTGAAGCCAGCCTCCCATATCGTGCTTTGAAATAAAAAACAGCCTCCTATTTTCATAAGGAGGCTGTTTTACTCAAAGATACGACACCTGGTACTACGCGATTTTTCTTAGCGAAAATTCTCGCGCATGCCCTTCGACCAAACTCCGCGGCCTCTTCGATTGTTCGTGGATGGCCGTTTGGTTTCTCGTTGCCGTCAATGCACGAGAGGGGTTTTCGTTAATCGCCTGTCTAATCATCTGCGCCTGAAGAAGCACGAGCCCCACTTCGGTCAGGGGCTCTTCGGTCTTGAGTTCTTCCGCCTTAACTTCAGCTGCCTTGACTTCTTCGGCCTGAACTTCCGTCTTGATTTCTTGGGTCTGGGCTTCTTCGGCCTTGACTTCGACTTCGGCCATGATGCCGGCGACTTCGCTAGCCGCAGTCATGGAAGGAGCTTTTTCGGCCTCGAGGCTCGCAATCGTCTGCTGAATCGTCGGCGATGTGATTACGTCTTTGGCAAGGTCGACATGTCGCTTGGCATCGGCGACGAGCTGTTTGTTAAATTCGGGTGAACTCGTTGCAGCTACGGTGAGAAGGTCATCCGCCGTAACAAGCTCAGCACGTGCGATGTCCATAGCCACAAGCGTCTCGCTGAGCTGCTTGTCAGCCTCTACAGTCTTGGCACGAGCCGCATCATATTCGGCTGCTCGAGCCGCTTCTTGTGACTCCACGGAACGCCTCTGCGCAGCCGCTTCTCGTTCTTGTTCCTGGTCGTCCTCTTCATCCGGATCCCTGCCGGTTTCCGTGGTCGAGGCGTTCGGCCCACGGGTGGCATCGATTGTCGCCTCTTGTTCAGGCGTAAGATAAGAGTCCATATAGCGTTCACGCGCGTCGACATGCTCAGTCATAATGCTACTTTTCCTTAGGCCTTTTGGGCCCGGCAATCATGTCCGGAGATTCTCCACAAACATTCTCTCGCGGCAAGTGGGAGTCCTGCCATTCTAGAGAGATCGAAGATCGCGTACGACTTTCATCGCAACCGGCCTTTCATAAGTTGAAAAGATTACTTGCGGATGATTCAGTTCATGCCGAGATTGGGAAATGCGCGCTTATGATACCGCGCATATGAGCAAGATGCAAGCCCACCAAAAGGGGTGTCATGCCCGTCCAATCGGGGGATCTTTGAACGGTGCGGCAGGCTGAGGCGACTTGAAGCGTGGATCCTTCCAGGCGCGGACGGGTTCGGCCAGGATCGGCTGATCGAGCTTTTTCGCAATGACGAGACGCTCGCGCAACGATCCGAGATCGCTCGGCAGGAGGAGGCGGCGACCCGATTCCTGGGTGGTCGTTGAGGTCTTTTTTTGGCCGTCTCGTGAAATCGATTGGGTCCATATCGTCGTATCGCCGCAGGTCGCCGATGCCATCTCCTGTGTCGGCAGATCCAGAGTCGGAAAGAAGACGCGAACGTCGCAGAGGCCGGTGATCGATTCATTCTGTCCATAATAATCCTTAATCTGCGTCACGGCCTGGGCCAAGAGGACGGGCAGAATGCGATACTTCCGGAAGGTCGCGAGCTTTCGTTGGAAGACGGGTGCGCGCAAGAGGGGAAACTCGTCGACCATCAGCAGGACGGACTGTTCTCCCTCCTTTGGGATGCGTTCGGTCAGATCGTCGAGCAGTCGCGTCATCAGCATGCGGAGAAGGGGATTGAGCTGGGTCTGATCCTTTTCACGGACGATAAGGTAAAGCGTCGTGGGTCGCGCTCGGAGCATCTGTGCGGTGAAATCCGACGCGCTGGTCGCGTTGGCAATGTCGTTGCTGCGGAAGACGGCGAGATACTGTGTCAGGGTGCCGATGATGCTTGAACGCAACTCGTTGTGCATGCGTGTAAGCTTGCTCCCGGTGTTTGCGACATACGGAACTTCGGAGCGGGTCAGCGACTCCGCGAATTCCGCATCGTCTTCCCACCCGCCGGCGTAGTAATAGTTCGCCGCCGTACCGAGATTGGTTCCCCCGATCTCCAAGGTACGCGCGACCAACGCGACCGCGACCTCGATGGCGCTGGTAATGAAAAAACGCGAGTTTTCTTGCATCTCTAGCGGGTCTTTGTCGAGGATATACGCGGAGATCACCGTCTCGATCGCATCGATATCGTATGGACCCATACCGACCAAGGGGTTATAGCGCGCCGAGTTCGGATTGCGCGGATCGAAGATGAGCACGCGGGTGTTTCGGCGGCGTGCATCCGCCGTTGTATCGGCAAGTTCACCTGCGGGGTCGAAGACGATCGCGCTGGACGGCCAGGTTTTCTTGAGTGTCGGAATTGCGATTCCATCGCTTTTCCCGACGCCCGGCGGACCGATTGCAATGACGTTTTGAGGACCTTCGTGAACGAGGAGTTTCTTCGTTTTCGGATCTTGGCCGAGGATGACACCGACCGTAGCCCGGGTCATCCCGGACTTCCGGATGTCCGCGGCGCTTGCCCAAGCTGCCTTTCCGTGGACTCCGGTGTTGGGTTTCTCCTTCGACCATGCGCCGGATAAATACGAAAAAAGAACGAAGACGGCGAAGCATTCGAACGCGAGTCGCAAACGTTCGTTCGCGAAGGCTTCGCGTGCCCATAGCGACTCGTACGGGTTGATCGTAAATCCGCCACTCGAGGGTACCATAGGCCCCGGGGTGCCGTCGGCCCGGGGCGGACCTGCGACGATCGGACCAAGAGGTCGATAGCGGAGGTCGTATTTCACCATCCACACCAAGGAGGCATACGGTGGATAGTACGTCCCGACGAGCGGAGCGCCGAGTTCGCGTTGGTCGTAACCCGCGAGCGACGCGAAGAGTTGGGTCTCGAAGCTAAGCGGAATCATCAACACGAGAAGCGCGGCAAGGGCGGCGAGATAGATGCCGTTTGGATCTTTGGGTCCCAGCTTCGGGCGTGCCAGCGGTTCCTTGGTTTTCATAATGCTCCCGCTTGCCTGCGGTCAGAGATCGGTTCGTCGGGCCACGAAGGGGTCGACATAGGGCCCGGAACGGAACGGCATACCCCGTAAGTTTTCGTCCTTAAGCGTGAAGGACCTTCAAAATCTCACTGAGAGTCGATTGCCGGAAACTGGAAGCGCTTGTCCTTGTAAGAGCGGACAGGTTCGGCGAGGATTGGAAAGTCGCCCTTCTTGGCGATGACCAGGCGCTCCCGCAGGGAGCTTAGCTCGCTGGGTAAGAGAAGCTTTCTCCCAGTCTCCTGAGTCGTCGTTGAGGTCTTTCGCTGGGCGTCCTTCGAAGTCGATTGCGACCACAACGTGGTCTCTCCGCAACTGGATGAGGCGAGTTCTTGGGTCGGAAGGTCGAGCGTTGAGAAGAAGACGCGGACGTCGCACAGGCCGGTGATCGATTCGTTCTGTCCGTAATAATCCTTGATCTGCGTCACGGCCTGCGCCAAAAGGACGGGGAGAATGCGGTATTTCCGGAAGGTCGCAAGTTTTCGCTGGAAGACCGGCGCGCGCAATAAGGGAAACTCGTCAACCATCAGCAGGACGGATTGATCGTCCTTTTTGGGGATTTTCTCGGTGAGGTCGTCGAGGATTCTGGTCATCAGCATGCGGAGGAGCGGGTTGAGTTGCGATTGGTCCTTCTCGCGGACGATGAGGTAGAGCGACGTGGGTTGGGAACGAAGCATCTCGGAGCTGAAGTCCGATTCGCTGACGGCATTCGAGATGTCGTTACTGCGGAAGATCGAGAGATATTGGGTCAGCGTTCCCATGATGCTGGAGCGAAGCTCATTATGCATGCGCAAGAGTTTGCTGCCGGTATTTGCGACGTAGGGAACATCTGAACGCGTGAGCGATTCGGCGAACTCGGCGTCGTCTTCCCAGCCGCCGGCGTAATAATAGTTCGCCGCCGTACCGAGATTGGTTCCGCCGATTTCCAAGGTGCGGGCGACGAGGGCGACGCCGACCTCGATGGCGCTGGTGATGAAGAAACGCGAGTTTTCTTGCATCTCCAGCGGATCTTTGTCGAGGATGTACGCGGAGAGCACCGTCTCGATGGCATCGATGTCGTGGGCGGTCATGCCCGCGAACGGATTGTACCGCGCCGTCTTGGGATTGCGCGGATCAAAAATGACGACTCGGGTATTCCGGCGGCGGGCGTCAGCCGTTTTGTCGGCGAGTTCTCCGGCAGGGTCGAAGATAATGGCGCTTGAGGGCCAGGTTTTTCGGAGCGTGGGAATCGCGATGCCGTCGCTCTTGCCGACGCCGGGAGGGCCCAGACCGAGAACGTTCTGGGGACCGGAATGAATGAGGAGTTTTTTCGTTTTTGGATCTTGACCGAGGACGACGCCGACTGAGGTCGTCGTCATGCCTGATTTTCGCATATCGCTCGCGGAGGCCCAATGAGCACTCCCGTGCATGCCGCTCGTCGGCTTTTGCTTCACGAGTTTCCCGGCCGTGAAAGCGAAGACCATGACGCCGAGGATAAATTCAAATAGGAGACGCATGCGTTCGGCGGCGAAGGCTTTTTGAGCCCAGGCAGCTTCATGTGGATTTATATGAATGCTATCGGTTGAGGGAAGAAAATCCTTACGCTGTAGCGGATCTTTGGAGACGACGACCTCGGATTTGAACCGCAGATCGTATTTGAGCATCCACTGTAGGGACGCATACGGCGGATAGAAGTTCCGGATCAACGGCGGGCCGAGCGTTTGCCGATTATAACCGGCGAGTTCGGCGAAATGCTGGGTTTCGAATGCGAGTGGAACCATGAATGTGAAAAGCGCAAGCAGCCCGGCGAGAAAAAGACCGGAAAGGTCTTTTGGTCCAACCTTGGACTGGGCCGTGAGATCATTCGAAGCCATTTAAGCGTTATGCCTGCTTGAAGTGAAGATGATGTCCATCCGGAAACCGGGACATAAATGTCCTAGCGCGGTGAATTTCAAGATTAGCTTTGCCAAACATATTTCAACGGTCTTATCTTACCGGGGGACCCTCAACGTTGTCTAGCGTCAGATTGGGAAGGCGTGGGGGGCCGAACGGGGCGCCCTTCGTCATTTTCAAGAATATCGAGCAAGCCGGTGAGTGAGTGCTCCTCGGCGAGCATGTCGACGTGAAGGCCATGACCTTGCGCGGCTTGCGCGGTGATCGGTCCGATACATGCGATCCGCTTTCCCGCAGACTCTTTGGCGAGATTCGGAAGATTTACCGCAAGACCATCGACGCTTGAGGCGCTGGCGAAGGTCCACACGTCGCAGGTGCGAGCAGCTTCGGCGATCGTGTCGTCGCGCACGATGCGGGTTTGATAGGCCGCGACGACGTCGACGTGCCTCTTGGCCCCACGCAAGCGTTCTGAGAGAATTTCGCGGGCTTCTTGCGCCTGGAAGAAGAGGAGACGCTCGCCCTCCGCGCTCCGCTCGATGAGTTCATCCGCGAAGGTCTCACCGATGAAATGCGAGGGAACGAGGTCCGCGCGGACCCCGTGCTTCTGGAGAGCTTCGGCCGTCGTGGATCCGATTGCCGCCACCCGGACATCGCCGAGTGCGCGCGCGTCCCGCTTATCGGCGTCGAGGATAGCGAAGAATGCTTTGACTCCGTTTTGGCTCGTGAAAACGAGCCAATCGTACGAACGAACGCTCGCGACGGCGCGAACCGCTGCTTCTCCGTCGTTCGGCGGCTCAATGGCGATGCAGGGTGCGATGACGGGTTCGGCGCCGAGTTCCCAGAGGCGGGCGCTGATTTCGTCGGCTTGCGCGCGAGGTCGAGTCAGGAGGACGCGTGCGCCGAAAAGCGGTGAGGTGTCGAACCAACGAAGCCTCTCGGCTTCGCGCGCGACGTTTCCGATCACGACGACGGCGGGTGCTCCGATCCCGGCTTGTTCTGCGGCTTCGGCGATCGTCTCCAGCGTCGCGCTAACGCTCCGTTGGCGAGGCGTTGTGCCTTCGTGGATGACCGCCGCGGGAGTCTCCGCCGGAAGCCCATGTTCGATCAAACGCGTACAGATCGCGCGCAGATTTCCCATTGCCATCAACAACACCAGCGTTTGCGAGGGGTTCGCGAGCTTGGCGAAGTCGAGGGTCGAGATTCCCTTCGTCGGGTCTTCGTGTCCGGTTGCAACGGTGAACGAGGTGTTGTGATCGCGATGGGTGAGCGGAATGCCGGCGTAGGCCGGGACGGCGATGGCCGACGTGATTCCGGGGATGATCTCGAACGGAATGCCCGCCGCTTGCAGCGCTGCGGCCTCCTCGCCGCCGCGCGCGAAAACGAACACATCACCGCCTTTGAGGCGAACGACGCGTCTGCCCTCGCGTGCGAGGCGCACGAGAAGCGTGATAATTTCATCTTGCGGCATCGTGTGGCGACCGGCGCGTTTCCCGACGTCGATGCGTTCGCAAGCCGCCGGTGCAAGGGAGATAATGGGCTCGGAGGCAAGTGCGTCGTAGACCAGCACTTCGGCTTGCGCGATCGCTCGCGCCCCCTTCACCGTGATGAGCCCGGGATCGCCGGGTCCGGCGCCGATAAGAATGACCTTGCCGCGCCGCGGCGTCGCCGGCATTTTAGGAGACTCGTTCGCGCGTCGCGGGTTTCATCGGCGAAGGAATTTCGCCGGCGCCGAGTTCAAACAAGGTCTCGATTAACTTTGTATAGGCGATGGCCTCGTCGCGACCGAGGGCCGCCGCCTCGCGGATACTGGTGATCGCGGGGTGAAGGAGCTTCGAGACGATCGAGAGCGAGGCGCCCGTGATGAGCATCCGTTCGCGTTCGCTCAGTTCCGGACAGCGAGCTATGAGGCGTTCGATCTCCGAGGCGCGGATCGCCTCGGAACGCCGGACGAGTGCGCTCACGGTGGGAATTGTCTGCAGCTCGCGATGCCGATGCTCGTAGCGTCCGGTGTGTTCGGAGATGATCTCCTCAACGAGGGGAATTGCCGCCCGCCGTTGTTCAAGATTCGCGGTGACCGCTCCGGTGAGGGAATCAATATCCGCTACCGAGACGTTGGGGAGATGCGCGACCTCCGGATCGACGTCGCGTGGGACAGCGATGTCGACGATGAAAAGCGGGCGTTCCGGACGAGAGCGCATCGCGTCGCGCACGAGTTCTCGGGTGATCAAGAACGTCTCGGCTCCCGTTGAGGTAACGACGATGTCGGCTTCCCTCACGGCCTCGGGCAGGCTTGGAAGCTCCCGTACAGAGCCGGTAGCGAGTCGCCGCACGATTTCATTGGCGCGCTGTGCCGTACGATTGGCGATCACGAGTTCTCCGGCGCCCTCGTGCTTGAGGCGTTTCGCTGCGGTCGCACCCATCTTTCCGGCTCCGACGACGAGGACGGACGTTCCGGTAAGGGATCCGAGGCGTTGTTTTGCCAGATCTACTGCAGCAGTCGCGACGCTCACAAACTCGCGCCCGATCGCGGTTTGAGTACGCGCGGCTTTGCCGGCGCTGAGGGCTTCACGGAAAAGCGCATGCAGCGACTTGCCGAGTGAGCCTGCCCGGTGAGCCTGCACGTATGCGTCCTTGACTTGACCAAGAATTTCGGCTTCTCCGATGAGCATCGAGTCGAGGCCCGTCGTCACTCGGAATAAATGGTCGACCGCTTCATGATCGAGTAGCGTGTAGAGGTATGAACTGAGATCATCGACGCCCGCGTGGCGAAAGTTCCGCAGAAACGCCCGCAGTTGCGTCGTGCCGGGTTCGACGCTCTCAACTTCCGCATAGATCTCGAGGCGTCCGCATGTCTGCAGCATCACCGCTTCGTGAATCGCCTCATAATCGCGCAAGGCGATCAACGTCTCGCCCATTTTCGTGGCTGGAAACGCATGTCGCTCGCGCACCTCGACCGGCGCGGTCCGGTGCGACATACCCATGCAAACTAGAGCCATATGCGTCTCACCGGCGATCCGGTTTGAAGTGTCGTCACAAGGTTCATCCTAATCCGAGATATCGAGAGCCACGGCTTCAACGGTGGAATGCCGGGAACCGGCTGCCCGCGCCGAAACGGCTCATTCGTGCCGACGCTCGATCTCGCCTCGGGTCTCCTCTTTCTGCTAGCCGGAGTCGCCTTCATGCTCCTCATGCTCTGGCGACCCGTCCTCGCGGTAGCCGGGTTCATCCTGCTCGAACCCTACGCGTTTTATCGCTACGTCGGTTCGACGACGCTCACGTTCCCCAAAGTCGCATTGCTCGGGATGAGCGTGGGGCTCCTGATCGGAAGTGTGCGCCGCTCCGGACAATTTTTCGAGGGACCTTCTGCCTGGCGATCCGTTGCCTTATCCCAAGCGGTCATCGTTATTCTGAGCGCAATCTCGATTTTTGTCGCCGAACATCAGGAAGCCGCCTTGCGCGAAACGCTCAAACAAGTTGAATATCTGCTGCTTTTCGTCGTCGTCGCGTCGGCCGTGCGACGCAGCGTACGTGTCGAGGTCGTGCTGGATGCGATACTTTTCGCGGCCGCGCTCGTCGCGTTGCTCGCGATCAGCGAGGTATTTCGCGGAGCGGGTTCTTGGGTTGACGTCGCCGGATATCGCATTCCCCGTATCGCCGGACCGCTCGAGGGGCCCAATCAACTCGCCGGATATTTAGGCATCACTTTACCCCTGAGTTTCCTTGTATTATCGCGGCGTGCGCGTCTGGGGATTGCCTCGATCCTGTTGCAGATCGTTGCTCTGGTCCTGACGCTCTCGCGAGCCGGTTGCGTGGCGGCGCTTGTCGCGGTGATGATCCTCGCATTCGCGCGACGTGAACAGCGAGCGCGTATTCTCACGGTTTTAGCGATCGGCTTCGCGTTGGGATTAGGCGCCCTCGGAATCGAGAGTCTCTCTACGACGGGTTCGCTAGCTGCATTTCTTCATCTGTCCACGGGTGCGAGTGATGTCGCTCCGGGCGGAGTCGGAACGCGCGGAGAGTTATGGAACGCTGCTCTTGCCTTGTGGAGAACGCATCCGCTCTTCGGGGTCGGTGCCGGAAATTTCGAACTAGAACTAGTGCGCGTGGGACTTGTCGGCGTGCGAACGCATGCGAATTCGTGGTATCTGCAAGCCTTGGCCGAGGGCGGTTTGCTGCAACTGTTCGCGACGTTCGGGTTGCTCGCAAGCGTCATATCGGCGTGCTATCGTCGAATGAAAGAAAATGATTTCGCGCTCGCTGCGTTCGCCGTGACGATCGCCTTCGCGTCGCACCAGATTGTGGATGATTTGATGTGGTTCCCGAAAGTCGCCGATCTCTGGTGGATCGCGTTAGCGTTTGGAACCGCAGCCTATCTTCGCCGTCCGAACGTGAATGAGGCGGAGGATGTTCGAACCTCCGCAACGGCGGCGTAAGCTCTACAATCGCAGGGAGTTCTCGGATACGTGAGCATCTAAACCATGCTGTCCGCGTGGAGACGTTTGGCGATGAGTGCTTGAAGTGCGTCCTCGACGGCGGCGATCGTTCGATTGATATCGGCTTCCGTGTGCGCGAGTGACAGAAACATCGCTTCGAATTGAGAGGGTGGAAAATAGACGCCGCGTTGGAGCATCGCGTGAAAGAAGTGCGCGTAAAGCGCGGTGTCGCTCGATTTCGCGCTCTCCAAATCAACGACCGGCTGATTGGTGAAGAAAAAACCCACCATGGAGCCGGCGCGAGCGATCTGATGAGCGATTCCGTATTTCTGGAAGACCGAAGAAAGACCGTCGGTGAAAGTGCGCCCCAGGTGGTCGAGTTTCTGGTAATTTTCGATGAAATCCAGTGCGCGTAAAGTGGCGTATCCGGCTGCCATCGCGAGCGGATTCCCGGAAAGCGTTCCGGCCTGATACACCTCGCCCCTCGGTGAAAGAAGACGCATGATGTCGACGCGTCCGCCGAATGCCCCGACCGGCAGCCCACCTCCGACGATCTTTCCAAGGCACGTCAGGTCGGGGAGAATGCCTTCGCGCTCTTGCGCCCCGCCCGGCGCGACGCGAAAACCCGTCATAACCTCGTCGAAGATCAGTAATGCACCAAAGCGTCGCGTCACTTCGCGCAGACCGGCAAGGAAATTTCCCTGAGGAAGAACAAGCCCCATATTGCCCGCGTAAGGTTCAACGATAACGGCGGCGATTTCGTCCGCATTCGCTTCGAATGCACGATGAATTGCATCGAGATCGTTATACGGCAGAACAATCGTATCTTCTGCGGTTCTTGGCGTGACGCCTGGAGAATCGGGCGCTCCATGCGTGAGCGCACCGCTTCCCGCGGAGATCAGAAATGCATCCGCGTGGCCGTGATAGCAGCCGGCGAATTTAACGACCTTTGTGCGTCCTGTGAAGGCGCGTGCGAGACGGAGGGCGGACATCGTCGCTTCGGTGCCGCTGGAAACAAAGCGAACCCGCTCGATCGACGGAACCATCGTGCAGACCAATTCCGCGAGATCGCTTTCCGCATCGGTCGGCATCCCAAACGAGAGGCCTCGTTGTGCGGCCGCGCGGACTGCCTCAACCACGCTCGGATGCGCGTGACCGAGAATGAGCGGCCCCCACGACATCACATAGTCGATGTAACGGTTTCCATCGAGATCAACGAGGCTCGATCCCACGGCGGATGCGGCGAACACCGGCGTTCCCCCAACCGCTTTGAACGCGCGAACCGGAGAATTCACGCCGCCCGCGATATTCCGCTTGGCCCGCTCGAACGCAATAATACTTTTATCGATCATCATTTGAGAAGAATATCCTGGGCGAGAGTGCGGGTGACGATCTGGATGAAGTCGGCGATCGTCGCCGACGGAGCGATAATGTTGGGAAGGAAGCCGTGGCGTTCGGCTGTAGCCGCCGAGCGTGCGCCCATCGCGGCGACAAAAGGCCGGATGCCTTGGGTGTGCAAGTCCGCAAGGTATTCAGCAATCGCGTCGACCGAACCGCTTGAGGGGAAGAGGAGCGCTTTGGGTATCCGTCCATCGAGGGTTCGCTTAGCTTCGGCGGCGTCGAAGGCCTCGACGACTTCAGCACCCTGCGCGCGTAGCGCTTCCGCGATGAGGCTGGGCTTTTCGCGCGTGCGGCCGAGCAAAACCAGTGCGCCGTCGAGCGGACCTCGGTTTTGTTGCCCGAGAAGTGTGGCTCCCCCCTGGGAAATGAGACTGCGTGCAAGCGTCACGCCGACCCGCTCGGCTTCCGCCGCCGACGTGCAACGGGTGCGAATGGCCTCACGGAGGATCGTGGTCCCCTCAGGGTTGGTGATCGCGGCGTCGAGAAGGAGTTCGTCGTCTTCCAGGATCGCGAGCGCGCTAACTGGAGCTTGGCATCCGCCGCGCAGCTCTCGGAGGAAGCCGCGTTCCGCTGCGACGCTCAACTCGGTCTCACGGTCGGAGAGCGTCGTGCGCAGCTTGGTAATCAGCTCGGCATCGGTGGAGCGGCATTCGACGGCGATGGCGCCTTGTCCGACTGCGGGGAGAAGGATATCGCGCTCGAAGGGCACCGTGTGACGAGCCCGGATCCCCAAGCGTTTGAGACCCGCCATTGCGAGTACGACGGCCTCAAATTTTCCGTCGCGGAGCTTGTGCAGACGGGTATCGATGTTGCCGCGGATCGGGAGATATTCCAGATCCGGTCGGTGGAGGCGGAGCATAGCGGTTCGGCGCGGACTCGACGTTCCGACGCGCGCTCCGCTCGGTAAAGCGTCGAATGACGCATGGATCTCCGAACAGAAGGCGTCGCGGGGATCCTCACGCTTGAGTAAGGCGGCGATGCACATATCCTCGGGTAATTGCGTGGGCATATCTTTACAAGAATGCACGGCGTAGTCGGCACGTCCCTCGCGCAGTGCGGCCTCTACTTCGCTCACAAAGATGCCGTCGCCGCTGAAATCGGGAATGTCGCGATCTTGTGAGCGGTCTCCGCGAGTGCTGATCTCGATAATCGTCGAGGCGATTCCGGCAAGAGCCAGTCCCGCCATGACGATCCGCGACTGCACAAGTGCCAGCGAACTCGCGCGCGTCGCGCAGAGTAGCGAGGGAATGGGCGTGCTCGCATTCGGAGCGCTCAAACGTGCGTCGACCAGATCATCGACGGCTCCCGCCGGGAGAGCGGCGAGATCGGCGATGGGCATCGCCGCGAAGTCGGCGAGGAGCGCCGCTCGGCGTTCGACGGGTACGGTGCGGCGGACATAATCTCGCAAGCGTCCGAGCGTTCGGGCGGCGCGTGCGTAACGCTCATCGATCGTCGCGCGGATCTCGTCTCCAAGGCGCTTCGCCAGAAGCGGAGCCAGGCCGCCGGTTTCGATCGCGATCGAAATCGGGCCGATCCGCTCGACGAGCGGAATGAGCAGGTCGCCGCGGCGGCTGTCGGAGGCATCATTCACGAGCACGCCTCGCGCTCGAGCCTCGGCGACTATGTTCGCGTTGACGGGTTCGTCGTCAGTGGCGACGAGCGCGAGGAAGACCTCGTCGAGATCACTCGGGATGAATGCTCGCCGATGCAGCACGAAACCCGGCTCCCTCATAAGGTGCTCGAGTTCGTCCGTGAGATGAGGCGCGACCAGCGTCACTCGTGCTCCGGCGGTCAGGAGTCCCCGGATTCGTCGCGTCGCGACGGCGCCGCCGCCGACGACCAATACCGAGCGGTCATAGAGGTTTAGCGAGACCGGGTAACCCGGTGCATCCCGTTCCGAATGCGCGTATTCATTCACAGCGCCAAGGCTTCGACGTTCCGGGCTCCGAGGACTTTCGCGGATTCGCGGGACTTCCGCATATCTGCTGCCAACCCACTCATTCGTCGTGAAAACTCCGTTAAGAGGGCTTTGGCTTTCGGGTCTGGCCGGGGCATTCTTCGCGTCTTTGGTGACGCTTCCGGGCTTGGGAATCGGTACGCTGTGGGACAACAGCGAGACCGCATACGCTGAAGTTGCGCGCGAGATCCTCCGTACGGGCGATCCCATCGTCATGCACTTCAACGGTACTCCATGGTTCATCCAACCTCCGCTCTATTTTTGGATCGCCGCATTATTCGCGAAGTTCCTCGGAATGACGAGCTTTGCGTTTCGCCTGCCTTCGGCGCTCGCGACGATCGGTATCGGAACGCTGGTCGGAGTCGCCACGGCGCGCATGATCGGCACACGGGCGGCGGTCTTGGCTACGCTCATTCTCTCGGCGTCTCTTCTGCACTCGATTATCGGCCGTCTGGCGATCATGGATGCGCTCTTGGACTTCGGTATCGTCTGGGCGATTTTCGCATGGGTACGTGCGATACGTGAAGGGGATGCGACATCCAGTTTCCTTGCGTGGATTGCGCTTGCGCTCGGCGTTTTGGCAAAAGGACCGATCGCTTTGGTCATCGTCGCGTTGGTGATTATTCCGTGGGCTTGGTGGGAGCGGCAAAGTGGGGTGCAGCAGTACACTCCCACACGTGCCGGTTTGCTCAGCGGGGTATTGATCTTCGCCCTGATCACGGTTCCATGGTATGTAATGCTCTCGGCGCGAGCCGGATATTCCGCACTTGGAACGCTGCTTGGCCATTATAGTGTTGGTCGTTATCTTGGGATCATCGAAAATCAAAGTGGTCCTATTTGGTATTACCTTCCGGTGCTCGTGCTGGGATTTTTCCCGTGGTTTGCGTTCGTCATCCCAGCGCTCGTTTCGGCATGGAATCGCAGGAACGACGTATCCGCCTCCTTGGAGCGCTTACTCATCGTTTGGTCGATCGTTCCGCTCGTATTTTTTAGTCTCGCACAAACAAAACTTCCGAACTATATCGCGTTGGAGATGCCGGCGCTCGCGATTGCCGTGGCGATGTGGTTCATCCGTGTCGCGGAATTGGATAATCGGCGGACGGCACTCGCGTGGAGTGCACTAGTCCCACTCAGTATCCTCGCGATCGCTCTTGCCGGCGTGCGTTTTTCGCAGGCTATGCAGTTCGGGGATGCATTCAAAAGTTTGACGGACCTGATGATCAAGCTCGGCATCATCATAGCGATTGGGGCAGTGCTTTGCATGCTCCTCTTGATAAAGCGCGTTTCCGTGCTATTCGCTCCATGGGCTCTCGCGGGAGCGACTTTCGGTGCGCTATTTGTGATCGCATTCGTCGGGCTACCGCTCGTCGAGCAATTCAAGCCGATTCCTCAACTTGCGGCGGTGATCGAGCGCGAGCGTCGCCCCGGAGATATCGTCGCGATCCAGAGCCTGGGCGGAAGTAACGGTTTGATCTTCTACACGCGTCCACACGTCGTCACGCTTGATGCGCCCGACGATCTCAAACCGAATGCGCAGAATGATCCGCGTCTGGTGATCTGCGCCGCGCCACGTGCGTTCGTCGTCACGTCACAACACCGGCCGGCGTTTGACCCGACGTATGGACGGAATCGCCGCGTTTTGGCGAAAGCGGCGAATGCGATACTCTACCTCTACGACGGGCCGGCGTGCTTGTAGGTGGAGATCAGATAAGTCCGCGAAAATTGGGCTGCGTACAAGAGGGCCCTTTCGTGTTCGTTAAGTATGTACGGGTATGATGATTGATGATTCGCCGACGCTCGACCCGAAAGATTGGGGGGAGACGAGAGCGCTTGGGCACCGCATGCTCGACGATATGATCGACCATCTTGCCCGCGTTCGAGAGCAGCCTGTTTGGAGAAGAATGCCGGATGAGTCGCGCGCCGCGCTGCGTCATGCGCGGCTTCCCCATGAACCTGGTGATCTGCGCGAAGCGTATGCGGCGTTCCAAACCCACGTGCAACGGTATACGGTCGGCAATATCCACCCGCGCTTCATGGGCTGGGTGCACGGCGGAGGCAATGTCGTCGGCATGCTGTCTGAGATGCTTGCGGGCGCCTTGAACGTCAATCTCGCGGGCTGGGATCAAGCGCCGCTCGAGATCGAACGCCTTGTTATTCGCTGGGCTGCGGAGATGCTCGGCTTTCCCTCCACCGCAGGCGGGGTCTTGGTCACCGGTTCTTCGCTTGCCAACCTGATCGGCGTTCTTGTCGCAAGAACATCCGCGCTCGGAAACGACGTGCGGATGCGAGGGGTCAGCAACGCCCCTCTGCGCGCCTATACCTCCGCGCAGGCGCACAATTGCATCGCGCGCGCCATGGATATGGCGGGGCTAGGCATGGAGGCCTTACGCCTGATCCCCTCAGACGCCGAGGGTCGCATGGATCTCACCGTTCTCAGCAAGACGGTGGCGGACGATCGGGAAGCGGGAGAGCTCCCTTTTCTGGTCGTCGGCACGGCCGGAACGGTCAACACGGGCGCGGTGGACGACCTTGCGGCGCTCTCGCTCTTCTGCCGTAGAGAGAAGCTCTGGTTTCACATCGACGCAGCGTTTGGGGCCATGGCCATGCTGGCGCCGTCGCTGCGTCCGCTGCTGCTCGGCATGAGCGATGCCGACTCCGTCGCTTTTGATTTTCACAAGTGGATGCAAGCTCCATACGATGCCGGCTGCATTCTCGTGCGCGATGCCGCAGCGCAAATGGGCACTTTCTCATCGCCGGCGGCGTATTTGAAAGAAGAAGCGCGAGGGCTTTCTGCCGGTTATCCGTGGCCAATGGATTTCGGACCCGATCTCTCTCGCGGTTTTCGTGCGCTAAAAATTTGGATGATGCTACAGGTGTACGGCACCGAGCGGCTCGGTTGCGTCGTCGAAAATACGTGCATGCTCGCCAAAGCGCTCGCGGCTCGCATCGATCGCGAACCGGAGTTGGAAAGAGTGGCACCGGTTGCCCTGAACATCGTTTGCTTTCGCTATCGCGCCAACGCCGGCGATCTCAATCGCCTCAACGCTGCGATCGTTGCCGACTTGCAAGAATCCGGCGTCGCGGCTCCGTCCACAACGACCCTGGACGGCCGTGTGGTGATCCGCGCGGCTCTCGTCAACCACCGAACCTGCCGGGAAGACATCGATATATTTGTTGATGCAGTATTGAAATTCGGGCGGGAAAGGTCTGGACGAGTAGTTCCCTTAGTGCTGTCGTACGCTCAGCTCGCTATACCCGCTTTTGCGGAACCGTACTATGCTATGGCCATCTAATAATTCTCTTGTATCGCGATAGATTCGGTTCTCTTTGTCAAGTGCAGAAATGGGACTGCACCGCACCGCAGTCGGGTGGGGACTGGAATTGCCCTGGTTTGGTAGAGGGGCTAATCCTGGACGATAGGATAGCCGCAGTGAATAGGAGGATATGGCGGCAGAATTTAATTAATTTAGTATTAATAAATAAGTTCCTTTTCAGACGGTTTCGGCCGAAACTGCTCGAGACACCCCCACCTGGGACAATCAGAGCAAGCGACAAGACGTTCTCTTGCTCTGCTCGGCTCAACGCAAGCAGGCTCTACGAGCGATGCTCGTTCATTTCAGGGTCGCCCATGGCGATCGGTTGACATTTGCGGCCGACGAGGTAAAATCAGCATAGATCACTGGATAAAGAGGCGTGTGAATAGCCAGTCCCACCCGGTCGCAAGATAGGGTCCGTCCTGGACTGGACGGATAGCCTGCGTAAGCAGGTAAGAGGTTCGCCGCGAGAATCCCGGCCTTGGCCGGGGTCGGATAGGCCCGAAAGGGCCTATTTCTTTTCTGGCCCCTCAGAGGGCACATGCGGCTTTTTGCGGTGCCGACCTGTAATTCGGCCAGGGCTCTTGCCGCGCATTCGCAAAGCGACGAGATGTCGAAAGCGCACCTCGCCAAACGTTTCAATCGGCTTCTCGTCGCACGGATAGGCCGTCTTGATCCGCATGCGTAGATCAACGGGAAGGCCCTTGACCCGTTCCAGGCTGAAAACGATGGCATAGAGCATTTCTTTTCCTGTTCGACTAATCAGTGGAACAATTGCGAAAACATCCGCGCCGGCGTTCCAGACCTTCCCGGTTGAGGCGTGGGCGATGTGTCCTATCAGGCCAAGACTGTACTCGTATCTCTCAAAGCAAAAGACACCGACGGGTTTGCGAGTGCTTCGTGGATAGAAGAGCTGCGGATGATCCGTCGACTTGACGTCACGCGTGAAGCAGTGATCGCTGAAGTTTACGACGATCTTTCGCTCCTTGCCATCGGTGTCAACGACGCTGAACGTGTATTCGTTGAGGTGCGCTAGACTGTAGGTTGCTCCAAGATGAACGAAAGTCGCCCAAGTTGCCTCATGAAAATACGGATTTCCCATTTACCACCGTTTAGTGAGTCACCGAGGAAGCACAAGCCTCCTCCAATTAAGAAGATGGTTTTGCATACGTTGTGACCTCGCATCAGCGTTCGGAATTTGCCCCGCCACATCGACGGCAGCACCGTGTTTTGGCGAAAGCGGCGAATGCGACGCTCGACCTTAATACGATGGGGCACCGCCCAAGTTATTTTCCGGATGCGGCGGCTGTGACGTCGGTTTCGGCGACGGGACTTGCGCTATTGCCCCATGAGGCGCGGATATAGGTTGCGACGGCGGCGATGTCGGCGTTGGAGAGTTGCCCTTTCCAGGCCGGCATACTGCCGTTGAACTTGGTTCCGTTTACGTCGACGGGGCCGTTGAGGCCGTTGAGCAAAATGCCGACGAGCTTGGATTTATCGCCGGTGACTACTGCATTCTTCGCAAGCGGTGGGAAAATACTCGCCTGGCCGAGTCCGGCCGCGCCGTGGCAACCGCTGCAGTTTTGCGCGAAAATTGCAGCTCCCTTAGCGGCGGAGGACGCCGGCGTTCCGCCGGCCGGTGCGCTTATCGGCGGAGGCGCGGCGGCTACTTTGCCTTTCGCGTCGGCTTCCTCTTTCATGATGGCGAATTGGCTGAAGAGAGAAAGACCGACGGCGCCCACGATCGAGAGCGCGGTGATGCCCATGACCCACGGGCGCTTGGAAATGCGGCGACTCGGATTGCGATCGAGGAAGGGCAGGAGGATGAGGAATGTTACGAGTGCACCGGGGATGACGACCGTGGCGAGCAGGTTCGCGAGCCCCGAGATCTCGTGCGGAAGAAGCGCGGCGACGCGCAGTAGGCCGTAGAGTCCGAGGAAATACCACGCCGGAAACGGGACGAATGAGGAGTTTGTCGGATCAGCTTTCTCATCAAGCGGAGCCGGTGAGAAAATCGCAAGCGCCACGATGATTGCGAATACGACGAAAGATGCGACGGCGTCCATGAACATCTGATTGGGCCAAAAGCGCCCCTGGGGAAGTTTTTTCTGCTCGACGTCGGTCGCCGGACCTGCGCCGCCGTTATGGCGGAAGATCATCAGATGAAGCACGACGAGCAGGACCAGCAGCGCGGGCATCGCCCAGACGTGCAGGCCGAAGAAACGATTGATGGTGAGCGTTCCCAGCGTCGCGTTCCCATTGAGGAACTGATAGATGAACGTACCGATGACCGGGACGGACGCCGCGATGTTGATTGCCACCGCCGAGGCGAAATAGGCGTTGAGGTCCCACGGCAAGAGATAGCCGGTCAAGCCAAGCACGAGCGTGAAGACCAGCAGCAGGACGCCGACGACCCAAGCCATTTCGCGCGGCGCTTTGTATGCTCCCCAGATCAGAACTTGGAGCAAGTGCATGAAGACCAAGGCGATCATCGCCGTGGCGCCCCAGAAGTGGAGACTGATGACGAACGAGCCGAAGGGGACGTGCTCGTAGATATACTTTGTTGATTCCCACGCCGACGCGACGGACGGCGCATAATAGAACGTCAAGAAGATGCCCGTGACGATCTGAAGGATCATCGCGAAAAGGGTGGCGCTGCCGAAGACGTACCAGTAACTCGCACCGCCGGGGACGTCCTCGGTCAGAAAGTCCGTTGTAACGCTGACCAGACCCGTTCGCTGCTCAATCCAATTAAGGAGGGGGTTATTCACGGTGACGATCTCCTAAATTCTATGAGTACGCGACGATGACGCGCGCGGATTGTTGTTGTTTGTACTGGATCCACGTTATTTCCGCGGTGCCGTCCTTGCTGCGCAAGGGCAACGGATCGAGTCCGCGCGGAGCGGGACCGGCGACGCGGTCGCCCGCGAAACTGAACTCCGAGCCGTGGCAGGGACAGATGAAGCGATTTTGGCCGGTGTCCCAGTTGAAATGGCAGCCGAGGTGCGGGCAGATTGAACTGAAGACCACGAAGCTCATCGTCACCGCCGGATAGTCGACCTTGCCGAGCGGATCCGCGAAGAGATCGGGCCGTTTTTCCTTGAAACCCGCTTCTTGCTCGGGAGAAAGGCGGATGCCCCAGACGAACTGATTGTCGTCGGCCGGCGGCATATAGCCGTCGGCGTATTTGAACGAGATCGAGAGCTTGACGGGAGCCTTGGTTGCGTCTTGGAGTTGTTTGAATTCGTCGGCGCTCAGGGGCGTCCAGATGCCGCCGCCGCTGCCTTTGAGGACGGATTCGGGAACCAGGGAGCCGAGCAGCGGTACGGTGAGCACGAGCCCGATGACCGCGCCCACGCCGAGGGTCACGTTGGCCATGAACGTGCGACGCGTTTGTTCTTCCGGAGTTCCCTGGTCTTTATACGATTGCGCTTCGTGATCTGCCACGCTGGTGAATCCCCTTGCGCCGTCGGCGCTTGCGTCCTAGAAGATAGATGGATGAGAGAGCGACCGGATCGCGCCGCTTGCCCCCATGCTATAGCACATTCCACCGCGATGCTCCTTGCGGAGCCTCGCAGTCTGGCGGACTGAGGCTTCGCGAGGGAGCGAACGCTCAAAGCCCCTGTTCTCGAGATCCCTCCTCAACTGGGGCTAGGCAACTCCCGAGGTTCTTCAAGGTGCCGGCGGGAAGCGCCGGATTCACCGCAAACCCGAGGCTATCTCTCCGTCAACGGTGAAATATGATCGAAGTAGAAAAACTTTGTCGCGAAAAATATGGCTGCCATGCCCCTCACTAAACTCCAAATTCATATCCTTGCTTTAATCGCGGCAGGACGTAGTCCAGATAGCTACATCGCGGGCGGTCTCGCGTTAAACCGGGATAGACCGCGCATTACCGACGATATCGATATTTTCCATGACTCGGCGGAGCGACTCCAAGATGCTTCCGAAGCCGACGCGAAGGCTTTAATGAAGGCCGGACTTCCTTTGTCATTGAAGAAGATTCAAGCCGGCAAGCGAGACGCGGAAATTGAATGGATGGGCGACAAAGTACGGCTTGAGTGGGTTCACGACTGCGCCTTTCGCTTTTTTCCAACACAACCTGATAAGCTTTTCGGTTATGTGCTCCATCCCGTGGACCTTGCGACGAATAAAGCATCCGCCGCCGCAGCGCGACGAGTACCACGTGACATTGTTGACCTTGTGACCATCCATGAAAATATTCTCCCTCTCGGAGCCGTCATTTGCGCCGCCGTGGGACGATTTCTCGGACAGTCCCCAGAAGAAGTGCTCGACGATATCCAACGCCATAGTCGGTATTCGGAAGAGGACTTTCGCTCGCTGCCGACCAGCCGACCCATCGACGTGCGCGACCTTCATCGGCGCATTAACACCATGATCGAGGCTGGGGAACACTTCATCAAAAAGATGCCGAGTGAGGCCGTCGGCGTCGTATTTCTGGAGGGCGGAAAGCCGGTTCAACCCAATCCTAAAGCACTCGAAAAATATCAGCGCCACGCTGGATCATTGGGCGGCACGTGGCCGTCTTCCGAGGAAATATCAAACGCTATGCTGGATGGCAAACTCAGAAGGCAAGAGGAGCATTCCCGCCGGGAACGACGCTGGTCGGACGGTGGCACCTCGTCAACGAACGCCCGGCATCGAATTTAGCGGGAAGTGTCGGATTCACCTCAAACCGGAAGCTATCTCTATACCAAGGGAATGGAAAAAAGATCGATGGACGACGAAACGGCAGAACCAGCGACGATTGAAAGCCTTTACCGTCGCGCTTTCGCAGAGTATGGGTCGCGTGCGCTTTGGAGTAGTCGGCAGGCCGAAGACGTAACCCCTGGTGCCGCATTGGCGATCACCAATGCCCTGAGAATCTATGGCGGCATGGATGGGCGATGTCTCGCCGAAGAAATCGAACAACTTTGCGGCGGGAAACAACGTGCCGAGAAATATGGGAAGGCCGTGCCCCTCTCGGAACTCCAATCCCATATCCTCGGCGTACTCGCGAAGGGGCGTAACCCTGAGAGCTACATCCTGGGCGGCCTTCCGAGTTACGGAGATCGAGCCGGCTTCGCCGAGGTTTCCGACCGTTTCCAAGTCCACGCCCAAGGACTTGCCGCCGCGGCCGAAGCCGACGAAAAGGCCTTGATCGAGGCCGGATGTACTGTCTCATGGATCCATATCCGGGAAAACTGTCGGAGCGCTGAAATTGCAGGTTTGGGTGACACCATGCAGCTTGACTGGCATAATGACAGCGCCTTTCGCTTTTTTCAAATTCAGCGTGATAAAGTTTTTGGTTATATGCTCCACCCCGTTGACCTTGCGGTGAGCAAAGCATCCGCTGCGGCAGCGCGGAGCCCCCGTGACCTTGTTGACCTTCTCAGCATCCACGAAAATATTCTTCCTCTCGGTGCGATACTTTGCGCCGCCGTGGGCCGCTCTCGCGATGAGTCCCCGGAAGGAATGCTCGCATATATCGGACGATTTAGCAGGTTTTCGCCAGACGAATATTCCGATCTTGGGTTCGAGGATCGCAGCGACATATACGACCTCCATCATCGCATCAGCAACATGACGGAGGCGGCGGAACGGTTTATCAGCGAAATGCCGAGCGAAGATGTCGGCGTTGTCTTTCTGGCGGGCGGGATACCCGTTCAGCCGGACCTGAAAGCACCCGATTATTACGAGCGCTACGCCGGTACGTGGGGCGGCGTTTGGCCGTCGTCCAAGGAAATATCAAGCGCCATGCTTGCGGCCCAATTCAAAAGGCTGGAGGAACGTTCCCACAAGAAGGGACTCAAGCCGAATCATCGTACCGCATCACTGAAGGCCGGCGCCGGACACGGACCAAAACTCTAGCGGAGTCACATTTTGTAGCTATGTAATCCGCTGATCCAAATGTTGACGCCGAGGTAGCAGAACAGGATTGCGCCGAAACCGCCGACGGCGATCCAGGCGGAGCGAGTGCCGCGCCAGGCGCTGCGGGTGTGCAAATGCATATAACACGCGTAGACGATCCAGCAGACGAGCGCGGCGGTCTCCTTGGGATCCCATTGCCAGTAGGCTCCCCAGGCTTCTTTGGCCCACATCGCTCCGGTGATGACGCCGACGGTGAGCAGCGGGAGTCCGACGGCGACGATGCGGTAGGTCATCACGTCGAGCGTGGCCGCAGACGGAAGGCCCTCCAGCCATTGAGCGAAGACGTTCCCCTCGGCTGCTGCGGCGGTGATATTCGCTCCTTCTCGTGTGATGCCGACGGTGCGCGGTGCGGACAATTCACTTTGCATCTGCATCCGAAGACCGAGATCAACGCTACCCGCCGGCGTCGCTGCGGCGTGAATGACGCTTCCCGTGCGACGTCCGCCGAGAAAACGATCGCTGTAGGATTTCAGCAGATGCAGGCTTGCCGTCACGAAGGCGACGAGAAATGCCGCGTAGGATGAGACGACCAGCGGAACATGGATTTTGATCCAATAGGATTGCAGCGCGGGTACGGGCGGGAGATACCCCTCATTCCAGGTCAGGCCGTAGGCGAGGAATCCGGCTGCGAGCGCAAGGACGAGCGCGCCCGTCTGCCAGAGCTTGTATTTTACCGCGAAGGCGAGGAAAATCGCGACGCTCATGGCTGAGAACAGCGAGAGCGATCCGTACAGGTTGGTGAGCGGCCAGATGTGAGAGGTTTGGTAGCGTACGATCAATTCAATGAATTGTCCGATGCAACCGACGAACGCGAGCGGTGCGCCGATGCGCTTGGCCCACGTCTGTCCCCCGAGAACGTAGATCGCCAGCGTGAGCGCGCTTCCGATATATGCGGTGAGAATCAGCAAGACGAGCGTCTGATCGAAAATCATGAAAAACTCCCGGCGTACGACGGTATCACGGATCTTTGGGTTAGGCGGCGACGCGATGTGTTCACGCGTGCGCCTTGAGTGCGTGTTGCTCGCTTTGTTCGAATTCCGCGACGATCGCGCGGAACTGATCTTCGAACAAGTCGTATCCCTTCACGGTCGTCGCGGCAATGCCTACCGACCAGGCTCGACCGCTCCCTTCGATTCGCACGTAAAGTCGCGCGGGAAGCAGGTAGAACGAGATGCACAGGCCGGCGAGCAAGACGAACGCTCCCAAGCCCACGAGCGGAATGCCGGGATCATGGCGGTATTGAATGCCGCTAAAGAGCGTCCAACGCTGAGGGCTCACGCGATAGCCGTTTCCCAAATCAAGGCTTCCCCCAAACGGCACGAGCGCCTGACCGACCGGACGATCGGCGTCGAAAACGGCGAGGACGACGCCCGGATCGTTGACGCGGGGATCGGGGGATATCGCACCTGTTCGGCGGTCGATCGAGGGCGCGAAGCGCGCGTATTCCAAGGACTCTCCGTTCGCGTCAAGGGGAATGGCATCGCCTTCGTGCAGGCTCTCGCGAGCGATTCCGGCGACCGGCCGCCCGTCCTTGCTCACCACGAGATTCACTGCAAAACCATAGGAGGCCTGATAGTAGAGTGTTCCATCGATATCGATCGGATGGTTGACGAGCAGGCGTTCTTTGCGCGTATTCCCTTCCCGGTCGGTGACGATGAGATCCGAGACGTAATCGATCGGCTGATAGACGATGCCGGATTTCGTGGCGACCGGCTGGATTTTGTAGAAAAAGCGCTCGAGATGGATGAGCGCATCCGTTCGGGGAATGCGCACGGAAGAACCCGAGAGCACGGTTGTCTCGCCGCTAAATCCGAGCGCCCAGTAAATAGTTGTTCCGGCGGCGATAAGTACGAATCCCACATGGGCGACCAACACGCCGCGCCGAGCCCAGTTGTGCTTGTCGGCGAAGGTCCATTCAGTCCCGCCGAACTCGCGCTTGCGAATCATCCATCCGCGCGTGCGGAAGAATCCCTCAATGCGTTCGCGGATGCTCTGTTCTTCTCCGACGAGCGAAATCGTCGCATGGAGGGGGATTTTCTCGATCATCACGGGCCGCAACGGCGGCATGCGTTTCGGAATGACGCGCACGAAGGTGGCGACCGTCAGCGAGGTGACAATCAATCCGATAAGTGCGACGTAACCGTACGAGTGATAAATGTTGACGAGATCGAGTCGGAGCACCAAGCGCGCCAGCGGCGGCGGATAGGTTGAGAGGTAAAAACTCGGATCTTTGCCTTGATCGACGATCACGCCGATGAACGTTAGAAAGGCCCATGCAGCGAGCAGGCGAACCGCAAAGAGCACATTCGAGAAGAGGCTGAGGAATTCGCGGACGGTTCCGTCGAGCGCGCTTTTGAGCGACGAACGAAGCGTCCTTATACCGAGGTTTTTCGAGGTTTCCATGATTTCTCAAGCAGAACGATAATCCAAATGCTGATTTCGTAGAGCAGATACATCGGCACGGCGATCAAGAGCATCGTGATCGGCGATGCATCGGGAGCCGCGATGCCGCCGAGCAAGAGAATTCCCATCGCCGCATAGCGCCGATAGCCGCGCAGCAGCGCAACGTTGACCAGACCAATGCGGGCCAGCGCCACCATCACCATCGGCGTTTGGAAAACGATCGCGAAGGCCAAGAAGAGCAGAAGGATGAGATTGAGCGTCGACTCGATTCCGAACGTCGCCGTGGCGATCACTCCGGTCATCGCCACGAGTGCGTCGATGACGCGATGGATGATGAAAAAATGGCAGAACAGAATGCCCAGGACCGCCAGCAGCAACGACGGTGCGGTATAAAGATAAACGATCTTACGGGTCTTCGGATGGAAGGCGGGAACGATGAACATCCAGACTTGATAGACGATAACCGGCAAACCCAAGACGATCGCGCCGTAAATCGAGAATTTGAATTCGGCAAAAATGACGTCGGTCGGAGCGAACGCGTGAAGCATCGTCGCCGGCGGCAAGTAGGTGTTTTTGAGCCAGAGAATCGCAAAGGATGACGGCCAGAACAGAAGGACGGCCAATCCCGTGATTGTGACAAGGCAGACCATCAGGCGATTACGGAGTTCCCGTAGGTGCTCCGTGAAGGACATCTCCCGTTGATCCCAATTACTTTCCGACGACGAGCGCTCGTCGTGGCGTGAAGTTTCCCCTGCGAGCACGCGAAAACGAACTTACGACTTGTCGGTAGAGGTGGTCTTCCCAGGTTCGGTCGGGGAAGGCGGCGTGGCGGGATGAGCTTGCGCCGCTTGGCGAAGGCGTTCGGCTTCGGCGTCGGCCTCGACCTGGCCGACCTTGAATTCGCGTTGCGCCGCGCCAAGGCCGCGGGCCACATCGCGGATCTTGTTTCCGCCAAAGAGCAGAACCGCTGCTCCGACGATGATTACGATTTCAACGGGATTTCCGAACATCAATGCTCCTCAGTATCGCGGCTTCACGCGTGCGGCCGTGCGAATTGTTCTCTTCGTCCGATCACCACGTCGCTCCCCGTAGGCGACGAGTCCTCTTGGATGGACTTCCTCGCACTGCGAATGAGAACGACGAGCAGCGTGACGAGAGCGGCCCACGTCGGTAGTCGGAAGGCCAGATACATGAGTGGATGGTCGGTAAGTGCGGTTTCGACGACGGCTTTCCAGGCGTCTTCGGCAAGGCTATTCCCATTGAAGGCCTCGCTGGGGACGTGCGGTTTCAGATTGCTTGCAAGGGTAAACATCGCGAGCGCCGTCGTAGCGATTGGAACTGTGGCCACAAAGAGTGCGGCGCGCTTGCGGAGTCCGAGCAATCGCGGTGCGAGGATGATGATCCCGACGACCTCCGCCGGAAGCATCGCTCCGCTGAAGGCGATTGCGCCCCAAGGAATCGCCAGGCCGTAGATCGCCCAGCGCGTCAATGAGCGGAGGTTGGGGAACGTCGCATAGGCCAGGAGGGCCGCAGGCATTGCTGCGGCGATCTGCCAGATGTGAAGGAAGGGGCCTCCGAGGACGGCTGCGGCTGGGGGAATCAGCGCGAGGAAGGCCCGGTCGCCGGTGCTCTGCGCGATGGAGCGTGCGAGCGCAAGGCCGAGAATGAGCATCGCTCCGTATTGGAGCGAACCGACGGTGACGGCGTTCTTGTCCGAGACGCCCAGCAGATGAAGCAGATGGGTTAGGCTGTATTGCTGGACGTACGCCACCTCGGAAAGGGCATGTGCCGGAAGGACGACGCTGAAAAACTCCCGGTTGCCCCAAATACCCAAGGTGGTTATGCTGAGTCCGGCAAGAAGGCACGTTGCACCGGCGACGCTTATCCGCGTGGTGTTCGATCCAAAGAGCAGAACGGCGAGCACAGCTCCGAATCCGAGATGGGGCTCCATCATCGCGAGTCCGACGCCGGCGAAAGTCAGGAGCGGATTATTGGTGCGGCACCCACGAGCGAGTAGGCAAAGGCCGGCCACCGAAAGCGGGACGAGCTGGCCGAGCAGAATGGACGTGATCCCGTCGCACGCCATCAGCGCCGCCCATATGGCGGTCAACGGCAGCTTCGTAAGCCGGCGGAGCGAAACAACCGAGGAGGCGAGAGCCAGCGATAGGATTCCGATCCAGGCGATTGCGGCCGGCGGGAACGGAAGCGACGCGAACGGCGCCAGCAATGCGAAGTCGTATCCGGGGAGCGGAGCCGGCATGGCCATTCCGGTTGGTGAGTCGGCGATACCTTTGGTCGCGAGTTGGCAAGCGCGCAAAGGCTCTTCGCGATAGGGATCGGCTCCGCTGAGCTGCCCATGAGCGCCGCAGTAAAACGCGCGGAAATCGGTCAGGATGAGG
>DASZHL010000047.1:0-62734 GCA_035937855.1 Vulcanimicrobiaceae bacterium
ATCCCACTGCGGCATGAATCCCAAGAACTTACAGGGGCCCGGCACGTGGCGAAAGTCTGCGATCCGCACGCTTGACTCCCCGAATCTCGCGGTGAGTTCGCGAGCCTCAGAGTGCGGAATCTTCAGGAACGCATCAAGAAGACCCAACTCATTCATGACCCCAAGCGTGGATGGATGGATCGTATCACCACGAAAGTCGCGGAAAAAGTCAGTGTGCTTTTCCAATACAACAACATCGACGCCGGCGCGTGCGAGCAAGAAGCCGGCCATCATGCCGGCGGGTCCGCCACCGACGACACAGCAGCGTGTTCGAAGCGATCGTTCCGATTCCATCGGCTACTGCTCGGTCACATTGAGAAAATTTTCCTCCTTTCGATATTCAGGCTTGCCCCGATGGTCGCGTGCGTTCAAGCGAGAGTGCGTTCTCTTGTTGGTTGAACGTGATGAAACAGCAACCATCCCGTGTTAAAAGGGTATTCGATGGATACGGATAATGGATAACCTATAAAAAGAAGTGAGATTTTCGAATCCTTGGCGGCCGAGGACCATGGCCGACGTATTCCCAATTACACGTCGCGCGCGAGGGATACCTGGTTTCCACTTGAACATCCCGAGATCTGATATCACCTAAGGCATGCACACGTCCGGTATTCGTTGAGTGTCCTTTAATACGAGCTGCCTTTCCCGCGATTAAAATGCCGCCGGTGCTTGTCGAGTCGACAACCACGGTGTCAAAAGATCCCATAACGACAGCACAAGACGTGTCCTCAACCTGAATCCTTGCCGAAGTGGAAACTCGATCCTTCGAGAGACCGACTCGGTCGACGATGGATGCGCCCGTGCTCAACCTATTACTCACGTTAAACAGCACCGTGAAGATCTCATCCAAGCGGTAGTTCCACTTGAGGTCGTACCGGAAGTTCAGAAGAGAATCTTCATCGGTACGGCCCCACGTTCCGTCATTCATTCTCTTCAAAAGGGAGAGCACGTCTGCATCTACCTGTTCTTGGGAGAACTTTGGGGAATCGCGGCGCTGATCGAGAGGGGCAGCGCGGAAGGCTGTCGGAAGCACGATAACGTGGGAGCCTTTGCTGCCATGGAAATCGACGATACCGCTAAAGCTCCCGGTAGCTAAGACGTGCCCACCATTATCGGCCCGTACCTTGAGTTCCCCACTTCCATCAATAATCTGCACTTGGGATTGAATCGCGTATAAATTGGTGCTGGTAATTCTTTTTGCCCTAAGCCTTGAATTTGTCGGCATCTCCCCACTGAGACACCCGGCGACATCAAGATCCACGTCATGGCAAGAGCGAACCTTCATAGAGGTTCCGGTCGGAACGATAATCGTGAGTTCTGACAAACGAGAGATTCGTTCGGAACCCTTCGGGCGAATAGTGATCTGATTTTCGCTATAATCAAAGTCGACGCCGGCGCTCTCCTGGAAAGTGTCCCATCCATTGATAGTGACGAGATTCTCGCCCTTCGGACCCTCGACAACGTTTACCTTGCAATTGAGGGAGTCGAGAAAAAGAGTCGGATTTACATGAACATGGTGTTGAAGAGTATCCACTCGTAGTCCTTCCGGTCATCGCGGCGATCCGCGGAGCCGACTCCAATACAGGGATCTGATTTTCAGAAGCACTTTTTTAATTTAAAAAGCTCCCTTTTGATTTGATCTTATCGGTCTGACCTGCTTCCCTTCCAGGGCTACGTCGGCGTCCATTAAGAATCACCAACTTCTTCAATAGCGGACGCTGCCTTCCTTCCGGCAATCTGGGAGGCCTGCTTTCGGTGGTTCGACGCTCACCGTCCTTCAACGCAGCCGTTCCGCCGATCATCTGTGATACTCAAGCGATGGTGCGTTCGCCCATTCGGGAAACGGGCACAGACAGCATTCGTCCTCCATTGGGAAGCGATTCAATACAGGCGGATCTTCCATCCCAGGTGATCTTCACGCGCTGTCCGGTCGTAAGGCTTTGATTGAGAGACGCGGTCGGGTAGATGATGAAACGATGGTCTTCGGATTCTTGCACACTATGGTGCGTGGATCGGCGGACGATTCTCCCGGAAATGGTTTCATTAACACGCGGATTTCGGGTGAAAAAGGCTTGGCTGTTTTCCAAGCGGTCATGAAGCGATCGCGGAGCGTTTGGAGAAGCGGCGTCGGGCCGACCTCCAAACCCCATTCAAATTGATCGGCCGTCCATCCGCTCGCGGCTGTCGCATTGGCGGAGCCGATCCATCCGTCGGTATCGCTCACGGCGAGTTTATCGGTTTGGGCACGGATGCGAATTTGGACTCCGTCGCTCGCGAGTTTCGCGAGCAGGCGCTGTTCTTGGAGAGGTCCCTGATGTTCTCGTCTGGCGACGAGCAGGCGTACCGGATCTCCCTGCAAGGCGCGCGCGTCGAGGACGCGGGAGATCGTTCCCGGTCCAAAGGTTTCACTTTCCACATCGATGGGTCCATGTTCAGAGGAATTCAGTGCATGGACTTCTTGAGTCAAGGTATCGTGCTTGGTGAAAGTAAGTTGAGGCGTTGATGCGACGCGACCATCGAGTGCGGCGCGGGCGGCTTGAACGTCGTTCACCTTGTCGTCGCGGAGGACGGTGTCAGGGCCGGATACCGGAAAATTCCGATCATCGAGCCAAAGGACTTCGTCGAGGATCGCGAGTTTTGCGTGTTGCGGCCCCGCCGACGTAACAAGCGAAGCATCGATGCCGTGGGCGCGAAGCTCATCGACGACCTGCGCGTTGTTTGCAGTCGCCTTTCCGGAGAGATCCGGCTGTCCGGGAGCCGCCGGCGCCGGCAGACGGACATGGACATGCGCACCGCGTGCAGCAGCGTCTTCCAAGAGTCCCCGCATCGAGGGAGCGAGGAGATAGGCGCTCAACTCGATTTCATGCGCATCTCTAAGCGCCTCGCGAAACGTATTGGAATTTGCCAAGGAGATCGACATACCGGAGAATCACGCGCAACACGGCGATCGACTAGAGCAATACTCAACGTGCGGCGAATTTCGATGGAAGGGAGTACGTGGAAAGTTTGTCTGGGCAATCTCCAAAGCGAGTGGCGAAATCTCGCAGGATACGCCCGGTAGCTCCCCATACATGCAGGCTCTCGAAATCGAATTGCCATGTGCGCACGGTGCGATCGGGGAGAATTTCCTCTCCTTCGTGAACCGCGTTCGGTTTAAGGACCGCTGCTAAAGGGATCGATAGCACTTCGGAAATTTCGTTTTGGTTCGGAACAAGTTTCAACGGGGGATCGGCGACCGCTACGAAGGGCGTTACGCGTACGCCTCGCATGCGAAGTTCGGTTTCGGGGAGTTGCGCAACGATAAGAAAGGCTTCACGGCCGACTCCCAGCTCTTCTTCGCACTCGCGAAGTGCGGTCGTCCGTCGGTCATCGCCGTCGGAGTGGTCGACCATTCCACCTGGGAAAGCGATCTCTCCGGGATGGGTGCGTACATGCGCGGCCCGGCGTACGAAGATCACGAGGGGCTCGATCTCCAACAAAACCGGGACGAGAACCGCGGCGAGGAGCATCTGAGGCTCTTTCGCGGCTCTCCCCGGAGAATCGTTCTCCGATGGGGAATTTCAGCGACTGTGCAAATTTCTTGGAAATCTGCGATGGCCCTAGTCGCCGTCGCGTCGGCCATTGCCCTAGCGCGCCCCCCCGCATCATGGATCGAACGCTGGTATGAAGGCGTTTGGTATCCCTTCGTCGACCGAGGCGTCCGCTTGTTCGTCGACCCCATCCCGGCGTCGCTCGGAGACGGACTGCTGATCGTGGTGTTCGGGCTGCTCGTTTGGTTTTGGCTCGATCTATTTTCCCTCCCCGCGCGTGAAGAGGCACCTTCGAGTCTTGCGCGGGCGTTCATGCGCTCGGTGATACTCGTCGCAGGCGCGTATGTTTGGTTTATGGCCTCATGGGGCATGAGCTATAATCGTGTTCCCATTGAATGGAAGATCGTTTTGCATCGTGAGCGGACGGACTCTGCAGCGGTCGATCGTCTCGCCGACCGTGCGTTGGCGATGATGGACGCGAACGCCGGCGCGGCGCATGCGGAAATGGCGGGTATGCCTACGGATGCTCGCTCGCTCGACCTCGCTCAACGTTTGCGCCCGACCTGGAATGCGGTCGTCACGCGTTTGGGAACCGGGTATTTGCCCGAACCCGTTCCGGTCAAACCGACGATCTTCGCTTGGTTTATGCGCGCCACAGGGACGCACGGCTTCACCGATCCGTGGACGCACGAAATCAACATGGACGATGCGTTATTTCCGTATGAACAAGCTGCGGTGTACGCTCATGAGTGGGGACACATCGCGGGGTTCGCGGATGAATCGGAAGCGAACTACATCTCCGTGCTCGCTTGCACGACTTCATCCGATCCGCTCCTGCGATACTCCGGTTGGCTTCTCGTCTGGTCGAGTTTGCCGGCGAACATTCACACACATGTGTACGCCTCGCGCCTAGTGATTGAGGACATCAAGGCGATTATCGCCCGCGAACAACGCGATCAAAAACCCACCTTCGCCAAAGCGCAGCGAGTTGCCTACGGAACCTATCTTCGCGCAAATCACATCGCCGCGGGTTACGCGGATTACAATCTGTTCATACGCCTGCTCACGGCCGGAGACTACGACGCTCACGGCTTGCCGATTCTCGCGCGATGAACGCCTTAGCAGATTGCGGAAAAAACGCAGCCGAGCACTATATGTTTTAAAAACATCGGCTTAAATCAGAAGAAATATTCCGCTTACCCGCCCTTTTTCCGTAACCGGTTAGAGAGGTATTGAGAAGATGCAGAATATAGCTTACTTGCTCGATGAAAGAGACGAAGCACGTCCTGATTCTCGCGAGGAGAGTATCAGTGGCATCATTGAGTTACCGAAGGCTGACTCTTGGAAAAGTTGGACGAGATGGAATGAATCAAATCGTTTGCGAGACGACGGCGGTCCTTGTCTTTTATATAACCGCCTTGCAAGAATCTGTGCCGGGAATGGTTGGAAAGTCGTCGAATACAATTGTCTAAATAAATCGAGTGGACGATGCGAAAGACCAGAATACGAAAAGCCGGGAGATGATAGCTTTTCCCAAGGGCAGGAGGCATTCGTTCATGATCACAAACATGGGAAAATAATTAATATTCTGCCGTTCCCGCGGAGAATTGCCGACGCGGTTGCTTATGCGCAGTCGTGTGGTGCGGGCCCAGTCAAGGTCCTCGGACCGGAATTGATCCAACGGGCGATTTGGGCTGAAATCATTAAACAGCAGTTTGAGTGTGAGCAAGCGATTGTACAAGCGATACGTAACGATTTGCCAAGGTCGATTGACATTAATTTCGGCGCGTCCAAAACGCGAGAGAAAATTGTGCGCGAGCTTGCAGGGTTCGGTATGCAGCCGTCCTACCCCGATAATAAGGACGATCTCGAAGATTCCGCCGATCGCGAAAATACCGTTTATCGCAGTTTACTTCAAGACTATATCAAGGGAAAGCAGGCTCACAGTTGCGATCTAAATCTAGCGCGAGACATCGATGCGATTCGGATCAGAATCAGGGAAGAAGGTTGGTACAAAGCTTTGAAGATCAACCCCACGAAAGCCGGAAAAGCGAAAATGAGGAAGCCCTATATGGATGCTCAGATCAACGACGGGACGTCCCCTCATTTCGGAATCCGATCCCTATGATGAGTTTGAAGTTGCCGATGGAAGACGCGCGTGGGAATTCCCTTGAATGCGGGATCGCCGAGCTGCCAGAGCAAGAAACTGTATTCGTCTGCGAGTAATTCATCGGCTTGGGTGCGCGAGGCATTGAGGAACCCGTGACCGGCATCGTAATCGACCCGTAATAAAATTGGCCGTCGGCTGGATGTCGCGGCTTGCAATCGCGCGGTCATCTTGGCGAGTTCCCACGGAGGAACGCGTGGATCGTTAATGCCCGTGATCAGCATGACGGCAGGATATGCGGCGTGGTCATGTACATGCTGGTATGCATCCATCTGCAGCAATGCCTTGAAACCAACTTCGGTCTTCACGCTCCCAAATTCGGGAATGTTCGACGGACCGTTCGGCGAGAACTCCGAACGCAACGCATCGCTCACTCCCACGACATCGAGGGCCGCGGCAAAGAGTTCAGGATGTCGGGTGATCGCTCCGCCGATGGTAATGCCTCCTGCACTGGTTCCTTCGCCTGCGAGGTGCTTGGGCGAGCTATAGCCGTGGGTGACTAGATACTGTCCGCAGGCGACGAAATCGTCGATTGTATGCTCTTTGGTCGAGATCATGCCCGCGCGATGCCAGGCCTCGCCGTACCAGCCTCCACCGCGTACGTGACAGACCGCATAGACGCCGCCGCGTTCCAGCCAAGCCAGGCGCGTCGCCGAAAAGTACGGCTCGATCGTTAAGCCGTAGGCACCGTATCCTTCAAGATATGCGGCGTGTGAACCATCGAGTTGAAGATTCTTCGCTGCGACGATCGAGAGTGGAATTTTCGTTCCGTCGGCACTGGTCGCGAAAACTTCACGCCCTTCATACGCTGATTCGTCGATCGGCGAAGCCGGCTTCAGCAGGGAGTCGGTTACCGCGCCCTGGGCATCGATCGAAAAATAGCGCAGAGATTTCGTCCACGCCGTAAGGCCGAAGACGCCTCCGTCGTCGCGTGGATCAGTGGCGAATAGATCGATCGCGCCCGGATAGGGCAAGCTGATCGGTGTCGCGGGGCCGGTCACGCTTCCGTCGGCCGCAAGCGGGAAGCGTTCGATACGACCAAAGCCGCCCTGCCGTGAACGAACGTACAATCCGTCGTTGGCGACGCTGATCTCCGACACGACGGCGTCGCCCGGCGGAACGACGGTGACGGCCCAGTTGAGGTCCGGCGTGTCCAGACGTTCGGCGAGCACCTTGTAATTTGAAGCATCTTCGTGGCTGAGCAGATAGATGGTATCGCCTTTAACGTCAAAGTTTGTGACTTGTGCATCCGTATCAAGGACTTTGGTCCAAATGGGATGACCGGCGATGACGCTGTCAACCGGAGCGGCCTCAATCGTTTGCTCGTTTTGCACGCCGTGCGAAATAACGCCGATCGCATAGGGAGATACAGGCGAGATCGTGATTGACGGTGAATCATAAGGGGCGAAGGAAATGTTCGGGTCAAGGCCCGCACCGAAAACCGCCGGATCGTCATCGGCATTCCGTCCGAGGACATGGAGATAACAATGCTGATTCTCATATTTCGCCGTGCTCGGAGCGCCCGGTGCGAGTTTTTGAAGACGGATGTAGAGGAACGATTTTCCGTCGGGAAGCCACGAGGTCACGCCATAGTCGCCCCGAGTAATTTCGTCACTAAGCACCGTTCGCGTGGCTACCTCGATGACGTGAATGGTCGCCTGTTCTGACCCTCCTCCCGAGATGCCGTATGCTACATACTTTCCGTCAGGTGAGGGTGCAAAGAAATTTAAGCTTTGATGTTGGTGTAGCTGCGGACTCGTTGCTTGAGGATCGACCAGCAAGGTCTCGGGCGAACCAGGTGCGACGTCACGCACGTAGAGTCGTTCATTGCTTTGTCCGGGTTCTAATTTCTGATAGAAATAGCGGTTGCCCACGACTTGAACAGATCCCACGCCTACTCCGGCGTTATTGAGTTCCTGGATGCGTTCCAAAAGATGCTCGCGTGGGACGCCGAGATTCGCGAGCACTGCCTGCGCGTAGGTATTTTGAGAACGGAAGAAGGCTTGAACTTTGGGAGAACTCATGTTCTCAAGAAAACGATAACGATCGACAATCTTCGTCCCGAACAAGGTTTCGGTGACGGGATGAACGGCCGCGGCGGGAGGCGGCGTCGGAAATGTGACGGCCGCCCATGCCGCGGAAGATCCCGGCTGCCGGAGGCCGAGAGCGCTCACGATTATAGCGCAGCCAATCAAGGTATGAGAGAGAAGACGCATCCCCAATGTGTCGGGATGTGAGCGGCGTTTTCCTTGTGTAGACACGATGCCGGCGCGCATTATGGTCAGCGGCGTCGGATGGTGACGAGGCCGTCTACTCCGAAGACGCGCCCTGTTGGAAGGATTGCATGGAGAACGCTGAGCACTGCGGCGAGTATATCGAAGGACGCGTATGCGCCCGGATCCGTGAACGATCCATTAGCCGCCCAATAATTGAGCGCGAGGAAGGTTGCGCCGATGCCTCCCAGACGCGTGAAGAAGCCCAGAAGCAACGAGATTCCGGCGAGGACTTCTCCCCATTCACAGAGCAGTGCGAACGTCGTAGCATGCGGAAGCACCACGCTGACGAGGAACTGATGATATCCGCCGACGCTATTTGCGACGGCATTACGGAGGAAGTGAATCATCTGGCCGTCGGGGCCCGTGAATGCTCCGCTGAGGATCTTCGGTATCCCATGAGCAAGCCAGAAGAAGCCGGTATACACGCGCAAGGCGGCAAGCCAGGATTCAACGTTTCGCATCGCGTTCAAGACCTCCGTCGGGATTAGTGGAGGGAAAGGAGCGCCGCACGAATCTCTGCGGCGACGGCAAATGGTTGTTCGACGGGCGCATAGTGCCCGCTGTCCGGAAGGACGACAAATCGGCTGCCGATGATCGGATCGGCAAGACGTTCTCGCATAAGTTGCGGCGTCATCGGCTGATCGCCTTCCGGTGCGATCACGACGGTCGGTGCGCGGATCCGTCCCAGTTCAGAGCGGAAGTTCAGGTTCGTCCAGGATGCATAGCTTTCGCGGGCCGCTTGCGGCCGGACGGTAGCCGCAGCGGCGAGCAGCATCTCCAGGTTCGCGGGAGAGAACGGATGAAGGGGGAGTCCGCTCAGCCAAAGGCGCGTCCCGGCGGGGTTACCCGGAACCGAACGGAAGAGCGCGTCGATCTTCGGAGAAAAGTGGAGTCCGTCAACGGGGATCCCCGCGATGAGAACGAGCGCGCGAACAGCTGAGGGATCGTCGATTGCGAGCCGGAGAGCGATTGCTCCTCCCATCGAGTGTCCGACGATGGCGGCGGGGGCGAGCCCAAGAGCGTGGACGGCATCGCCGACGTCGCGCGCAAGTTGTTCAATGGTGAACGGTCCCGGGGCGGGGGCCGAGCCTCCGCAGCCCCGTAAGTCGAGGCTGACGGAGTGAATTTCACCGCGGAGTTCATGAATGACGGGTTCCCAGATGCGACCGTCCGCTTGCCATCCATGAATGAAAACCAGGGCGTTTCCCCCCTGTCCCGCTTGGCGGTAAGCAAGCAGCGAAGCATCTGAGGCGCGATAGGTCGGCATAGCTCGCCGCTACGCGCTGGATCGCCATCCTTCCCGCTAGCGAACGAGGGGCTTCCCGCCGATAAGCTAGACGTAGAGCCGGGACAACCAGCGGCGATACTTTTACTACACAGCATCGCACGGTGTGGGTTTGCATGGAAAGCAGCGTTTTGCGGAACGTTCCGCTCTTTTCAGAATTTGAACAGTCGCAGCTAGAAGCGCTCGCCGCGCGTGCGACCGTGCGCGCATATCCGAAGGGCACTATCGTCGTTCGTGAAGGAGACCGAGGAGACGGGCTTCACGTCATTCTCTCCGGCTCGGTCGCGGTGCTTCGCATCGCAAGCGACAACCGTGAAACGATTCTCACCATTCTCAAAGACGGCGATTTTTTTGGAGAGATGAGTCTCTTCGATGATTCGGAGCGCTCGACGACGGTGCGAGCCGTTTCACTCGCGCAGATTGCCTCGATCGCCCGCTCGGAGATCATCTCGCTCGTCGAAAGCAACCCAAGCATCGGACGCAATTTAATCATGGGTCTCTCGCACCGTCTACGTGACGCGTATGATTTAATTTCCGCGACCACGTCGCAAGATATTCGCGGAAGACTCGCGACCTTGCTCTTAAAACTTATGCATGGCCATGGCGAGCCCGTCGAGGGCGGCACAAAGATCGCTCTGCGGTTGACCAACCTTGAGCTGGCGAGCATGATCGGCAGCACTCGCGAGAGCGTGAATCGCACGCTCAATCGCTTTTGGGATGAACATCTCATCGATATGCGAACGTCGCACATCATCGTCGTTGAACCCGAAAAGCTCCGCACGCTTTCGCCGTAATATCTTTCTCGGGAGTTTCTTTGCAGAGCGCCTTCGCTCAGAGCGATGTCACCCCTCCGTCCGAAGGCCGAGTGGATCTGTAACCCCGATCGCTTCGGAGGAGAAGGAGGCGGGACGGATCCCGTCGCAGGGAACCCGACGGTCAGGTTGTTGAGCGAAAGGGATGATTTTGGCATTTGAGGATTCGTCGTGGTGGACTCTTGATGCGGTGACGAAGGAACGGATCGACCGCGCGACCTTGCGGGAGTTCCTGGTTCCGATTGTCAAACAGACCGAAGGCAAGTTCTACGATGACGAACCCAATGGCCTTGCGACGCAGTGGAGTAACACTGTCGCCAAACTCACGGGACCGGATCGAGAGGGGTATCTCCGGATCCGCTGGCACGATTGCGGGACGAAACCAACGCCGGTACCCAATGAGTGTCCGGACCTCATTTTTCTCTGCAAGGGCAGTCCGGAGACGGTCATTTCACTCTCTATCTCGGCTCAGCGCCCCGATGGGGTATACCTGACAAGACCGGAAGCACGAGCTTCGCTAGAGAAGATGGAGCGTGCGTTGGTAAATATTGCCGGCGTGGTCGCGCAGCGATTTCCGAGCTTGATCTTTTTTGACCGATCGACCGCGATTTACTCATCGAAGGAGATGATCGAGCTCTCGATCGAGCGCAAGCAACGGGAGGAATCGTGGGGCTATAGTCTTTCACGAGCGCGGGCGCTCCAGCTAGAAAAAGACGGAGAGATCTATCTCGCGCAACTCGACAAAATCTTAACGGCGGGCTGCAAGGGTGATCGTTAAGTTGAAGCCGGGCACGACATCAAATACCGCGCCGGACATACCTTTGGAAATATCGCCGGAAGGCTATTGGGGAACGCATGGCGCGCCTTCCTCCCATGAGGAGGTGCTTCAATTCCTCAGTCGGGAAGATCTGGAATTTTTTGCGAACGCGGCCCCCGCCGATGTAAGCCGTATGATGTTGCTGCTTCAAAAGGCGCATATCGCCTCTGACGTTCCGGCAAGTACGGATCTTCTAGCCGGGGCCACGGTCGCGTGGGATCTCAGTAGGTGCGTTGAAAAATGTGAGATTCCAACATTGCAGGGTGCGGCGTCGCAAATTCTTGCGGATCGGTTCACAAAGAAGTTCGAGGAGACTGGAGACATCATTCGAGGTCTCGTACATGGCCCCATTGAGGAACGCCCCGAAGATGGGACATTTCACATTGGACGGTGGGTCATTGCGGTTCCACGGGGCGATGATTTCGATGGACAACGGCATATAAAGTATTTGGCTCGTGATCCAAAACATCTAATCGTGTTCAGTTCGGACTTCAGCGAGAAGGCGCAGAGTGAGCTTCCGACACTAAAAATCGCTCGTAATGAGCGTGAGTTCGCCGTGTTCGCCAAAGAACTCCAGCCAACGATCATCGAGCGGCTTAAGATCGTTTCTCATCGCATCGAAAAAGTCTCAAAAACCTATAAACATTTCACGGAGACTATTGACGGGCTTTCGAAAGCATGGGACTCGATTCCGGAGATATGGCGAGATCGATCCAAGAAAGCGGCAGTCGGCGCGCTTTTCGCCGCATGGACGGCTTTTGAATACTCTCAATACGGAAAATCGATTGTGGAACCTGTGCTGAGGGCCCTCGATCATGCGGCTCCGACGAGCGTCATGCAGCAAATCGTCTTGCAGCCGGGTTTGGATGGTATCGAAAACGCCCGACCGCCGGCAGCCGAGCGGTCAAATGTCTCTCGGGGTATGCGACCGTGAAAGTCGTCCTATCGGGAAATATAAGATGATACAAGCACTACACGCGTGCATCCGTCGTTGTTTGACGCTTGTTCAGTATCTGCAATGCACGGCTGAAATTGAGCTGGGTTCTATTCCATCGAAGGGGCGTTTGTTTCGGCGTATATACATCGAAAGCGGCACCGAAGGCCTTCATCGCCGCGCTGAGGTTTGTAGTTCCCGACTCACGCTCGCCTAGCGTTGTAAGCACGGCTCCGAGATTGCTCTGAGTATCCGCCCAATCCAGCGGACCGCTCTCGCGGGTCCGTACTTGCAGCGCGAGGTTATAGGCAACCACTGCTTTTTGTAAGTTCATCGTGCCCGATTCGCGCTCTCCGAGTGTTTTGAGCGCGTTACCGAGGTTGTTCTGAGCTTGTGCCCAAAGCATAGGATTGCTCTCGCGGGTGCGTATTTGTAAAGTGTCGTTATAGGCATCCACGGATTTTTGCAAGCTTTTCGTGCCCGTCTCGCGCTCGCCAAGTCTCTCCAGCGCGATGCCGAGGTTGTTCTGAGTTTGCGCCCAACCCAAAGGATCGCTCTCGCGGGTGCGTATTTGTAAAGCGACGTTATAGGCCTCCACTGCTTTTTGCAAGCTCATTGTGCCCGTCTCGCGCTCGCCAAGCCTCTCCAGCGCGATACCGAGGTTATTCTGCGTCATCGCCCAATCCAGCGGAAAGCGCTCGCGGGTGCGTACTTGCAATGCGGCGTTATAGACATTCACTGCTTTTTGCAAGCTTTTCGTGCCCGTCTCGCGCTCGCCAAGCCTCTCCAGCGCGTTACCGAGGTTATTCTGGGTCATCGCCCAATCCAGCGGATTGCTCTCGCGGGTGCGTATTTGAAAAGTGGCGTTATAGGCATCCACGGATTTTTGCAAGCTTTTCGTTCCCGTCTCGCGCTCGCCAAGCCTCTCCAGTGCGTTGCCGAGGTTATTCTGGGTCATCGCCCAAGCCGGCGGATTGCTCTCGCGGGTGTGTATTTGTAAAGCGGCGTTAGAGGCATCCACGGATTTTTGCAAGCTTTTCGTGCCGGTTTCGCGCTCGCCAAGCTCCTCAAGTACGATGCCGAGGTTGTTCTGAGTTTGCGCCCAAGCCAAAGGATCGCTTTCGCGGGCGAGTATTTGTAAAGCGGCGTCATAGGCATCCACGGATTTCTGTAAGTTTATTGTGCCCGATTCGCGCTCTCCGAGTGTTTTCAGCGTGTTACCGAGGTTGTTCTGAGTTTGTGCCCAAAGCGGCGGATCGTTCTCGCGGGTAATTTTTCCCAAAGCGGCGATATGAGCATTCACGGACTTTTGCAAGCTCATCGTCCCAGTCTCGCGCTCGCCAAGCTTCTCCAGCGCGTTAGCGAGGTTAACCTCTGTCATCGCCCAATCTTGCGGAACACTCTCGCGGGTGCGTACCTGCAATGCAGCGTTACAGGCGTCTACAGCTTTTTGTAAGCTCGTCGTTCCATGTTCGCGCTCTCCGAGCGTAATCATTGCGATGCAAAGGTTGTTCTGAGCTCGTGCCCAAATCCGCGGATCGTTCTCGTGGGTAACTTTTTCTATTACGGCGTAATAGGCATTCACGGATTTTTGCAAGCTCATCGCCCTCACCGTCCCAGTCTCGCGCTCGCCAAGCCTCTCCAGTGCGACGCCGAGGTTATTCTGCGTCATAGCCCAAGCCAGCGGAACGCTCTCGCGGGTGCGTATTTGTAACGCGGCGTTATAGGCATCTACGGATTTTTGCAAGCTCATCGTGCCGGTTTCGCGCTCGCCAAGCTCCTCAAGTGCGATGCCGAGGTTATTCTGTATCATCGCCCAAAGCGGTGGATCGTTCTCTCGCGTAACGTTTTTTAAAGCGGCGTTATAGGCAGTCACGGTTTTTTGCAAACTCTCCGTCCTCATCGTCCCAGTCTGATGCTCGCTAAGCTGCTCCATCGTGACGCCGAGATTATTCTGCGTCATCGCCCAATCCAGCGGAAAGCCGTCGCTGGTAACTTCTTGTAAAGCGGCGTGATAGGCATCCACGGATTTCTGCAAGCTCATCGTGCCGGTTTCGCGTTCGCCAAGTTCCTCAAGTGCGATGCCGAGGTTATTCTGCGTCATCGCCCAACCCAAAGGATCGCTCTCGCGGCTGCGTTCTTGTAATGCCAATGCGGCATTATAGGCATCCACGGATTTTCGTAAGCTGGTCGTCCCAGTCTGGCGCTCGCCGAGCTTCTCAAGTGCGTTACCGAGGTTGTTCTCTGTCCTCGCCCATTGTTGCGGAAAGCGCTTTTGGGTAAATTCCTGCAATGCGGCGTTATATGCGGCTATGGACTTTTTCAAAATTTTTGTTCCCGGTTCTCGTTCGCTGAGTGTTAAAAGGGCAATGCCGAGGCCGTTCTGAGTCGCGGCCCACGCCGACGGCGCTTGCTTGCGGGTATGGTTATTCAATACTAAATTATACGTCGAGATTGCCTCTTTGAGGGCGCCTTCTTCACCAGATTGTTCTCCAAGTGCAACGAGAGTGTCTCCTAAGACGCGCAACATTGCGTCATGTGCCTCTGGAGTAAGCGTTGCGCCCTCGACGGTGATTAGCGTACGCAGCCGTTCGATTTGTGTGGGGAGTTTGTCGGCAACATACTTTCCTTCGTTCGCTTTGAGAACTTCGGCTGCTGAGGTTACGACAATGGGATCGAGAACCGTGGATAAATGTTGTTCAAAAATCGGGGGAAGGGTTATCAGTGGTTTCGTAAAGGAAAGACGTTGCGGTTGATCGAGGCGAGGTTCGCTAGTTGTCGCCCAGTACGGCTGTACGGATTCTTCGCCGGCTGATGTGGGAACGTCGCCCCAGATAACGATATCAATGTCGCGAGATTTTACATATTGCAATGCCTTCGCCCGTTGATTTTCATACGACGGATCAGATATGTCAATCGGTTGATCGATTTGCACGATTCTGATGAATGGTCGATCAGCAAAGTCATCGTGAAGGTCTCTGATAAGATTCAATTGAACATGGTTATTTTCATCTCGAGCGAATTGAAAAATTCCGATCGTTATTTTTGTATCATCTCTCCGGGGGAGTGGTTTTTGAGAGGCATATTCGACGATGTTACTGACAAGAGGAAGGGTCTTAACGTGGTCCCAATTGTACCAAGCTAGCACAGCGAGAACGAGAAGAATTGATGAACACGCGCCCAGAACACCAAACCGCTCATGATGTTTCTTAAAGAGAAATTTCGGGATTTTTATTCCTTCAAGCCATTTCTCCAATTCCTCGATAAATGGTGATTGGCCGGGCATGTGCTACCTTTCATGCTTGAAAACGGCGGCTATTGGCCGTCGCTTGGATGAGCGCGCGAAAGTCGTTCTGGTTCATCGGGATTGCTCCTTTTTCGTCCGTGACCGAACATCGTAACCGCTCCTCCATAAGCGAGCGTGCGCCGGCTCATAGACGCGCGCATGCACGCCTAGATGACGTGAAATATTTGTCTTTGAGAGTACCGTCGTCCTAGCGGGACGGCGTTTTCGAGCGATACCCCAATTTATTCAGTGCTTTATCAATTAAATTGACGCTGCGAGCGATGCGATTTTCGTACGCGAAAATGCTTCCTGGGACTGCTTTTGCTCCGTTTGGTCGCGTCGCAATGGTAATTGCGCGGTAGGTGTCGAGCTGTATACGCGCTTGAGCGTATTTATGAACGTGCATTTTAGTCATCGCGGTCATATAGTGTCCAACTAAGAGGACATCGAGATAATCTCTCTGGGTTTCGGGCGAGAGCTTCGCGATATCGTCGTTCGTCCCCAAACAGTCTAAGTCGTTGAGCCAAAGAAGGTCACTCAATGCGTCGGCTCTGTTCCAGTTGATGTGCCGGTTATGGAGTTCGGTGCTCAAATCGTTGACGTTCTGAACTCTTTTTTCGACATTGTCAGTGGTACACGGAGCTTTTATCAAATCCGTCGCAGATTGACTTTGTTGATTGGTCATCGTGCTACTATTCGGCGCTGGAATGAAATTCACAAACACTCCGAGGACAACGCCGACGAACGCCGCGATGAGGAGGCCGCGACGAAAGATCGTCGGAAGGAACCTGACGCTTAGGTACTTGACCACGAGCGCGATGATGAGCGCCAAGATGGGCGCGATCAGCATCCATGCGGTCGTCACTATGGCGAGAACAACGAGTCCGTTTCTCCAGCCGACGCGGGTTGCCAATATCCCCACCTCTACCAGTGACGAGGCGATGCCGAAGCAGAAGATCCAGGCGGTCCAGTGTTGCCAAATACTCCAATAGGGCTCGGTAACCCGAGCGTTCTTCCTCATGGGGGTGGTCCTCGCTAGCTTGGTTGATACTAGTATTCGGCAGGCGAGGCTGATCTGCTTCTTAGAGGAGGTGCGGGGTTATGAGGAAGACGACGTCGTCTCGTTGGTGGGTTTTTTGTCGGTTCTTGAAGGCCTCGCCGAGGATTGGGATGCTACTTAGCAAGGGAACCTTCGTAACGGTCTCGGAGGTAATGTCGGAAAACATTCCGCCGAGCACGATTGTTTCGTCGGATTGAACGCGGAGCGTAGAGTCGACTTGTCGATTTGCCGTGATCGGATATCCCTGTGCCGAAAGACCTTGTAGGACGCTGTATTGGGGATGGATTTCCGTCGTAATGGAACCATTGTCGCCGATAATCGGCGTCAAGCGCAAATTGACGCCGATGTTGAGATAGTCAACGTTTTGTGAAGTTGTCGTTCCCGTGGTCGTCGTAGTGACAATAGGATAGGAGGTCCCAATCCGCAAATTAGCCTCGCGGTTGTTCATACTCGCGACGCGCGGTGTCGCAAGAACCTGGGCGCGATTTTCGGAGATTAGCGCATCGAGCGTCGCCTGAATCGGAATTGAACGGTTCGTGAACGTATAGGTCGTCGAACCGACGGAAGCCGGACCGCCGAAGAGCACGCCCACGTTTGAGGCGTCGTTGGCAAGCGTCACGTCGACGACCTTGACCTCAAACATCACTTGCGGCGATATCCTGTCAAGGGCGCGGAGATACGTTGTCGCAGTTTTGATCGTGCCGGCGTCACCCGTTATGAGGACGCTGTTGCGGCGCTCGTCGGCACGCACCGCATCCTTGGGAACGATTCCATTCAACTGCGCGGCAGCTTCTGCTGCCGTGCTGAAACGTAAAGGAAAGGCGACCGTCGTCTTTGGTCCGAGAATATCCGTAGTGGAACTGGAGACGATAAGCACCGAACCTTCTTCATGGACTTGTAGATCGTACGCCTCCGAGACGACGCGGAGTGCCGTATCGAAGGAGACGTTTTGCAAATGAATTGTTGCACGCGAGGTGTGAACGGAATGGTCGATCACGATATTCCGCTGCGATTCGAGCGCCAATAAGCGCAGCACGTCTACCACTTCCGCGTTCCGCAGGTCCAGGGAAATCGCGTGGTCCGGTGGAGCGGCGAATGTCGAACTCCCCGTGGCGAGAACGACGGCGCAAGTGAAGGCGGCAACGAGCGAGCGTGCACTCAAGGCCGAGTCTCCACTTCGAGCGAGGAACCGTCACTAAGGATCGCGCCGGAGAGCGTGATGCTGGCAATTGTTTTCATATCGATACGATCGCCCACCGTTAACAGAAGCGATTTCGCGCCGTCTTCGATGAGGACGTAGGGATGCATCCCAATCGCGACGCCGATCAGATGAGGTTCGCTCGTCGACGTTTGGGCCGCGTCGCTCGTCGACGGATCGTCCGTGAGAGGAGCCCCCGCCGCACGGTCATTGGGCGTCAGCACGGGCATCGCGGAGTCGGAGAGCGCGACGTACGCTTGCGGTCCGTCCGCTGCGTTGTCGGTGAGCATTCGAATTGCGAATGGGTCGCGCGTGACGACGATTTTTGGAACCGGACGTGCGGACTGATATTTCGGGAGGAGCAACGGCGGAGGCGTCGCACCGAGCAATCCGGCAGAGGCCGTTTCGTCGGGGTTGGGGAGGATGAGTCCCAGGAGAAAGAACGTCGCGAACGCGACGCCGCAGGTGGTCGGGAGCGACTGCAAACGAGAGATCATGAACCACTTTCGTGGGAAATGAGTGGGAAAATCTGGAAGTTCGTATGCTCAAGGGTGACGGCGAGAGTCCCGTCGAGAACAGGTGCGCCGAGGTCGTTTCGGTCTTGATGAATCGCCCCGGCATGATGCGTGAGGTTGACGCGTTCGATGCGAATGAGGGATTTCATCAACGACAGATCGCGCAGGAAATGTTCGGTCGCCAGGAACGATCCGCGTTCGTGAATGCTGAGTGTTCGTCCGGAGAAGAGCGTCCGCGGCCCGTTTACCAGCGGCGCCGCGGCGTCGGGAAGAATCTCGACGATCGTTACGCCGTCCAAGGAGGCCAGGTGTGAGAGTTGGATGAGAAATGAGCCGATCGGTGAAGGTGAGCGTTCCGTGAGATCCGTTGCTTGAAGATCTGTTTGGATTTGCTTGACCAGAGTTTGCGCGGCTCGCCGATTGTTGAGGAACAGACGATCGGCTTGTAGGTGTTCGAAGTTAATCCGTTCGCGTTCGCGCAATGCGGCGATACGTGCTTGGGCAGGTTGAAAAATCGTCGCATATCCGGCAATGAGGACGAGCATGACGGCGAACCAAAGGATCTTTACCGTCGGGTGTTCCCTCGTTTTCTTCATGAGCGTCGTTTTTTCAAAAGCACGTGAAAATCGACAGCTTGACCTTGTGAATCGGTTGCCTCATTCGACGAGAGAAGATCGGCGGAGGTAAAACTCGAAAGACGCGTGAATTGTTCGAGCATGACACCGAGCGTCTCGAAATCCTGGGCCTTTCCGTTAATAACGTAGCCGTCGGGTTGCTCATTGATCGAATCTAGGTAGACGTCGGCCGGAAGATGGTCTGCGAGTTCGGCAAGTGCGGCGGCGCGTTGGCCCCCTGAACGACGAATGTCCGCGGCTTGTTGAGCGATGTCGGCAAGTTGCCCGATAGACTCGGCCGTTTCGCGAAGATCACGGGTGGATCGTTCGACGCGAGCCAAGTCGAGAGCGACTTGTGCGGCGGCGTTCTGTTCGGCATTGACGCGGGTTTGTTCCATGGAAGCTGCTACTCCCAGCAGGAGCAAAGTCAGCCCGAAGGCGAGGAGCGCTGTCCGAGAGGCCGTGTCAACGAAAAGTCGTTCGACGAATATGCGCCCTTCGAAACGACGGGTGCCGAGAAAGTTAAAGCGGTTCATGTTCTTTCTCCCGCGCACGACCACAGAGCGAGTCCGATTGCTAAAGCGCGGTCCATGACGGATGCGCGCATCACGTCGTCCGGGTATGCACTTGAGAGGACGTCAAGCTTCGTTGCGGGCGTCACGATACAGCCGGTATGACGTTCGACGCATTTGACTAATTCCACGAGGCGTGCGCCGTTACCGACGAGCGTGATGCGTTGGATCTCACCAATACCGCGCGAACGAGCGGCGATCAATGCGTTGCCGACCGTTTGCCCCAAAGCGTCGAGTTCCACGTCCGCGGCGCCGGCGGATCCATGAGTGCGTTTTCGGCGCTCAGCGCTGGCGAGATCGATCGAAAAAGAGTTGGCGATAGCCTCAGTCACGTGAGAACCGGAAAATGAAAGCCGCGCGCTGATGGGAACTTCCCTACCATAGGCATGCAATCGTGCACCGCCGGAACCCACGTCGAGAACGGCTTCCGTATTGGGGAAGGCGCGCCCGAACGCTAAGGATTCATGATCGATTGCGATCGGACGAAGTCCGGCGGCCCGAAGCCCACTGATTCTCTGCGAGAGCGCGCGCTCGCGCACGATTCCCAAGACATGCAGCCCTCGTGTGCGATTAAGCATTTTGAGATGGATGCGCGCTTCATCGATCGGATAATCAATCACGCGTGATGCCTCGAACCGTGCGGTGCGTTGGCGTTCGAGCAGAGACATCGACGGAAGGGCGAGCGGAACGAGCATCGCATCGGGTTCTCCCAGCGAAACGACGCAGCGCCGCTCGCTGATGCCGGATTGCTCAAGAGCTTCGCGAACAGTTGTCGTGAGGTCATTGTCCGGCGCGAGATCAAGCGCGATAGAGAAACGTAGGGTCGGTCCTTGGGCTTCCTGGGTGATCTGCGCGATGCGAACACGGCTACGCCCCACATCAATTCCCAAGGGTATTGTTCCCTGGGGACTCATTGTGGAGAAACCATGACGAGGCCGAAGGTTAAAACCAGAAACGTTCCACTAGCGAGAAACGGCCCAAAGGACATCCGCGCCGTTCGCGCGTCCTTTTTCACATATAAACGGTAAGCGGCGACGGCGCCGCCCAGAATACATGCGAGGGCGAGAGCGACGAACCCCGAACTCATTCCCAATCCGCCGCCGATACAGGTCGCGAGCTTGACGTCGCCCAAGCCCATGCCTTTTCCGCGCGTCAGGAGATGCAGCAACAACAATGAGCCACCGACGCTCAGCATCCCCTGCGCCAAGGACGGAACGTTCTTCAAGGCGATGCTCAAGACGCCGAGAATGCCGATGGTCGAATACGTCAATCGATCGGGAATCAAACCCGTGCGTGCGTCAATTACGCCGCCGATGAGGGCGCCGGCGAGCGCGACGAGAGGAGGAAGGTTCGCGAGGCTGATCATAGTCGGATGTCTTGAGGTTCGGGCGTCTTGGGTTTGGAAATCAACGCAGGGTGTGCCGCTCGTCCGGCCAAGCGCCAAAAACGTTCGTCGTGCATGGACGATGCAAGTACGGAGAAGTCTCGGTATGCGATCGTATATTCATGTCGCGTGTTCGCGATCAGCGCTCGGTCAAGCAAGAGTGCGGAGTTTGTCGGTGCGACAAGCAGAAACCGATCGGCGACGTTCGCAGCATCACGAAGCGATCGCGAAGAATGAATTTCCAGACCAACGAACGCTGAGCGATCCGCCGCAACCTCACATTTGGGATCGAGTAGCAAAGCGCGTGAATAGAAAACGAGTGCGTTTTGCGGACGACCATTCGTGAGGAACTCATCTCCCCGCGTGATCAAGGCCGTCGCGAGTTCATGTCGGCAGAGAAATGCACTAGCGGCAAGGGCGAGAAACGCAAGCATGAGACGGCGAACAGGCGCGATCTTCATACCAAAAGTCCATAATACGCGGAGAGGGCCAGGAGTAGCGTTCCACCGATCGTGCTGCTTACGTCGGTGTTGAGTCGGTGCGTCAACGTTCCCGCCCCTGATGCGACGAAGATCGGCGGAACGAGATGTCCCAGCGCGAAGCTCATCGCTAAAGCGACGCCGAGATGCGGAAGACCGGATCCTGCGACGATGGCGACGATCGCCGCGAGCACCGGAGCGCAACACGGGGTGAAGACAAGCGACGTCGATGCGCCCAGGAGGAATATCCCAAAAAGCGAGAGCGGCGCCTCAGGCGGCACGTGAGCGCAGTGCGCATCCGAAGGCCGCAGCAAAATGCGTAATCCGCTGACCGTGAGACCCAGTGCAATGAGAGCATCCAACCAACGTGAGAGCATCAGGAGCGGTGCGACGGCGGCGATCGCAACGGCGATGCCGATGGACGCCGTGAGGCTTCCGGCTATGAAGGATGCTAAAGATGATCCGCGGTGAGAACGGCGTGTGCCGATGCAGGTAATAAGTGCGATGAACCGCGTCGCCGCGCAGGGTCCGATGCCGGTGACCATGCCGATCGCGAATGCGCTTACGACGGCGAGGAGCGGATTTTCGGAAGCTCGCAGCAAGGTATGAGCCAGAGTATCTACGGTCATGAGCCGGATGTCGCGCTGAAGCCTTGCGATGAACTATACTGGATATGCGTCGTTCCCGAACCGTGACCGGCAAGTTGGGAAAGCGAACTAGGATCATGGTTCCCGGTACAGCTAATCGTGTACCCGGAAGCCGCCGCGGCCGGACCGCTGAGTTGAAATCCGTACTGTCCGCCGGCGGGATCAATGGGGGTTTGGTTGAGATATTGGCCGTTTGACCCGGTACTGTCCACACCGAACGCCGACGTCACTTCGCTCGTCGCGGGCGGATAGGCCTGATGGTCGGAGTAGTACAGTTCGGCAGCCGTCGCGATGGAACGCATATTGGCCATACATGCGGAGACGGCGGCCTGGGCGCGTGCGTGGAAGAAGTTGGGGACGAGTATCCCGGCGATGATGGCGATGATGGCGACGACGACCATCAATTCGAGCAAGGTGAAGCCTTCTTCACCATGACGTGGTTCGAGTCTCTGACGCACCTGCGGAATTCCTTCTTGGTGTAACAACGATGTAACGAAGGTGTAACAACGTGGAAACAATCGGCTCAGAGAAACGATGCCATAATGAACTCCGAGTCGTGATTGAGCGATTACGACATGGACACCTGCAAGGATGCGAGAGCCCTTTTTTCCAGACGAGCGATATGGCGCTCTGAATATCCCAGCCGAACGGCCAGTTCCGTTTTTTGAAAGCCGCATGCGTGAATTCCGATGAGGATGAGGCGTTGCACCAGCGGGAGCGTTTGTAAAGCGGAATGCAGCTCAATCTGTTCAACATCACCGGGCGTCGCGAATATCCGAGCATGCTCCGTCGCGCGATGCGGGCCGTAATCCATGGTTCCCACTAGAGTAAACTTACGAAGACAGCATGCCTGTTCGAACGACCGCGCTGCTCGCGTGCTGAGTGCGAGCTCTCGGCGAACCTCTTCGCGGCGTGGCTCGCGCCCGAGTCTTCGCCACAGCTCCTCCTCGGTATGAGCGTACCGCCCTTCCAACGTGTGCATACCGCGCGGAAGTCGGACGAGCGCCGCGTACGTCCGGAGGTAACGTGTTAACGCAGCGATGATTATCAGCCATGCGGAGGTTTCGAAGGTTGCGGCAGAGTCGGGCCGATAGTGATCACAGGCTTGGAGGAGCGCGAGCGATGCAACTTGTTCAAGGTCGTTCCTCTCAACGCCCTCTCGTTTGAATCTGCGAGCCGCGCGGCGACAAAGATGCTGATGGGCTTCGAAGAGGGATTCACGATCGGGAGGTCGTGGACTCATCGATTTATCTGACGCCGGTGAGGATGCGAATTTCATCCGGTCGATCGGTTGCGGCGCGGGCTGCTTCGAGGGTGACCGTCCCGTGAACGAGCATATCGGAGAGATGGGCCTCCAACGTCTGCATGCCGGTCGAGCGTCCGGTGAGAATCGCGTTGCGAACCTGATGCGTTTTTCCGTCCCGGATCATAGCGCGAACTCCTTCGGTCGCGATGAGGATTTCGAACGCCGCACGACGTCCTCGGCCGCTCGCAAGCGGAACGAGACGTTGGGCGACGACGGCGATCAGCGATTGAGCGAGTTGCGAGCGGACCTCGCTTTGGCTGCCTTGAGAATGGGCATTGACGATTCGGTCGAACGTTTGTGCCGCGTCGGAGGTATGTAGGGTTGAGAGAACCAGATGGCCGGTCTCGGCCGCCGTGAGGGCCGCTGACATCGTCTCAGAGCTCCGCAGTTCTCCGATCAGGATAATGTCAGGATCGGCACGGAGGCTGCTTCGAACCGCGTCCGCATAGTCAAAGGTGTCGCGGCCGATCTCGCAATGCGCGATCGACGACCGTAAGGGCTGATGGAGATATTCGACCGGATCTTCAATCGTGATGATGTGGCGGTCTCTCGTCCGATTCACGTGATCGATCAAGGCCGCCAGCGTGGTCGATTTCCCGCTTCCCGTCGGCCCAACGAAAAGGATGAGACCGCTGCTCCGATCGAGGAGGCCGCAAAGGCTTCGTGGGAGATGAAGTGCTTCCACGGTTGGAATGCTTGCGGAGAGGAGTCGTAAGGACAGTCGAATATTGCCGTTCGCGCGAAACGCATGAACGCGCATCGTCCCGACGATGTCGTCGCGGAATGCCGCGTCTCCCTCGCCGCGTTCGCTCAAGCGTCGCCATGCACCGGGATGGAGGAGCGTCTGCGCGAGATATTCCAATGCTCGTGGAGAGAACCGTTCTGATTCGATGCGACGCAGAACGCCGTCAACTCGCAGGAAAACGGCTTGATCGGCGGCGAGATGGAGATCCGACGCTCCTTGGGAGTGAGCACGTGAGAGCAGCTCACGAAGAGCGGCCAGATCGAGCGCGTCGTTCGATTGAAGAGACATGGATGGATGTAAGTCCCTATGAAACCCGAGATCGGTCCGGAGGCTTCGCGTCCGGCGGACCTGTTAGGGTCATTATCCTGCTTGAATGTGAACTCTTTTTAACAGGAATGTTACCAGACTGTGATCTTCAACGAATGGAACATTCCTTCGATCCAAACACTTTTTTAACTGGAGATTCAGCCGGCCAAGTCGGCTTGCAGACCGCGCTTCAGCGCCTTGGCCCCATCGGCGCAACGCGGCCTTTCTGACCTCGAAACGATGCTTGCTCGCTTGGCAGCGGAGATCCCATCGCCGTCGCCGGAATACTCGCGAGTCATGCGTCCCACGCATATGAAGGATAAGATAATTTTCTACTGAAGTTCTGACAATGAAGCGTCCCGGCGGCGGGAAATCCCCCACATTTTCATTGTTGGAAGGGACGAGAATGAAGGTACAATCGGTCGTTTCGGTGTGCCTAGCCGGAATCATGATCTTCGTCTTCGGCTTCGCAGATCGTGTCGCGGCCGCCGACCGGGCGGTAGTTCTCTTTGACGTCCCGGACTTCTCGCATGTTCTTCCAGTGCAGCGCGCCGCGATTTTCGAGGCGGAGATGACTACCGTCGCGGAGCTTATTGACACGCCTCGAGAACTCTACACACCCGCATCTCAGCGATTCATCGATCGGGCGTTTTCCGACGTTTCGTCAAGCCTAAGGACGAACGCGGATCGAACGGAACTTCAATCCCTTCGGAAGCGGCTTCGCGAGCATAGCGATTTCGCACATGATTCCCTACAACACGACTTTGTGAACGTGAGCGCCAAATACGGTCGGGACCTTTCGCGTGGTCTCTGGTATGGTAAACTCTTTGGTATTGCCGTGAAACAAATCGATTTTAACGCGCGGGTCCTCCATGAGCGACCCGCTGACGATCAATTTCGATTCTTCATTTCCAACATAGGCGTGCTCGATCAGGTCATTCCAGAGCTCGTTATGGAACGTCGTGTGCTTGGCGCCGTTCGAAAGGGAGACTGGGGTGCGACATCCGATATCGGCGTACGAATGATGCACTCTCTCCTCAAAAACCAGGATGTTCATATTGCCGCCAATGCAACCGTTGCAATCGTGATTTCTGATTACGATATTACGTCTCCGGGCGTACGTCAAGGATCAGGACACCTCTTCCTCGATATGATTCATGCCGACGGCTCAAGCGAGACAATCGGCGGATATCCCGGATCAGGAAATGATTTCAATCGAAAGGACGCGCAGCTGACCTGCGGATTCAATCGCGAGCCCAAGGGCCTCGTTGGAACTTTGGGACATTATTTGACCCCCTCAAGCGGCGAGACCCTTGCCGCGCTGGCGAAGCGTTTTCGCGATGCGTGCAATGCATTCAACGAGCAAGAACGCAAGAATCCAATTGCCTATGACCCTATGGCGAAGGGCAACAATGGTTATAATGATAACAGTTTATTAACAGGCCTATTCGACTCGCTCGGCCGAAAAAACGACATCGACTCTCTCAAATTACAGTCCTCGCAATCGCAATAGAGTACCACGGCTTGCGTGCTCGTTGAATGTGCGCATGTCAAATCCGGTGCGGGAGTGTCCACGTTTGGCCGCCGACATTTTCCTTGGTCATCGGATCGCAAACGCGTCGTTCATCATGAAGAGGCGCTTCCGAGCGTGCGAATCAGTTCTTCGGGGCCCGTCAATCCGATCTCGGCTTTGGCGAGTGCGTCGTGGCGCATGGAGCGGTATCCGCTCGTTGCTGCAAGGCGGCCCAATTCCACGCTTGAGGCACCTCGTACGATCGCTTCGCTAATGTCGTCGTCGACGACGATGAGCTCAAAAATACCGATTCGTTCGTGATATCCAAGACCAAGACAGTGCTCGCAACCTGGCGATTCGAACGCACCGGCGATCGTGCGTACGCAACGGAGGCAGCGCTTCCGTACCAAGCGTTGCGAGAGAATCGCGCTCAAACCCGCCGCCAGAGAAGCACGCGATATTCCAAGCTCGATCAAACGATCAACGGCTCGCGGTGCATCGGTACTGTGGAGCGTCGTTAAAACTAGCTGTCCGCTCAAGGCTGCAGCGACGGCGATTGACGCGGTCTCGGAATCGCGCATTTCGCCGACCATGATGACATCGGGATCTTGACGCAAAAGCGCACGCAAAACCCGATCGAAACTCACTCCCGCGCGCGCGTTTACCTGGACTTGTGTAACACATGCGATTTCTTGTTCGACGGGATCTTCGACGGTGCAGATATTTCGTGAACTTGTGTTCAGGCGTTCAAGCGCCGCGTACAAAGTCGTCGTTTTCCCGCTTCCGGTTGGGCCGCAGACGACGATGAATCCTGAAGCGGAGTCGATGACGCGTGTGAATCGCGCTTGAATCACCTCGTCCATTCCCAAGGAATCCAGAGATGGGAGGCGGGTGTGGTGATTGAGGAAGCGGATCACGAGCTTCTCGCCGTCTTGCGTGGGAACGCTGGAAACTCGCGCATCCAAGACGTGCTCCGCGATGCGGACGGTATAGCGCCCGTCCTGAGGCACGCGCTTTTCGGCGATGTCCATTCCCGCGAGGACTTTAACGCGCGAAATAATCGCCGCGCCGAGAATCGCCTCGCATCGCTCGACCTCGCGTAAGACGCCATCGACGCGAAAACGGACGCGCAGGCCCTGAGCTTCGGGTTCGAGATGGATATCGGAGCAGCGTTCGCGTAAGGCCCGTTCTTGGAGCCGCTCGACGAAGCGCACGGCGGGAGCATCGGTTTCCGCAGGGCGAAAACGAGCCCCTAGCCGCGAACCGACGGTGCGCGCCAGTTCCTCGGTTACGCGTTCTTCAGGATGCTCGGTGACCCGCACCCGCAGGCCCGTCGCACGCTCGATGCGCCGGAGGGCAATCTCTGAAGGAGCGCTCGTGAAGGCCACCAAGAGCGCGTCGCCGTCCGTGCCCAGAGCGACGGCGCCGTATTCTTTGGCGAGGTTCTCGGGGAGTGCGCGTGCTTGAAACGGGCTCTCCGCCTGAGAATCGACGTTAGGAGTGCCACCATGAGGCGATGGAGTCGGTTGAAGAGACATGGATGGATGAAAGTCCCTATGAGACCGGATGAATGGTCGGAAGGCTTCGTGCCCGAAGTACCTAATGGGGATAGTATCCCGCCGGAATGTGAACTCTTTGCAACGGGAATGTTACCGAACGGCGATCCTCCGCGGGTGGTTTTCCTTCGGTTCACGGAATCTTTGACAAAATGCGTAAAACTTTCCGTGAACATGTCCGGTTTCGCGGATGAATGGGACATTAGGCATGGTATGAATGCAGCTCGAATCTTGGTAGCCGAAGACGATCCCGCGATTCGCGAATTGATCGTTCATCATTTGGAACGCGAAGGGTATCTGGCCCTCGCGGCGGTCGACGGTGCCACCGCCTTGCGCAAAGCACGAGCCGGTGTCGAATTGATCATCCTCGATGTGGGGTTACCCGGAGTCAATGGCTTTGACATCACCCGTACCTTGCGCCTTGAAGGTTTCCCCACGCCGATCCTGATGTTAACGGCGCGTTGCGATGAGCTCGATCGGGTCGTCGGCTTCGAATTAGGAGCGGACGATTACGTCCAGAAACCCTTCTCGCCTCGAGAAGTCGTCGCACGCGTCGCGGCGATTCTTCGTCGTTGCAATGTCGAGCACGATCCACGTCCGCGCGTGCTTCGCTTCGGGCGACTTGAGGTCGACAGTGCGGCCCGTGAGGCGCGCGTCGACGGACGCGATCTTGCGCTCAAGCCGCGCGAATTTTCCTTACTTCATGAATTGGCGAGCAACAGCGGAGTGGCGATCTCACGGATGGCCTTGCTGGAACGCGTGTGGGGATTCGATTTCGACGGCGATGCACGCACCGTCGATGTTCATGTCCGACGCTTACGCAAACGGATCGAAGAGGGCGAAAAGATTCCCGCCATGATTCACACGGTGCGCGGACATGGCTACAAATTCATTCCGCAATGAGGCGGGCTCTCATCCCCTAAGAACCCGCGAGGAATTACTTGCGGTCTTACGCCCCGTAGCTCCGATGCAGGGCGTCCCGCTCTTGGTGGTGCGTCTACCTGAACTTGAACGCGTGGCCTGGCGCAAGGGACGTCGCGCCGCACGCGCTCTTGAACGCCGATCCGCACGCGTATTTTCGGCGACAGCCTCACGCATGCTACGGCGTGAGGACGTCATCGCACATGACGACGGCGATCGGGATTTCTTGATAGCCCTTTCGGCCCCGGCGCGAGATCAAACCAGCGTGGCTTTACCGACGGATTGTCGCGCGACTCTGGCGCGCTTGGCATCCGCGATGCAATCGGCCACCGAACTTCCCGTTCAGACCGGCTGGACGATCATCGATGCGACGCGCGAATTACGCCTTGAGGCGCTCGTTGAAGAGGCGCTCGATCGCGGTGCTCGCGAACAAGAACGCTACAAGTTCTTCTCGACAATCGGCCACGAGCTTCGAACGCCGTTAACGTCGATTCGGGGCTACATTGAGACGATTCTTCATCAAAAACTCGACGAACGGACGCAGCGCTCTTTCCTCGAAACCATCGCGACCGAGACCAATCGCTTGAGTAGGTTGGTCGATGGCCTTTTCGAGATATCATTGCTTGAGTCGCAATCGGTCGGTGGACGCGAACTCTTCTGTGACTCCGAACGAGCGCTTGCACAAGCAGTCCGTGTCGTCGAACCAATCGCCGCGCATCGTACAGCGCACATCGAGTATCAGCCCGGCGAGAGCGCCGCGGTTGCGATCGACGAGGACCGGCTTGTGCAAGTCGTTGTCAATCTTCTTGAAAACGCCGTCAAACACGGCCGCGAAGGCGGACATATCGTCGTGTCGAGTCATCTGCTTTCGGACAGGTACTTCGAGATCGTCGTTGACGACGACGGCATGGGCATACCGGAGGACGAACGTGAGCGCATCTTCGCATTGTCCGAACGCGGTTCGCGCGCCACGGGAAAAGGTACCGGCATCGGATTGGCCGTCGCGCGCCTGTTGGTGGAGCGCATCAACGGCGAAATCGACGTTGTCGTATCCCCGCTTGGTGGCGCGCGTTTTCGCATTCGATTACCGCTGATTTTCCCCGATGCTCAAGCGCTTCCCGACGATCCATAGGAGTGCGTCCGAATTTCATTATGTGAGACGATGTTTCTCGATTTTTCCTAGTGCGTTTCGAGGGAGATGGTCGATGATGAATACTTCCCGGGGAATCTTGAAACTCGCTAAGCGTAAGCGCAAGTGGACAAGGAGCGCCGCCGGATCGAAATTCTCGCCGGCTTCAACAAAGGCGACCGGCACCTCACCGCGCGCATGATCGGGCTTTGCCACCACGGCGCTTGCGAGCACGCCCGGAAAGAGGTCGATTTCCTCTTCGACCTCACGCGGATAAATGTTGAAGCCTCCGCTGATGATGAGCTCCTTCATGCGGCCGACGATGCGATAGACGTCACGTTCGCTATCGAAAACGGAAAGGTCACCGCTACGGTACCAACGGGTTCCCTCAGCATCCATCGAGAACGCAGCGGTCGTCGCTTGCGGATTCTTCCAATATCCGGCGAACACGGACGGCCCCGCGACGAGTAATTCGCCGACCTCCCCAGGCGGTAGTGCCGCCGTCTCACCGACGGCCGCGACGCGGACGCGCATCCCCGGCAGCGGAACGCCGACGCTCCCCGGAATTCGTGGACCGGCGTAGCGATTACTCAAAGCGAAGCCAAACTCGGTCGAGCCATAGCGCTCAAGTATCTCGGCGCCAAAACGCTGCGCGAACTCCGCGAACGCCTCGGGGGAGAGTGGGGCGGAACCGGAAACCCAAAGTCGAAGCCGAGGCGGGGACTCCTCTCCGAGCGCTTCGAGCAAGCGAATGTACATCGTCGGGACACCGAAAAACATCGTGGCGCCGTTTTCACGGAGCGCTTGCAGCATGCGTTGCGCGTCGAAACGTTCATGGACGATGAGGTGAGCGCCGACGGCGAGTGTCGTGTTGAGTGCGGCGCATAAGCCGTGGACGTGGAAGAGGGGAAGGGCTACGGCTAATCGATCCTCGCAAGTCCAGCGCCATGCGAGGGCCAGCCCCGAAGAGATTGCCGCGAGCTGTGCGTGGGTCATCATCGCGCCCTTACTGCGTCCGGTGGTGCCGCTCGTATAAATGATGGTCGCGATATCCTCCTCCTTGATGTGGGTCGCCGGCTCTTGGGAGTCAAGGGTTGGATCCGCAGCCCATGCCTCGACGTCATCGACCTCGAAGCTGCGATACGCGGATGGGAGGGACGCGAGATGATCACTCGTCTGAGCGCTCACAAGAACGAGCGCGGCGCCCGCATCGGAGAGCACATGTTCAAGGTCGCGCGCGCGGTAGAGGACGTTAGTTGGAACGGCGATCGCTCCCAAGCGTAAGGTCGCTAGGTAGCTGAAAACGAATCCCAGGCGATTTTCGCAATAGAGAGCTACGCGATCGCCACGCCCGATTCCCAAGGCCTGGAGTTGCTTGAGGACACGAAAAACGCCATGTTGGAGTTCAGCGTACGTGAGATGGTTGATTGCCGTCCGTTCCGAGCGTTCGCGGGCGGACGCTTCAAAAAGATCGAACAACGTCATTCTCATCTGGTACGGCGCTTGACGTTCCGGCTCCCTGGGGGATTCGGCAGCCTCTCAAAAGCTCTCTCGATGAATGAGGGAAAAGACTTCGCGCCGAGGGAACCACACGTCTCAAAGAGGATCGGCGTGCAGGAATACGTTTCTCCGTCATCCTTGAGATTTGTAGCCTCCATACGTGAAGAAGGAAGATTGGTCATGAATGATCCTGAATTATCCCGCCGAAGTTTCATCAACGGCGCAGCCCTTGGAACGGCCGGCTTGGCGCTTGGCGTTCCGGCTTTCATTCCGCGCCTGGGCGACGCGCAAACTGATGAACTCCGCATAGGTTTGGTCGAGCCGACGACCGGGATCTACGCCACGTACGGCCAAAGCGAGCGGAACGGCATCGCATTGGCGGTCGACCAATGGAATGAGCACGGCGGAGTTCTCAAACGCAAGGTTGTGACGCTCTCCGAGGACGATGAGAACGATCCGGGGAAAGGCGTCCAAAAGGCTCGTAAACTCGTTCAACAAGATGAATGCGTGGCATTGATCGGAACGATCAATAGCGCGATCTCCCTTTCCGTGAGCGGAGCGGCGAATTCCCTCGGCGTTATTTTCATGGATTCCGGGGGGCACGCCGACGACGTGACGGGGAAAAGCTGCCACTTCAATACGTTTCGCGTCTGCCACTCGACCTGGATGGAAACGCATGCGACGGGCTTCGATCTGGCCAAGCGTTTCGGCAAGAGATGGTATTTGATCACTCCGGACTATGCGTTCGGCCATGCGTTGGACGCGGGCTACCGAGACGTGGCGAAGAAGATCGGTGTCGAGATTATCGGAGACGATCTCGTTCCGTTGACGACGAGCGACTTCAGCCCCTACCTCACGAAAGTCGAAAGTGCGAAACCGGATCTGTTGATCAGTCTCGTTCAGGGCGATCAATCCGTCAATTGCCTCAAACAAGCGAACTCCTTCGGTTTGAGCAAGAGTGTTCCACTCGGCGGTCCACAGGCGGAACTCGAGGTCTTTCTATCGCTTCCGAAGGAGGCGCGGGTGGGCTATTGGGGACTTGAGTGGTACTATAACTCACCCTTGTGCATCGGGAATTCGAAGGACAACTTGGCGCACCGCTTTATCGCCGACTATCGGAAGCGCTACGGCGTTCCGCCGTCGGCGCGCTCCGCTTTCGGATACATCGCCACCGACCGTTTGCTCTGGGCGATAAGTGAAGCAAAAACCGCCGATGCCGCCAAGGTCGCGCGGGTCCTGGAAGACACGAAGTTCCATTCGATCTTCGAAGGAACGACGTATTTCCGCAAAGTGGATCACCAGTTGATATGGCCGATGTGGATCGGCGAACTCCGCGAGAGCGGATCCGCGGACGATGCGAACGATATCTTCAACATCGTCGGCCGCCAAGAAGGCGACGCCATTGAACAGAGCACCGACGAGAAGGCGAAAGTTTGCTCAATGGACTATCCGTAGAGGTCGGCTCTGATTTCAGCCGGAGTTCCTCACTACGGCGACGCGCTGCGGTGAGGAACTCCGGCTGAAAATAGGAATTCCCACCGACACCCAAACGAGGAATACGGATGTTCGAACGACTCGCACCAGAGATCTTCAACGGACTCATGCTAGGGGCGTTTTATGCTGCCATTGCTATCGGCTTGTCGTTGATCATGAATCTCACCGGCACCATTAACATGGCGCACGGGAGCTTCCTCACCCTCGGCGGTTATTTAGCCTATACCCTCATTTCAAAGGGAACGTCATTCTGGTTCGCCTTGCTCGTCGCACCGATCTTGACGGCACTGGTCGGAATCATCGTCGAGCGACTTCTCATGAGGCCGCTCTACCGTCGTGATCCGGTGTACAGCCTCCTACTGACGTTCGGTCTCTCGCTGATTGCCGAAGAAGTGTATCGCTTGATTTGGGGGAGCAACGGCGTTCCGTTCGGCATCCCTCCGTCGCTATCGGGCGGGATCGCCGTGGCGGACTTCCAGGTTCCCAAGATCCAGATCCTGATTGCGACGGTCCTGGCGCTGGCGCTCGCTCTCCTTTGGTTTTTCCTGAATCAGACGCGTGTTGGACTGCGCTTGCGTGCGGCGGTTCAGGACGCGGAGATGATCGCGGCGTTGGGAACCAACACCCAGGTGCTCTATATGGTGAATTTTGCGTTGGGTATTTTCCTCGCGGGGCTCGCGGGCGTGCTCGCAGGTGCGCAATTAGGCTTGAATCCGACGTCGGGGAATGCCTTGCTCATGCCGGCGTTCGTGACCGTTATTGTCGGCGGCATGGGGAGTCTGCTCGGAGCAATTGCCGGAGGTTTGCTGATCGGTCTGACGGTCAGCATGATGACGCTCTTCTTTCCCGCCTTCAGTGAAGTCGCGATCTACGTCTTGATGGCGCTCATCCTCTTGATTCGACCGCGCGGACTCTTTGGTGAAGAGGGGATTTTCGGATGAATCGGTCCCGCTCGCGCGGCGCCGTTCTCGGCTTCGCACTGCTCGTTGCTTTGGGTTTCGCTCCGCAGGTCGGCCGGCTCGTGCATGTCGATACCTCGATCATTTCCGAGGTGCTTCTCACGGCGATCGCCGCCATGGCGGTCAACCTTTTGCTGGGATATATCGGATTAAACGCGTTCGGAACCGCGTCGTTTTTCGGATTGGGGGCCTATGGAGCCGCCCTTTCGATTGCAAATTATCACGTCGGTTTTGTCACGGCGCTGTTGGTCGGCACCATTGCCGCGCTTCTAGGAGCGTGTGTGATCGCACCGTTCTTGTTGCGAAGGAGGGGAATTTATTTCGCGCTGCTCTTCATTGCGTTCGGGCAGGTGTTCTATTTCCTCGCGTACCGTTTCTCGAACATCACCGGGGGAGAGGACGGAATGTCGTTCCCGCGACCCCCGTTGCATCTAGGTCCGTTGCACCGTTCGGTCGATGAACTTGGAATGTATTACGTTACCTATTCATTGTTCGTCCTTTCGACCATCGTCATGTGGCTTCTCGTTCGCTCTCCCTTCGGTCGAACCCTCAATGCTATCCGCCAAAACGAACTACGAGTCCGCTACTTAGGCTTGAATACCGATCGCTTCATTTTCGTCGGAATCCTTGTCGCCGCGGTGTTCTCGGGAATTGGCGGTGCGTTGTACGGCTTGCTCCTACGATTTGCTTTTCCGCTCTTGCTCGATTGGCACCAGTCGGGAGATTTTGTGCTAATGACGATCTTGGGAGGCAGCGGGACGATCTTCGGCCCGCTCCTGGGAGCTTTGATTTTCGTGTTGGGGAAGGACATTATTTCTACGATCACGCCCCTATGGCAGATTTTCCTCGGCGGCTTCTTCGTCATCTGCGTCTTAGGCTTTCCCAAGGGAATCGTCGGGACCATCGGTGACCTGATCGCAAGGCGCGCAGCGAGTCCGGTCCTCGCGGAGGAAAACGCCCTTGATGTTTCCGTTTTGGGTGCGGCGGCTAGGGAGCCCGGCGTAACCGAGGGAACGCCGAGGCGGCGGCCATGAGCGACGTGGTGCTTGAAGCGCTCAACATCTCGAAGTTTTTCGGCGGTGTACGTGCGGTCGACGATGTTTCGCTCCGCGTCAAGCGCGGCTCGATCCATGCGGTCATCGGTCCCAACGGAGCGGGGAAGACGACGTTTTTCAATGCACTCTCGGGGTTTTATTTCCCGGATTCGGGCACCGTCCGGTTTAACGGCGCTGACGTAACGCGTGAATTGAATTGGAAACGGGTCGCACGCGGAATCGGTCGCACGTTCCAAACGCCGAGCGTTTTTCCTGAGCTCTCGGTTCACCACAACCTTTTGATCGGCACTCAGGCGGAGCGAGGAATCGCCTTTCATTTCAGTCTTCCAGGGCGTACCCAGCACCGAGAGATCGAGGAGCGCATTGACGAACTGCTCGGCTTTGTGAATCTTGGAAACGTCAAGCATCGTCTCGTTGCCGAACTTTCCCATGGTAGCCAGCGTCTCGTCGAAATCGCCGTCAGTCTTTCGACGAATCCGCAGCTCGTGCTTCTCGATGAACCGATGGCGGGTTTAGCGGAAGCTGATACCGTGCGTGTCGTGAACGTCATCCGTGATCTGCGCGATCGTTTAGGCTTGACCGTTCTTTTCGTGGAGCACAACATGCGCGTCGTTCTCTCGCTCTCGCATTATGTCACGGTGATGAACCGTGGACGCATCTTGGCCGAAGGAACGCCGCAGGCGATTGCCGCGAATAGCGTCGTTCGTGAGGCCTATCTCGGAAGTGAGGTGATCGCCAATGTATGACGACGCCTTGCTCGATGTTCGAAATCTTCAGGCGTTTTACGGTAAGAGTCATATCTTGCGCGACGTCTCGCTTTGCGTCAGGCGGGGCGAACTCGTCGCCTTGCTCGGCCTCAACGGGGCCGGAAAAACGACAACCTTGCGAAGTATCCTCGGCCTAACGCGGCCTCGTTCCGGAACCGTGACCTTCGATGGTTGTCAGGTCGCAGGTTGGCCCGCATATCGAATCTCGCGCTTGGGAGTCGGTTACGTTCCCGAAGGCCGGCGTATGTTTAAGGACTTTACGACACAGCAGAATCTCGAACTTGCCGAGAACGGTCGCAGCGGCCCGTGGTCAATCGAGCGCATTTTCAAGCATTTGCCCAAACTCGGCGAATTACGGGAGCGCCGTTCGGGACGTTTGTCCGGTGGAGAGCAAGAGATGTTGGCGATCGGCCGCGCGATCGTCTCGAATCCCGCGCTGATGCTTGTCGACGAGCCCTCACAGGGGCTTGCGCCGTTGATCGTCGAGGAGGTCTATCGCATCCTCGAGGAGATGAAGGCGAGCGGAGTGGCGATCTTGCTCGTGGAGCAGAATGCGTTACTCGCCCTCAAACTTGCCGACCGCGCATACGTGATGGACGAAGGGCGTATCGTATATGCCGGTGAGGCGCTTGCACTCCGTGAAGATAAAACTCGGATACGAAATCTCATGGGATTGAACTAAGACTGTGTCGGAGGTAGCGATGGGTAATTGGTTGCGAGGTCTCATTGTTTTCATGATGGTGTTGCTTGTCGGAGGACGTGCTTCTGCGGCCCCGACGATCGATGGTATTTCTTGCGATCGGATGGAAGGTTCGGCGTTTCACATCCATCAGCATCTCGCAATTTTCGATCACGGCAAGCTGGTCAGAATTCCAAACGACGTTGGTCGTCCGCCCTTTGACGGATGTTTTTACTGGCTCCATACGCATACGGACGACGGCATTATCCACGTCGAATCGCCCACGTTCCGAACATTCACATTGGGTGCTTTCTTCGATATATGGGGACAGCCTCTTTCGGATAAACAGGTCGGCCCCATAAAAATCTCGCGCGGCAAGGTGCGGACGTACGTCGACAGCGAGCTATACATGGGTAATTTACGCGCGATCGAACTTTTCCAACATACGGATATTGTGATCGAGCTTGGGCCACCATACACTCATCCCAAACTCTTCACCGATTGGAATGGAAACTGAGCGATCTTATGAACGCGAGCGTCGCGCGCGCGATCATCCCGACGCGAGGTTTCGACCTCTCGCTGACCTTACCGGGATCGAAGAGTATCACGAATCGTGCGCTGCTGCTGGCGGCGCTCGGAGACGGGCCCGGGATAATAATTGAGCGCCCTTTGCTCAGCCGCGACACACAGGCGTTCGTCGCTGCGCTCAATGCGATGGGAGCACGGGTTCGCTGGGAGAAGGAGGAGCGAGTCGTCGTCGAAAGTCCGCTCCCGAACGCACGGAGAGGTTGTCGCGTGCATTGTCACGACGCGGGAACTGCCGGGCGCTTTCTCCCTCCGGCAGCCGTTGCTCTTGGGGATGAGGTATACTTCGATGCGTCGGCACAGCTTGGAGCTAGGCCGATGGCGCTTTTGCTGGATGCGCTTCGTTCCCAAGGCGCGAGTCTTGAGCCGGCCGGAGCGGATCTCTTGCCGTTCCGAATTTTCGCCGACGGACTCACGGGAGGAGAAGTCCGCCTTGACGGCCGGATCAGCAGCCAGTTTCTTTCCGGTCTCTTAATGGCGGGTCCGCTCGCGCGGCATTCGCTGACGATTCACTGCACGGACCTCATCAGTCGTCCCTATGTCGATCTCACGCTCGCGATGATGAAGGATTTCGGTCGCGCGGTCGATCGCCAAGGTTACGAAATGTTCGCCCTGAACGATCGCGGACGTTATGTGAGGAGGGAACCATATTTTGTGGAAGCCGACGCATCGACGGCAAGTTATTTTTTCGCCGCCGCCGCAGTGACCGGAAGTCGACTCCATGTGAGAAACCTTCGCCGCCTTTCTCTTCAAGGAGATATCGAGTTTCTCGATGTCCTGGAGCGGATGGGAGCGTCGGTGACCGAACACGTCGACGGCGGTCTCATCATCCAAGGACCGAAGCAACTGCGCGGTGTGGAGGCGGATCTATCGGATATGAACGACGTGCTCATGACGCTTGCCTGCATCGCGCCTTTCGCGAGCGGACCCACGCACATCAAGAACGTCGCCCATGCGCGCCTCAAGGAATCGGATCGAATCGCGGCCGTCGCCAAGGAGTTGGGTTCACTGGGTATACGCTGCAATGAGCATGCCGATTCGTTGACAATACATCCCGGTATTCCGCATCCGGGTTCGGTGCGGACCTATGATGATCACCGCGTCGCAATGGCCTTCTCGGTCCTCGGTCTCGTCGCTCCCGGAATCGAAATCGAGAATCCCGCTTGCGTTGAAAAAACCTGCCCGACATTCTTCGACGTATGGTCAAACCTCGAGGGATGACGATCAGCGTGGCTTCTCGAGTTGCCACGTCAGGTGTGACCGCACCGCCGGCCATTCCGACGGGATGATGCTGTAGACACAGGTGTCGCGCACCGTCCCGTTTTTTACCCGCTGATGGCTTCGAAGCACACCGTCCAGCTTCGCGCCGAGTCGCTCGATGGCGCGTCGACTCTGTTGGTTAAGGGAATGGGTACGGAATTCGACGGCAAGACAGTTCAGCACGTCAAATGCGTGTCCAAGTAGCAGCAGCTTGGCCTCGGTGTTGAGGTTTGTTCCATGCAGGCTTCGGGCATACCACGTCGAGCCGATCTCGACATGTGGTCCGTCGATGTCGATATTCATATACGTGGTCATGCCGACGATGCGGCCACGCGGCTTATCGATCACCGTAAAAGGCAGCATCGTGCCTTTTGCCTGAAGGTCAAGGCGACGCGCGATCTCGCGTTTCATTTCCTGCGGACTCGGTATCCACGTGTACCAGAGCCGCCAAAGCTCGCCATCCCGCACCGCTTCGCAGAGCGAATCATGATGAGTCTCAGCGAGGGGGACAAGTTCGACATGCTGACCGGACAGGGTGACTGGATCGAGCGGTCGGGACGGCGCATCGGTCATATTGGTTGAAGCTCCTTTCACTGGTGCATCAGATGATCGAATATCTGGACAGCTACGGCTTTACCCATAAACGAGTTGGTTATTTCAATGACAACAGAATTCCAGACGAAACGTTCGCATACAATGCGGGCATACCTTTGAATCCCCAATCCGTCCGCTGATCATTCGGCGACTCGCGCCAGGAGGCCATTGAGCGTCCAGAGAAAAGGTGATCGCTATGCCTTCGCCCGAAAAGCCGTCAAGTTTATCCACATTCTTACCGGCCCTGAGGGAAGAGACGAGGGCTCCCGTTTTAACGATGGAGGTATCGGCCCTTCGCGATCGGCTCGGAACCTTCGCGGAGCGTTTAAATGCGATCGACTTCAGCTGGATCGAAGACCCGAGGAAATACGACGACGCGATCCGGGCTACCATCTCCCACGCACCTGTCGAAAAATTTCCCTCCATGACAGACAAGGGCGTATCGGAAAACTTTCCTACGATAAGCATGATGCGCGCCTATGTCGCGCGTGAGATGATCGGCAAACTTACTCATGTACTCGATGATCCGTCCATCGCCACAGGGAGTGCGCTTTGTTTCCACGGATCTTTAACGGTTTACGATCAAGGTGCCGGCACATTAACAATGCTCAGCGATATCGTGAATATTGCAAAAGGGCTGTCCGCCCCCGCCATAAACCCTGTGCAGATACGGCACACTTGCCTGAATTACATACTTACCGATCTCCGTGTCGCGGTCGAAGAGGCGAAGAAAATCGTAAAAACGGCTATTAAGAGTATACCGGAACCGGAAATCCGCCCCGTCTTTAGCTTCATTATGAATGCGGCTTCAACTTGGTTTTCCTTTCGCGATGATGCGATAGCAAAATCATGCACACGAACGGCGGCGGCTATTAGCATGGTCACGCCCGACGTCGAGCTCTCCTTTCCGCTCAATCGTGAGCTCGCCTGGGGAGAACTCGACATGGGACGATTTTATAAGTCACTTGAGCGCGGGTTACAAAATGCCGGAATCAATCCCCCGGGAACTCGAGCCTCACCCGAACGGAAGGGGACGCGCTGGTGAGTTCTGAGCATAATCGTTCGAGTTTGGTTCTTACCGTCCGAGAGGTCGTGATATGCCTGATGATTTACCCAAATCGAGGTTGTGCCGGACGACTTTCGGAATGGGGTGTCATTAGCCGACAGCGCGATCGTCGGATCGGCTTGAGCCTGTATCGCTGAGAACCACGTGTGGTTGATGCCCGCGCAAGAAATATCTCTCCTGCCGCCGTAGGCAGAAAGGAAAGTTGGAAACAATGCAGGGTGAGCGAGATTCGCTGAGAAGCCTCTCGCTACGATGAACACCGACGGCTCTTCAAACTCTCTCGACCCGCTCGGCATTGGGCCGGCCGCCCTTGAGGTCGCTAAGGCAATCGGAGGGGATCCTCAAGCCTTCATCGCCGCACAATCCAAGCTCGCGCAGACCTGGTCCGAAATCGCGACGCGAGCACTGGCCGAAGGAACGCCGGCGCAGGGAACGCCGACGGCTCCTCCGCTCATTGAACCGGCTTCCGGAGACAGCCGTTGGAAGCATCCGGCGTGGACGCAAAATCCGATGCTCGACGCACTCAAACAAGGGTATCTGCTGGCCTCGCAATCCATGCTCGACTCCATCGAAATGGCTCCGGGAGTCGACGCGGATACCAAACGCCGCGTGCGTTTCTTCGCAAAGCAGTTCTGCGACGCAATGAGTCCGACAAATTTCGCCTTGCTTAACCCGGCGGTCATGGAAGAGACGATTCGATCCGGCGGAGAGAATCTGCAGCGCGGCATTCAAAACATCGTCGAAGACGCTCGGGAGAATGAGGGACGGCCCGCTCTCGTCGATCGTTCGGCGTTCACCGTCGGCGTGAACCTGGCATATTCTCGGGGGCAAGTCGTTTTCCGCGACGACTTGATGGAATTGATACAATACGATGCGACGACCGAGCGCGTCTATGAACGTCCGCTGGTCATCATTCCGCCGTGGATTAACAAGTACTATATCCTCGATCTGCAAGCGACGAACAGTTTCGTCAAGTTCGCAACTGACTCGGGATTCACGACCTTCGTGGTGTCGTGGCGGAATCCCGACGAGCGTTTTGCAGAAATGACGATGGATGATTACCTGGATACCGGCGCCTTGGCGGCCGTGCGGATCGCGGCGGCGATTACCGGCTCCCCCTCGGTCAACCTCATCGGGTATTGCATCGGTGGAACGTTGGTATCGATGCTTCTGGCTTATCTGGCACGCACGGGCGAGTCGTCGCTGATCAACGCGGTGACGTTTTTCGCGGCGCTGCTCGATTTCTCAGATGCCGGCGATTTGCGGGTGTTTATTACCGAAGAGTCGATCGCGGAAATCGAGCAAACGATGGAAAAGCGAGGATATCTCGACGCTTCCGAGATGGCGAAGACGTTCAACCTCTTACGCGCCAATGATTTGATCTGGAACGTCGCGGTCAATCGTTATCTCCTGGGCAAAGATGCCCCGGCCTTCGATTTGTTGTACTGGAACGACGACGCCACCCGTCTCCCCAAGGCGATGCATTCCTTTTACCTACGGACGATGTATCAACGCAATCTGGTAATCGTCCCCGATGCGGTCAAGGTTCTCGGCGTGCCCATTGATTTGGGGCGTGTTCGCAACGATACGTATTGCGTCGCCACCGCAGAGGATCATATTGCCCCGTGGCGCTCAGTCTATCGCATGACGCAGCTTTTTGCGGGGAAGACGGAATTCCGGCTCGGGCACAGCGGCCATATCGCCGGGATCATCAATCCGCCCATTTCCGGGAAGGGCGCATGGTGGAGCGCCCCGAGCAATCCACCGGACGCTGAAGCGTGGAAGGCCGCTGCGGTGAAGCATCCCGGCTCATGGTGGACCGATTGGAAGCAGTGGTTAGCGGAGCGTTCCGGGATCGAGAAAGCGGCCCCGACAAACGTCGGATCCGACGCGTATCCGCCGATCGTCCCGGCACCCGGGACGTACGTCCTCGAACGGTCCTGAGTCCGCCCGGCGATTGAAGAAGAGCTTAGGTGCTCTTCGCCGCGCTCACGGCTCTTGCGAGTCGGGATTTCTTGCGCGCGGCCTTGTTCGGATGGATGATTCCCTTGCTTGCGGCCTTGTCGAGCGCGCTCTCGGTCGTTCGAACGAGGGTCTGGTCGCCCGATTTCGCGGCTTTCTTGAAGAAGGTCTTCAAGCGCGTTATGGTCGAGAGATTTCGTTGGCGGCGCTTGGCGGATTGGCGCATCCACTTTTCAGCGGCCTTGATATTCGGCAAAGGTCTGCTCCTGCTACGAGAATCAACAAAGCCTCCAGGGAGGCCCGAGGAATTGTACCATGATCCCCCCCTCGCGTCTAGCGGGCAGCCGTGCCGAAGTTGCTATGGAAGGCAAGCGAGCATTTATCCCGACGTGTTTTCTATGCCGTATCAGATAGCGCGTCGGACGAAACTTCCTGGGGAAGCGCTTTTGCTTCGCTCCGGCGAGGTTAGATAGTAAATAAACCCGCGAACATCATGAAGGACTTGGTGCGCTGGTGATCGCTCCCCAGGTTACCCTTCTTCGTCGAACGCATCGAGATCGGTCGCGCAGGGAATCCAGGCCTTCGTCATGTAGCGAAAGAGTTGCGCGAAAGCGCCCACTTTCACTAAATCGGGCAAGCGAGGTCCTTTTAATGCAGACTCCGGAAGAACAACTCCTGTGCGCGACGACGAACGAAGTGCAGTCCAAGACGAGTGGGCCGTTTCGGAAAACGGCCTCGGCTCTCCAGGTGTTTTTGAGGAATCGAGAGTTTTTCAAAAACCTTTTATTTATCTCGAGGGGATTGCCGAAGGAGCGCCTCGACTGGCTGGATCGAAACGAATCAGCATTTTTCGTTCAATTTGCTTTTAATGCGAATGAGACGTTTGGCGATTCCGCGAGGTGGTCAGCGTTTCCGAGGCTCCAAGCTTTGAGCATTCCCTCCGGTATGGGTGATCCAAGCGCTTATGAAGAGATGAAAAAAAGGCGCGATCTAGAGTGGATTGAGCGGTCGAAAACTCAACCTGCCGTGGAACCGACTTTGGAGATTCTGTTCGAAAAAGCCCTGTTGAATATATTAGTGAATAATTCGCCTGCACCCGCTTTCACGCGCATTTTTTCACAAAATGGGGCGGAAGATTTGCTTCAATACGTCATTGTTCAAGGGAAGCTCCTTGATGCCGCGGAGGCTGGTGTCCATCGTCTGTGTTCGAACTTTGCAAAAGAGACCTCCTCGAATGGAGCGTCAGTGTTCCCGCAGCATCGGGGAAACGACGTCCTCCAATATGCCGCGCAGGGAATGATGGATGTTCTGCGGATTCAAGACGGCGTCTCCCTCGAAGAGCGCATGCGACCAATGAGGGCAAAGACGCAGCTCGATCCGAACGGCATTCCTCCTAATTTTCTCCCGGTTCTCTCGGCTTGGTGGAAGGCTCTGCCAAGTCCAGAGAGCGCCAAGCAGTGGGAACTCGTCAAACAAGCATATACGGGCGTTGTCGGATCGCTCTCCGGCGCTCGTGAGGAACTTCGTTTATGGGAATCCAAGCGCCCAATCAGGAGCGAACCCGCTAGGAGAATCCCCGTCTAAGCATTTGTCGGCTTCACACGTGTGCGCGAATGCATGCGAATTTCGTTGAACAAGCCCGTAAGCGGCTTAGGGTCCAATCTCTTTTGTAGACGAGTGCGCGGGCAGGGGGATGTGGCTCTGCGTTTGGCAAAACTGCAAGACCTTGGAAGAAGGGGGCTCATATGTCGACTTTAGATCAGCAAGAACGACCAGGTAGCGCCCGCATGCAGCGCGTGCTTGAGGAGATCGCCCAAGAGCGCGCGCGCCAAGAGCACCTGCTGTCCATCGGCAAATTCACGCATACGTGCGCGAGCATCGATGGTATGAGTGAACACGCGCGCATGACCGTCCTCACCGAGGAGTACCTTGAGGCCGATGAACTCGCTCGAGCGATGCTCCGCCTTGCGCGCGGCGTGAATGATCGTGATGAACTCACGGAATTACGGAAGGAACTCGTTCAAATTGCGGCCGTTGCCGCCGCCTGGGTGGAATCGATCGACACCCGCATCGAACTCAGCGAAGGCTAACGGAGAGATTTTTTCAACGAGGCGTCAGTCCGCCCGGTGTCGTGTGTGTCAACTTACGTGAGGGGGTTCCGTCAATCAGTTCGCGGGCACCTTGGCGGATGAGAGCCTGCGCAGCATTGGTTCCGAGAGCAATTGGATCGAGCTGGTCGCCGACTTCAAATGCTTCGAGAATCGTTGCACCGTCGCGAGAGAAGACCATGGCCGTCAGCGAAAGGAGTCCATTGGGTTCGGCGGCAGCATAAGCCGCTATTGGGCTATGGCAATTACCTCCAAGTTGACGCAACATCGTGCGCTCGGCGATGACCTGTCGAGCGGTTTCTTCGTCGTTGAGAAGCTGTGCGATTGAAACGATCGCTTTAGCATCTTGGCGGCAAGTAAGACCGAGAACCCCGGCTCCGACTGCGGGACAGAAGCGGTCGATCGGCAGGGTCTCGGTGATGCGGTGCTCTTGGTTAATTCGCTGCAATCCCGAAACTGCCAGCATGAGTGCGTCGTATTCGCCGTCGTCAAGCTTTTTCAAACGAGTATCGGCATTCCCGCGAATGGGAATTGGATTGAGATCCGGGAAGTGTGCCGAGATTTGCGCCTGACGTCGAACCGAACTCGTGCCGATTGTGGCCGCGAACGGCAGTTCGGCTAGGGCTTGTCCCGAACGGCTGACGAGAGCGTCACGAATGTCGTCGCGTTGAAGGTATGCCGCGAACGTCAAACCTTCAGGAAGCGAACGATCTCCGGGTACGTCTTTCAAACAATGGACGGCGACATCGATCTCTCCGAGCAGCATCGCGCGGTCGAGTTCCTTGGTGAAGGCGCCTTTGCCACCGAGCTCGGACAGCTTCCCCATAAAACGATCTCCGCTCGTGGTGATCTCGACGATCTCAACATCCAGATCGGGCAGTCGCTCAAGGAGAGCCGCTTTAACGCGAGCGGTTTGAGCGAGGGCCATCCTTGATGAGCGGGTGCCGATACGCAAAACCTGAGACGGAACGGTGGATCTTGGACCCGGGGCGGGATGATCGGCTTTTATTTCCATAAGACAAGGCTCTCCACTCGCCTTTCCGGCTCGGCGTTTCCTGCCGCGACGCTTGCAAACCGCTCTCTGCCGAGGAGGCAAGAACTTCGCTCGCTTGTGTGTAATTCCAGAGAGCATCACCCCTCGATCCCGCCCAAGGATGCCGTTGTGTTCAATCAAGGTTGCGCCAGATTCAGCGGCTCGCTTTCACGAGACGCCCAACAAACATTGGTCCGCGCTGTCGAGTCGCTCGGCGGAACGCTCGACTCCTGGGCCGAGGCCGCCGACGTCGGGCGGACCTACGCTGCTCTTCGAGGGCCGGTTGAACTCAAGGGTCTTGGGGCGACGCTTCCCGGCGCGACGATCGGCGCGTTCTCCGCATTGGAGGTCTCCGGCGCCTCCGAACGAGCACTTTGCGCCTTGAACGAAGCGTTCACCGGCCCTAGTCGCCCTACGGGCATCCGTGACTGCATCCGCGGCAAGCAAAGCGTGGTCGTCGAATTCGATGATGCCGTCACTTCACTGGGCTTCATCCTCGATGTCATCGACGTACACGCGCGGCTCCGGACCGTGCGCCTGCTCCTGCCGCTCAATGATCGGACACTCGCAGCGTTCGTCGGCGATGAGTTGGCGATTGCGCACCTGGATCATACGCGCATCGTAGAATATCATCTTGGGGAATCAGCGTGAATTCCTTTACGGACGAGACTTTCATTTACATCATCAAGAAAGAGTTACAAGTAAGAGTTAATGGCTAAGCTATTTGGAACCGATGGAGTTCGCGGCGTCGCGAATGCCGATTTACTCCCGGAATTCGTACTCCGGCTCGCGCGTGCCGGCACACGCGTTATCGCTCGATCCAGTGATCGAACCAAGCCCATCGTCGTTGGTCGTGACACGCGCCTTTCCGGTCCGATGTTGGAAGCGGCCGTCGTGTCGGGAATCGTTTCAGCCGGACGTGAGGCCTTGGTCATCGGCGTCGTTCCGACACCGGGCGTTGCCCGCATCGTGACATCGATCGGAGCCGCCGGAGGCATCATGATCAGTGCTTCGCATAATCCGGTTGAGTATAACGGAATCAAGTTTTTCGGGGCGGACGGATTTAAACTCGATGACGACCTTGAACGCGAGGTCGAGAAGGAACTTGACCGTGAAATCTCCTTGCCGACCCACGATGATATCGGAAAGATCACACAGGCCGGTGCATTAATCGATCGCTACACGGAGAGCTTGCTTGAGGTGGGCTCTGATTTACGCGGATTGACGGTTGTCGTCGACGGTGCGTACGGCGCCGCGGTGCACATGGTTCCGAACATTCTGGAGCGTCTTGGCGCGCGAGTGGTCGCTCTGCATGACGAACCCGACGGATCGCGGATCAATGTCGGATGCGGAGCCACGGAGCTTGCCCCACTGGCGATACGCGTTCGTGAGCTTGCGAATGAGGAACCCCATGCTCATGTTGTCGGCGTGGCTTTCGACGGCGATGCCGATCGAGCGCTCTTCATTGACGAGCGTGCGGAGGTCGTCGACGGAGATCGGATTCTCCTCATCTTGGCGCGCGATTTCGCTGCACGGGGATCGCTGCCCGACATGACGGTTGTGGGAACCGTCATGAGCAACTTTGGTCTTGCTCAAGCTCTTGCGCGAGATGGAATCACGTTGGTGCGCGCCGCCGTTGGTGATCGCTATGTGCTCGATGCCATGCGTACCGGCGGTTACATCCTCGGTGGTGAACAATCGGGCCATGTCATCGATCTTGGACGCAATACGACCGGAGACGGCCCGATGGTTGCGGTCGCAGTCTTGTCGTTCCTTGCACGAACGGGCGCTCGACTTGTGGATGTGACTCGTGACTTCGTGACTTATCCCCAAGTTCTCGTGAACGTGCGTACGGAACACAGAGACGCCATTATGGAAAGTCGCGTGGTGCGCATGGCGATCGATCGGGCTGAGGAAGAATTGGGGACGACGGGGCGGATCCTCGTTCGAGCATCCGGGACGGAGCCGCTCATCCGCGTGATGGTGGAGGGAAGCCTTCAGACGGAGGTGGAGCGCATCGCGCATGCGGTGGCGCTCGTGATTAAAGGGCTCCCGGACCCAAGCTAAAGTTTTACAGAGGTTCCCAAGGAGATCTTAAAATGTTCACCTAAGGTGGTTCTTGCTGCCCTCATGGAGGGTTGGGTTCGTCGAGGTGGTCTGAGCCACGTCGGCGGCCCGTACACCACAACTCACCGAGTCCAAGGAAGCTTGGAGCGGGGGATTTCCCGGTAGGGGTGAATGCGCCGGTCGGCGCAAGGGCGAGTTTTTCGTCCGAACCCGTCAATATCCCCGTAGGTGTGGAAAGAGGATCTATTGCAACGAGTTGCCCTCGCTGTTTGTGTTTCGGTTAGCTTTTTCATTTTACCGGCCGCTGGAGCACAAGCACATACGCACTGGGATCATCAAAAGATTCCTCCCTCGAGCATCTCGCAATCCTCGAGCATCTCTCAATCGGTACCTGTTGTCGCCATTCCGACGACCGGAACCCCTACTCAACTTGTCGCCCGTGAGCCCGATCATGCGGATCCGGAGGTCGACAGTAACCCTTTGGGTTCCGCCGATATGGCGATGTGGAGTTCAGGAACCGAAACGCAAGCAGCGGCAGTGCAGCGTTTTGCCGGCAATCTTGCCAAGCGAACCTCATCCCTCGCCGCTCGTGTCACAAAGCACGCGCTCCATTTTCTCGGAACTCGCTATGTCTTCGGCGGGACGACGACATCGGGGTTTGACTGTTCAGGATATGTGCAGCACGTCTTCGCCTTGATCGGAATCCATATTCCTCGCACGGCCGATGCGCAGTATTATGCCGGACGCGCGATCCACGGTACGATGCGCACCGGCGATCTCGTGTTTTTCCAAACCTACCTCCCAGGTCCGTCGCACGTCGGCATCTATCTTGGCAACGGTCGCTTTGTTCACAGCTCAAACGCGGGTGTTCACGTGAGCAAGCTCGCAGAGTCGTACTGGGCCTCGCGGTACCTAGGCGCCAAACGCTACCTCAACTAGAGGGGCTGCTTTTTGCCGTATGCGTCGTCGCTACGCGGCTCATGTACTGCGGTACACTTCGCCGCTAGGCTCCTCGCCTACGACAAAAATCAACCCCTCTAGGGGCGATTCTCAGGGTCGATTATCGAGGATTTAAAGGTGCCGCGGAGCACAAGATGTACGGGAGCAGCCTCGCCTAGGGCAAAAATCGACCACTTTAGGGTCGATTCTCAAGGGTTAAGCCCAAGGATTAATAAGTGCTGCGAAAGACATGGATGTGCGGGAGCGGCTTAACCTACGATAAAAATCAATCCACTCTAGGGTCAATTCTTAAGGAAGGAGGGGCGCGGAGAAGTAAATGGATACGCGAATGAAAGTGTTTGTGTTCATTCTGTTTATTACGGTGATTTCCGTGATCGCCATTTCGACGTCTCCTCCCCCTGCTGCGTTGGAAGTTGGAGAGGGTTTGTCGGCTCGCTTTCCGCGGTTTGCGGACTCGGTCTTTACCCAAGCGCTACCACCCAATCCTGCGATTGCTCGCGACAGCGCGAAGTGGCTGGGAGCCTATGGAGCGATCTCCTTCACGAATATTGGGTTCGATATGAAGCCTCCTCAGTTTGATCCCGGGGTTGAAATTGTGTGGGCGAAATCTTCCGATCCGCTCTATACGGTTCATTGCGATGCGTGGAAGGGGAACTCGTGTCCAGGGCTGGAGGGGAAGCAAATCCGAATTCCGGCGAATGCGAAATGGGGCTCGTATCCGTCTCCGAATTGCGAACGGTGCTTGGAACACGGGCATTTCGATGCGCATCTCGCGGTGATCTCACCTGACGGGCGCTGGGAGTATGACTTCTGGCAGGCGGATCGCTTTCCCGGTGGCTCGAATGGAAGGACCTTCGTCGTCTCATCAGGGGAGGCGTTCCCGGTCGACTATTTCAACGAGTTCGGACCGCCGGGTTGGAACGGATCGGCAACGGCTTCGCATCGTGCATTGACGGCCGGTATGATGATGCCTGAGGATTTTTTGTCCGGCACGATGGAACACGCTTTAACGATCGCGCCGCCCTGCGTAAACGGGAAGATCGTCTTTCCAGCGCCCGGCAATTCCGGAGGCACCTGCCCTCACGGAGGGGGACTTCCAGAAGGTGCGCGCGTCTTTCTCGCGATGAGTGACGCCCAAATCCAAGCGCTTCCAATCGCTCCGGCGGCGAAAATCGTCTATCGGGCGTTGGCTCGATATGGAGCCTTCGTAACAGATACCAGCGACGGTGAGACGGTGTGGTATGTCGGCGGTGCTCCGAACGTTTCGACCTGGACCGATCAAGAATTACCGGATCCGTGGCCTGACGTCGACCGCAAAGTCGGACTTCCGGTTATCGATACCGGGTCATTCCACGAAAACGTTCTCGATATGACCTTTCCGCCGGGATTGCAGAATTATCTGAGAGTCGCTGATCCATGCGTCACACGCGGCGCTTCTCCGTGTAAAACAGCAACACAAGCCCAATGACGTCGAGGGTGAAGTTGAAGATGCTCGCCTTGTTGTAGAGGTGAACTTAACGCTTGTTCGGTGAGAACCGACCGAACATGAGAGCTGTGTCTGCAGACCCCGCGTCGATTGGCCGATATTGAAGAGGTGAAAGAAGACCGAAGCGTTCCTGTTTCGTCGTTGCTTCCTTCAACGGTTGTACTCGAGATCGCGTGGGAGCCGCATGCAAGCGCCGCTCCAGTATACGATCTCGTGGTCGTCGGGGGCTTCGGTCACGTTGGGTTGCCGCTCGCGATCGCTTTCGCGAGCAAAGGGCAACGCGTTTGTGCCCTCGATATCGATTCGATTCGCGCCAAAACGATCGGCGCGGGTCAGATGCCGTTTCTGGAGATCGGCTGCGAAAAGAAGCTGCAGGAGGTGCTCCAAAACGGGAATCTTGCCCTGAGCATTGATCCTATGATGATCTCTCGAGCCGCCTCAGTGATTATCGTGACCGGGACTCCGGTCGACCGTCATCTCAACCCCGAACTGGAGCCGATGCGCGAGCTGCTCGCGTTCTATCAGCGCTACTTCATGGACGGACAGCTCATTGTTTTGCGTAGCACCGTTTATCCGGGGACGACGGATTGGCTGAGTCGATGGTTTGTCGATCACCAATTGCGGGTTGACCTGGCGTTTTGTCCAGAGCGTATTGCCGAAGGACATGCACTTGAGGAGCTCGCAGGCTTGCCGCAGATCATCTCCGCGCAGTCGGAGAACGGCTTGAGGCGAGCGCGCGAGCTATTCTCATCAATCGCACCGGAGATCGTCGAACTTACGCCGATCGAGGCGGAGCTCGCCAAGCTGTTCTCAAATGTCTGGCGCTATACGCTCTTTGCGACGGCAAATCAGTTTTTCATGCTCGCCAATGATCATGGCGCGGACTTCCATCGCATTCACCATGCGATGACCCATCACTATCCGCGCGTCAAAGATCTACCAAAACCTGGATTCGCTGCCGGTCCGTGTCTGTTCAAAGATACGATGCAACTTGCGGCCTTCAATAGTAATCGCTTTTATCTCGGCCATGCAGCCATGTTGGTGAACGAAGGTTTGCCAAACTATCTCGTCGATCGATTGAAGTTACGCTATCCGCTATCGACAATGAGTGTCGGCATACTCGGGATGACGTTCAAGGCAAATAGCGACGACCGGCGCGAATCGCTATCTTACAAGTTGCGCAAGGTCCTCTCGTTCGAGTGCCAAGAGGTTCTCTGTTCGGACGTTTATCTCAAGGAACCGGGCTTTGTTGACGTCCCGACATTGATTAAACACAGCGATGTGATCATTCTCGCGGCTCCGCATGATGAGTACCGTTCGCTCGTGATTCCCCCCGGAAAAGTCCTTATCGACATTTGGAATGCGTTTGGCCATGGCTGCATCATCTAACCTTGATCTCGTGTGCCCCGTTTACAATGAGGCGGAGAACATCGAAGCCTTGGTCGAAACGCTCTCCGCGCAGATTACGACCCCTTTTCGGCTGATGGTCATCTATGATCATGACGACGACACAACCCTCCCGGTCCTTGAGCGTGTCCGAGGAGCCTGCCCGTTTCCAATCGTCACCGTAAAGAATCGCTATGGGCGCGGCGCGCTCAACGCAGTGAAGACGGGTTTGCAAGAAGCCAAAGCTGACGCGGTGCTCGTGATCATGGCCGACCTCGCCGATGACCTCAGCATCGTGGATGCGCTGGCGACGCAAGTCCTCGATGAGGGTTCTGATGTTGCTTGCGGATCGCGTTATATGCGCGAAGGACAACAGATCGGCGGACCGCTGATGAAAGGCTTGCTCTCGCGTTTGGCCGGCTTATCGTTGCATTTCATAGCCGGGTTGCCGACCCATGACGCAACCAATAACTTTAAGATGTACAGCCGTCGCTTTCTATCCGCGGTGACTGTCGAATCGTCGGGAGGGTTTGAGATTGCCCTCGAACTCGTTGTTAAGGCGTTTCTTGGTGGATATCGCGTTACCGAGGTTCCATCGGTTTGGCGCGATCGCGTAGCCGGATCATCCCGTTTTCGCCTAATGCATTGGCTTCCCCACTATCTGCGCTGGTATCTCAAGGCAATGTGGGGGAAGAGGAGCCGGCAACGCATTATGCCTATTGCGGATTTACCTCGGGAGATGGGAAATACGGGCAAGATCGCGCATTCGTTGTCCGAGCATCCACTATGAAACGCATTCTCGCGCTTGGCGGCGCAGGCTTTATCGGATCGTACGTCGTACGAGAATTGCTCGCAAGCGGATACCACGTAAAGGTTGTCGACAACTTCAGCAAATATGGGACATTGCGACATGAGTTCTTCGATCATCCGAATTTTGAGCTCGAAGTTAAAGACGTGCGAAATCTCTATCCGCGAGATTTTCGTGGTTACGACATTGTTCTCTGTTTGGCCGCCTTGATCGGTGGTATCCGCTACTTCCATAAGATTCCGTATCGCATCGCGCGCGACAATACCGAGCTTCTTACCCATGCGATCGACGCGACGCTCGCCGCGGCGCCCGACGCGCTTTTCGTGTATTTTTCATCGTCGATGGTGTATGAACGCATGAACCGTCCGGTTACTGAAAGCGACGCTCTGGCGCAACCCGTACCGTTGACGAATTACGGTATGCAGAAATTGTTCGGAGAGTTTTTGACGCGTGGAGCGCGGGAGGAGTTCGATCTGAATTACCTTATCGTGCGGCCGTTCAACGCGGTCGGTAGCGGCGAACTGCCGGAAATGCGTTCCGACGGAACTGTCGACTTCGGTATGGCGCACGTAATTCCGGATTTCGTCTACAAAACGCTTGTCCGCCAAACACCATTCGAGATTTTTGGCGACGGAGAGCAAGTGAGGACCTTCACCCACGCACGCGACATCGCCTCAGGCTTGAGGCAGTTGCTAGCGACGGATATACGCAATGACGACTTTAATTTCTGTGGCGACAACACATTGAAGATGCGCGATCTCGCTGAGCGTATTTGGAGTCGCATCAATCCAGAATTATCGTTTCCAGACGTTCTCTCGATGCCGGTTCCACCTTCGGATGTGCGTTTTCGTATAGGAACTTCGCTAAAAGCCACAGAACGATTTGGTTGGAAACCGTCTTGCAATCTCGATTATATTATTGACGACACAAGCCATTATATCGCATCGCGTATGCGAGACGTTGTGCGATTGTGAACGAGCGCTCGCTGTTGCTCGAACCGGACTTGTATGCACGGCGTTTTGGTGTCGCGGACGATCTCACGGCTCAAGCTATCTGGAAACCAATCACAGAATATTTGCAGCGCTATGTACCAAAGGAAGGGGTAACTCTCGATCTTGGTGCAGGCCGTTGTGTCTTCATCAATTCGATTCTTTCTCGTGAGAAGATTGCCGTCGACGTCGACGAACGACAGCTGAAGGAATATGCCGGACCCTTGGTGCGACGAATCGTCGCCTGCGGGGATCAGCTCAATATGATCGCTGACGCTTCGGTGGACGCGGTCTTCGCGAGCAATATCTACGAACATTTTCCGTCACGCGAGAGCGTGGCGGCGAGCCTCCGCGAGACCTACCGCATCTTGCGGCGGGATGGTCGGCTAATCGTAATGCAGCCGAATTTTCGGTACTGTATGGCACGGTACTATGATTTTTTCGATCATCGTCTGGCATTTACTCACGAGGCAATGGTTGAAGGGATAACGATGGTGGGGTTCGAGGTCGAGCGCGTCGTACCGCGTTTCTTACCATATAGCACGAAGGGTGCGCTTCCAAAGCATCCGAAGCTTGTCGAGTGGTATCTTCGGATTCCGCTCGTCTGGCGGATCTTTGGAGCGCAGATGCTCATTGTCGCGCGTAAACCAGAGCTGTCTAGCGCACGATCAATGGTGTACGAGATCCCGTGATTTCCTGGTTCAGGCGTAGGAGATGCTGTTCGCGGATTGCCGCCGTGGAAGCACTGATTTTTGCGCTTATCATCGTGGGCGCCGTCAGCTTGCGCCTTCGCTTCCTTTCGGAAGGTATCTGGGGGGACGAAGGATTTACCTATTACGACATCATCGCGCCTACATTGCATGGAATGATCGAGCAGATCCGAGTAGGCGAGGCTAATCCGCCGTTGTTTTTCCTGCTCCTCCGTGGATGGGCGCATCTCTTTGGCGTGGGCGAGACGGCGCTGAGGAGCTTCTCTCTGCTTTGGAGCGTGGCTGCTGTCATCACTACGTATTATCTGGCGCGTCGTTGTGCATCTCGTTCGGTTGCATTGGGGGCAATGTTCCTGGTCGCGACCTCGTGCCTCGCTATTACGTATTCCAACAACGTTCGTCCGTATGCAATGACGCAGTGCCTTGCTAGCTTGTGCGTCCTGCTTTACGATCGAGTCCTCGTCGGGGGGAAATGGCGGACGTCGGCGGCCTGGGTCGTCGTCTCGATTGCCTTAATCTGGACGCACTACGTCGGGATCGCTGTCGTCGCAGCTTTGTTCGTGACCACCCTTATCGTCCGACCTCGTTTCGTCGTGCGTCCGTGGGTCCTCATAACTGGATATGCCCTGGTCGCGGCATCGTTTCTTCCGTGGCTGTCGATTGCAATCGTGCAAATTCACTCTGGGACGCCTTGGGTGGTGGTTCCAACGCCGCTCCAGCGGCTAGCCGTCGCTTTCGACGCGATCGGTTTGTCGTCGCCGTTTCTTCCGTGGTTACAATGGTGGTTCGGACTGCACATTGGCGATCTGATCGCGACGATGCTGCTGCTCGTTGTTGCGGCTGCGGCGCACCGGATGATGCGTTGTCCATCAAGGATCCGCTCGGCGGAGCGTTCGACACAAGAGCGATCATTCACTTTCGTTGTCCTGGTCTTGAGCGTCGTTCTGGTGCTTTTAGCGCTGACGGGATATCGCCTTGAGCGGTATTTCATGCCGATAATCCCCTTAACGTGTGTGCTGTATGCCGGCCTCATCGGACAGATCTACGACGGATTGAGTGCCCGTGGATATCCCGAACGAGGGGTGCGCTGGGCGATGGTTGGGCTCGTGCTCGTGATAGTGTGCTTGACTATTGCAACAAGTGAGGAATATGCGAGGGTACCCAAGAGCGGATTCCGTGCGCTGGTCGCAGACGCAGCACCACTTGCCGCGGATTCACACGTTCTCTGGATCGTGGCACCCGAATATGCTGCCTCGCCGGTTGGATATTATCTTCGAAACAAAAAGGTCAGCTTACATGGCTTCGCGCGCTGGGATGAGCCGCAGCTCCTCCGGGTTCCCGGGTACGTGGCTTTCTGGCATGACCCACGTCTTCTTACAAATATGCTCGGCCGCGTCAATGCTAGCGCGTGTAGCGGATTCACGCGGATTGCCCTGGTTCGTCCCTACGGGCTGGGGTATATATTCGTTGATTCGGGAAAGGTCGCGTACAGTCGTGAGCACATTTTCGAAGAGGATCTTGGGAAGCGTTACCATCTTATCGAGCGGCGTTCATATGCCAGGGGAGGTTATCAGGAAGCTTCGCTCATACTATTTCGTCTCCGGTGTCTGCACTAGCATTTCAGAAGCTTTATGTTAAATCAATAAATGTGGGCGCTTTCGCGTTCTCTTCCGTGCTTTCCGGGAGTTGCGCGATCAAGCCTGCCTTGCGGGCGTATGCAAAAATTCCGCCTGCCTCGAGAATGGGCAAAACGTCGCCGAGCGGATGAAGTTCATGCGTGGCGCGGCGCGTGAGATTTTCGATGCGTCCATGCTCGAGATCGATGCGAATCCGGTCCCCTGTCCGCGTAACGCTCGTAAGCCGCTCCTTGGACTCAAGCGGAAGGAAGCGTCCGCCGGCCACGGTGTTGCGATAAAAAATACGTGCGTACGATTCCGCGATGATCGCTTCCACGCCGGCGATTTCCAGAGAGGCCGGCGCCTGTTCTCGGCTCGAACCGCTACCGAAATTACGACCCGCGACAATGATCGAATAGCGCGAATTCCAAGCGTCTTCGTCGACGAATGGGCCGTCGCGCTTGGATTCCGGGACGCCCGAAAGTGCGAAGCGCCCGTATTGCCGTCGCTCCTGGGGATCCGCCAGAGAATAAACCAGATGCATCACCGGGATGATCTGATCGGTGTCAATATCGTCCCCGAGGACGTATGCGAGACCTTCGATCGTGGTTTTCACGCGGAGGCCTCGATGCTTTTGAGATAGGGAATCAGACCGCCGGCAGCCATGATTTCCGCCGGTAATCCCTCGAGCGGCGCGAATGAGTAGCGACGTCCGTTCGTTCGATTCTCAATGGTTCCGCTTGCGAGATCGATGTCGAGTTGATCGCCTTCGTTTATCTCACCGGCCTGGGGCAAGACGATGACCGGAATTCCCATGTTGATGGAATTGCGGAAGAAGATGCGAGCGAAACTCGTCGCGATGATCGCGCCGACACCGAGCGCGCGCAATACCGTCGGTGCCTGCTCTCGGCTCGAACCGCAACCGAAATTCTGTTTGGCGACGATGACGTCGCCGGGACGAACTTGCGACGCGAATTCCTTGCGTTGGGTCTCCAGGGAATGGGTCGCCATTTCGTCGATGGAGCGCAAAACCAGGTATTGCGAGGGGATAATCTGATCCGTATCGATGTTATCGCCGAAAGCCCAGGTACGACCAGAAATCATGCTACAAAAACTCCCGAGGGTCGGTGATCACTCCCGTGACGGCGCTTGCGGCGACCGTCGCGGGGCTGGCTAAGTAGATGTTGCTCTCGCCGCTTCCGGCGCGTCCCTTGAAATTCCGATTCCCGGTTGAGATCATCGTTTGGCCGGAGGCGAGAACTCCTTGGCACGCTCCCCAACACGCGGAGCAACCGGGATGGCTGATGATCGCTCCGGCGCTCATGAACGTCTCGATCAGACCTTCGCGCATGCTTTCGAGATACACCGTTCGCGAAGCCGGTGTCACGAGGAAGCGAACGTTCGAGGCGATTTTCCTTCCGCGAATAATGTCCGCTGCTTGCCGTAGATCTTCGATACGCGCATTCGTACATGCACCAAGAAAGGCTTGGTCAATGCGCACGCCGGCGGTCTCTCCGACCGGAACGACGTTATCGACCGAATGCGGTCGGGCGACCTGCGGATCGAGGCTCGAGCAATCGATCGTATACGTCTGTTCGTAAACGGCATCGGGATCGGAAACCAGCAGCGGATCGCGGGTGATATCGACGCCGCGCCGCTCGCGCAGATACGCATAGGTCGCATCATCGGGAACGATCATGCTCGATTTCGCGCCGGTTTCCGTCGTCATATTGCAGAGCGTGAAGCGTTGCGGAACGGGGATATCGGCAAGCGCCGGCCCGGTGAATTCCACTGCGCGATAAGCCAGGCCACTGCACGTCGTTTGCCGGATCAGCGCGAGAATGATGTCCTTGGTGACGACACTGGGTTTGAGCTTACCGATGAGTTCGACGCGCACCGAATGGGGAACGCGGAGCCAGGTTTTTCCCAGCGCCATCACGGCGGAAATGTCGGTCGAGCCCATCCCGCACGAGACGCTGCCGACGACGCCGTACGAATTCGTGTGGCTATCGGCGCCGACGACGAGCATTCCCGGTTCGACGTGCTTCTCGATCATCACTTGATGACAGATTCCCTCACTTTCGTAAAAGTGACGGATGCCGTATTTCTCGGCGAAGCGGCGAGAGATTTCATGGACTTCGGCCGTCTGCGGACTATCCGCCGGAACCTGATGATCCATGATGAGCACAATACGTTCGGGGTCGAAGACGCGCGTCGCACCGATTTTGTTCTCGAAGATGTCGACGTTGAGCCGCATCGTTCCGTCGTTGGCCATACAGAGGTCGACGGAGGCCGTCACGATTTCATCGGGACGCACGGCGTCGCGCCCGGAATGGCGGGCGATAATGCGTTCGGTCAGGGTCATACCGCTCATATCAGGTTGCTCCGTTCATATTCATAAATTCGCGCGGATCGGTGATACGTCCGGTGCGGGCGCTTGCCGCGACGGTCAAGGGACTCGCGAGATACACCTCGGATTTGGCTGAGCCCATACGGCCGGGAAAATTCCGATTCGTCGTCGAGAGCACGCGTTCGGATCCGTTTGCGCGGCCGAACGTATCGGGCGGACCTCCGGGGCAGGCGCCGCACGATGGAGGACCGATCTTGCAACCGGCATCCTGGAAGATCCGCAGCAGACTTCGATCGCCGATATGTTCGGTCTCAAGCTCGCGAGCGACGTCGGTCGTCGCGGGTACCACGAAGGTGTCGATCTCGACCTTGCCGGCGGCGAGAATCCGCGCGGCCGCGAGGAAATCCTCGCGTTTGCCGCCGGTGCAGGAGCCGATATAACACCGATCGAGCCGAACGTCGGAAAGGTTCTGTGCCTCGTCGCGATTGTCGGGGCTGTGCGGTTTGGCGACCGTCGGCGCGATCGTATCGGAACGATAGCGGCGGCGGCTGTGATAGGTTGCGTCGGGATCCGGTGCGAGCGCATGCTCGACGATTCGGCCACGCTGGGCCAAGTAATCCCGCGTTACGGCGTCCGCCTCGATGATGCCGTTCTTTCCGCCGGCTTCGATCGCCATGTTACAGAGGGTCATGCGCTCTTCCATCGAGAGCGAGCGGATGCCCTCGCCCCCGAACTCCATCGAACGATAGGAGGCTCCGTCAACCCCGATGTCACCGATGACATGGAGGATGAGATCCTTCGCCATCAGGTAGGGCGGTAAGGTGCCTTCGAAGTCGAAGCGCATCGTCTCGGGAACGCGGACCCAGAGGCGGCCCGTGCCGAGCACGAATGCCGCATCCGTGTTCCCGATGCCGGTCGCGAAGAGCCCGAATGCTCCGGATGTGCAGGTATGGCTGTCGGTTCCGAACAGGACGGTGCCCGGGAGATTGAAACCTTCGCTCGCAAGGGTTGCATGGCAAACGCCCTTGTACGAGGCGGTCCGCGCCGGGTAGTACGCTGAGATCTCATGTTTGCGAACGAATGCGTCCAACACCTCAAGATTACGAAGCGCTCGCGCGTCGCTCGTGAAAATGAAATGATCGGGAATCACGACGACGCGCGCGGGATCCCACACGGATGCGTTCGAGCCGAACTCACGCTCAAAGATCCGGAAGACCTCGGGCCCGAAGACGTCGTGGGTCATCAAGAGGTCAACGTCGATCCAGATGTTCTCACCCGGAATGACGTTTAGGCGTCCGGCGTGCTCCGCAAGTATCTTTTCCGTCAGCGTCTGTCCCATGGGCCCTTCCTTATGGTATCGCCGTCAATACGTTCTCTCAAGACGTGGCGATCACCTATGGGAACCTCGGCTTATCCGAATTTTTTGAAAAAGTCCCGAACAAGTTTACCGACTTGGTCACTCATGGCAAAGACCGGCGTATCCGGCGTCCACCAGCCGAAGTCCGAGTGTTCTTCGGAGATTCGAACGTCGTTGGTCTCCGACACGAGAACATAAAAATTCCATTGCCGCGCTTTCGCGCCGGTCTCGTCGGTATAATCGAAGAAATTGACGAACGTTCCAATTGATGTGAGCCGCAAGCCGGTTTCTTCGAAAACCTCGCGTTCCAGAGCACCGGCAAGCGACTCGCCGTCATCGACTCCGCCCGAAGGGATTTCAAAGAGCCCTCCCATGAAATCGTCATCTCGCCGTTTCAGCACGAGAATTGCACCGTCATCTCGTTGAATGAAAGCTCCAACGACAAATTTTCGGATACGATCTGCATCTGCCTGCGCAAGCAATTCGTCTTCTCCGGGAAATTCCATTACGCCACTCCATTCAACGAAGCACCCTTCCGGTTCTTCGTATAGGTTTCACAGCGAATAAGCGCTTCCTTCTATGCCGCTCTTTTAATGAAAGGATTCTCCTCCGAAACAACGCTGTTTGATCGATCGTCAGCGAGGAGGAACGTTTCTTGTGATTTCCGAAGCGAAACCCTCGCCCTTCGGATTTATTCGGTCATTTCCTAAACCTCGGATTCTTGGGGCGGCTCATCAAACTGTGGCAATTGGTCGGAAGAGCGGTTGCTTCATACAATAAGCGTATAAGGGGTTAATTGCTTTGGTTCTTTTTATGTATTAAGCGATCTTTGAGAGGCGGATTGACGATGAGGCGGCCTGCCGGCTTGCCATGAGTAGGTTTATCTGCTAACCTGAAAGTCTGTTCGTTCATCCAACGATTCATCGGTTTTTCGCACTAGGCTGCGTCGCACGCAAGGCTTTAGTTTTTGCATCATGAAGATCATCACTAGAGAAGAAGTCCGTCCGTTAGCGATGACCGTCCTGATGCTTATATTCGTGATACCCGTCCTTATCATCGGCCTGTTTGCGATGCGTGATCAGGTCACCCGTACATTTCGGAACACGGAGAATGTAGATGTCGCTCAGCATCGAGTGTTTTTGATTCGTACCGACCAATTAAATGAGGAAACCGGAATGCGCGGGTTTGCCGCGACGCATCGGACGATTTTCTTGGAGCCGTATCACGTAGCCCTTTCCGTGATTGGCCGTGATTTCGACCAGTTCGAGACGGAGTTACTGCCGCTCAACGTGAGCGGGGTGTCGAACGCCTTAACCGATGCACGAACAACGAACGCCGTATGGCTTCATACCGTCGCAGAGCCGATTCTTGCGGGGTCGTTAAATAGTACCGATCTTCAACTTCGCGGGAAGGAGCTCGTCGATCGCTTTCGTCGCGACATGCAACGGATTGACGTATTGATTCAAGAAAGGGGAGCAGTTCTCGACAACGAAGCGGAGTTATCGATCGATCATATCGGGTTTTTGCTTCTTGTTTCGGTGATCGCACTGGTTGTATTTGGCTTTGCCAGCTTCCGCGATCGCCTCTTGCGCCTCCTCGCCGGGGAAAAACGCTCGTCGGCTAACCTCCGCGTCCTCTTTGAGACGGAGAAACGCATCAGCAATATGCTGCAAGAGGCGTTTTTGCAAAAACCGTTACCGACGTTTTCGGCCATGAGTTTGAGCGCAACGTATGTAGCGGCGAGTGACACGGCGAAAATCGGCGGTGATTGGTATGAAAGTCTTGAGTTATCAGAGGGGCGCGTCCTGTTCGCCGTCGGAGACGTTGTCGGGCATGGCCTTGATGCGGCAGTCTCCATGAATCGCGCTCGTCAGGCGCTGATTTCTTCCGCCGTCGTTGATATTGATCCGGGATCACTCCTCGCTCGCGTCAACGCCGATCTGTTACATCAACATGAAGCGATGGTTACAGCGGTGTGCGGCTATGCCGACTCACGAAACTACCGGTTTACGTACGCGACGGCCGGACACCCTCCGCCGGTCCTTCTTGAACCAGGACAATCGCCGCGTTTTCTGCAAGGAGGGGGCCTTCCCATGGCCTCCATCAAGGGAGCCGAGTATCGCTCGCGCACCGTCCAAACGGTTCCCGGTGCGATGCTTGTGCTCTATACCGACGGTGCAGTCGAGTATTCTCGTGATGTGCTCGTCGGGGAAAAGCTCTTGCTCGACGCGATCACGGGCGCCGCGGGCGACGGGTCGCTGGAGCCGGCTATCGCAATCCGCGATGCGTTGTTTCGAGAGCGCAACAACAGTGACGACGTTGCTATCATGACGATAGCTTTCGAGCGCTCGCCTCGGCTAATCGATCGTGCCGAAAATATCTACGATGATGCATACGATAACGCAAGGAGTTACTCTTCATGAACGCGAATTCAACGTTTGATACTATTGCCCTGGCAGGAGAACTCGATATCGCACGTCGTGACGAGGTCCGTCAGGCATTGCGTATCGACGGGCCGGGGTCGGGAATCTTAGTCGATTTTTCCGAGGTCGTCTATGCGGACTCAACGGTCATCGCTCAACTACTGCGCTTTTATAACGATGCGGGTGAGTTAAAGCGTCGCGTCGCGGTTTTGATTGTTGCTCCGCAACTCATTCGGCTTCTTCAATATGCCGGGCTTTCCGAGATATTTCCGCTCTTCACGGAGCGTTCTGCTGCGCTAAACTATCTCAGCGAAGTTGGAGATAAAAGCTGATGGCTTCCGAGCTGCGGATCAAGCATGTTGCAACGGTTGAGTGTGCGAAGTTGTTACGACATGCACTCAGTTCTTTTCTCAATGTCCTTGATATGGATCCAACGAGCCGTGACGATATCGTCACGGCCGCCGGGGAGGCTTTGGTCAATGCACTTGAACATGCCTATACGGGACAGGAACTGGGAACAGTCGAACTGTACGCCCAAGAGAATGGTTCAGAGGGAGTCTCGATCATCGTAAGCGACAATGGGTCGTTTATTGTACGGGATCACACGCCGGGACGAGGCTTTGGCTTGCCGATCGTCCACGCGATTGCAAAAACCGTTTCAATAGAGACCGATAAGGGCACGCGCGTGAAGATGATGTTTGATGCACCAAATCGCACGCCGTCCGTGCAGATTGTGAACGAGGGCGACACTTCGGGCAACGTTTGAAGCATCGTGCGCAACGGTTTCCAATATGTTCGCCGGCTGCCTCACGGCCGAAGGCAGGGATGTCGCTCGAATACTCCGTTGTCGCACCGCGGCGCCTGCAGGAACTGTGGGTACGTTTCGAAAAGCCTTAGCGGGAAGTTGCAAGCCCTGGTATCGTTCGAGCGGCTTATAAGCGTCGCCGGGCGGTCCGAGCGACATCGCGAAAGGGGTTCGAACGATGGCCGATCACCAAGTCGTCACGCGAGAGGAATGGCTAAGCGCCCGTAAGCGCCTTCTCGCGAAAGAGAAAGAGTTCACACACCTCAAAGACGACCTGAGCCGCCGGCGCCGTGCGCTACCGTGGGTGCGTGTCGAAAAACCGTACGCTTTCGATACGCCGACCGGGAAGAAGACGCTCGCACAGCTCTTCGAGGGAACGCAACAGTTACTGATGCAACATTTCATGCTCGGTCCGGGTTGGGGCGAGGGGTGCCCCGCATGCTCGTTCTGGGCTGATAACTTCGACGGCATCGATATTCACCTCAAGCACCGTGACGTGACGTTTCTTGTCGTCTCGCGCGCGCCGCTCGCCGAGATCGAAGCGTATAAAAAACGCATGGGTTGGCATTTTCCATGGGTCTCATCATTCGGCAGTGATTTCAATTTCGACTATGGGGTCTCGTTTACGCCTGAGGCGCTCAAACAAGGAAAGGTTTCCTATAACTACGCCGAGAAAGATGATCTCGGCGAGGAGATGCCGGGTGTGAGCGCCTTTTTCAAAGACGACGCGGGAGCCGTCTTCCACACATATTCGTGTTACGAACGCGGACTCGACCAACTCAATGGTGCCTACCAATATCTCGATCTGACGGCTAAAGGTCGCGACGAGGACGGGCTGCCTTACCCTACCGCATGGTTGCGACGACATGACGCGTACGAAGTTTCCACCTCATTAGCAGGCAAAACCTAGAGAACTGCGGTTCGTACCGTAAGTGACGCGACAAGCGGCGAAGTCCATCGCCGCACATTCGGTCATTGTTTAAAGCCTTTTCGCGATGTCGCCCCTGAAGGACCGGAGGCGGTTTCTGTTCATTCGAACGATACCAAGCATAGCGCATGCTGTCCATCGTTGTGAACACGGGACCACCATTCATCAGGAGCCCGGAACCCCCGACTTCGGTTGCGAAATGAGCTCCGAGGACGCACCATGCGGCGGGTCAGGAGAGTTTTGGAAAGCTACCGTTAAGATCGCAACGTCGTCACCAACGCTTCGCTTTCGAAAAATCGCATCGAAAATCGCGATTGCCGGTTCTGAAGATTCGTCGCGCTCGGCATTGGCGATCGCTTCAAGCAAGAACCTTTCACCGATGAGTAGATCACGAGAATGCTCGATTGCGCCATCGGTATAGAGCACGAGCATTGCACCTGGAACGGTCTGAACGGTGTACGTATGATAGGTTGCGCCGTCTATGATCGCCAAAGGGAGGCCCCCGCATGCCAGAAAGCGCGGCGGCTGTCCTGGTTCAAGAAGCGCCGGCGCAGGATGGCCGGCGGTCGCGAAGGTGAACTGGTACTTTCGTGAGTCGGCATAACCGCAAACCACCGTGACCATCGGCTCCTGTTGCGCCAAAAGAACCGTGTTGACGCGAGCAAGGAGCGCCGCGGGATCGAGATTGAGGATGGC
>DASZHL010000048.1:0-46648 GCA_035937855.1 Vulcanimicrobiaceae bacterium
TAGAGGTCATCCCAAAACCCCAAATAGCAGCCTGAAGAGTAGGGCAGGGACACTGGCGAATTGCCTGGTGCATGGCGTGGAAGCGACTAACCGACAAGCAGTGGGCTGCGATTCGCCCACATCTTCCGAGGTTGCGGGCAAAACCCAAAGGCGGTCGGCCGCGAGCTGATGATCGTCGTTGTTTAGAGGGAATCTTCTGGATTCTTTGGAGCGGCTCTCCCTGGAGTGCGCTGCCGCCGGAATACGGTAGTGCGAGCACGGTCCATCGTCGACTTTGCGAATGGGCTGAGAATGATGTCCTCCTTGACCTTTGGAGGGCATTTCTCAAACTCCTTAGCGATCGACAGCGGATTCAATGGAATGAATGTTTCGTCGACGGCACTTTCGCCTCGGCAAAAAAAGGGGCCAATGCGTCGGTAAAACCAAGCGGGGCAAGGGAACAAAGCTTATGGTATTGGTCGATGGCAAGGGTACTCCGCTCGGAATTCACGTGGCGTCGGCTACCCCAGCGGAGGTGAAACTCCTTGCAGCGACGCTGGAGAGCGTTCCAATGAGACGGCTTGGAGGTCGCCCTCGACGATTGATCGCCGATCGTGCATATGACAGCAATGCTGCCCGTCGATGGTTGGCCCGTCGTCGAATCGCTCCAATTGTTCCCGCCCGCCGAAATAACCGGAGCGCAACCCATCAAGATGGGCGTTCTCTCAGACGATATCGCCGGCGATGGATCATTGAGCGAACCAATGCTTGGCTTCAGAATTTCCGAAGGGTCGTTATCCGCTATGAACGGCACGTCCGAAATTATGCCGCCTTCGTCCATCTTGCTTGCGCGTTAATCACACTCAGGCGGGTTTTGGGATGACCTCTACTTCTAATGCCCTCACAACCACTTCCCTGTTCACGACGCATACGCGGTTCGTAAACATTTTGGTGAATGCTGCTTTAGCTAACTCTTTTCTTTCCTTACTGGGCGCTGCAAGCCCCTGAATCATGTTTTCTAATCTTGTGAGTTCACGTCCCTCAGGGCTACGCTCACACGCTTCGACGGCTTCTTTGAAGATCGCATTGCGTTTTCGCGCAATCTCCAGCACAGGATCCTCAGGCATCTCCGGCGGTATCTTCCCGAACTGTGCAAGCTCATCTCTCGCGCTCTTCTCAAGAGGAGCAAGTCTGCAATCGAGTTCGCCGAGATACTGATCCAACGCGCCTACGGAGAACGTTCGGGGTTCGTCCGGAGAAGGCTCCATCCGCCCCGCGCGCATTGTAACCTCAGTTTGCGTAGTTTTAGGCCCTTCATTCGTTTGCCACGATCCGATAAATGATCCGATAACTTTTGAGAGCAGATTGTTCATAGCATTACGTTTCGGGAGTGAGCGACGTTCTGAACTGAGTGCACCAGCGCTCGAATGATGCACGAGCTTGCGCGTAGAGCATCGTCGAACCATCAGGGACAACGCGTCCGATACGTTGGGAAAGCATCGCACGCGGACCGTAGTTCGCGTCGACGACGACAGGAGCGGAACGCACCACTCGTGCGATCTCTTCAGGCAACTCCGCCTCCGGCGGCAATGTGGCGAATACCGCGTCGACCATCTCTTCACTCGTGAAACGCTTCATGGTGAATCGTTCGGCGAGAGCTTCTGCGCGTTGCGGCGTCCGATTCCACACGATCGGGAAGGCCGCGACATCGAGGAACGCCACGCACGCGGCACGCGCCGTCGGGCCGACACCGAGTATGAGCACCGCCTTATCACGCGGCTCGCAGCCGGCGGCACGCAACGCCGCAAGCGCTCCGAGTCCGTCGGTATTCGCGCCGACGATGCGATCGGCGAAGAAACTCAAGGTATTGACCGACTCACTTCTCCGCGCGGTGTCGTCCAACTCATCGCACAATGCGAACGCTTCTTCTTTCAAGGGAGTCGTGACGTTACAGCCTAGAAATCCGCGCTCGCGCAAAGCGGCGACCGCCGCTGCGCACCTTCCGGCCGGAACTCGAATTGCCTCATAGGTCCCGGCGATATCCGCCTGCGCGAGAAATCCGCGATGCAGTTCCGGACTACGGCTGTGCGCGACAGGATCGCCGATCACCGCGAGACGCAAGGGTACGACACTCACCTCCACGTTGAATCAGGTTCGAGTTGGCCGCTCCACATCCCGCATCGCCGTTTCAATTTCCGCGCTCCCGCCGCCCAATCAGCAAGCGCTCAACAAAACGCAGGATGCGCGTGGTTCCGTGATCATGCGCGACGATCGGCGTCGTCAAAATGCTGCGAAGGCCCACCAACTTGGCCCCAAGCACGTCGGTAAGAAGTTGGTCACCCACGACGATCGTCGCCCGCCGCTCGGTCTTGAGCAGCCGCAATGCCCGCAAGAAGGCCGTCGGCAACGGTTTGAGCGCGCAGGAAATCGCCGGAACATCGAGATTTTCCGAAATGCAGCCGACGCGCGCGGAAAAATTGTTCGAAAGCAAGACGATCCTCAACCCTCGCTCTTTTGCGGCCTTGATCCAGGCCCGATCGGCGGGGTCGATGTCCTCACCGCCAAATGCGACGATCGTGTTGTCGAGGTCGAGGATGATCCCTTGCACGCCCTCCGAGACGAGTTCATCGAGCGAGACGCGACCTAGGGAGTGCGCAAAGCGATCGGGAGCAAACACGCTGGACTGATTGCGCTCGCCTGCTGCGCTCTCCTCGATATCCACCGAGTTCATCGAGACTTATCCACCGATTCGACAGGTTTTCCACCGATTCAGGCGTCTCTTCACCGGACATCCACAGCATCTTCTCAAGCCATGCACAAGGAGTGACCCACAATATGTAGTATTCAATTGGTTCTCAGCGTACCATATGCTGTGCCGGTAAGTCGGGGATCGGCGGGACTCGAACAGGCGTTCGAAGTCTCGTTGTCGAATCTCCCTCGCGGAAGGCATGTGGATCGTCCAAGATCTTTTCGTCGCCTCGGAGGGGCTCCCATGAAATTCAGTCGTCGGTATTCGACCAAATCCGAGCCCTATGCGGGCGTCGAATTCGTTCCGCGCACATCACGCATCACCAATCCCAACGGATCCGTGATCTTCGAGGCCAAGGACGTCCTCGTTCCGTCCGATTGGTCACAGGTCGCCGTAGATGTCCTCGCTCAAAAGTACTTCCGCAAGGCGGGCGTGCCTCATGTCATGCGCCGCGTCGTCGAAGACGGCGTTCCCGACTGGCTCCGGCGTAGTGAGCCCGACCAGGCCGCCCTGGCCGACCTTCCGCGCGACGCGCAATTTGGTAGCGAGAATGACGCGCGCCAAGTCTTCAATCGCCTCGCCGGTACCTGGACCTATTGGGCTTGGAAACACGGCTATTTCGAAGCGGAAGAGGATGCGCGCGTCTATTACGACGAGATGCGTGCGATGCTCGCGCGCCAGATCGGCTCACCCAATAGTCCACAGTGGTTCAATACCGGCCTGCATTGGGCGTACGGCATTTCCGGTCCGCCGCAAGGACATTCCTACGTTGACGCCGTGACGGGAGTACTCACGCGCTCGACCAGTGCGTACGAACATCCGGCACCCCATGCGTGTTTCATCCAGAGCGTGAGCGACGACCTCGTCAACGAAGGCGGCATCATGGACCTTTGGGTTCGTGAAGCGCGCATCTTTAAATTCGGTTCAGGAACCGGGAGTAATTTCTCAGCGATTCGCGGCGAAAATGAAAAACTTTCCGGCGGTGGTGCAAGTTCGGGTTTGATGTCCTTCTTGCGCGTGGGTGATCGTGCGGCGGGCGCAATCAAGAGCGGCGGAACGACGCGACGCGCAGCGAAGATGGTCTGCCTCAATCTCGATCATCCCGACATCGAACAATTCATCACGTGGAAGGTTAGCGAAGAACAAAAAGTCGCCGATCTCGTCGTTGGTTCACTTACCTGCCAACGCTTACTCAACGAAATCATGGCGGCGGCGAACCGCGAGTCACTTCCGGAAACGGCACGGCTCGATCCGGCGCTCAATCCGGAACTCAAGAAAGCGATGCGCACAGCGCTCACGTCCGGAATTCCGCAAGCCAATGTGCAATACGCGCTCGACTTCGCGCGTCAAGGTTACAAGAGCATGGTAATCGAGGCCTACGATACGAATTGGGATTCCAAAGCCTACGGCACCGTCTCTGGTCAGAACTCCAACAATTCCGTACGCGTTCCCAACGCGTTCTTCGCAAAACTCGACGCCGATGCGTCGTGGGAGCTCATCCGCCGCACCGACGGCCGTGTCGCAAAGTCCATTCCCGCGCGCGATCTCTGGGAAAAGATCGCCGTCTCGGCCTGGCAGTGCGCCGATCCGGGTGTCCAATTCGACACGACGATCAACGAATGGCACACCTGCCCCGAAGACGGCCGCATCAACGCAAGTAATCCATGCAGCGAATACCTTTTCTTAGATGATACGGCGTGTAATCTCGCCAGTCTCAATCTAGTCAAGTTCCTAACCGATGATGGGCGTTTTGACGCGGAATCGTTTGCTGAGGCCTGCCGCATATGGACCGTAACATTGGAAATCAGCGTCCTCATGGCACAGTTTCCGTCGGAATCGATCGCGCGAAAATCCCACGACTTCCGCACGCTCGGCCTTGGCTATGCGAATCTTGGAACGATGCTCATGCGCTTGGGCCTTCCCTACGACTCGGCGGAAGGAATGGGCTGGTGCGCGGGCATCACGGCATTGATGACGGGCACTGGATATCTCGCCTCGGCGGAGATGGCGCGCGAATTGGGAGCTTTTTCCCGCTTTCAAGCCAATCGCGAACCCATGCTGCGCGTCATCCGCAATCATCGGCGGGCCGCCCATGCCGCGCCCGAACGCGATTACGAGGGCCTGACGATCAACCCGGTGATTTACACGCCGACGCTCTTCACCCAGCAGACGTGGACCCTCGCACGCAAAATGTGGGACGAGGCTCTGAAGCTCGGCGAGCAATTCGGTTACCGCAACGCGCAGGTGACCGTGATCGCACCGACGGGAACGATCGGCCTGGTCATGGATTGCGATACAACTGGAATCGAACCCGATTTCGCCTTGGTGAAATTCAAGAAACTCGCAGGCGGCGGCTATTTCAAGATCGTGAACCAATCGGTGGAATCGGCCCTTCGCCATCTCGGCTACACGAACGAGCAAATTGAGGCAATTGAGATCTTCGCCAAAGGCACCGGCTCCCTTGAGGGAACTCCGCACATTAATCGTGCGACGCTCAAGGCACGCGGATTCGACGCAGGAGCAATCGCTCGTATCGAGACAGCTCTCACGGGAGCGTTCGAGTTGTCGTTCGCCTTCAATCGATACACCCTCGGCGACGAATTTTGCAAAACCGTACTTGGAATGAGCGACGAGCAGCTCTCCGCCTGGGATTTCTCGATCCTGCGCGATGCACTCGGGTTCACGCAAACGCAGATCGAAGAGGCGTCGGACACGATCTGCGGCCGCATGACCTTGGAGGGAGCGCCGTATCTCAAAGACGAGCATCTTGCCGTCTTTGACTGTGCGACGCCCTGCGGAAAGCATGGCTCACGCTTCATTCGACCCTTGGCGCATGTTGACATGATGGCGTCGGCCCAAGCCTTCATCAGCGGCGCAATCTCGAAAACGATCAATCTGCCGCAGACGGCCACGATCGCCGACGTCAAAGAAGCCTACCGATACAGTTGGGAGCGCATGGTGAAGGCGGTCGCTTTGTATCGCGACGGCTCGAAGCTCTCGCAACCTCTGGCAAGCTCCTCCTTCGACATCGGCGGCGACGAGGAGAGTCCCGAAACTCCTGTGCAGGCCTACCAAACGCCGATGCAAGTAGCCGAACGCATCGTCTACCGATACATCGCCAAACGTCGGACTCTTCCCGAGCGACGCGGCGGATATACGCAGAAAGTCATCGTCGGCGGCCACAAGGTCTATCTCCGTACCGGCGAGTACCAGGACGGTTCGCTCGGCGAAATCTTCATCGACATGCATAAGGAAGGTACCGCAGTTCGTGCATTGATGAATAACTTCGCAATTGCGATCAGTCAGGGCTTGCAATACGGCGTACCGCTCGAGAAGTTCGTCGATGTCTTTACCTTCACTCGCTTCGAGCCGAGCGGTCCGGTCGTGGGTCACGAAAACATCAAGATGGCGACGTCGATTCTCGACTACATCTTCCGCGAATTGGCCGTGAGTTATCTCGGCCGATATGATCTCGCCCAAGTTCAGCCAAGCATCTCAATCGACGCCATGGGGCCGGAACCCGAGTACGTCGCCGAAGAGGAGGGCGACCTCCGCTACGTCAGCCCGAAAGATGAAAAAATCGAAGCGCACCTCCATCCGGAAAGTCCGCATTTCCATCCGCTCACCTCGCATCCCAAGGGAGCGACTCAGGCCTCGCCGTCCGCATCGCTTCAGACAAGTGCGCTCCTTACCAAGCCCAACGTCGGTACGATGGGGATGACCGCGACGCTAGCTCGTGCTCAAACGACCCGACAACAAGCCGTCGCCAAAGGGTATTCCGGCGATCCGTGCGGCGACTGCGGGCAGTTCACCCTCATACGCAACGGCACATGCCTCAAGTGCGATTCATGCGGGTCAACAAACGGCTGCAGCTAGAATTCGTGCAGCACAAATCCCATGGCGTCGATGCGGCGCCATGGGATTTCTGCTTTTAGAAAGCGTGACGTGCCGCGTCGGGCAAGTTCGACGACGTAATTGTCGGAACCAGTCGCTTTAGTCCGGAAGCTGCTGTTTCGGGATTCGCAATACTCTTATTCAATTTAGCTCGAAGCGTATCACCAATATTAAAAAACTCTTGCTGCTCGATCTTGTCAAACCGAAGCACGTATTCCCCCGACTCCGGGTGTTCAACGACTGTTAAGTTTGCATGGATCTGATCTTTCGGGCTTAGTTGAGTTACCAAGTCCAGCACCTTCCGCCCCAAGCCCCACGCCTCTCGCCATTTTTTTTGAGCACTGTAATAAAGGGCCAGAGCAGCGAGGATTAAGCACGCTTCGATAATTATTTCAGGGTTATTAGGTGGATTTCCGCGTGTCGCTGCCACAGAGTCACCAATCCCAATAGCAGTAGCAGCCCCAGCTAGCGCACCGCTTACGAAGCCTATCACACTGCCATCCGTAGACGCATTCAATGCATCGACAGTGGAATTAATAGCCTCCGTACGAACGAGCGCCATGTCGTGAGCAGAGTCGATCCCAGAAGTTTCAGAAAAATTTTTCATCGGTAAATTCCAATACTTCGTATAGTAGAAGTGTAGAAACGGACGGGGGTTCTTAATTCTTTCCAGGAACAGCGCACGCCGAGGAATTGGAATCGGCGGATAATTCTTTTCCGGTCAGTGCCGTGAAGACTTCCCTAGCGTGCCCTTCGACCTTCACCTTGGGCCAGGCGTGGGCGATCTTTCCCTTTGGATCGATCAAGAACGTCGCACGCGCGATTCCCATCGACTTCTTCCCGTACATGTTTTTTTCCACGATAACGCCGAAGGCGTCGCAGAGTTCGGAACTCACGTCGGCCAATAATGTGAACGGAAGAGCGAATTTTTCCTTGAACCGCTGATGGGAGACGACCGTATCGCGGCTGACTCCGACGATTTCCGCTCCGGCCCGGGTGAATTCTTCGCCGGCATCTCGAAACTGATGCGCCTCACTCGTACAACCCGGCGTATCATCCTTGGGATAGAAATACAACACGAGGTATTTTCCCAAGAATTCCCGCGTCGATCGCGAGCGTCCGCGATCATCGAGGACGGTAACGATCGGAAGGGTATCGCCGACGTCGAGCATGAATGAGGTCTCCTCTCGAACTGGTGGAATGGTTACACATGATGTACGCGTCACGGCACTCAAGGGCCTCGTTCTGGAGGCCGCGCGGATGAACGAAGCTCCCCATCCGCTCGCCCTCGAGCTCGCGAGGATGCTCGATCAGCCCGTAGCGACCCCGCATCAAGTCTTAGTCGTCGGCGCGGGAAGCGGACGGAACCTCCCTCCCTTTCTCCGCTCGGGAATCGCTGTTGACGCGCTGGAACCCGATACTGAACGAGCGGCAGCTCTACGTACTCGATATGCCGCGCAAGCAGCCGTGCGAGTTGCCGAAGCTGATTATCAGCATCCCGCGGCGCTTGCCGCCTCGTATTCAGCAGCTCTTTCAACGAATGCGTATCTGCACGGTCGACGTGTGGAGGTTGCCGGCGCGCTCTCAGCACTCGCGAATATGCTCGCATCACCCGGATTCATCGCAATCACGCTCGGTTCGACCCGTGATCCTCGCTACGGCGCCGGCTGGGAATGGGAACCCGGCGTGTGGGCTCCGACAAGCGGAAACGAATACGGCGTTCCGCATCTATTCTTGGACGAGGACGGCGTGCTTGCCCTCCTCGCTCCCTCCTTCGAGATCATCACGCTGCGAGAAGTCTTCGCTGGAGATCTCGTTGGACGCTGGGTGCATCCCGCATTGGTAGCCGAGGATACGGTTCACTGGTTCGTCATCGCTCATCAGAAGAAACTCTTGTGAAGAAATTTCTCCTCGGCATCAATTACTGGCCGCGCACGAGCGCGATGTCAATGTGGACGCGCTTTGATCTCGGTGAAATCGACGAGGATTTCGCTCGCATCGCCGCGTTGGGCTTGAGCACTGTTCGCTTCTTCCTGCGATGGGATGCGTTCGCACCCTCACTTGAAACGATCGACCCGCTCATGCTCGATCGATTCGAGGCCGTCCTCGCATCCGCACAGCGGTACGGTTTAACGACGATGCCGACGCTTTTTTCGGGACACATGAGCGGCGTGAACTGGCTTCCGGAATGGACGCTCGATCGACATTCCCCACCGAATCGCTTTCGAAGCTACGTTGGTGAACGAGAAGTTCCGTACGGCATCGGTGATTTTTACGTCGGTCCGTTGCTCGATGCGCAGCGGCGTCTCGCCCGAGCACTCGGTGAACGTGGACGTGAGCATCCGGCAATTCTCGCATGGGATCTGGGAAACGAATTTTCCAACCTTCGGCAACCGACCTCCGAAAAAGATGCGGCGCAATGGAGCCAGACACTCACGAACGACCTGCGCGAAACGTCCCGACACGAAGTAACCGGCGGAATTCATGGAGAGGACGTCACTCGCGAGAACATCCTTCGCCCGTCATCGATCTGCGAGCCTTGGTCGTTTGCGACGATGCATGGATATTCCGTATATAGCGATTTCGCCCGCAATCGACTGGATGCCGACGTCGTCCCCTTTCTTGCGGCAGTAACGAGGCGCTTCTCCGGGAAACGCGTCCTCTTTTCGGAGTTCGGAAACCCGACATGTCCGCCGGGAAGCATCCCGGGAAGCGACCGCGTCCCACTTCCCGGAGAAGAATCCCCATCGTCAGCGTCACGATCGGAGGACTCTTCCGCCCGATCGGACTTTGCGCCGTATGCCTGTCTCACGGAGGAAGAGATGGTCGTATACGCACGTCAGGTTCTGCATCACCTTCATGCACGAGGCGCGCTCGGAGCATTCTGGTGGTGTTGGACCGATTACGCCGATGTGCTCCGAGAGAATCCTCCGTTTGATCGAGCACCGCACGAGCTCAGCTTTGGAATCATTCGCTCCGACGGCAGCGAGAAACCCATCGCGCGCGAGCTCGCAGCGTTTGCGGTAATGCGCCAAAATATCCTCGACACAGACAACGGCAAGAACGTTATCTTTGATGAGGCCCCCTACTATAAGGGCTTCCCAAACTCCGTCGCGCAAGCATATTCTGCTTACTGTGCGTATCATTTATCCAAAAAAATTAACAAGACTGACCCATCTCGAATCCCGTCGCGGGATCGAACCGCGCTCTCCTAATAAATCGGGACGTTCGGATCGATTTGACGCGACCAGGCGTCGATCCCGCCGGTGAGATTGACGACGTCGGAAAACCCTTGGCTCTCAAGGAATTGCACGACTTTCGCACTCCGACGACCGCCGTGACACATCACAACGATCTCTTGATCTCGCGGTAGCTCGGCGACGCGTTGGGGAATTTCTCCCATCGGTATGCATAGCGACTCATCGATCACGGCACGTTCGATCTCATCGGGTTCGCGAACGTCGAGCAAGACGTGAGGATGTGCCCCATCTCGGAGTACCTTTAGTTGTTGAACATCGATTTCGCGCATATCGCTCCTATGAATGACGGGTTGTTCCGATTAAATCGCTCATGGGACTAGAGGCATTGGCGTAGAGACGTTTTGCCATACGTCCCGCGAGAAAGGCCAAGCGTCCGGCCTCCGTCGCGAAGCGCATCGCTCGCGCCATCGCGACCGGATCGCGCGCCGCGGCGATGCCGGTATTCATCAGGACTCCGTCGACGCCCAGTTCCATTGCCATTGTCGCGTCTGAGGCTGTTCCGACTCCGGCGTCGAGAATCACCGGAATCGTCGCACGCTCTTTGATGATCGCAATCGAATACGGATTGCAGATGCCTAAACCACTCCCGATCGGCGCAGCCAACGGCATCACCGCGGCACATCCGATCTCTTCCAGCCGTAGACACGCAACCGGATCATCACCGATATACGGGAGAACCGTGAAACCTTGCGCGACGAGTTCTCGGGCGGCTTCAATCGTTTCGCTCACATCGGGATAAAGCGTCCGGCTATCGCCGATCACTTCGAGCTTGATGAGATCCGTCTCCAGGGCCTCGCGCGCAAGCTGCGCGGTGAGAATCGCTTCTTTCGCCGTCGTGCAGCCTGCGGTGTTCGGCAATATCTTGTATCGCGTTCGATCGAGATAATCGAGCAATGTCTTGCCGGAAGGATCGTCGAGATGAATCCTACGAATCGCGACCGTGAGCATCTCGGTGCCGCTCGCTTCATGGGCCTCGCGCATCACGTCCAGCGATGAATATTTTCCGGTTCCTACAATCAGGCGAGAACGCAAGGCGTGGCGACCGATCATCAGCGGCGTATCAACGAGGTTACTCATCCGCGTTCATCCCCCCGCGACCGCTCGAATAATCTCGATCCGATCGCCCTCGCACAAACTCGTCGCGTCAAGATCGGCGCGCCGGACAACGCGCTCGTTGAGCGCGATGGCCGTTCCCGCGCCCCCGACGCCGAGAACTCCCAGAAGCTCGGCAAGGCTGGGGATCTTATCAAACGAACGCTCTTCTCCATTGACGACGATGCGCATTAAGGTCGATTTCGCCGCGCGGCGCGGTATCTCATCCGACGGCTTCCAGGAGGCCGCGCTCCGGACGAAAAGCCCGCAGATCGATTTCGGGCGGCACCCCTTCGATGAGATCGGAGACCACCCGAGCGGTGATCGGCGTTAACAAGATGCCGTTTCGATAATGGCCGCTCGCCACAAGATACCCGTCGAGCGGTGTGGTTCCGAGGATCGGCAAGCCGTCGGCCGTTCCCGGCCTCAAGCCCGCCCATGTTTCAACCAGAGCGAGATCGGCGAGCGCGGGTAACGCGTACAATGCCGCATCGAGCAAGGAACGGACTCCGCGCGCGGTCACTCGGACATCGAAACCGGCATCCTCAACCGTTGCACCGATCAAAAGGCGCCCGTCGCTGCGCGGCACGAGGTAGGCTCCCGGAACCCACAACACGCGCCGCATCAGCGCGCGCGGCAAGGCGAGCGCCAATATCTGTCCTTTGACCGGATGAACGGGCACCCGCGCTCGCTCGGGGACTCCACCCAACCCACCGGCCCACGCTCCGGTCGCGTTGACGACGAACCGCGCGGCGACATATCCGCTCGACGTGCGTACACCGCGCACACGGCGCTCATCCGCATCGAGGGCCACGTTTCCGACCTCCGTTTCAATCCGTACTCCGTGAGCGAGGCAAGCAGCATACAAGGCTCTCGCGAGACGACGATTGTCGACCTGCCCCTCACCTTCGATGAACGCTGCTCCAACGAGCGCCGGTCCGAGCGCGGGTTCCAGCTCTCGCGCCTGCGATCGATCCAGCCAGTGCGCCGAGACTCCACGACATGCGAGGTCGGAGACGCGCTCTTGCAAGTGTTTCACCCGCTCCACGTCATATGCGACTTGGAGAATGCCGTCGAGACGAAGGTGCGCGTCGACGCCGGTTTGTTCGCGAAGCTCGGCGACGAACGCGGGATAGGTTTCTAACGAACGCAGACACAAGGCTTCAAGTTCGGGTGACGTGAGGGCCTCAGTGTACGGCGCGAGCATTCCCGCTCCGGCCCATGATGCGGCGGTGATCGGCTGATGCATCTCCAGAACGCGCACAGCGTGCCCGCGCACCGCGAGCTCGCGCGCAATCGACAACCCGATCAAGCCCGCGCCGATCACGATGATCTCAACGTCCCGCGACTCCGTCGGCTGCTCCGTCATACGGTTCTTCTTCGCGTTGGCAAGGCGATCACATGCCGGTATAGACGGGTCCCTCTCCGCCTTGCGGCGGAACCCAGGTGATGATCTGATACGGATCCATGATGTCGCAGGTCTTACAATGGACGCAGTTCGCGAAATTTAATTGCAACCGTCGTTCGGTATGTGGCGTTCCATCATTGTTCCGAAAAAGCGGCTCGTAGACGTTCGCCGGACAAAAATATTGGCAGGGGTTTCCATATTCGACCGTGCAGCGATCCGCGCAGATCGTCGTGTCGGCCACATGGAGATGGCACACTTGGTTTTCGTCATGCATCGTGCCGCTCTTGTAAACATCCGTTACTTTGTCGAAGGTCCGCACGTTGTCGATGATCGCGCGACGATGGTTTTCTCGCGGAATAATTTCGTCGAGTTTGCGCATCCTCGCGTGTCCGGCAACCTGCGGAAGATGCTCGACGACCCCGAAGCCGCGGCCGGCCGTCACCAAACCCAATCCGGCATTCAAGAGGCCCGCGAAGAGTCCCCCGGAAAACCCTGCGTGGAAATTACGCGCCGTCTGCATTTCCTCGTATGCCCAGGATTCTCGGAAACGCCGCTCCACGTCGGCGAGCGTCGCTGCATCGCTGCGCCCCGCGCGGATTGCCTCAAACGCCGTATCGGCAACGAGCATCCCGGATTTGATCGCCAAATGAATTCCCTTTAGGCGCATTCCGTTGAGGAATCCCGCTGAATCTCCGGCGATCAACAGACCGTCGGCGTAATTCCGCGGCATGGAAAACAACCCGCCTTCGGGGATCGCTTTCGCACCGTAGCGAATCATCGTTGCGTTCTTGAGCATCGGTGCGATCGCCGCATGCTGTTTGTACAATTGGAAAAGATTGTGCGGATCGGTCGTGGGATCGGCGTAATCGAGACCGATGACCAAACCGATGTCGAGGATATCGTCGGCCATGCCGTAGATGAAGCCGCCGCCGAAGGTGTCGCCCTCCAAGGGAAAACCCAACGTGTGAATCACGCTCCCGGCCTGCACGCTTCCCGGTGCGCATTGCCAGAGTTCCTTGATTCCGACGGCGTACACTTGCGGATCGCGGCCGTCGTCGAGTCTTAAGCGCGTAACCGCTTGTTTGGTGAGCGTTCCGCGCGGACCCTCGGCGAGAATGACGACCTTGGCATGCACGTCCGGGCCCGGTTCAAAGGTCGACTTCGGCTGCCCGTCGCGATCGACGCCCTTATCCCCGATCCGCACGCCGACGACGTGCTCGGCTTTTCCATCCGAGGCGACCTCCCAAAGGAGCTCTTGCCCTGGGAAAGATGCGAAGACGTCCGCACCCAGCGATTCGGCGACACCACCGAGCCAGAGACTGAGCTTCTGCAGGCTCGCGACGTACTTTCCCTCGTTTTTGAGCGGTGGAGGCAGGAACGGCGCGGCGATTTTCCCGGTATTCGTTAGGAACCACATCGCATCTCGGCTGACGACGCCTTCCAGCGGAGCTTGCTCGCGCCAGTCCTTGAGCAATTCATCGAGCGAACGCGGATCGAGCACCGCTCCCGAAAGGCCGTGATTCCCGATCGCACCGGCTTTCTCGATCAGCATGACCGAGAACTCGCTCCCGGATTCGATCGCGCGCTGACGAAGGCGAATCGCAGCCGCCAGACCCGCCGGGCCTCCTCCGACGATAAGGACATCGACTTCGAGTTGATCGCGTTCCGCCATCACAGCCTTCCTTCACCCGTCCGCTCGCTATCGCAACGAGATCGTGGAAACGCCTTTGGGGCAGCAGTCCCCCGATCCTTCGTTTTCGAATTCGCTTCAAGCGAAAGCTCGATCGGAAAACCGAAAAGGGAAAGAGTTTCGACAAGGAGCAAAGCAATCGGGGAAGCCGTTTCTCGCAGATCGGAGTTCACGTAGCATGGTCGATACACGTACCCGCAAGAACCTTTTACGCACCGAGACGCGGGAAAACGTTCGGATCCTCATTCTCGATAATCCGCCCGTCAACGCCATTTCGTCCGCGCTGAGCGCGACGCTGATCGCGGCGCTGGCAGAGGCGGAATCCGACACAACGGTGAGCCGCATCGTCATCACCGGAGCGAACGGCACTTTCAGCGGCGGATTCGACATCAACGAGTTCCTCTCACCTCCCCCCGCCGATGCCAAGAACCTGAGACACGTCATCGCAGCCATCGAGCACGGAGAGAAAACTACCGTCGCCGCAATCGACGGAAACGCGCTCGGTGGAGGCTTCGAACTTGCCCTCGCATGTGATTACCGAATCGCCGCCCCACGCGCCACGCTCGGCCTTCCCGAAATCAAGCTCGGATTGATTCCGGGAGCCGGAGGAACCCAACGCCTGCCGCGTTTGATCGGGCCGCAACCTGCACTCGACGTTATGTTGAAGGGTGAAATGCTCAACGCCGAACGCGCGAAGTCGCTGGGAATTCTCGATGAAATCGCAGCTGACGACCTCCACGGCGTCGCAGCCGAATACGCGGGACGCCCACGCCGACGCACCAGCGCACGTTCGATCGCTGCGGTGCCGCCGTTTCTCGTCGCGATGGCGCACAAAATGGTTCCTCCCGAGGAAAAAGGGGGACTCGCCGCCCACACGCTGATCGATGCGGTTGAAGCGGCGACGTCACTTCCGTTCGAACAAGGCTTGGCGCGCGAATTCCGCCTCTTCGACGAGTTAATCCGCAGCGAACCCGCACGAGCGCTCATCCACCTTTTCTTCGCCGAGCGAGAACTCGATAAAATTCCCGGTGTTGCATCAACATCGGCCCGTGTCGTCAATCGCGTGGCCGTCGTCGGCGCGGGTTTGATGGGAACCGGAATCGCGCTCTCCTTCGCCAATGCCGATATTCCGGTCTTGCTGTACGAAGCGAGCCCGAAAAGCATTGAGACAAGCAAGAAAACGATCGAGCAAACCTTCTTCGGTCAAGTCGCCAAGGGTCGTCTCAGCGAAGCGCAAGCGCGCGAACGTGCTGGGCGGATCACCTTCGTGGAACGCCTCGACGATATTGCCGACGTCGATCTCGTCGTCGAGGCAGTCTTCGAGAATCTTGAACTCAAGCAGCGTATTTTCGCGGATCTCGATCGCATCGTGCGCCCCGACGCGATTCTCGCGTCGAACACGTCCACTCTCGACGTCGACGCGATCGGTTCACTGACGAAACGTCAAGACAAGGTGATCGGAGCGCATTTCTTCAGCCCGGCGAATATCATGAAATTGCTCGAAGTCGTTCGCGGCGCGCACAGTTCACCCGAGACGATCATTACCGCGATGAAACTCGCCAAGCGTCTACGCAAAGTCGGCGTTCTTTCGGGCAACGCCTTCGGATTCATCGGCAACGCGATGTTTGAGGCATACGCCCGCGAAGCGATCCTGCTGCTTGAAGAAGGTGCGCTTCCTCACCAAGTCGATCACGCACTCGAAGCCTTCGGTTTCGCGATGGGTCCGTTGCGCGTCATCGACCTCGCGGGGGTTGATTTAACCTGGCATGTGCATCAATCCCACCCTCCGACAAATGGGCGACTCTCACAAATTGAGGCGCGTCTGGTTAACGTCAAGCGCTTGGGTCAAAAGAACGGCAAGGGCTTCTACCGCTACGAATCCGGCTCACGGGAAGCACAGATCGATCCGGAGGTCGAGGCGATCATTCGCGAAGAATCGCGGCGATTGGACATCGACCGCCGCAAGATTGACGATCAGGAAATCATCGATCGCTGCGTGTTCGCGTTGATCAATGTCGGCGCCCGGCTCCTCGAAGAAGGCATCGCCCTACGTCCGGGTGATATCGACGTGGTGTGGATCTACGGGTACGGCTTCCCACCTCATCGCGGTGGACCGATGTGGTACGCCGATCGGCTCGGCCTCGGTACAGTTTTAGCGCGCATGCGTGAGTTCGAGAAACGTTTCGGAATGACTTGGAAACCGGCACCACTCTTGCTTTCCTCGGCGAACGCGGGTACGCGCCTCGCCGATTTTCCGAAGAACTGAGGTCTCTGCTCGATGCGAAAAGCCGTCATCGTCTCCGCTGCGCGAACGCCGATCGGGAGAGCCTTTCGAGGCGCGTTGAATATCACCCACGGCGTAACGCTGGCGGGTCACGCCATTGAGCACGCGGTCAAACGCGCAGGCATCGACCCCGCTCTGATCGAGGACGTCATCCTCGGCTGCGGAATGCCGGAAGGCGCGACCGGACATAACCTCGCGCGGATTTCCGCGATCAGAGCCGGTTTACCCGTCAGCGTTTGTGGAACGACGATCAACCGTTATTGCGGATCAGGTTTACAGGCGATCAGCAGTGCCGCTCACCGCGTGATCGTCGACGGCGCGGACGTCGTGGTTGCGGGTGGGTGCGAATCGATAAGTTTGGTTCAAAATGACCTCAACCTCAAGGGCTTCACCGAACCCTGGTTGATGCGCCATAAGCCCGACCTGTGGATGTCGATGCTACAAACCGCCGACGTTGTCGCGCGCCGCTACGGCATTTCGCGAGAAAAACAGGATGAGTACGCGCTGCAAAGCCAGCAACGGACAGCAGCCGCTCAATCCGCCGGTCGCTTCGACGCGGAGATCGTTCCTCTCTCAACTTTCAAACGGATCGAAGACCCCGACGGCGTGACCTTTCACGAAGAGCCGACGACGCTCGCGAAAGACGAGGGAAATCGTCCTGACACGACCTTCGAAAAACTCGCTGCGCTCAAAGGTGTTATCGGCCCCGATTCGACGATCACCGCGGGAAACTCAAGCCAACTCTCCGACGGGGCCGGAGCCGTCGTGCTAATGGAAGAGCAGGAAGCGCAGCGTCGCGGAATTCCCGCGCTGGGATATTACCTCGGCCTCGCGCTCGCAGGCGTCGAGCCCGATGAGATGGGTATCGGACCGTTTCTAGCGGTGCCCAAACTCCTCAAACGTCACGGATTGCGGATCGACGATATCGATTTGTGGGAACTCAACGAAGCCTTCGCGGTGCAAACGATCTTCTGTCGCGATCGTCTCGAAATTCCCAACGACCGCTTCAACGTCGACGGCGGAGCGATCTCCGTCGGTCATCCCTACGGCATGAGCGGCGTCCGCCTAGCGATGCACGCCTTAATCGAAGGCAAACGACGAAAAGCCCGGTACGTGGTCGTCACTATGTGCATCGCCGGAGGAATGGGTGCGGCCGGGTTGTTCGAGGTGGCGTAGTATGGGACGCCTCTCCTTTCGGTTGCGGATGAAGCATGATTGCCGACCTAATGGCGAATCGTCATTGTCCGTCCGTCGTTAAATGTCGTTGAGGCTTTTGCCCATGCGTCGAAGAGCGTGTGCGCTAAGGACGAAGCTCTCTCGTCGTCGTCCATCAGATCAATGCCACCCGATACGCCAGCAGTTATTATAGGCCCAATCGTGCAGCTTGCCAAAAAAATAATAAAACAAGAAGGTTCCTATGAAATAAAAGAGCATGGTTTACGATTCCTTTCTAATTCTCACGAGTTCGGGTTCCATTCTCATCTCATCGTTCTTGACGCAGATACTCTTCGCGGAGGCAAGAAAGATGTCGTAGGCTTGTTCTCGCGGGACCAGATTTTTCCCGTGATACTCCACAATTGAAACCATGAAAGGTGTCGTTCGGGTCAGTGTAATTTGTGGCCGACATGGATTAGACTGGCTCCTAGACAATGGTTTTATAGTTATTGGCCGTTTCTTGATTGGCGATCGCCTTCGGCAAGCGCGTCGGTTTCGCACTCATAGGTTCCGTTCTTGGTCATACCGTACCAGCGGGTGCCAGGCATGTGAAAGACTCCCGACCGCGTGTTGACCCAGACCACGATGTCGCTCGGACATTTTGCTTGCGCGGTTTGCGCGTCGTCGAAAGGGGTTTGGGCTGTATCGGTGGCATCTGTGGAGTCCGCAGTAGTCGTGTCCGTCGCCGGAACGGCCGTATCTGGGTCGAACGCCGGCGGTGGTGTTGGCATCGCGACGGTGGTAACGTGCCAGCCGCTCTCGTTTGCGACGAACGCGAACCGCGCGCCCTCGTAGCTGAACTCGTGTCTACCATCGTCGTAGACGGTATCGTGTACTGGAACGACGGACATTTGGTTCGGCAGTTCGATTCCGACGAGATGAATGGAATCCCACGTATCGTTGTCGAGAACCCAGCCGCTCGCAGCTCCATGGTTCAGCGTCCATCGCCCGGACCGTTCCCAAAAGAACTTCCCACCGTTCACCGAAACGTAGACGTAATCCATTGTGTAACTGACGACGCGATCATGCACGCTGCGAACTTCGACCTTGGGGTCATGAATGAAGCCATAGTCGGTCATGAGGTCATCGTGGTGGGTGCGCGTGAAGTCCGGCGAGACGACCGTGGCGACATCGCTCATGGCCGCGTTGTCCATATCGCGATAGAAGCGTGTGATGAGGCCTGCGGCCTGGTCGGGGTTGGGGGGCGGTTGTGATGTCGGTTGTACGGCTGCGGTCGCCGGCGTGCTCGAATCGGTAGCGTAGTGGACGCTCTGGTCGCTACAGCCGGCGTGACAGAGCGCCAGCAGCGCGACGATTATGGCCGCGAGGCTGAAGCGGCCTCCCTTATCTAGTAGCATTGCACTGTTTCCGCGTAGGCGCTGACGTAGCAGAGCTGCTGGTAGCCGTTCGAGCCGTAGGTCGTAATGGTCTTGGTGTACGGGTTGTAGTACGTCTGGTACGAGTTGCCGCTCGATCCGTACGTCGTCGCGCTGTTCGTGTAGGGGTCGAAGTAGGTCGTCGAGGTGCCGCCGTACGGACTGTAGGTCGTCGTCGTGTTCGTGTTCGGGCTGGAATACGTCTGATAGGAGCCACCGGGACCGTATGTGGTCGCGGAGTTCGTATTGAGGCTACTGTAGGTCTGGTACGTCTGGCCGCCCGAGTACGTCGTGCAGACGTTCGTGTAAGGGCTGCAGTAAATGGTGGCTTGCTGAGCCATCGCCGCGGTCGTCGTACTTGCCAGGAGAATCGCCGTCATCAGGATGATATTCATGGTCGCCTCCGCTCAGGTTGCCGGCCGGACCGGCCGATGGTGCCGAATCGTGTCGGCACAACCATCATCGCGGAACGGAGGGCGGAAGACATTTCCCCGGTTTGGGGATCCTGCGGCCCTTCCCCGGATGGGGGAGCACTCCTAATTTAGGGGAGCAGAGACCGGACTTCGTGCTTGAGACCGACCTGAAGCCTCGAAATTGGGCTCGGTCTAGGGCGCGGTCCTCTTACGCGTTGGCCGCCAGTGTGGCCAGCACGCGCCGGGCCTCGACGTGAACGGCCAGGTCGAGTTTGGTGAAGCCGGTCTTTTCCCTGATATTCTTGAGGTGCTGCTTGACCGTTTCGGGCGTGACCACGAGCCTTTCGGCGATTTCCTTGTTCGTCAGCCCCTGCCGTACAAGCTCCGCGACATCTCTCTCGCGGGGGCTCAGACGGTCGAGGGAGTTTGCCGCAGGCGTCCCTGGCGACTCGGTGCCCTGGGTACGAGCGGTCTCCTGAATGCGTCGGAAAATCTCCATCGGCTCCACGAACATGGCGGCCAACGCGTATGCTAGCACGAGGGAGATCAAGATTGCCGGGAGGATGGAAAGCCAGAACGCCCTCCGCACGATTCCCTGAAACTCCTCGGAGGTGGCAGAGTCAAACTCCGCCGTGAGTAGCCCGACGATTTTACCGTCGCGAAGGATCGGCGTTTGGGCGGATAGAGTCGTGCCGTCCTGGTTGGAATAGGGGACGACGTTGTAAGTCGTCTTCCCTGATGTATATGCGTCCGATTCCCATTTGCTCGCCCGGCCGTCGTCGTACATCGACATCGTATGCTGGTCGCTCGGCGAGATTACGTAGTCCTCGCCCCGGTCGACGACCACAAGGTAAACGGAGCCGTCGTTTTGGGGAAAGTAGTGGTGCGATAACTCCGTGAGGTCGCGTCGATACTTCCTGAAGAGCGCAGAATCGCGTTTTCTTGGGACCGTGCCGATGAGCGACCAATCTTCAGTCGCCGCAACCGTCTGTGAAATCTGGACGGCTTGCATGGCCTTGTCGTATGTCCATCTGGATATGTTCGAATCCAGAAGAAACCATGCAACAAAGATCGTGACGGCTTCCGCGACCAAAATCAGTGCGAAGGATCGTCGGAAAGTCGGACTGCTGGACCGTAGGGCTATTTTCCGAAACAACGATTCCATGGTGTTTCCTGCCATCCGAGTCTCCTTGATGGTAAAAGGCATCCCGGCATTGGCCATGGTCTTGCCATTTGCCCAGTCATTCTAGCAGAGATGGGGAGGGCGGCGCGGGGATGTGGTCCGCTCGCCCGGATGGCGTGCCGCCTGCGGTCCTGCGAGTGCCCCGACTTCGCTTTTCCGGGACATGGCGTTGGCGCGAGCCTACAATAGGTTGCCTGCTTTGGTTACGTTTATCGGACATATCCTGAAGCATTTGCTGAGAGACAGCGATTTTCGCGGATCTATTAAATCCATTCAAAAAATCATTCACGAGCATCGGCACATCCACGCTGAGTAGATCCGATGGGATTATCGATGTCATCTCGTAACCGCTCGGGAATACGGAGCCCATCTTTTCTATTGCGTCACGTTGAGATTGCGTCGGTGATACTTTTCTTGAAAATGAAGGTACAGCCACGCGGTTTAACTTCAAATTTTCGGGAGGGATAAGCATTGACGAATTCAAAGCAAAAACGCGGTATTCAGGGCTGCAAGGGTTCGCGGGGATATAAATGTGGTCAGAAATCACGGGGCTCGTCGAGCGGACTCTTTTTTGAACTTCACGGCGAGCTTTTTCAGATAGACGCGCAAGACACTGCGGTGAATTTCCGCCATATACGGGCGGAGGAGCGAACCGCCACTCCTCATAGGTGGGTCCCGGAACACTGGATGATGGCTCCTTCGAAATAGATGGATTATCGCGGAGTGTTCCGAACTTTAATTCCAATGCGATATCGGCCCTTTTTATATAATCAAACACGCCCGGTGCGTATTTCTCAAGATCACTTCCGCGTACGCTCTGCCAATCGAGCGAATCCGGATTGTCGAATTCTTGGTGGATGTTTGAAAATACTCGACAGCCCTCTGCGAATAACTCTAACTCGTCTCGCTTTGAGAATTCGCTGACAAACTCTCCGCCTTGCCAACACTCGATAAATTTCGGATCAAAAGGAGATCGGCAGCCATCCGTTCCATACTCCATAATTCCTAATACATGATCGTAAGCATGGCCCAGTTCATGCGCCACCGTCGCAGCGGATGTGCACTCGAGATAAATCTTCCGAGTATGAACAAGGTACAGCCCGTGAATGCGCGGGTTTTGCACTTCGTCAACCGGACGCGAAACACCATCGCCATCCCGGACAAAATATCCCGAAAGCACAGGTTCAGCTTCGCGATATAGCTCCCCATCCCGCAGTGGGCGGATTTGGAGTCTATGCCGCTCGAACGCTTCAAGACGAGCCGTGGGAGTTGCCTCGAACGCTACGGCGACAATGCGCTTTTGCTCATCGCTTGCCCATTGGACAACAAGCCGCTCGGCATATGCTCGTGCCGTTCGCGAATCAGTTTCCCATCGCGGGCACGAGGGGCAAGAATCCGTCACGCCTTAGGTCTATTTCAGCCACGGGAAGGAATCAGCGAAAATACGAGGACCCAGGTCCGTCGGAGGAGTCAAATCTCGGTACTTCGCTTCCTCCTCTGCCGACAAAGGAGGATGCCCCTTCTTTGCGCGTCTTTCGTTGCTGTCAAGTATCGCACGTTCTCTGGAAGCTTTCCGCTCTTCCAATGACAACTGGACAATGGGTTCGAGTGCCGCCTCTTCCTCCGGTGTTAGCGGAGCACGTCCCTGCCTCTCATGGATTTCCTTGATGCTCGGAAGCCGAGAGGGGTCGTCAGGTGCTTCCCATATCTTGTTACCCATCCCCGAAGTATACACGTTCGCTGAGTTTGTAACAATATAGACAATAAGGGAGTCCGTGGGGACAGAGGCGTTACGCGAGTCGAATTGCTAGCGCCGAAGGGCACGAGATGGCGAGCATGGGCAAAACCGCGTTAATTACGCATGCTTGCATTAGCACTCAAGCATTCAGCCGTATCGAGGAGGACTCGGGTTAGCAGAGGCCTCTAATAACATCACGTGGTCCGAAGTATCACCGTCAGAGTTTCGGGGATTGCTTCTTTTCCATTTTGGGAATCTGTGAACGTTTGGCAGGATCGTCTCCCGCGAGCTCCCCCGCCAACGCAACGTATCGATCTTGATACGGACCTTCGTGCTCTGCAACCGCGATAACGAAATCGAACAGTCTCTCCGTGTAATAACCGGAAGTGATTAGATTGCGAACCTGCTTCGCCATGCCGGGAATTTCCGAAGCTCGGTGAGTAACCTCGGAGACCAGACTCTCGTCACCAAGCCCAAGGGCATGGCTGTAGGCGTCCACGGCGAAGGCGGCTTGATTGCGCTTGGGGTTCCTCGGATCGCTCAAGCCGGGGATCTTGGAGATTACGAGAGCGGCGGCGATGATCAGACGCTTGTCGTCAGTCGCAACGGCATGTTTATAGGCTTCCAGCGCGTAGGTGGCCTGATTTTTCGCGGGGTTACGCGAATCGACGAAGCCGCGAATTTCGGAGAAATGGTGAGTAGCGGCAAAGAGCCGGTTCTTGTCGTCAAGCTTCACGGCAATATAATAGGCTTCGCGCGCGAAGGCGGCTTGATCGAGCTCGGGATTGTTCGGGCTGACCAAGCCGTCAATTTTGGAGGCCTGGTGAGCCGCGTCGAATAGCAGAAGGTCGTCACGAATCCACGCGGCCCACTTGTGGGCTTCCAACGCAAAATAAGCCTGATTATGATCCGGGTTCCTCATGTTGACCAAACCCGGAATTTTTGAGGCTCGGTGAGCGAGGTCGAAGAGCCTACGCGTATCGTAGTACTCGGGGCCCATATCATGGGCTTTCTGCGCGGCGGATTCGTAGGCTTCCACCGCTTCCCGCGCGAAGCTCTCGTCGGATTCCAGGTCGGAGAGAGCCTTATTGCGCTTGGGGTTGCTAGGATCGACCAAGTCGTGGGTTTGGAAGTGCAGGGACGCTTCGGTCAAATGCGCGTCGCCTGGCGGGATGGCCTGATCCGTAGCTTCCCGTTGGTAAGACCCTTTTTCGAATTTCTCATTTTTACTCACGATTTTCGATGATAGCCTTTTCTTGACTCCTTGACTTGATGATGGTGGAGATCCAATTTTCTAAGGGAAAGATCTTTTACAACATCACCCGGCGCATGTCTGCTAGAAGTTCGGCGAGGTACACATTGAACCGGGCGGCGGCGGCGCCGTCGATGACCCGGTGATCGTACGAAAGCGAGAGCGGGAGCATGAGGCGCGGGACGAAGGTTTTTCCGTCCCAGACCGGACGCATCGTCGATCGACAGACTCCGAGAATCGCGACTTCGGGTGCGTTGATGATCGGCGTGAACGTCGTACCGCCGATTCCGCCCAGGCTTGATATCGTGAACGTTCCGCCGGACATTTCGGCAGGCGTGAGTTTGCCGTCGCGTGCTTTCGCCGCTAAGTCTTTCGTCTCGTTCGCAAGCGCGACCACGCCTTTCTTGTCGACATCCCGAATCACCGGAACCACTAAACCGTTGGGCGTATCCGCCGCGAAACCAATGGAATAGTACCGTTTGAGCACGAGCGCATCGCCGTCAAGCGACGCGTTGAATTCCGGGAATTTCACGAGCGACGCAACGAGCGCTTTCATCAAGAAAGCGAGGATCGTTACTTTCGCACCACCGGCTCCCTGTTCGGTATTGAGGCGTTGGCGGAACGCCTCCAGTTCGGTGATATCCGCTTCTTCGTTGTTCGTGACATGCGGAATCATCACCCAATTCCGATGAAGAATGGGTCCGGAAATTTTCTTGATGCGCGAGAGCGGCTTGAGTTCAATCGGACCGTACTGCGCGAAATCGACCTTTGGCCAGGCCGGCAGACCGGGGAATGTTCCGCCGCCGGATAGAGCGGGGGATGCCGACGACGCGCTCAATGCGCGTTTGACATAGCCCTGCACATCCTCGCGCGTGACGCGACCATTGGGTCCTGTACCAGACACGATTTGGAGACCGACGCCGAGCTCCCGCGCAAATCGACGAATTGCCGGACTCGCATGCACGATTCCATTGCTGCTCGCCGACGACGGTTCAGCCGAGACAAGCGAAGTCTGTGCCGGAGCGGGACGTTCGGAGGACGCCGCTTGCGGTGCGGGTGCCGTCGCTTGCTGTGCGGGTCCGGTCGGGATCGCCGCGGCATCGGTTACCGTCAGAACCCCGACGAGCGAACCTTGCGAAACCTTGTCGCCGAGCTTGACGGCAAGGCTGCGAATGACCCCCGCGCTGCTCGCGGGAACATCCATCGTTGCTTTCTCGGACTCCAAGGTGATGAGCGAGGCGTCCCGCTCGATGCGATCACCGGGTTTGACCAAAACGTCGATGACCGAAATATCCTTGAAATCACCAATATCTGGAACGCGTAGCTCGACCAAACGCTCACCCTGCTCCTGCGATGCGGCGCGCGGTGCGGTGGTCGGAGCAGCAAGCGAGGACGTCGAGGCCGCCGCTGGCGCGGAACTCGGAGCCGCAGGCGCAGCCCCATCCGCCGCCGGAGCATCGCTCTGCAATGTTAGAATCGTACTGCCCTCGGAGACCTTGTCTCCAACCCGTATCTTGAGATCGGCTACGACACCGGCATGCGAAGCCGGAACTTCCATCGTCGCTTTCTCCGATTCAAGCGTGACGAGCGGATCGTCGATTTTCACGACGTCACCGGGTTTGACCAACACGTCGATGACGGCGATATCCTTGAAATCACCGATGTTGGGAACGTGGACCTCAATCGTCTGACTCATACTTGGGATCCCTTCCTATACCGTCACGGGGTTGGGTTTGTTTTGATCAATACCATACTTGCGAATTGCTTCGGTCACCTTCGCAGCCGGAATCGTCCCTTCGTCGGCCAGCGCCTTCAGCGCCGTCACGGCGACGAAATGACGATTGACTTCGAAGAACTCGCGCAGTTTGGACCGATAATCGCTCCGCCCAAAGCCGTCGGTTCCCAAAGCCGAGAAACGGCGATCAATGAATGGCCGGATCTGATCGCTAAAGGTCTTGATATAATCCGTCGCGGCGATCACCGGACCCGCGTAACCGGCGAGTGCCTGTTCGACGTAGGGCTTCTTCGCCGGCTCTTCGGGATGCAGGAGATTGTACCGCTGAACCGCGAGTCCGTCACGCCGCAGTTCATTGAAGCTCGTCACGCTCCAAACGTCCGAGGCGACGCCGAAATCATTCGCGAGCAAGTCCGCCGCGGCTTGGACTTCGCGCAAAATCGTTCCTGAACCCATCAACTGCACGCGCGGCGTCTTGGCCGAAACCTTTCCCGCCCCTTTGAGCAAGTACATTCCCTTGATGATGCCGTCTTCGGCCCCCTTGGGCATTGCCGGATGCTGGTAATTTTCATTCATCACGGTGATATAGTAATAAATATCTTCCTGATCGGCGACCATCCGACGCAAGCCTTCGCGAATGATCACCGCGAGCTCATAGCCATACGTCGGATCGTAGGAGACGCAGTTCGGAATGAACGATGCGAAGACTTGGCTATGCCCGTCCTCATGTTGGAGACCTTCGCCGTTGAGCGTCGTACGACCGGCGGTTCCGCCGATGAGGAATCCGCGGCTCCGCATGTCGCCCGCGGCCCAAGCGAGATCTCCGATGCGCTGGAAACCGAACATCGAGTAGAAAATGAAGAACGGAATCATCGGCTGATCGTTCGTCGAGTACGACGTCGCCGCCGCAATCCACGAGCACATCGCACCGGCTTCGCTGATTCCCTCCTGAAGGATCTGCCCTTGTTTGTCCTCGCGATAATACATCAGTTGCGCGGCGTCTTGAGGCTTATACAACTGACCGACGGGCGAGTAAATGCCGATCTGGCGAAACAGTCCTTCCATTCCGAAGGTCCGCGTCTCATCGGCAACGATCGGCACGACGCGTTGGGCGATATTCTTATCACGCATCAGTGCCGTGAGTATGCGCCCGAAGGCCATCGTCGTCGAGATCTCGCGGTCGCCGGTTCCAGCCAGCAACGTCTCGAACACGGAGAGTTCGGGAACCGTTAGCGAGGTCGACTTACGGCGCCGTTGCGGAAGATGCCCAAGAGCCGCGACCCGCTCACGCAAGTAGCGCATCTCCGGGCTCTCGGCAGGCGGCTTGTAGAAGGGAATTTTCTCAAGATCGGCATCGACGATCGGAATTGAGAAACGGTCGCGGAACTGGCGCATCGCCGCGATATCCATATGCTTTTGTTGATGCGCGATATTCTGGGCTTCACCGGACTGACCCATTCCGTAGCCCTTGATCGTCTTCGCGAGCACCACCGTCGGCTGTCCTTGATGAGCGACCGCCGCCGCATATGCGGCGTAGACTTTGCGCGGATCGTGGCCTCCGCGTTGCAGCGAATGCAGCTCCGCATCCGTCATGCCCGCGACCAAGGCCGCCGTCTCGGGATAGCGACCGAAGAAATGCTCGCGCACATAAGCCCCGTCGTTCGCCTTAAAGGTTTGGTAATCACCGTCGACGCATTCATTCATTGCCTGAGCAAGTCGTCCGCTCAAGTCTTTTGTGAATAACGGATCCCAATTGCTGCCCCAGATCACTTTGAGAACGTTCCAACCGGCCCCGCGGAAGACACGCTCGAGTTCTTGGATGATCTTGCCGTTACCGCGCACGGGTCCGTCGAGACGCTGCAAGTTGCAGTTCACGACGAAAATGAGGTTGTCAAGTTGTTCCCGCGCCGCGATCGAAATTGCACCCAAGGATTCGGGTTCGTCCACCTCGCCGTCTCCGAGAAAAGCCCAGACCTTGCGGCCGGCCGTATCGGCGATTCCGCGATTATGGAGATATTTTAGGAAGCGCGCCTGATAGATCGCTTGAATCGGTCCCAGACCCATCGAGACCGTGGCGAATTGCCAGAAATCGGGCATCAACCACGAATGCGGATACGAGGAAAGTCCGTTGCCGTCGACTTCCTGGCGGAAATGGGCGAGTTGTTCCTCGGAAATCCGACCTTCGAGAAACGCTCGCGCATACACGCCCGGTGACGAATGTCCCTGGAAAAAGACCAAATCGCCGCCGTGCGTTGCCGACGGCGCATGAAAGAAATTATTGAAACCGACATCATACAGCGTCGCCGATGAAGCAAAACTCGCGACATGGCCGCCGAGTTCGGACGAATGCTCGTTGGCGCGCACGACCATCGCCATCGCATTCCAACGAACGTAATGGCGGATACGGGCTTCAAGAGCCACGTCACCGGGCATCGGCGGTTGGGCGGAGACCGGAATCGTATTGATATAGGGCGTCTGTACACCCAAAGTAACGTGGGCGCCACCGGCTTGGGCACGTTCGACGACGCGCTCCATGAGGGCGGTGGCGGGAGCCGGCCCCTCACGAGCCAGAACAGCGTCCAGGGCTTCGAGCCATTCTTGGGTCTCTTGGGGGTCGGGCTGAGCGATAATGGGGGATGGAGCGATCATGCGGGCGTTTTCACCCAGCGGGCATGCAACACCCGTCGGAAGGACCGATCCAATTCGTTCCCAGGATGGGTCGGCACCCCGGAATGCTGAAGTCTCAGCCGAAAGTGCTTGCTTACTCTGCGGGCTGACGCTCCACCTTTTGGTCAATGTCGGTTGCTCAAAACGTCGCGACGGCGGCACCCGGCAGGGGAAATCGATAGAGCGACGGAGAGACCCACGATGACTACAGGGTCTCCCGCATCATCTGCCTGCGGCGGAAAAATTGTTCGCGACGTCGTCGTGGCGGCTGGTTCGCTTGGCGGCTACGTTGCCTTGGGTTCGTTCGTGTCGAGTCGGCCCCCACAAGGGATTGACGCTGCGACAACGGCATTCGTCGGCTGGGGCGCGCACGTAGCGCTCTTCTTCACGACTTCGTTTTTCTTGCCGGTGCTCGCGTCGATTGGACTTGCGTTGCTCTGGTTGGCATGGCGTGCACCGCATTGGCGCTCGCGCGTCTTCTTCTCGCTTGCGATCACCCTGATCGGATGGAGCATAAGTGATTGGGGCAAGGACTTCTTCCATCGTCCGCGACCTGAGCAATGGGTCCTGCACCAGGAAACCTCGTTTTCATATTCGAGCGGTCACGCGATGTACGCGGTATTGATCACCTGGCTTTGGGCGGCATTCGTCATCAAGAGCGAGCTTCCGCGAAGAATACGCACGTTGCTCGCGTTATTGCTAATCGGGTGGGGTCTCGTCGTATTGTGGTCGCGCCTCGCGCTAGGCGCGCATTATCCGAGCGACCTGCTCGGCGGTGTTTTGCTCGGCCTTGGATTGCTAGCACTCGGAGACCTACTATGCCGCTTCACCTATCGCCAAACGACTCGCTCTTGACGGCGCGAATCGCGAGCCGCTACCATCGGGCAATGAAGCCGCTCCTTCTTCGTTCTTCTTTGGCTCTGGCGCTCGCGGTCGCACCCACGCTCTCATCGGCGCAAACGACAATTCCGGCCGCCTTCACGCTGTCGTCGTCAAATCTTACCGACGGTGGAGTTTTTTCCGCCGCGCAAATCGGCACCGACACTCGCTGCGGAAACCACGGCAAATCACGCTCTCCCGAATTAGCCTGGAGCGGGGCCCCGAAAGGCACGCAATCCTACGCGCTGCTTATCTTCGATGTGGATGCGCGCAAAGGAAGCGGCTTTGTCCATTGGGTTGATTATGGAATTCCCGCCTCGGTCAGCGAACTGCCCGAAGGAGCGGCGACACCGGGTGTCAGTCCGTATGTAGCGGGTCTCAACGGCGCCGGAACCGTCGGATACCTCGGCCCGTGCCCACCTGCGGGTGACTCTCCGCATCACTATCTCATCACCATATATGCCCTCGACCTTGCCCCCCAAGCGCTTGCCGCAGGACAAACGCGCGACGAACTTCTCACCGGACTGCGTGGGCATATCCTTGCCGGGTCGACCATCGTCGGACTTCACCGAGTAAACCGATGAACGGCACGGCCGCCGTTGCGGAGTTGCTCCTCCCGGGCGAGCACGTCATCGTGGAAGGAAGAAAACATTGGGCAGCCGCCTGGCGGATCTCGCTGGGTGTCGGTGCATGCGCATACGTCGATTTCCAATGGATCTCACGTTGGCTCACGCTGTGGCATTTCCACGCACCGCAAAGACTTTTCGGATGGGCCATTGCACTGCTCAGCATCGTCGCGGTCGCCAAGTTCATCAGCGTCGTAACGAAGATGGACCGTTTCCGAATCGTCGTCACCAACCATCGCGTTTTCCTCGTTCATGCTGATACGTTTCAATGTACGGCAACCGCCGTCGGATCGGACTGGATCTCAAGTGCGACGATCTCCCAGAATTGGCTGGGACGCCTGCTCGGCTACGGCAATTTCAGCTTCCGCGGCGGAACGATAACCCAGAATTACCTCGCCACGATCGCCAACCCGTTGCAGCTCTGGAGAGAAATGCAAGGCGTCGTCTACGCCGGAAAAACCGCACCCGCCGAGGCCCCCGTGAAACCCTACGCGGTGAGTTGATTCGACGCTCGTAAGCTGCGTTAGATATTGAGCCGACTCCGCTTTTGATTTCCTCCTTCTACCAAAAGAGATTCCCCGTATTCTGCTTTAGCGGCAGCGACACAATGGGCACATATTTTCCGAAACTCCGTAGAAGCGAGGACCGTGGTTATCGGCGGCATTTTCAGTTCTGCGATCCACGGGAATTGTTTATGTAACATACGTTCCGCACCATCAAGTTCCTTTTCAGCATTGATGCACGATTTCTCGCTGGTTATATCGACGTCTATCTTCTTTCCGAGAAGATGCTCGACAATAGGTAGATCTTTGGTTGCCATATCGCTCACAAAATTGTGGCGCGTGCTGACGGCCAACACTTGTTCTATGGGAAACTCTTTCTTAGACATGAACTTCCTTCCAATTTAGATGCGCGGCATGTTCCGCTCTTGGTCCTTCCCTCGTATCGATAGAAATTCACCGTGCCTTGCTTTCGCGGCAGCAATATTATCATGACATTTCTGTAGATACTCTCCAATGGAGAGGTCCAAGGCGCTTCGGGGCATTTCCATCTCGACGAGCCATGGAAATTGCTCTTGCAATATGAGTCGTAGGCTCTCGAATTCGTCAAAGACGATTTCCGACGACTCCTTGCGAAGTATTTTTACTTTCTCTTCCCCGAGAAGGTGTTCGACAATGGGGAGATCAAGAAAGATTGGTCCGTCTCCGAGGTTGTATCGTGCGCCGATCTTAAAAACATCTTCAATGGGAAAATCTTTTTTAGACATCAATTGCCCTTCGCTCAAGCGGGTGGTTTCAAGAAGGAATGAATAGAGTCAACGTGCGCATCGGCAATCTGATCGGCATCGTCGGGCGTTGCGCGGCGAATTTGAAATTGCGCCATGGTCATGAGTCCTTAAAGGTCCTCACGCCGCGAGGGGGAATCCGGGCCGACGCCTTACGCCGCAAAGGACACCAATAATTCCACGACCATGCGGGGGTCGTCGGCGCGGCCGATAACGATCGCCTCGAACCCGCGTACGGCGCGCTCAAAGCCTGCTTTGGCGCGGCGCTCTCCGAGTTTGGCTGCGATTGGTTTGAGCGTTCGCTCACGCCAGCGCATCTTCGCTGATAACTCACCGCCGGGGCGAGTCAGCTCCCAAACGGCCAGGTACTCTCCCGCAAGCGCCGAGAGGAGGGGAATTGCCGCACCACGCGGATCCTGCGTGAAGAGTTCGTCGACGATGCGTAAAGCTTCTTTCGTCCGTCCGCCGACAAGCGCTCCGGCGAATTCCCATGCCTTAGCCTCACCGGCGGACAAGGTTTCTCCAAGAACGTCCTCGCGAGAAATCCGCCGTCCCAACAGCATCAGTTTTTCGAGATCGGTTCGCAACGCACCGAGATCTTCTTCGCTGTCCGATAAGGCGGCGATCGCTCCGGTCTCCGCCGTCGCGCCGGCCTCGGTGAGCGCATCGCGAATGAAGCGCGTACGAACTTCCGGCGTGGCGGTCGTATCGATCCGTAACGCTGCCTTTCCAGCAAGTTGACCGAAGGGCTCGGGTTTGGATTTACGGGTAGGCGGAACGAGATCTTCAATCACCAGCGTCGTTCCGTCGGGGACCGTCTGTGCGACCTCCCAAAGTTCTCGACGCTGGGCGGCGCGAAGATCATGCACACCGCGCACCACGACGACCCGACGCTCTGCCAAAAACGGCATTGCCATGATCGCTTCGGCGACACGCTTGAACGAATCTAATTCCGGGCCCCGCATGCGATCGAGATTGAGATCGCGCTCGGCGCGCGCGAGAAGGCGATCCTCAAGAACCGCCAAAGCACGCTCCGCCAATGCGCGATCGGTTCCTTCGATGACGACGAGCTTTCCGATCGCCGGAGTTTTATCGAGAAAATCGTAGACGTTCATCAGAGGATCCCCGCACTTTCGACACGCGGTGAAGAGAGGGAAGGTCGCCGGCGCACATCATCCAGCGCCTGTTCGAAGGGCCCTCGCAAAACACCGTATTCAGTAATAATGCCCGTAATCAAACGGTTCGGTGTCACGTCGAATGCCGGATTAAAGACGGGTTGCAGCAGCGAAGCGATGCGGCGACCGCCGATACGGCGGACTTCCTCGGGATCTCTTTGCTCGACGACGATCTGCTCGCCTCGCTCCAACGTAAAATCGATCGTCGAACGAGGCGCCGCGACGTAGAACGGAACACCGTAATGTGCGGCGGAAATTGCAATGCCGAGCGTTCCGATCTTGTTCGCGACATCGCCGTTGGAAGAGATACGATCGGCACCGACAACGACCGAACCGATCTCACCACGCGACAACAACGTAGCGGCGGCAGCATCGACGATGAGCGTCGCCGGAACACCGGCACGCGCCAACTCAAACGTTGTGAGGCGTGCCCCTTGCAAGAGCGGTCGCGTTTCATCAATGTACGCACGGATGCAACCACTCCGGCGATACGCCGCAATGATAACCGCCAGCGCCGTTCCCTCGCCGCCGGTCGCCAAGCCTCCGGTGTTACAATGCGTGAGGATTCCACCGGATCGCGGCATCACTGCGGCGCCGTGTTCGGCAATCGCGCGATCGACGATCCGCTGTTCTTCGTGGATCGTCATAGCTTCGGCGAGATAATCCTCGTCCGGGGCCGCGAGGACGCGATCGACCGCCCATGCGAGATTCACCGCCGTCGGTCGTGCCGTGCGAATAGCCTCGGCCGCGGCGTAAAACTCCGCATCGTCGGCGAGGACACGACGAGCGAGCGCGACACCGTACGCTCCGAAGATCCCGATGCAGGGAGCTCCGCGTACGGCCAGCGACGCGATGGCATTGACGACCTGCTTCACCTCTCGCGCCCGCTCCGACCGAAGCTCCTCGGGCAGATGCCGCTGATCGATGTACGCGACGGCATCGCCATCCCACCAAACCGATTGTAGCTCGCTCACCCTACCCCAAGTTCGCTACAAGTCCCCATCCCCCCGGCAGCGATGGACAAGGTTCTCACAACACGGCGACGGACAAGGCCGCGAGGGCGGCATCGTAACCCTTGTCTCCACGCGCGGGATCAGCCCGTTCCTCCGCTTGTGATAACGTTTCAGTCGTCAGGATGCCGAAGCCGATCGGAATACCCAAGTTCAACTGAACGGCCATTAAACCGCGCGCGCATTCACCCGCGATATACTCAAAATGCGGCGTATCACCGCGCACCACCACACCGAGAGCCACGACCGCATCGAGCCGCCGCCGCTCGATCATTCGCTGCGCCGCCAAAGGCAATTCGAAACATCCCGGAACACGAACAGATATGATATCCTCCGCGGCGACCCCACATTCGGTAAGCGCACGACGCGCCGCGTCCTCCAACCAGTCGGAGAGCTTATCGTAAAAACGCGCGGAGACGATTCCAATGCGCTTCCCTCGCCCTTGCGGACGTTCGTCCGTGCGCTGCTCGCGTTTCATGAAACCTTCGCATCGGACGTCGTGAAGAGATGACCGAGTTTCTCCCGTTTGGTCGCGATGTAGCGCTCATTATACGGCGTCGTGGGAAACTGCAGTGCAATTCGATCGACGATCCGCAATCCGTAGCCTTCGAGTCCGACGATCTTGCGCGGATTGTTGGTCATGAGCCGCATTTCCACGACACCGAGATCAACGAGAATCTGCGAACCGATGCCGTAATCGCGTTTGTCCACCGGAAGACCAAGCGCCAAATTCGCTTCAACCGTGTCGGCACCTTGATCCTGCAGCGCATAGGCGCGCAACTTATGAGCCAAGCCGATTCCGCGGCCCTCCTGGTGAAGATAGAGGAAAACCCCGCGTCCTTCACGTGCGATCGCTTCCAATGCCGCATCGCGTTGTGCGGCGCAATCGCAGCGAATCGAATGCAGCGCGTCCCCAGTGAGGCATTCGGAATGGACCCGCACCAAAAGGTTTTTTCCGTCACCGATTTCACCCATCACAAGGGCAATGTGCGTGATGCCGTCAACGCTGGACTCGTAGGCGACGCCGCGAAACTCCCCGTGGATTGTGGGAAGATTGAAGTCCGCAATGCGTTCGACGAGTTTCTCGTTGCGCATCCGATAGGCGATCAAATCTTTGACGGTAATTAGACGCAATCCATGCGTACGCGCGAATTCCCGCAGGCGCGGGAAACGCATCATGTGACCATCTTCATCCAGAATCTCGACGACGACGCCGGCCGGATAAAACCCCGCCAGTCGCGCGAGATCGACCGCCGCTTCGGTATGACCGGCCCGCACGAGCACCCCACCGTCCCGCGCCCGCAGCGGAAAGGTATGTCCGGGGCGCAAGAAATCCGAAGGCTTCGACACGGGATCCAGCATCATCTGGATCGTCGCCGCTCGGTCGAACGCCGAAATTCCCGTCGTTGTGCGACCACGTCCTTCAATCGAGACGGAGAATGCCGTTTCCCGCGAGGCGGTATTCTCGGCAACCATCGCAGGGATGTGCAGCTCGTCAAGGCGCTTGCCGATGATCGCCACGCAAATCAGGCCGCCGGCCGCCTTGCGCATGAAATTGATCGCCTCAGGCGTGATCATCTGAGCGGCCATTATCAAATCGCCTTCGTTCTCACGATCCTCGTCGTCGAGCACAACGACCATCTTGCCCGCCCGGATATCGACAATCGCATCCTCAATCTCATCGAGACCCGGCACTATGCCGTCCGCACCGATGCTACTTGCTAGTTCCGGCAAGATCCGAGCGAGGGCTTGTATCGATCGATACGACGGCTTACGTCTACCGGATCGCAGGTAGGAGATCGCGCCCTCGGTCAAGCCCGAACGCTCTGCTAGCTCCGCGGCACTGAGGCCGCCCCGCTCCATCGCCGCCTGAAGGACATCTGCAAAGGAATACATACCCATATCATGAGCCAAGACTTAACGAACGTCAATATCTCCAATCTGAGTCCACAGGTGTCAAGGATTCTTCCCGCGCCTTGATCGCCACGCAAGCGACCGAAGGACGCCTCGTCTGTCGATACGCCCAAGACTGCCATATTTTCGGAATTTGGAATTGGGTCGTACGCACTCTACTCGAGGAGTGTTCGGATTTTTTGGAAAACATTCACGAACCTTTCATAATATTCTTCAATGTTGCGGGCATCAAAATCCCCAAAAACTCCAGCGAAGCACCTTTAATGACGCGCGAGAGCCGCTCGCTGATCCGGGTTTAGATTGCGGAAGGCGGGGGAATGCGATAGGAGACCCGTTTGCTTAGGAGGATGAAGATGGACAGAACGCGAGAAAAAATCGCCTCCGCGCCGGACCACGAATGGGTAGCGTGGCCGGTTTGTTGGAGCGCTCTTTGGGTAGGAGCACTCGCCTCCATTGCCGCAGTTTTGATTTTTGGTTTGGTAGGGACAGCCCTCGGGGTCACATCCATTGCACACGTCAAAGATCTATCTTCGTGGAAATCCTTGTCGCTAATTGATACGGCGGCCGCGATATTCGGAGCATTTCTCGCCTTCGTCATTGGTGGTTGGGTAACAGGAAAAATCGCCGGCATCCGGCGTTCGGAGCCCGCGATTCTTCACGCCGCCATCTCATGGCTACTCGCATTGCCGTTACTCCTGGTTTTTTTGTCCCTCGGTGCGGGAGAGGCTTTTGGAGGATGGTATGGCAGCATCATTGGAAATTCGCCGCTCGTCTCCGCCGGCAGCGTGATATCGACTCCGGAGGCCATCCGTCATGGTGCAATCGCTGCGGTCAGCGCGATTCTTCTTGGCCTTATGGGAGCGGTCATCGGCGGCTGGATGGCGTGTGGAGAACCGATGTCTATCACTCACTATCGCAAACGCGCGAATCACTCGGCGCCGCGAACGGAAGGATAACGAATCCATGATTCTCATTTTATTCTGGCTCTTGGGAATGCCGCTAGGACTGATCATAATCTTGTACCTGCTCGGAGTTGGTCATTAGGGCGGACAAATTCCGGAACCAGAAGTCAACGCTCAATCACACCTACGTCATAAGGAGATATCCATGGGACTGAAAGACGATTTAAAAAAAGCCGGAGATCGCATCAAAGAGGCCGGCGGTCATCTCAAGGATGCCGGCGAGAAAATCGGTGACAAGGTCAAGGACAGAGCGAGTGAGGCGGCACACCGCGTCGCAGCGGAGGGTGAAAAGAAAAAACGAGAGATTTTTGGTGATAATTTGACCGAAAATGAGAAAGCGAAATCTCTGCTTCAGGAAGCGAAGAACAATTTCCAAGCCAAGATTGATTCCGCGAAAGGAAAGATTGACGACCTAAAGTAGTCGACCGAGAAAAGAATCATTTCCGAAATGATGTAGAAAGCGGTTTGCAGTCGAATATGCTGCAAACCGCTGTCTTTTTCAGTTCGTGTATCGTCCGGATATTCTCCAGCGCAGGAAGCGGAGCTTGGGTCGAGGGCCAACGTGATCGCGTCGCTTGTCGATCGGAAGCCGTCAGCGGTTCAATTCCTCATAGCTTGCCATTAATGAAACCTTCGTGTTACTATAACTTCACTTAACGGAATAGGAAGGTTCCATCCATGCCGACGCCCCATCGTCCCTCGATAGCGGTTCGCCGGGCCATTCGCAAGCTTGGACTCGACATCCACGATGCTCGCCGCCGCCGGCGCTTGCCTGCTGAGGTTGTCGCTGAACGAGCATTCACTAGCCGTCCCACCCTTCGGCGTATTGAGGCAGGCGAGCATAGCGTGAGCATCGGCATCTATGCGGCCGTGTTGCAAGCCTTGGGTCTCCTCGACGGGTTGGGGCAGCTTGCAGACCCGGCCGCGGATGAAACGGGCCTCGCTTTCGAATCGGAACGCCTGCCCAAGCGCATACGCCTTCGCCGGTCCGGAAGGTCTATCGATGTCAACTGACATCGAAGTATTTATCAGTTTTTCGCCCGGCTTGAAGCGGGTTGGAACACTCTACCGCCACGCTCGCCGTGGGGCTGAGAGTACGAGTTTTGAATATCACCCGGATTGGCTCGACGACCCGGAGTGTTTTTCGTTGGATCCCGCACTTACTCTCAATCGCGGCGCGTTCGCTCCGTCCGGAGGAATGCCGATGTTTGGATCGATTGGCGACTCCGCTCCGGACACATGGGGCCGACAACTCATGCAACGCGCAGAACGCCGACTCGCAAACCGCGAGGGACGACCAGTACGAACCCTCATGGAGGCCGACTATCTTCTCGGCGTATCCGATGTTGCACGACTCGGCGGGCTGCGCTTTCGAAGGGTCGGCGAAACGGAATTCCAGGCGCCGACAACCACCGGGGTTCCCGGACTGATCGAACTCGGACGTTTGCTTACCGTCACGGAACGGATACTCCGGGATGAAGAAACCGAAGATGATCTCCAGATAATCTTCGCCCCAGGTTCATCACTCGGTGGAGCGCGTCCGAAGGCATCGGTCATGGACCAGCATGGTCGTCTCTCCATCGCCAAATTCCCAAAAGAGACGGATGACTACCAGATCGAGCTCTGGGAGGCCGTCGCACTAAGACTGGCCGCCCGCGCCGGAATCCGCACTCCGGACAATGAATTGATCCGTGTCGCCGGTAAACCCGTGCTACTCTCTCGTCGGTTTGATCGTGATGCCGGAACGCGGATACCTTTCCTCTCCGCTTTATCGATGATGGGGTTACGGGACGGCTCGCGTGGTAGTTATCTGGAACTCGTCGACGCACTCACGCAACACGGAGCGCACGCGGTGGCCGATGCTCACGAACTATACCGCCGGATGGTTTTCAACGTTCTGATTTCAAATGTAGATGATCACCTGCGCAACCACGGCTTTCTATGGACGAGCCGTGACGGTTGGACCTTGTCGCCAGCCTACGATCTCAATCCGACACCGAGCGACGTGCGTCAACGCATCCTAACTACCACGATCAGTTTGGATGAAGGAACCTGCAACCTTGACTTAGTCTTTGAAGTAGCCGAGTATTTCGGTCTTGGCCTTGCCGAAGCGAAACTTATCGCCAACGAGGTTGCGACAACTACTGCAACTTGGCGAGAAGTCGCAGAAAGCCTCGGCGCCGGCCCGAGTGAGATCCTTCGAATGACAAGCGCCTTCGAGCACGATGATCTCATCAAAGCACTTGCGTCGTAATGTGGAGCGGAACTTCTTCCATATAATCTCGGTAATCGTCGCCGCTCTTTCAGTCATCACCGGGTCCGCAAGATATTGTTTAGCGAGTACTAGGAACGAAACGTGCGCATTGCACGGGCGAGGCGGATGACGGCCTCGTCGATCGTCGGCTCATCGAGGTCGCCAAATCCCAAACGCAATGCAGCCGGTCCCGAACGCGTGGGATACGAAGCATCGGCGGGCATCACCAGAAGTTTCTCCCGCGCACAGGCCTCGAAAGCAGCCCCCGTCGAGATCGACGGGGGCAAGGAAAACCACAGCGTCATTCCCGCTTGCGGCGGCAGAATTTCGGCCCACGGTATTGCCTGGGCGAGACGAACCAATAAATGATCACGGCGATTTTGGTAGAGCGCTCGCGCACTCCGCAAATGACGCGAATATGCCGGTGAGTTCAGGAAACGCCGGAGCGCCCGCTGCATCAAGGTCGAGGTGAACGAATCCGCCCGCGCCTTCGCCTCGGTGAGCGCCGAATGCAATGCCCCCTTCGCGAAAAGATACCCGATTCGCAATGCGGGAAAAATCGACTTCGATAAGCTCTCGATCAAGACGACGCGTCCGTCGCGATCATGGGCGGCCAGGGGAGCCGGAGGCGCTGCATCATAGGTGAAGACCCATCCCGTCTGATCTTCGAGCACAACAACATCATAGCGGCGTGCCAACTCAACGATGGCTTTCGCCCGCCGCTGCGGCAAGATCGTTCCGGTCGGATTCTGAGCGAACGGATTAACGTAAAATAGACGCGGTCGATATTCAGCGAAAACACGTTCGACGTCGTCGACCCGTAGTCCATCGGCATCAGCCGCAATTTCAACATAGCCGACACCTCGTGCATCAAATACCGCCAGCGTCGGAGCGTAACTTGGACTCTCCGCAGCAACCAGCGATCGCGATTCGAGCAGGGTCCCCGCCACCAAGTCCGCCGCTTGTTGAGCACCGGAACAGACAATAATATTGTTCGCCGCAGCGCTCACTCCACGGGTTCGTAGCGCACGAGCCAAGGTCTCGCGCAGCTCCGCATCGCCGGCCGCAACCGCCGCATCGCTGCGATGCGGTGTTCCGTATTGCATAACCTCCGGCGGATCTTCGGTAAGAACGCTCTGCAAGCAGCGTCCGAACTCCGCCATCGGAAACGTCTCGGGCGCCGGATGCGCATACGCCATCGAAACCGTTCCGGGAACGTCCGCACGGGCCAACCGCTCGGAGAGCCCTTCCATTCGCGCACGCATGAGCGTCCCAATCTCCGGTTCCCAGCGACGCTCGATCGATGCGATCGGATCAACAGGCTTTGTTATGAACGTCCCTTTTCCCACGCGTGCGCAGGCCCGTCCTCGTGCGACTAAGGAATCATATGCCTGTGAAACGGTGATTAATCCGCATTCGAGTTGCGTAGCCAAAGCACGCATCGCAGGCAGACGATCACCGGGATGAAGCTCGCCGCCTTCGATCAGACCAACGATACCATCAGCGATCTGCACATACAGCGGTCGGCGATCCCGGGAATCGAGCACAATGCCGTCTAAAGGCGAGGAAGTCACGGAATATCGAGTCGGTAACCGATTCCTCGCACCGAAGCGATCGTCGCGGTGACGCCGACGTCGGAAAGCTTCTTGCGGAGAGCCGCAACGTGCACGTCAACGACTCGGGTAGGCACTCCCGAAACGTCGTTCCAAACGTGCTCGAGAATTTGCGCTCGCGTGAGAAGCGTACCCTCACCCTCGGCCAAAAACCAAAGCAACTTAAACTCAAGCGCAGTTAGGGAAGTCTTCTCCGTCCCTCGCTGCAAGATCTGATGATCGCGGATCAGTTCGGCATCGCCAACAGGCAAACGACCGTTCATCGAGCGCAAGCGCGCACGATCCCGACGACGCAAGAACGACCCGACCCTGGCGACCAACTCGTTTCCGGAGAACGGTTTGGTGATGTAATCGTCGGCCCCCAAGCCCAGGCCGTTGAGTTTATACTGCTCGCTCGCTTGACCACTAACCAGCAAAATAAATGCATCCGCCGTGGCCGCAATCGTTTCGCACACTTCGAGGCCCGACATATCGGGTAATCCGATATCGAGCAGAACGACCTCCGGCTTGAACTCGACAACCATGCGAAGGCCGGCCGCGCCCGTTTCCGCGATTTGTGTCTGATAGCCGGCGCGACGCAGCATCATCTCCTCGAAAGTAGCGATGTCGCGGTCGTCTTCGATAATCAGAATCCGCGTGGCGGCTTCATCCATCCCTGGCATCCCTTTTTTCACAACGTTAAACGGTGACGAGGTCCTCTTCTTCAGCCAATGCGGGAACACGGCGTGCAAGTCCCTCATCGATCGCTGCTGCAGTCACGGCCTTGGCTACGACATCCACGACCCGCGAGTCGAAGACGCTGGGAATCACATACTCGGGACCGCGTTCATTGTCACTGATGATCGAGGCGATTGCCTTGGCGGCAGCGATCTTCATTCCTTCACTAATACGCCGCGCGCGGCAATCGAGCGCCCCCCGGAAGATCCCCGGAAACGCCAGCAAGTTGTTTACTTGGTTAGGGTAGTCGGAGCGGCCCGTCGCCATCACCGCGACGTATGGTGCGGCAATGTCCGGCATGATTTCAGGGGTCGGGTTTGCCATCGCAAACACGATTGAATCGCGAGCCATAACTTGGATATCGGCAGGCGTTACAATTCCGGGAGCCGAGACGCCTATGAAGACGTCCGTACCGCGCAAGACCTCGCCCAAGCTGCCGCTCCGGTTCTCTCGATTCGTGTGCTGAGCAAGCCATGCCCAATGCGGATTCTCATAGCGCTCACGACGAGTAAGGGCTCCCGCGCGATCGACGGCCACAACGTCTCGCACTCCTGCCGCCAAGAGCATCTTGATTGTCGCCGTTCCCGCCGCACCGCTCCCGGCGACTACAATGATCAAGTCTTCCATGCGCTTGTTTACTACCTGAGCGGCATTGATGAGCGCCGCCAAAATAACCACGGCGGTTCCATGCTGGTCATCGTGCATAACCGGAATGTCGAGTGCTTCGATCAGACGCCGTTCGACTTCAAAGCAACGGGGCGCCGAAATGTCTTCCAGGTTGATTCCACCGAAGATCGGAGCGATGCGAACAACCGTCTCGACAATTTCGTCCACATTCTTCGTGTCCAAACAAATCGGAAACGCATCAATGCCCGCGAACTGCTTGAAGAGCGCCGCCTTGCCTTCCATGACCGGAATCGCCCCAAAAGGACCGATGTCGCCCAAGCCAAGCACCGCCGTTCCGTCGGAAACGACCGCAACCGTATTGCGCTTGATCGTCAACTGGTAAGCTTTATTCGGATCGCTTGCGATCGCCAGCGAGACGCGTGCGACGCCGGGCGTGTAGACCGTCGAAAGGTCCTGGCGCGTCTTAATCGGCGCCTTGGGATCAATTCGGATCTTGCCGCCGATATGGGCGAGGAACGTACTGTCGGAGACCGAGACCACCCGCACTCCTTCAACCCGTTCGACCGCGGCTCGAACCGCCTCGCCGACCGCATCGGACGGAACGTTCACGGTGACGTCGCGCGTTACGTGCGTCTTTGTGACCGTGTGCATGTCAACGGCGCCGACGATCCCGCCGACGTCGCCGATCGCTGAGGCAAGCTTGCCGAACGCGCCGGGCTCATTGGCCATATCGAGGCGCATGATTAAGGTAAATCCGATGCTGGGAATCGCCATATCCCCATCTTTTTTCCACGGAGAGGCGCTTTACCCGCCGCCACATCAGAAATTCGTACGCTACTCAAAACCGCAGCGGGAAGCTCGAAACGGGAAGGTTCGCGAGAAATCCCAACCAAGCGCTCTCCCGGAAGAGATTCGGCGAATCAAGGAGGAAGAGGGGAATGATATTCTCCGACGAGCTTCGGATCGTCGATGGAGGCTGCCGCAGTGTTTTTCTCCCCACTATGCACCCGGCGGAGCACCAGGGCCGGGATCATAAGCCCATTGGCGCCTCTCGCCGCGCTCGCCGCCGCGCTTTTGGCCGGATGCGGAGGCGGGGGGCCAAGCGTCGCCCTGCCGGTTCCTTCGCCGGCACGCCTCTATGCGGCAGGTGACGCCGTCCCTTCAAACTCCATCGCATATCTGACTGCCCCATTCAGCGCGGCCTCGGTTCCAACGGGGGCGATTACGACCGCGAGCGGAGGCGAAGTGATCGGATTGGCTATCGACGGCAGCGGCAACGTCATCGCTTCGGATCAGTTCAAGAATACGATCGTCGGGTACGCTCGGCCGAATCCGACTACCTCGACGCTCTTCACGATCACTCCGACGTTCACGCCATCAGGAATCGCCTTCGGCGCGCAGGGTAAACTGTACGTGGCCGATTACACCGCAGGGAACATCGACGTCATCGCTCCGCCACTTTCGAGCGGATCCGCGATCCAGCCGCTCCTGTCCGGTTTCAGCGGGCCGTCCGGTGTCTGTATCGATGCAACGCAGACGCTCTACGTCACCAATTATCTGCCGGGAACGATTCGCGTCTTTCCCCCTCCTTACGCACAGCCGGGCTTCACCGTCTCCACCGGGGCTTCCAACGTCGACTCGTGCGCAGTCGACGCGACGACGAACCAGCTGATCGTGAATTCAGTCGGTTTCCTCTCCGGAAAAGTTTTCGTCTATGACTTACCGATGTCTTCAGCCTCGTTTCCCGTAACGCAAATCACTTATTCTTCGACTGCCTCAACCGCCGTCGCTACCGACACGAGCGGCCGTTTGTATGTCGGCAACGGCAGGCCGGCTATTGACGTTTATGTTCCACCTTTCACGAATACCAGCGCTCCGATTTTCTCCATTCCGACCGCGAATGCGATCACTGCCATGACTTTCGGAACATGAATGATCCGGACGCACCGATACGGAGCGCCGGCGATCTGGTTGACGATCTTCTCTACCGACACGCTATCCGAAGCCGCCCCGTCGAAAATGCGTTCCGGACGGTCCCTCGTCACCTGTTCGTTCCGCGTTACCTTTGCGACGGCCGAATGGTCGATTCAACGAACCCATCTTATCTTGAGGGAATTTACTCAGACGTCGTTCTCAACACTCGAATTGCCGAAGATGGAAGTCCCACCAGCGCCAGCTCGCAGCCGTTCTTAATGGCCGAGATGATCGAAACGCTAGGGCTTGAACGCGGGATGAAGGTTCTTGAAATCGGCACCGGCACAGGCTATAATGCCGCGCTCATCCATGCCGTCACGGACGCGAAAGTCGTCAGCATCGATGTGCAGCCCGACGTGGTCGCCGATGCGAAAATCGCGTTGAGAAAGGCCGGCATCAGCGATGTCGACGTGTTCGCGCGCGACGGCTATCACGGCTATCCCGAGGGCGCAAACTTCGATCGTATCGTCGCGACCGTCGGAATTACCGGCTTCTCGCCCGCATGGTTTGAACAGCTCGCTCCCGGTGGAACGATCCTCGCCCCGATCAGTCACGGTGGGCTTCACTTTCTTCTGCACGCGCGAGGGGATGGAGGGACAATCCGGGCTCAGGGCGTTGAGCAAGTCTCATTCATGAGCGCGGACGGTCCGCTCACGGTTTCCCCCCACGCACGCAAGAGCCCCCCACCGATCAGCATACACGAGGCTTCGACAATCCACTTCGACCGAGTGAAATCCGCACGTGAGAGATGGCCTTTCCCCCGAGGCGACGACTCGTACAGTGACTTATGGGTCGCTTGCGCCGCGTGGGAACACCGCATCACCAGAGCCGACATTGAATGGAACCTCGGCTCAGTTTTCGCCCTGGTCGTCGATTCCGAACCCAAATCAGTGGCGATTCTGCCGCATGATGGTCGGGTGCGGTTCTCCGGGCCGCTGGGGATTTCCGCAGCCTCACAGCTTACAAAGCTCATCGTATCTTGGGAAAAGAACGGCCGCCCGAGCCGCAAAGATTGGATGTGCGAGTGTTCTCTCATGGGACCATCTGGTTCAGCCGTCCTCGTTCCACGCAATTGGAGCGACCTCCGACAAAAAACAACCATCTCCCCCGATAGCGGTCCCAACGTCCGCCTCCAAATCGACTCCCGGGGAATACGCCCGATGTGAAGGCGCTGCGTCGCAGTCGCGGGGCTGAGAGCCCTGTTATGACATGCGTGCAATGATTTTGGGATTACCGAACGTTGACGTCCATGAACGGAGAGATACTAGTCCCGCTTGCTCAACGATCTGCCGAAGGTCGCGTTCTCGATATAAGCATTCCGGTGCGTAAATACCGTGTTTTGCCGCCATATTCGGTAACAAATGGGCAAAGCGCCGTTCCACGGGTTTGTCACGGTCAGGGTAATCGGCGCCGTACTCCGTATCCAGTCCTGCGGTTGATAAAAAGAACAGCGCATCACTCGACGATTTGGATTTTAAGAATGTAAGCAGTTGCAGTGTATCTTGGTAAGTGATGCACCCCAACATGCGTTGGGAGTAGACGCAATGGATTGGGGTCGGCCATTCCTCGTCGTTGATGTCACGAACGTCTCGCTGAAGAAACCGGATCGCTGGTCGCGAAAGGCTTCGGTTGAACTCGGCGATGGATTGCTCTTGATTGGTGAAATCAATGAGCAACACCGATGCTTCCAGCATGGCCATCCGCTTGCTTTGCGCGCCGGAACCGCCTCCGATATCGACCGCCTGACAAAGCTTTTTCTCGGACATGAGGGATTTCACGAAATCGAGGCAGGCTTGATCGAGCTCATCGATGCGTTGCTCGGAAATACTACCCCCGTGCTGTCCGGTCGTTGGTATGAACGTATCGCCATAGAAATTGAGTGGTTCTTCAGGCATCATCGGGTTACCTCAGGGGCGTGTTGGAACGCGTCCGTATCGTTTTGAACATGGAGCGGTCGCCATCCTTCGGAAGACGTCGCAAAGCTTACCTCCTGGAGGGATACGGCGACTTTCCCGCCAACGTCGTGACGCTCGCTTTTTTGAGGAGGGTTGATATTGTCTTCGGGTTTAAGGGCGGTCATCTTCGATATGGACGGCGTCTTAATCGATAGCATGGGCTACCATATTCAAGCTTGGAAGTACGCTTTTCAATCAGAGAACGTCGCAATCGACGAAAACGAACTGAGCACGATGATGTACTTGACTGAGGGAATGAGCGGAAAGGTTCAGGCGAACGACCTGTTGCGCAAGTATGCCGATCAGGAACCTGATTTGCAGTTTGCGCACAAGATAGAATCGATCAAATCGAGTCGATACGTCTCTTTGGCAGGTGAGATCAAAGCATTTAACGGCGTTTTCAACCTCCTCGCTGCTCTTGAGTGCATGGGTGTTCCACTTGCGGTCGTCACTGGTTCGAATTCCGCTGAAGCGTCGAGTACGCTTCAGCGCCTGTTTCCCCCGAAGACCTTCAGCGTGGTGATTACGGGCGGAGACGTCGAGCGCGGGAAGCCTGACCCGATGTCGTATCTCATGGCACTCGATCGCTTGGGCATGGACGATGCTCGTGGGTGCCTGGTCATCGAAAATGCCCCCTTTGGAGTTCGCTCCGCCGTGGGCGCTGGACTACGCGTGTTCGGAATACTCGCGAATTCACCGCTGAAGGAAAGCCATTTGACGTCCGAAGGTGCATCGCTCGTCGTTCGTCACCACGATGATTTGCTCGCTCCCTTGGAATCGCTTCACTCAGCGGCTTCGTGCGGCGTGTAATATTCTAGCAAGCAACTTCGCTTTCCGAGACGGTTTTCCCGATCCAGCAGCGAAGGCACCGGATTCGGATGAGGTATGATGCTATAGTTTTGGGTCTTGGAGGCATGGGAAGCGCAGCACTCGCGCATTTGGCGGCGCGCGGCAAGCGTGTTGTCGGATTTGAGCGCTTCAGCCCTGCGCACGCAATGGGTAGCTCTCACGGTGACTCACGCATGATCCGCCGCCCGCAGCCGCTCGATGGTCGTTACGTCCCACTCGTGCTACGCGCATATGAACTTTGGCGTGAACTGGAAGCCGCGACCGGAGCAACGCTGCTGCGGATCACCGGCGGCTTATTCCTGGGACGTCCGCAAACAAGTATAGTCTCCGGTGCCGTAAACAGCGTTCGCGAGCACGGAATCCCTCATGAAAATTTCATCCTCGGCCCGCATCCGCTTCATCCGCAAGTCATCCTTGCCGGCGCTTTCTCGGGGCACGGATACAAATTTTGCGGCGTCGTGGGGGAGATTATCGCCGACCTCATCACCCGCGGTTCCACACCCCATCCGATTGCTCTCTTCGATCCGCGGCGTTATGGAGCTTGGGAAACCGGGAAAAAGAAGAAAACCTTGTTTTTCTGAATTGGTAATACTGATTATTTTCCCCCTCTTGGATGGAGGAATATATTCGAGTTCCTGATAGCTTTCATCCTTGTTGACAAACCTCACGGCACAGCCTTGTGTTATTTTGTAGTGTACTGATGCTGCTAACCATATCGACTCGTGAATGGCATCCGTAATCGAAAGGTTTTTCTGCGTTGCCATTTCGAAGATGTCTTCGTGCTCTGCCTTATTGAGGGTGAGAGTTATTCTTCTCTTAATGGGTGTAACTTTCGCAGTTACGTCAGTTATATTTTTTGATCTTTGGGATGGA
>DASZHL010000049.1:0-16464 GCA_035937855.1 Vulcanimicrobiaceae bacterium
TGACATCGCCAAACTGAGACCACGGCGCCGAACCTTGCCGATTATATAGTGGTCGATACCATTGACCATAGGATAGAACAATTCAAAGTGCGTAGGTCCACGAGAAACCTCTTCATAAGGTATCCCTAAGTCTTCCAATAACCTCACCGTGAGTGCTTTTAGCTCTACTACCGTTCCCGCTAATTCCTCATTAGCCCTCCCAAAGGTCATTGCACCAAAAATACGGAACTCACGGCCTTTCAGCAAGGGGCGCGGTTGCCGGAGCTGGCGAAAGAATGTGGCAATATAGCAGCAACGCAAAGGCAATGCTCGATGACTCGCCTGCGAGGCCCGCAACATCTGTGCTATTTGCATCTCTGGGGTACACATGAGATGCTGCATATGCATGCGACCGCTTAATGGAACCAACACATCACGGAACCCCGATGCCATCGGGGCTCCGTTTTTAAGGATCTCCGTGGACACAATATGCGGCAATTCGATCTGCGCGTAACCCAGAATGCGCGCGGCCTCAAGAAGCCGACTTTCGATCCGAGAAGAGAGAATTAGCCCAAGCGGCAAAAGCGGTGCTATTCCGCGGCCCGCATTATAGTAAAGAATGTTCTCTGCGAGTTCCAAAGTAGGAGTTGCATTACCCACATATTTCGGACGTAACATTGCACCAAACGCAAGTTGTGTCGCTAGCATTTATATTAGCAGTTGACCACAATGCGAGGAACCTGAGACGCCTCAAGTCTGCACCGCGAATAAAGCGGAAGCGTAATCATGGGATCAACATGAGAGCAATTGACATCGATGAGGACGGGATATCTTCGAATGTTTGTCAACACGTCATCGAGAATATCTGAAATTACGGATCGCTCACTCAGAACCGTTCCACTGGGCACACGACCTACTACAAGGCCCGCTAGGTCTGATAAGTAGCCGGATTGCCGTAGATGCGTGAGGTCGCGATGAAACATTGCTGCATTTGTTCCCGTGGTATCTTCAACAAAGAGTATCCGATTAACTGTATCCGGCATGAATGGCGTTCCGATTAGATGACTTAGCGTCTCGAGGTTACCACCGACAAAGGTTCCGGTGGCAATACCTTCGCGGTATGCCCACCATGGTGGGCTGGATTGGACCTCCCGTGGCCCATAGCCCTGTTTGAGAAACCAAAGGTCGCTCGCTTCGACCAAGGGAGACTCGAACGTATGTTCACGACCGTGTAGCACCGCAAGAAACCCCTCGATGGTATAATCGAAAGCATTTGGGCTACAAAACGAAGCAAACGATGGACCATGTATTGCCTTTCCAACACCTTGCGAGACGCATGCGTTAAGAACCGCCGTGAAATCGCTATAACCACAAATAAACGGAGAATATGAGCGTATGCGGTTGAAGTCGATCGCATCTAGTAGTTGGTTTGAGTTGTACCCTCCATAGACTGAAAGGATAAGGCCGACATCGCGCGTTTCGAATGCGTCATGCAAATCTAGAACTCGATCGGCACGACTCCCGGCAGTGTAGCGATGCACTTCGTCTACGCGCTCCGACCAGGTGCTGATCAGACCAAGTGATTCTAGTCGAGTGATTCCGCCACTGCGAAGCACGAGCGGCAGATCGCGCATTGTGGCAGCAGTGGCGACGACTCTTACCTTCATATCTTGGTAGCAGTGAAGAGTTCGCGATCACCCCCGAGGTCTTCTTTACGAAGGACCATGACGGTAAACCCCATATGGGAGAGGTTAACCCGAAAAAGTTCCATGAACCGCGAGTACTGATGCGTAAGCGCAGTCCGTGCGGAGGGATCGAGGATCTGGAGATGAGGACGGCTTAAAATCGCAGCACTGAAATCCGCCACCGTTTCTTCTAATAACGTATCAAATCGATAATCTGACGTTGCAAATAACGAGAAAGGTTTTCGGTTGAAGAACGTGATCCACTCTGGACGATATTGTGGCTGGATGTTCACATGGATGGCTGCGGAGACGTCGGCGACGAGTTGCGCCGATGGTTCGTCCACGTAGTACATCGGGATAGCGACGAGAAATCCGCCTGTCTTTAGAACGCGCGCATACTCCTTGAATGCCTTGCCGCGATCGGAGACGAGAGATGTCACGTTACCGCAGAAGACGACGTCGAATTTCCCATCGTCGTAGGAAAGGCTCGTCGCATCGCCAAGCTCAAACGCGATGATATCAGCAAGACCACGCGACGCAGCGCGCACGCGCGCCTCCGCAAGACTCTCTGCATTGATGTCGATGCTTGTTACCTGACACCCACTGAGCGACGCAAGCTCGATTGCCGTATAGCCGGTTGCGGTACCGACCTCAAGCACGCGAGAACCAGTACGCAGAAATGTCAGGCGCGCTGCATCTGCGATGGAATGGATGCCGCCAGGCGGACGGTTGGTTTCACGCACAAGACCGATGAGTTCATTATAAGACATAGCTGTAATCGTGGCTGCATCAAGGACCAATTCAGACATGTTTACCCCTTTCGTTGTTGCAAGAGATGGAGTCAAGAAAAAGCTTATCAAAGAGATCTACGAGGCGATCGTTGGGGTGATTATTGTGAAGCTGGCAGTTCCATTCAAAGTTATGAAGTAAATCGCTGATTACAAATACGGCCGCCGCCTCAATGCCACGGAACTGTGCTACCGCGAAAACTGCGCTCGCCTCCATTTCTACCATCTCCGCTCCCTTTGAGATGGCCGCTTTCACAAGACGTTTGGTCTCCCTATATGGCGCGTCAGTACTCCAGCTTACACCGCCGAAAATGTCGATGCCTTTTACGCGCAATCTCTCTTGAATCTCCGAGGTTAGCCGACCAGCGGGGGCTATGATATCGCCCGTCGCACCATAATAGCGACTCGTACCTTCACCCGGCACCGCACCCGTGCAGACGACAAAATCGCCCAAAGCGAACTTTTCCGACAAGGAACCAGCTGTTCCGACGATCACTACTCGCTGAACACCCATAGCTATGAGTTCTTCTAGTTTAACTATCGTCGCTGGGGCACCAATCCCAAAACCGCTGTAGACGCCGATATTGCCGAACGAGCTTTGGAGGACATATGAGCCGTCGAGCAAGCCATTGAGCGTAAAATCTGCGATGCCGGCGACATGCTGCATAAGGAACGGGTGGTATGATATCACCGCGATCTGTGGAATCCGCCGAGAAGGCAACAAACTGGCCAATGCCGCGTGTTCAAGGTATCGATTTGGATTAACAATTGAGATATCGTCACTATCCATGTTAGTAGAGTCCCCCATCGATGATGAAGTCCTGTCCCGTGACTCGCTTACTATCGTCTGAACAAAGCCAAATGACAATGTTGGCAACATCGTCGCCGCGTAAGATTTCCTTAATCGCCTGACGCGACATCAGTTCGCGCTCGTCATCGGGCCTAAAATGAAGCCGCTGCTGGCGTTCTGTGATTATCCAACCTGGAGAAACGGTATTGACGCGAATCTTGTCCAATGCAAATTCACGGAAGAGCGCACGCGTTACGCCATGAGCGGCAATCTTGCTCACTGAATAAACGGGAAGAGATGGGTTTCCCAAACGCCAAGTTAGTGATCCGAAATTCACGATACTTCCTCCACCAGATCGACGTAATGACGGACGCGTCATCGTTGAGACGAAATAGATGTGTTTTAGGTTTACCGCGATGCATTCATCCCAAAACTGCGTTGTTACGTCGTCGATCGTATGCCGAGTGTCATCACCGCAATTATTTATAACGAAGCTTAATGGCCCGAGATCACGCTCAACTGCCGTCAACGTCTCTTGGACTTGCTTCAGATCAGCCAGGTCGATGTTTATTCCGATGACAGAGGCGAATTCCTCACGAAGCTTGTCGAGCGCCGATGTATCTTTGTCAAATACAACGACGGAGCTCCCCTCACGAATAAACCGCGCAGCAATATCACGTCCAATTCCAGACGCGCCTCCGGTGATAAGCGCGGTGCGTCCGGCAAGTGATGGGTAGAAAGCGCTGCGCTCCTGCACCGATTCGATGCTAAGGCTTGTGGACTCGATCATGATTCCTTACCAGCAGTGGAATATTGCGAATGTCTTTGGTCCGAGTAAGCCAGAGGAGGTAACGTTCGAGGCCGAGGCCGAACCCCGATGTGCGAAGCGGCCACTCACGCTTCATCTGGATGTACCAGTCATACGGGGCGGGATCAATATGCTGCGCCGCTAGATTGCTGAGAACGTCTTCCTCCGAGGTCGCCCGTTCTCCTGAACCAAGGATCTCACCAATCCCTGCGAGTAGATCCGCGCTCTTGGACATCGACGTTCCGTCCTCGCACGCTTGGTAAAACGGCACGGTTTTCCAGGGCATATGTGTGACCCATATGAAGTCACCATAATTCTCGATAAGTCGCCTTTCCCCATAGGACGTGAGACGTACCGTTCCGTCCTTAAGTTTCTCTGTAGCATTATCAAAGGTTCGCAATTCTTCAATTGCTTGTTCAAAACGCAGCCTCGGAAATGCTCCGCGCGTAAGCAGATCTTCAACGTGCTTCGTCGTCCCAGCGACTTCGTCGATGATGTCTGAAGCGGCAGAAAAAATATTGCGTGTAATTGCCAGAATGTATTCTTCTGCTAACAGCATAACGTCGTTGAGTCCACCGACGATCTCGACCTCAGCATGATAGAACTGCGTGAGATGGCGTTCATCCGCTGGTTCTCCACGGAATGTAGGCATTACGTAGTAGGCTGGGCGCCCGCCGTGGATGCGGGTGCCAAGTTCAAGCATGAACTGCATTGAGTCAGCAAGATATGTCTCCAAGCCTTGGATCACCGCTCTGACTGGAAGAGAGTCACTTCCCAGGCCCATTGGGCTACTGATCGAACCTGTCGTCAGGGGCATCGCGGTCGCTAGAAAGCCCTTTCCATAAAAGAACTGGTACGTCGCATGGATTGCTTCATGTGTCAGCGCACTGATCGCCTTATACCAGGATTCCGTGAGTAAGGCACGTAGGTGTGAGTCGGGCTCGCGCCATGACTCAGGTGCGAGCACGCGTGGGAAAGCGTTATTTTCTGAGATCGTTAATTCTCGCACGGCCTGCTCTAATGGCATAGCAGAGATCAACCCCGAGCGTTCGGAGTTCCCGTAACGGCTCATCATCCCATCCTTTCGCATTGTAGATCATTAATTCAATGACCCTTTTGAGACACCGTTTCCACGAATCCCGGTGCATGGTAAACATTTTCCTCCGCAACGCACAAATAAGCGCTGCAGCGGACACCGCAACCCCGAGATAATACCAAGCCGCTCTCAGGATGTCAAACGTTCTGCGAAAGTTTCTGTCGGGTCTTATCGGGCCGGAAGCTCTTGAGCTCCGGCGTCTATCATCCTCGGGGTGATGACGTCGATCTTGGCGGCGCCGGCGTCGTATTTCACGCTTGAGCCGAACGCGCGAGCGATGACCTCCTGCGAAACCATCGTCCGCCCCCGAACGGTGAACGGAGCATGCGCGAGTTCGATCGTGCTTCCGTCGATGCTCGCGTGTCGATCACCAGCACGGAGACGAAGAACCTTTCTGCCGTGCACGATTTCCACGACTCCGGTCTTCGTATCGAAGCTGACCTCCGCGCCCAGCGTATCACCGACCGCGCGCAAGGGGACGTATGCCTCGTGGGCTTGCGTAACCGGGGGAACGTCGGGAGAAACCTTCATCCCGTCGACTCGCAGTGCCGACGGTCGCGCAAAGTACGATCCCACGGAGACGCAAGCGGCGATCAGTGCCGTCGCGACGACGATTTGCGGGCTTTGGAGAAGCTTAGCTCCGAATTTCATGGCGGAACTCCGGATACTGCTCATCGATAACTTTCTCGATCTCCCCACGGAGTGCCGAGAGCAGACGCTCCTCGGGGAAGGTTCCGACCAGCTGTCCCTTGCGGTAGATCGCCCCTTTGCCTTTACCGCCTGCGACGCCGACGTCGGCCATCTTCGACTCGCCCGGACCGTTGACCACGCAACCCATGACCGCGACCTTGACGGGTGCGGTGTATTCCTTCGCAATCGCCTCGACGGATCGAGCGAGATCGACCACGTCGATCTCGGCCCGGCCGCACGAGGGACAGGCGGTAATATCGAAGCCCTTCTCTCGCAGGCCCAGTGCCTTGAGGATCCCCCAACAAACCGGAACCTCCTCGATCGGATCGGCGGCAAGCGAAACTCGGAGCGTGTCGCCGATTCCTTCCCACAACAGGATCCCAAGCCCGATCGAGCTCTTGATCGTGCCGTCGCGCGGAAGCCCCGCCTCGGTGATGCCGAGGTGGAGGCCGTACGGCGTTCCCCGTTCGGAGAGGCGCCTGTCCATCAATCGATAAGCGTAAACCGTCGTCGCGACATCGTGCGCTTTGAGCGAGATGAGGATGTCGGTGTGACCAAGATCCTCAAGAATGTCGACGTGGCGCAGGGCCGACTCAACCATCGCTTCGGGCGTGTGACCCAAGCGCTCCTCAAGGTCGCGGGCGAGCGATCCCATGTTGACGCCGATTCGAATCGGTGTTCCTCGCGCGATTGCAAGCGCGACAACCTCGCGCGTCTTGACCGGGTCGGTGATGTTTCCGGGATTGAGCCGCAGCTTCGCTACGCCCGCCTCAATCGATGCTAGGGCCATCCGATGATCAAAATGGACGTCGGCAACGATCGGCACGGGCGAGCGGCGTACGATCGCCGGTAAGCCGGCGGCATCGCGCACGTCCTGACAAGTGACTCGCACGACTTCACAACCGGCCATCGCCAAACCGTAAACTTGCTCAAGGGTCTTGTCCACGTCGGCGGTGTCGGTCGTCGTCATTGATTGAACGGCGATCGGATGATCTCCACCAATCCAGACGCGTTTCGCTTCGGGATCATCCGTTTTGTTCTGAAGCAGGATGGGTTTTGAAATGCGACGGAGACGAATCACGTTCAGAAGACTTCCTTCCCCGAAATAATGTTGGTGACATCATGATAGGCTACAAACAGCATCAAGACCAAGAGCAAAGCGAAGCCGGTGAGGTGAACGAGATTTTCCTTCTTGGGATCAAGCGGACGACCCCGCACAAGCTCCGCAAGAATGAAGATCGCACGGCCGCCGTCGAGCGCCGGAATCGGAAGTAAGTTAAAAATACCGAGGGCAATGGAGATCATCGCTGCGAATTGGAAGTAAGGCCCCCAGCCGAGATCCTGCAGTTGGGAAGCGGCTCGCTCCATCCCGATGGGGCCGCTTACGAGATTCGCGTTCCTCACCGGATGAAGGACGAGTTGCGATAATCCGACCACCGTTCCGCCGAAGACCTCTTTGTATTCACCCAAGGCGACCTTGAGCGTCGTCCCAAAATCGGCGTGCTGATAGGTCGACATCGGAGAAAAGCCCAACACGCTAACGGATTTTCCGTCGATCACGATACGACGAGGCGTGATGCGAAGATCACGGCGTTCTCCGCCGCGTTCGAAAGAAATCGAGAGCGGAGCATCCGTGGACGCGGCGTGGATACGCGCGATCATCTTCAGGCCGTCGGTCATTGGAATTCCGTTAATAGCGACAATTCGATCGCCCAGACGCAATCCCGCGTGTTCCGCCGGGAAACCGGACCTTAAAGGACCGATGACCGTCGATACCTTGTCGGAAACGATTCCGAACAATAGCCCACCTGCCAGCAAGATGATAAAGGCGAGCACGAGGTTCGCTACAGGACCGGCAAACACAATTGCAAGACGCGCGAGAGGAGACTTGCTCTGGAAGTTGCCGGCATCCCGGTGACCTTCGTCGGCCTCGCTCCGGAACGCGCGCTGCTGCTCGGCCTCGCTCGTGCGACCGTCCTCGCCTTGCATTGCGCAATACCCGCCGAGCGGAAGCACATTGAGCCGGTAATTCGTTCCCGAACGCGGAGAGGTCCATTTCAAAAGCGTCGGTCCGAAGCCGACCGCGAAGTCGTCAACATGGACGCCCGAGCGACGGGCAACCAGAAAATGACCGCCTTCGTGCAAGACCACCAACACGGAGAGCATTCCTAAGAAGACCAGGATCTTCACGAGTCCGCCGATCGCGGGAAAAATAAGAAGCATCATGCTGGTATAACGCCTTTGAGTTCGGGAAAGCTCGACGGAGTTCCCAAGGAGTGAAGGGTCCACGATTGAGAACCGAATTCCGCGATCAGTGCGGAGGCGGTCGTCCGAGCGAGGGTATCGGCCTCGCGAATTGCCGCGAGGGTCAGCGGGCCGACGGGGAAGCGATCGAATCGATCGAGCGTCGTGCGGATAATTTCAGCGATCTGCCCGAAACGAAGACGCCCCCTTATGAAAGCGGCGACCGCGAGTTCGTTGGCGGCCGAAAGAACCGCGGGAAACGTCCCACCGAGAGCAATGGCTCGATATGCCAAGGCAAGGCAGGGAAAACGAACGAGATCAGGCCGCTCGAACGTCAAACGCGCAACCGGGCCTCCCGGTTCGGCTCCGAGCGCCGCGAGTGGGTCCATCTCTTCAATATCGGGCAAACGATCCGGGTACGCGAGAGCATACCCGATGGGAATCCGCATGTCCGGCAAGGCAAGCTGCGCCTTGACGCTGCCATCCCTGAAAATAACCAACCCATGCGCCATCGAGGTGCGATGGACGAGCACGTGAACCCGCTCGGGGGGTAGACCGAAGAGCCGGCACGCCTCGATCACTTCGAGACCCTTGTTCATCATCGTCGCGGAATCGATGGTGTTCTTCACCCCCATGCTCCACGTCGGATGCCGCAGAGCTTGCGTCACGCTTGCCCCCGCCATCTCTTCGAGGCCCATATTCCAAAACGGCCCGCCTGAGGCAGTCAGGACAATGCCGGCCACACGATTGGGTGCTTCCCCAAGCAGGCATTGGAAGATCGCGCTATGCTCGCTGTCGACCGGAAGAATGCGCGAGGAACTCCGCGCCGCAGCGGCAAGGAGGGGTTCTCCGGCAGCAACGATGAGTTCCTTATTCGCGATCGCCAGGTCCACGCCGTTCTCGACGGCCGCGAAGACGGCGTCGAAGGCGACGAGTCCGTCGCTGGCGGCCAGAACGACATGCGCGCCGCTCTCGGCAGCGACGGTACGCAACCCACCTGCACCGATGAGAACGCGGGTCGCCGTGGGTGATGCGGCCCGCAGGGTCGCAACGTCGGCATCTTCCGCACAAGCAACGAGGGGAACATCAAACTCGCGCGCTTGCCGTGCCAGCTCCCCAACCCGCCGACCCGCCGCTAACGCAACGACTTGGAAGCGCGTGGGATGGCGGGCGATGACTTCGAGCGCCTGCGTTCCGATCGAACCCGTCGAACCTAGAATCGCGACCCGGCGACGGGTTTCGTTCATAAGGGAGAATGGTTCGCCTTCGAGAGCGAAATTACTGTTATCTTCCCCTTACTCACAGAGAAGACGGCAGATACCGCAAGACGTGGAGCATCCCGTAAAAGGCGACACCGCCGAAGGTGTATGAATCGAAACGATCGAGCCAACCACCGTGGCCGAACAGAGCCGTTCCCGTATCCTTGAGCGCCGCATCCCGTTTGAGGGCCGACTCGACCAAGTCGCCGGCTTGCGCCGCCAGGCTCGTGACCGCCCCAACCAACGCGCCGTGCCACCACGGCGCGCGCGCGAACGGAAGAAAGGTCGCTGCGATCCCGATCAATGTCACGATCAACAAACCGCCGATCGCCCCTTCGGCGGTCTTTTTCGGCGAGATAGAAGTTAGCGGGGTTCGCCCAATCGTCGTCCCCACGATCATGCACGAGATATCGGTCATCGCAATCAGGACGATCGCCAGCGCCGTGATGTAGGCGCCTATATGCGGTTCATCGCGCAAGGTCACGAAATATGATAAGAGCTTGCCCAAGTAGAGCACACCGAGCACGGTGTACGCGCTGCGAGCGAGATAACCCAGGCGCGAACCCAGCAAACTGACCGCCAACGCCGCGACGGTCGTCGCCGCCAACAGCGCTTCCTCCCAGGCATGGAGTAAGTTCAATCGTGCGAGCACGACATAGAGCGCGACGGCAGGAACAGCCACCGGAAGCACAAGTTCCTGTCCTGTGCGTGAGGTAAGACGAGCCAGCTCACGCAGCGATGAGAGCGCGATAATCAACACGATGACGGCGAAAGCTGTGGCATCGAGCACGGAGCCGAGGCCGACGACGGCAAGAAGAACGCCGACGAGGATACGGCGAGGCGTCACGCCTGATCGAGCATTCGCTGCCGGCGTCTCCTCACGAGAGCGACGGACGAGAAACACCCTTCATCGTTGCATCGAGTTTCGCGTATCCGTCATATCCGATGGTGAGTTCCAGACGATCGTCGCTCGAGCGAGCACGCAAGACGCGCAAGACCCCGATCCCGACCGCATCGTAGGGCGGGCGCAACATCACGAGCCGAAGCGCCCGAGAAGTCACGGCTCGCAACACGTCGAGATAGGGAGCGAGAACGAACGCATCGTCGGTCATCAGACTTCGAGGATCTCCTGTTCTTTTCCGGCGACGAGCCCGTCGACGTCTTTAATGAAACGATCCGTCAATTTCTGAAGCTTGTCGCCGGCACGCTTGTTCTCGTCTTCGGTGATCTTCCCGTCTTTGTGCAGGGCCTTGAGTTCATCCACCGCTTTGTGCCGCACGTTGCGCACGGCGATTTTGCCGTCTTCAGATTTCTTGCGCACGATTTTCACGAGGTCTTTGCGCCGATCCTCCGAGAGTGGAGGCACGGCCAATCGAATCGTCGCCCCGTCGATATTCGGCGTTAAACCAAGATCGCTGGTCTCGATTGCCTTCCGAATAGCTCCTACGCTCGAACGATCATAAGCGACGATCGTCAACGAACGCGCATCGGGAACGCTCACCGAGGCCATTTGCTTGAGCGGTACATGCGCGCCGTAAGATTCGACATGCAAGCGGTCAAGAAGCGCGGGCGATGCGCGCCCCGTGCGAACCGATGCGAAGTCGTTGCGCGTCGATTCGAGCGCCTTCTGCATTTTCGCTTCAGTCGAGCGTAAGATGTCGTCAATCATCAGGAAAACCTCTGAATTCGAGATACGGAATCGGGTGCATGGCAAGCGTCGGAGGTATTGGCGCTGTGAACCAGCGGTGCGCCGACGTAGGTGCCGATTGATTCACCCATCACCGCTCGCAGGATATTCCCAGGAACGTTCATGTCGAAAACAATGATCGGCAAACCGTTATCCATGCAGAGGGTAAGCGCAGTATTGTCCATCACTTCCAAACCACGTTGCAGGACTTCCAAATACTCCAAGCGATCAAAACGCGTTGCAGTCAGATCCTTGAAGGGATCGGCGGTATAGATACCATCGACCTTCGTCGCCTTGAGGATCGCATCGGCCTCGATCTCGACCGCGCGCAACGCCGCTGTCGTATCCGTCGTAAAATACGGATTTCCGGTACCCGCTCCGAAGATCACTACTCGGCCTTTTTCAAGATGGCGGATCGCCCGGCGGCGGATATAGGGTTCGGCAATCTGCTGCATCTGGATGGCGGTTTGCACGCGCGAGGGAACTTCGATCCGCTCAAGAGCGTCTTGCAAAGCAAGCGCATTGATGACGGTCGCGAGCATCCCCATATAATCGGCGGTCGCGCGATCCATTCCGGCCGCCTCGTGCGCCTTCCCACGCCAAATATTCCCGCCGCCGACGACGATAGCGACTGAGACACCGCTTCGTGCGACGACGGCGATTTCACGAGCCATGAGTTCGATCGTCGTCGCGTCGATCGAACTCTCGTCCCCGGTGAAGGCCTCACCGGAGAGCTTGAGCAGTACGCGTTTGTAGGGAGTCGCCACAGGTGGGGTGCTCCTACTCTTGACCCAGCGAGTACTTGATGAAGCGTCGCACTTCGATCTTCTCACCAAGAACCGCAACAACCGAGGCGACCAGCTCTCCGACGGTTTTGGTGTCGTCCTTGACGAAGGGCTGGTCAAGGAGAACGCGCTCCTCAAACCATTTGCTCAACTTGCCTTCAAGGATCCTCTCGGCTACCGGAGCCGGCTTACCTGCGGGAATAGTCTCGGCGAGTTCGGCTCGCGCCTTGGAGACGATGGCCTCGGGAACAGCTTCGCGTTTGAGATAGGTCGGCGACATGGCCGCAACGTGCATCGCGATATCGCGGACGAGTTCGGCGAATCGCTCATTTCTCGCGACGAAATCGGTCTCGCAACGAATCTCGACGAGAACGCCGATTTTCCCACCCGCATGGATATACGAGCCGACTAAGCCTTCATTTGCCTCGCGCTCACCTTTCTTCGCGGCCTTCGCGATTCCCTGAGCGGTGAGGTCACGCTTGGCGCCTTCGTAATCACCGCCGGCACGAACAAGCGCATTGCGGCAGTCGATCATTCCTGCGCCGGTCTCTTCGCGGAGGCGTCGCACGTCATCCGTAGCCGGCTTATAGGATGTTCCGGTAGTCAAAAGCTTTTACTCCATGAAATCGGGGTGGACGACGCGAAACAGTAGAGACCTTTCGCGCAGTGGAAGCATGAATTCCCGCAGTACTACTCAGCAGGTTCTTGGGCATCGTCTTCGGAGGACGCCGCACGGGATTCTGCCTCGTAGGCTCCGGCGTCGCGGGCGCTCTCGCTCTCGGTTCGGCCCTCGACGATCGCATCGGAGATCTTCGAGACCATCAGCTTCACGGAACGGATCGCATCGTCATTGCCGGGCACGAGGTAATCGATCTCCGTCGGATCGCAGTTCGTGTCAACGACCGCGATAATCGGAATCTTGAGCTTGCGCGCCTCAAGCACGGCGATACGCTCTTTCTTCGGATCGACGATGAAAACCGCATCCGGTAAACGATGCATGTCCTTGATGCCGCCGAGGAAGCGCTCAAGCCGATCCAACTCGTCGGTCAGTCGGCTGACCTCTTTCTTTGGAAGCATGTCGAAGGTGCCTTGCGCCTTCATGCCCTCAAGCTCACGGAGGCGCGAGATGCGCTTCTGAATCGTGGCGAAATTGGTGAGCGTACCGCCGAGCCAACGCTGGTTGATGAAGAACGTGCCTGCTCGCTCGGCTTCTTCTTTGACCACGTCCTGGGCTTGTTTCTTCGTGCCCACGAACAGGATGACTTTCCCCTCGCGCGCCATCTGCCGCACGGCGGCATAGACTTCGCGCATGAGGATCACGGTCTTTTGCAGATCGATGATGTAGATTCCGTTGCGTTCCTGGAAGATGTAGGGTTTCATCTTCGGATTCCAACGGCGCGTCTGATGCCCGAAGTGGACTCCCGCCTCGAGCAATTCTCGCATCGTGATAATGGACGCCATGAAGTGAAGGGCCTTTCTGGTCCCACGTCCCGCGCCTCCATGCGCATCGACGAACTCCGGGACCATCGCGCCCGACCTCATGCCGGGCGAAGTGGATTGATCCGCAGAGTATACGCCGCTTCCCCGAGGGCCGCCTGCCGGTCAAGGCATCATATACCCAAACGCTCTTACGAGGCGGCCGCTTCCCTCGGTTCCACTTTCAAGCTAGGACGGGTAATCCCGTTCCCGAGTTGCTTTACGAGGAAAGTTTCTGCGAGAGACGCGTTTTTAGGTTCCGCCTGAATCGGGCGGCGGTGAACTGATGATTGTTTTCGCCGGCGGCGCCTTCGCGATCGCTTCGATGGAAGTGAGAGGAGGTGCTGCGCGTACGGCGGTCTCGGACAGGGTGGTCATGAACCCGTTCGTTCGTTTGATCTCCTCGTAAATCTCCGATCGATGGACCGATATCTCCCGAGGAGCCTCAATGCCGATCTTTACTTGGTCGCGATCAACGGAGACGATGACGATACGGACGTCATTCCCAATCACAATCGCTTGGTTTATCTTGCGACTCAGAACCAACATATGTCCCCCTCCTTGGCGTCTGGCTACGGAGTAAGCAAGCCGTTTCGCTAGACTATGTACTGAACCTTTCCGTAAACGAGATTCCGATCATATTTCTTTCTACGACTACTCACGAAACGAATTGGGCAGCATACAAGCGAGCGTATGCACCTTTCCTGGCGAGCAATTCTTCGTGAGGACCCATTTCGATCAAACGCCCTTCCTCTATGTACAGGATCTTTGAGGCGCGGCGAATGGTCGACAAGCGATGCGCAACGATCAACGTCGTCCGTCCCGCCAAAAGACGCACGAATGCAGCTTCGATAAGACGTTCGGAATGACTATCGAGCGCACTGGTCGCCTCATCGAGAATGAGGATGCGAGGATCGCGAAGGACGGCGCGCGCAATCGCAATTCGCTGGCGCTGACCGCCCGAGAGCCGCACTCCTCGCTCCCCGACGGTCGTATGATAGCCGTCGGGCAGATCGCGAATAAACTCCTCGGCATTTGCCTCGCGAGCCGCCGCTTCGATTTCCGCTTGCGTCGCATCGAGGCGTCCGTAGCGGATATTCTCCGCGATGCTGCCGCTGAAGAGCACCGGCTCCTGCGGAACGATAGCAATCGCCGCGCGTAGTTCGTGCAGCGGCAGGCGCGCGACGTTGACGCCATCGATCGTCACTCTTCCCGATTGCGGGCTGTAAAAGCGTGGAACGAGATTGACGATCGTTGTCTTCCCCGCACCGGAAGGTCCGACGATCGCAACGGTGTCGCCCGCCGAAAAATGCGCGCACAGATCGTTAAGCACCGGCGCTCCCCCCGGCCGATAGGCGAACGTAACATGCTCGAAGTCGATCGTTCCGGCTATGCGTTCGGGCATCGGCTGGACGTCGACGGAATCAGTCTCGACGGGCAGATCGAGTATTTCGAAGACGCGCGAAGCCCCGATGAGCCCTTTGGAAAGATCGCTAACATAAGTCGCAAAGCGATTCAGCGGATTGACGGCGAGAATCACTAAGCTCCAAAAGCGCACAACTTGCGTCGTTTGCATATGCCCGCCATGAACCTCGCTCGCTGAAAACACGATGATCGCCAGGAACGCGACCGCGATGATCATAGCAACCACCGAGATCTGTGTCTGTCCAAGTTGGACGACCTTCATGCTCGCGCCGAAGAAATTCTCGTTGATGTCGGTGAATCGAGCGACTTCATACTTCTCGCGGCCGAACGCCTTGACGACGCGCTCAGCATGCAAAACTTCCGAAAGCCTCGCGGCCACGTCGGCAATGCGTTCCTGTGCGCGATGCGTGCTCGCTCCAATGAGACGCGTAAATGAGGCGACGGCGAAATGAACCGCAGGTGCAAAAATGAAGAGAAACAGCGTAAGACGCCAATCCGTGATAATCAAGCCGACCAGCGATCCAACGAAGGTTACGATGGTTTGAAAGAGCTGCGGCAGCGATATGCTGGCGGCATCCGTCATCAATGCGAGATCGTTGGTGAAGCGGGCGATTAATTCGCCGGGACGCCATCGGTCATATTCGGGTAACGGAAGGCGCAGGACCCGTTCAAAAAGACGCACGCGATACGAGGCGATCATCCGTTGTCCGCTCCAGGCGGTCAAATAGCCTTGGCCGTACGAAGCAACGTAGGTGACGACGTTCGCGAGGAAGATCGCGACGATGATCAACCAAAATATCAGCGTCGCGTTGGGAGTCGGCGTCGCGACAAGACCAATCAGGTTTCCCGACGCGTATGCATACGTCAGCGGAGCCAAGCCCGCGAGCGCTCCCAAGAGAAATGAGAAGAGGAGACGAGGATAGTACGGCCGCGACTCGACGAGGAGACGTTGGAGTACTTCGGAGCGACGTTGCGGCGACAGACCTGATGCATTGGCGTTTTCCCCGAGGGAACGCGCGTCAGGAAGCGTCATGAACGTTTCGCCGTCGGGCCGGCGAAAAGGTATGCGAGCGGCAATCCGCTTCGCGGCGGTTTACAAGGATTTGAGATAGGCCGCGACATCGGCGACATCCTGATCATTCAAGGACGCCGGATAGAGTTTGGACATCGGCGGTTTGGGATCTTTGATCCACGCTTCAAGAGCTTGGCTCGTCCGTTCCATGACCGGATTGGTAAGTTTTCCATGCAGATCCGGGCCGACGCCGCCCTGAGCATTGGCGCCGTGACAGCCGGCGCAACTCTGGGCGAACACGACCTTGCCTTTTGCTGGATCGCCCTTCAAGACCGGCGCGAGCGTTGCCGTCCCTGTGTCTTTGAGGCCCGTTGAGCCGAGATCGGTGATTGGTCCCGTCGTAGCCGAAGTCGGCGTCGCCGACGCTTGAGACGAAGAGGAAGTCTTCGTACACCCGCTTGCGAGAGAGACGGCCAGGAGAGAAACGACGAAGATTCCGGCAAAACGGTTCACGAACGGCTCCTTGAGAACGAGGCGCGCTCTTCTTTCCCCTCGGAGCGCACACGTCCCCCTTTGCCGCGGAAGATTCTTGAGATTCTTAGAGGTCATCCCAAAACCCCAAATAGCAGCCTGAAGAGTAGGGCAGGGACACTGGCGAATTGCCTGGTGCATGGCGTGGAAGCGACTAACCGACAAGCAGTGGGCTGCGATTCGCCCACATCTTCCGAGGTTGCGGGCAA
>DASZHL010000050.1:0-16363 GCA_035937855.1 Vulcanimicrobiaceae bacterium
CTCGCTTACGGCCTACGAACTCGGTAAAATCACGCGTAGATAGTCCTCGGTCGCTTCAAAGGCAGGGTCCGCTCCACTCGCTTCGCGCACGAGGGGGATGATCTTGTTCCGCACACCCATGCCGCGTGCATCGACATAGCCGTAGTCCCTCAGCACTTCCACGATGATCGGGTTCCTCGGTGAGCGTTGTCCGGCGAGCATCTTCTCGATCGTCATGGAGTTTTGTAAGGCTCCTGGACTCAGAATTTCAAGCCGATCGGAATAAGAAACGATTTCGACATCCAGCGCCCGCGTCCAATCGCGGTGCGCCAATGCATTCACGGCCGCTTCACGCAAGGCCTCGGGGGGATAGTGCCAGGTTCGCTGTCGGCGCAATCCATCAGCCAGCGTTTCACTCTCGACGCTCACGTAGGCTTGGATACGATCCATCAAAACTTCAATAAGTCCACGCTCGATGAGGCCGCCTGCTACTCCATCCCGATGCCCGAAGCGCCCAACGAGGGGTGCATCCAATACGGTGTCGTCTACGGCCTGATAGCTTTTATCATTACCGCTAAATGCCATCCATCGAATACCTGCTTGGCGCAGAAAACGGCGTGGTGTGCGACTGAATAGAACGAGGCCGGCGATCGTGCAGACCGGCGCGGCACCTCCCGTCTCCGTCATGAAGCCTAGTCCCAGCATGCGACGAAGCCAGGCGTCATTCGTTGCTGGTAATTCACGGTCACCGGCCAACGTCAGAAGATAGTTTTGCAAACGCTCACGGTCCAAGGCGTCGAATGCAGCACCAGAGACCGGCAACATCTCGCTGTGAAGCATACCTCCGCTCTCAAACAAACGCGCTTGCTGCTCACGAGTCGCAAGGCGCGAGGTGCTGCCGACGCGCACATAAATATCTTCGCGATTGTTGTGGCGCAATACATACGGCTTCGTCGTGCCCATCGTGATCGAAACGACCGCTACGCGCTTCCCGTCTTCGAACGCGACAACTTCGTAGAAAGGTAGCATAAGAGGATGTACGTAGCGACCGAAAACGGTATCCATCACCCAGGTTTCGAGACCGTCGCGTTGGATGCCCGAGATTGTGCCGTCGTCCTCGACACCGAGTAGAACCATGCCCCCGCGCAAGTTCGCCATGGCGACGAATTCTTTCGCAAGCTGCTCAGGGCGGACGTCATCGCGCTTAAACTCGACACCCGAGTTCTCGCCGTTCGCGATGATTTCCAGCAGCTCCGTTTTTAACATCTCACTCCCCTTCTCTAAGATCCGTTCTTTCCCTAGCGTTGGGGGAACGCTCCCTTGCCGCCTTCGAAAATCTCCGCCAAACGTTCCCGGATCACGGCTCGGCGCGCCTTTTCCCAATCGTTGTTCGGCCATACATATACGGCCGCAGTGCTGGTGGGATCGAGACACGACCGTCTTCGAGTTGGTGGTTCTCGAGAAATGGAACCAAGATACGTGGGGTCGCAATCGCGGTGTTATTGAGCGTGAAGGCATACTTGACTTCACCATCAGCTCCACGATAGCGGAGATTTGATCGCCGGGCCTGCCAGTCGGTGAGGCTTGAGCAGCTATGGGTCTCGCGGTATTGACGTTGCGACGGAACCCAGCTTTCGATATCATTCATGCGGAACTTCCCCAACCCCATATCGCCTGTCGCACACTCCACGACACGGTATGGGATCTCAAGCATCCGGAGAATGTGCTCAGCGTTTGCAAGCAGCTCGTCGTGAAACTGAGCCGAAAGTTCGAAGTTCGCTTCACAAATCACGTACTGCTCGACCTTCGTGAATTGATGAACACGCACTAATCCACGTACGTCGCGTCCGGCGCTACCCGATTCCCTGCGGAAACAGGTCGAATAACCCGCGTACTTTTTCGGAAGCTCGCTGACCGAGAGGATGTCACCTGAGTGCAACGCGTTCAAGACGACTTCTGAAGTGCCGGCCAAATAGAGATCATCCTCAACACGATACGTGTCCTCAACGCCGTCCGGAAAGTGCCCGCTGCCGACGAACGCGGACGAACGTGCCATCGACGGAACGAGCATCGGCTCGAATCCGCGCTCAACGGCAACGTCCATCGCAAATCGGTGAAGGGCCGGCTCAAGCAGACCAAGTTCTCCCCGGAGCATGTACGAGCGGGTACCACTCACTGCAGCGATTCGTTCCAGATCACCCCATGCGTTGAGTAGCATGAGTTCGACGTGATCACGGGGGGCCGAATCGCGGACTTCACCCCATGTTCGTACCTCGCGGTTTTGGGAGGCATCACCGACCGGCGCATCGGGTGACGGGATGTTCGGAACTCGCAGCAGCATCTCATGGAGTCGGCTCTCGACGCTTGCAAGCGTGGTACGATCGGACTCGATCTCGCCGCGCAATTCCCGTGAGCGCGCAATAAAGCGCGTGCGGTCCTCCGTTGGTGCGTTCGGCACCAACTTGCTGAGGCGGTTCTGCTCGGCACCACGTTCATCGACGAGACGCTGGAGTTTGACGCGCTCGTCGTTCAAAGTGAGGATGCTCGCGACGTCGATCGATACGCCCTTGACTCGCGCTGCCTCTTCTACGACTTCGGGGTGCTTCTTGATATAATCCAAGGCTAACATGGCGGCCTTTCCGTAATTCAGGTCTTCGTCTTCGCGCTTGAGCTATTTTCATTCAATGGTGCCGTAGGTTCCTCATCCGGAACTTTCTTGTTTGCTCGGTGTTTGGGGGTCAAAGAGGCGCCCGAGGAGGGCACCCTGTCCGGACTGAAGGATATGCGCGGTCTCCAATGGGAGCCAAAAACACTCGAAGTGGGTAGGTTCACCTTTTCCGTCATGATCTTCGCTACTCGCCCAGCGTTGAGGGGTGGGTTCTGTGAGTTCTAAATGAAACACATGACGATGCTGAATCTCGAATCGGTACGGACTCATGTCGTACTCGGCTTCACCAAGCTTCCGGACGATCTTGAAACCTGTCAGTCCCGTTTCCTCACGAGCTTCACGAAGCGCAGCGTCCTCCGGCGTCTCGCCGGCCTGAACGCTACCGGCAGGGACTTGGATACCGACCTCTTCGTAACTAAAATTCGTATGCCGGAACACGAGTATTTTCCCGTCGCGCACGATATAACACAATACCTTGTGCCTAACAACTTTTTCCGGCATGGTTTTATTTACCAAGAAGTTCTTTCGCGGTTTGGATCACGGCGGGGACGTTTAATCCCACAATGCAGGCGAAATCGGGACACGTTTCTTTGCGGTGGCTCGGTGGGCACGGATAGGTTCCGCGAACCACTGCCGTGCGCGGACCCATCGGTCTCCAGCGCTCGGGTTCATCCGAACGCAATGCGAAGATTCCGACCGTCGGTGCACCGACCGCCGCCGCAATGTGCATCGGGCCGCTATCCATCGCCACAACGCAGCACGCATCCCGCGCGATCGCGGCGTATTCGGCGATCGTCATTCGACCCGCTATCGAAATACATTTCGCTTCCTCCGCGATCGCTTGGGCGATAGGAGCGTCGAGCGAACCGCCGCTAACGACGACTTGCACATCGAACGCTGCCGTCAAGGCGCGAACGAGAGCGACGAACACCGCAAGCGGCCAACGATCGCGAGCCGCCGCGATACCACGAGTCGGATGCAAAACGACGTATGCCCCGTTTACCCCGAGTTCGACAAGTAAACGTTTCCCCGCGATCTCCGCCTCCGGTTGCACGATGAACGTCGGAGTGGGGTCGACGACGTCGCATTCCAAACGACGCGCGTAATCCAATAAGATCTGCGTCCAATGCGTGGAATGATCTCCGAGTTCACTGCGTATGACGACGCGATCGGTGAAGAGCGCGGAATACAGGCGCCGGGCCTGACCAACACGCCGTGGAACACGAGCGAGGAACGGAAGCGCCGCACTCCGCGGCGTCGCCCATGTCACCAGCGCCGTGGAGAAACGTTCACTTGCGATCCGACCTGCGAGCGATCCGAACGTTCCATCATCTGTCCATACCTCGGCAAGGTCCGGATTCCCCAACAACACCTCGCGATGCACGGGCGCGGTCAACGCGACAACACGCTCGTAACGCATCCGCAACGCCCGCATGACCGGCGTCGCAAGCAAGACGTCACCGATCCCACCGCCGGTACAAAAGACGATCGCCGAATCGCTCATTGGAAAGACCCGACGAGTCCGTCTACGGCTTCGATCACCGCATCCTCGAAGCGAATGAGCGTCTCCGAATCGAGTACGATGACCTGCGAGGGAGCTGCCCACGGACGCCAACGCACAATATCCCGCGCAACGGTCCGCACTTGTGCGAACAAGGTCACACACGGCACACCGAGCATGCCCGCGACATGCGCGGCTCCGGAATCCGGCGTCACGATGTACGATGCTCCGGCGAGCAAGACCTTCCAACTCCGCATTCCGTCGGGAATCTCGCAGACGACGTCGCTCTCGGATGCGATCCGTCGCGCCTCGGTCGCGTCGGCGTCGGCAGCAACGATCCGCACATCGCCGTGCGTTGCCGGTGCCCGTACGAGTTCTCGGATGAGCGAGGCCGCGCGAGCACCATCAAAACCCACCGATGCGAGCTTGGGAACCCATTGCACGATCGTTGCAGCGTGATGCACGACCGGCTCATCGAGAATCATCGGCGCAAGATGTTCGATAAATCGTGTGGGCCGAGTTTGGGAAGATAAGCCCTCACCTAATCGAAACAGCGTTTGCACCTCATGCTCATTCGCACGCCGCGCCGAACCCGGCCGAACGATCCTCCGCGTCAGTTGCGTACTCAGCCAGAGGTTCTTCAGGGGCTTCTCCCAAACGTGCGCGAATCCGACGCGACGCGGAATTCCGAGTTCGCGCGCGAAGCGATAGGCGTCGGCCTCTTCCGAAGCGATCAGCGCGACGTCGTAACCAACCAAACGCGCCTCCGCCAGTGCGCGCGCGCGACTCTCCGCAGTCGATCCGTGTTTGGGCCAGGGAATACGTTCGAGGATGTGCCGCCACGCGAATGTCGTCGATGCGAATACGTCTGCGTTGCGCGTCGAGAGCACGGCACCCAGCTCATGACCGGCGTCACGCAATGCAACGATCAGCGGCGTGAGTGCGAGCGCATCGCCGACGCCGTCGACGCGCACAAGGAGAATCTTCAAGCGCTACTTCCGCGCCGCACGTGCACGCCGTAGTTCATCAATATAGAGTCCGTCGAGCGCTCGTCCGCGTGCGAAATCGCGGATCATCGCGGGAACACGTTCATTGCTCGCTAAGCCGAAATACCACGGCAGCGACCAGTGCGGCACGAACGCTTGGGCACGCAATTCATTCAGAAAATACGCACCTGTCGCCAATCGTGTGCGAACGCTGGGATCCTTGGCGACCAGACGCGCGGCCATCCGCCCCTTTTCCATGCTCTTGCGCGCAAGATATTCGAGTGATTCGTCGGCGGGGGGCTTGATATGATACAAATGCGCCTTCCAAGTGAAATGCCGTCGCACGCCCGCGCGCCGCAAGCGTATGCCGAGTTCGGTATCCTCCCAGCCGTACCGATCGAAACCCTCGTCAAATCCGTCGACGGCAAGCAGGACCTCGCGCGCTACCGAAACATTGCAGGTACAGAAGAAGGCCCGCGAATAATGCTTGGTGCGCGGTTCCGGTTTCTCCTCGTATGACGGGACGTTGATAATCGGCCCCGACACCGCCAACTTCGTCGCCGAACCCGCATGCGCGCGGGCATGGGCGGCGAGAAATCCCGGCGGCAAATCCACATCGTCGTCGATAAAGAGCACTATCTCACCGCGCGCACGAACAATTCCGACGTTGCGCGCCGCCGCTCGATTCGGTTCAGGAACGAAGATCCGCAGCACGCCCTCCGAGGCGACATGTGCGTGGTCTGCGACAACCTCCGGTGTACGATCCGAGGAGCCGTTGTCGATGACGAGCAATTCGAAACGAGGAGCGCCGCGCTGAGCGCCCAGGGAGTCGAGCGCACGCCCCAGCATCGAGGCACGATTGCGCGTGGCGATTATTACCGAGAACATCATGAAAGAGATTCCATCAGCGAACGCGCCAAACGTTCTGAAGCTCCGACGTGATCCGCGTATAAAGCTCGGAGGCGATGGGCTGCCAACGTTCGCGCGACATCATCGGCCAAATATTCCGCAACGCGCGCCGCAACATAGCCCGGGGTAAGCGTTCCGCGCAATTCCGGCATGAGCATTGCCCCCGCGTCGATGTTCGGCTGCGCGAAATACCTGAAGCGCGCCTCGAAGTGTGCGGCGTAGCGGAGCACGATCGCGCGTTTGAGCACCGGACCGATCTTCGGAATGCGATCGAGATACGTCAATGGTCCATTGATCGCCACGAGTTCGGGGGCATTGGTCGGAATGCATACAACTGCGGGAACGCCCAGCGCGGCCAATTCGATGCACTTCGTACCGGGAATCGTCAGCACGCAGGCCGCCGCACGGGCCACACGCATCGCATCGCGTACGATCGGAAAACGCATTCCTTCATGAGTGAGGGATTCGATCGCTTCGCCGCCGGATGACGAAACGACGCGCCCGCGCGCACCCCACATTCGCCAATCTCCCCCACCCTCCAAGGCTCGCTCGAGTTGTTCGCGCGTGGTGAACGGAGCGATACCGAAGGCGATCGGAAGATCAGGGAGGATCGTCCGCAAACGAACGGCGGTCTGCAGAAAGAATGAAACAAGATTGGCGATCTCTGCCCGCCTCACTCCAGGCATAATTAACAGACCGCCTTCGGGGATCGCCGGCGAAGATGCGCAGCTCACAAATCGCCCTTCGGCCTCGCCTAAGGCACCGTCGATCGCAAGGTTGCCGATCCATTCAATTTTTTCCGCCGTGACGCCACAACGTTTCACCGCCTCCACATTTTTCTCGTCGACGGCGAAGACCCGCACTAATCGTTTAGCAAAACGATGCGAAGCAAACTTGTAGGAATAGAGCCGACCACCCAAACGGGCATGCACGCGCGCGGCATGCATGAGGTCACCGCCGAGAAGTAAAACCGCATCCACACGATCGGGAAGCCCGGCGCGATCACCGCCGAGCGCGAAACGCACATACGCACTCGGATTTACGACGTGCGCCTGCGGGAAGAGGGTGCGCGCCAAGTCGGCCTCACGTCCGGAGGCGTAATCGTCGGGCGTAAAAATTAACGAAAGATCGAGTTCCGGATCACGGGCATAGAGGGCGTACGCCAGCGGTCGCACCCATCCGGCGAATTCTCCCGGTCCATTGCACGTAATCGCAAGACGCACGGCGACCCTACCGCGCCTGCCTTCCATAGCGTTCATTGATAGTGGTGATCACATCGGTCGTACTCTGCCCGGCGAGATGTGGTGCAAGCGCCACGCGACCACCTCCGCGCTCGACGACGGCGCGTTCCGGAAGATCTTCGAGGCGATATTGCGCACTCTTGACGTGGATATCGGGACGAATCCGTTCGAGTAATGCTTCGGGCGTTCGTTCGTCGAAACCAACCACCAAATCAATGCTGCGTAAAGCCGCGAGCACATGCGCGCGATCCGAAAATAACATGATCGGTCGCAAAGGACCCTTGAGCGCCCGCACGGAGACGTCCGCATTGAGTCCGAGAATCAAGACGTCACCCTGTTCGCGCGCCCAGGCGAGATACGATACGTGTCCGGCATGTAATAAATCAAAGCAACCGTTGGTGAACACGACCCGTTTCCCCTCCGCGCGCCAACGTTCACGCACAGCGACCGCTCCATCAATATCGACAACTGGTGCGAACATTATTTCGATCTCCATTCTCGATAAATTTCTCGTGCAACGTTGTTGGGGGGCGTCCTATCCATGTTCAACCAAGGCGATGATTTCAGCGGGAGATGCGGTTGCCGTTCCGAGTTTCTCGACCACGGCACCGGAGGCCAAATTCGCCATCTGCAGCGCATCCTCGATCGGAGCATCGGCACCGAGCGCCAAGGCTAACACCGCCGTCGCCGTATCACCGGCACCGCTGACGTCGTAGACGGTACGCGCGACCGATGGAATAACTAGCCGCTCCCCCTCGGAGCCGAACAGGGCCATTCCCCGTTCACCACGCGTCACGACGACGTACCGGCACGCGAGTCGCTCCAACAGTGCCGAACAGGCACGTTCCATCGAATCTGCGTCCCGAATCGAAATGCCGGTCGAAAGTTCGACCTCATGCGTATTCGGAGCGACACACGTTACGCCGGTGAACAAACCGACGTTCGCAGGCTTGAAATCGGCCGTCACCACGCGTGCTCCACGAGTAGCCGACACGAGCGACGACCGACCGGCATCATCCGCGGAAAAGAGTCCCTTTGCGTAATCACTAAGGACAATCGCGTCGTAGGATCCGATGACGCTCGCAATTCGGTCGCAAAGTTGAGCACGATCTTTCGCTTGCAAGGGCGCGACGACTTCCCAATCCGCCCGCACGACCTGCTGGTTGTGCGCAACGATGCGTGTTTTGCGCGTCGTCGGACGATCTTTCACACGAAGAAGCCCCGTACGGTCAACATTGAGATCATTGAGAAATCCGAACATTCGCTCGGACTCGGCGTCCGTTCCGACGACACCGATGATGCCGACCTGCGCACCAAGCGCGCGAAGATTGTTCGCGACGTTCCCGGCCCCCCCCAGCGTGTACGAATGATCGGTCACCGCAACCACCGGGACGGGAGCCTCCGGCGAAATACGCGTTACCGTACCCCACACCCACTCATCGAGCATAACGTCGCCGACGACGAGCACGCGCAAATTTTTCATGCGCTCGAGTAATTTCCGCACATCGTGCGTCACTGCGACTGCAACCATCCGACTTTCTCCTGTTCTAAAAACCAACGCACTCCGGCGAGGAAGGTCTGAGCGCGCCATGTCGGCTCGGGACCGTCGTAGGAACCCACCCCATTGACCAAGATGCCGGGGATACCAACATTTTGTGCGAGCTTGATATCGCTTTCGCGATCGCCGAACATCACGCTGCGCGAGAGGTCAACCTCAAGTTCTTCGACCGCTTGGCGGATGAGTCCTGTTTGCGGCTTCCGGCAGTCGCACGACACAAGGTGTGGACACGAATAGAAGGCCTCAATGGCGACACCGCTCTCCGCTAAAATGCGAGAGAGATGCCCATGCACGGAGTCGACGTCGGATTCTCCGAAAAAGCCGCGCGCAACGCCGGATTGATTGGTGATGACGACACGCGCATACCCCGCTTCGCCCAGCAAGCGCAAGGCTTCAACGACTCCGTCGAGCACGCGCACGCGTTGCGGATCGCCGATATATCCCGAATCTTCCATCAGCGTTCCGTCGCGATCGAGGAACGCCGCCGGACGCCCGGTTCCGCGCTTCAGAGAGGTTCGATCCAAAACATCTCCTCATCACGTGCGACGAGATCTCCGTTTTTGGGGAGAATCGCACGCACGATGCATGCCGTTTCGGCCGTGATTTCGTTCATCATCTTCATCGCTTCAAGGATGCACAAAAGCTGTCCCGGGCGGACCTCGTCGCCGACGTCAACGAACGCCGGGGTACCCGGTGACGGTGAGCGATAGAAAATCCCATTGATCGGCGCGAGGACTTTCTCCACGCCGGCGGGGACCGCGGGCGGAGAATCGCTCAAGGGCACCGCTGAGGAATCAGAAAGCGGAACGGGCGGCGCAACGGCCGGTGCGGGAGCATTCCGAACGAGGTCGTACGTTGCTGCGCCGATCCGAAGTTTGAGTGCATCGAGATCAAACTCGCGCAGGAGCGCGGTGAGCGCTTCGATGCGCGCGATGTCGTCGTTCACCTTTTAACCTCCGCGGGTCCGCTTCGCTCGAACGCACGATAATGCGCGAGAATCGCCTGAGCGTTCGTCGCGCTATCTGCGGCGACCTCGATGTCCTCCTGCGAGCGTGTCTGCAGATCGCGCAGGATCCATCTCCGGGAGGCGAGTTCATTTTCACCGACGATGAGCACAGCGCGCATGCCGGATTTGACGGCCCGCTTGAGGCCGGTATCCAGCTTCGCGTCACGGTAGTCGATCGTCACCGGAATCTCGGCCGTGCGGCGCAATTCCGCGATGACCGGCACGAGTCCACGCCGCGCCGCTTGACCCAAGGCAATCGCCGCAATGCCGGAAGCGGAAGACTCGCCCTCCGCGGCAACCGTAAGCAAGAAACGATCGATCCCTAGGCCAAACCCGATCCCCGGAGTCGGCGGCCCACCGAGCGCCTCGACGAGGCCATCGTATCGGCCACCCCCGCAGACGGTGCTCTGCGCACCAAGCGCACTCGACGAGGAAATGAACTCAAAGACCGTCCGGGTGTAATAATCGAAGCCTCGCACAAGGCGCGGATTGATGACGTAGGCGACGCCGCTCTCATCGAGCAGCGCCCGCACCCCGGCGAAATGTTGTTCGCACGGCCCGCACATCCGGTCGAGGAAGGTCGGCGAACTCGCGATGAGAGCCGCATCTTCCGGGGCCTTGCTGTCGAGGATGCGTAGGGGGTTCCGTTCAAGGCGCCTCTGCGAGTCGGTCGAGAGGCTCCCCGCGTGCGGACGAAAGTGTGCGAGCAGCGCCTCACGGTATGAGGAACGACACTCCACGCAGCCGAGTGAATTGAGGTTCAAGACCGCATCGTCGATCCGGTAGGCTCGCAAGAACTCGGCGGCGACCAGAATAAGCTCGACGTCGGCCTCCGGCTCGGAGAAGCCGAAGCACTCGAACCCGACCTGATCGAACTGGCGGTATCGTCCGGCTTGCGGTCGCTCATGGCGGAAACACGGTCCAATGTAGTAAAGCCGCTGCGGTCCTGTAGCCAGGAGATTGTGCTCAAGAAGCGCCCGCACCACCCCGGCGGTCAACTCGGGGCGGAGGGTCAAGCTCCGGCCGCCCTTGTCGTTGAACGTGTACATCTCTTTCTCAACCACGTCGGTCGTATCGCCCATGCCGCGCACGAAGAGCTCCGTCGCCTCGAAAATGGGTGTGCGAATCTCACCATAGCCAAAACGCCGGGCGATCTCGTGAACTCGGCGTTCAAACGCCTGCCGGCGCGCGCTTTCGGGGGGAAGGAGGTCCTGCGTGCCGCGCGGGGCGGAAATCTTACTCATCGGGTCTCTTCAATTTGAAGAAACGAGGTCACAAATCCCCCAAGCAAGCCCGTTGAAGCGCTGAATCCACGCCTTCGCGTCGACACCTTTGGGGATGTCGAAGGGGATCGCCATACTGCCTTCCTGCACCGATCAAGCGGGGGAAATCGCCGGCAGAAGCTGGAAGATAACGCTAAGTTAACGGCGATACCCTATTTTTGCGGGGTGAGCATGACGAAACCCGGCCATGCTCACCCTTGTTGCATGCTCCCTCCAATTGCGTTTGTTTCTCTCGACCAGGTGTTTTGAGCGATTGGTGTTCTATGGCATGAGCCCTTCTCTGTTATCGTTTATCGATTCTAACGTGGGAGGGGGCATGCAAGAGGGTTCTTAAGAATTCGAAATGCACGCACGTACCCTTTCCTTCTCCCCATGCACCGCGAAGGAGTTGGATTGAAGCGCATTCGTACATACATTCGCATTTCGAAAATTCGTAAGAACAGGATCTCGCCGTGAGTGCCGCTATCGTCGTTCGTGAGAATCTCCTCGAACGCATCGGAAAGTCCGATCCGCGCCTTGTCGTGCTGGAGGCACCAGCGGGATATGGAAAGTCGACGGCAGCCCGCCAGATCGCGCAGATCGCGGGAGGGCTGACGCGATGTGATGCTCAGGGAAGCGATTCCACACTCGGCTTCCTCCAAACGCTGGTCGCCGTACTCGCGGCCGAAGGCGGCCTCTCCGAGGAGCGGCTCGCCGCTGAGATCGATCCGGACAATGAAGACGCAGACGCGTGGAGCGCGCTTGCACTCAAGCTCTGGAAGAACGGGAGCACTTCAGGGTTTTTCCTTATCGAAAACGCCGAGCGGGCACTAGCGCACGATGAGACGCGCATGTTCCTCGAACGCCTCCTGAACACGCCGCATGAGGGACGTCGTCGCCTTTTTTGTAGCACGACGGCTATGCACGTTCATGTCGGACGATTGAATCTCCGGGATCGACTCGTACGGCTGGATGCCGAACAGCTAGGCTTCACTCGGGCGGAGATTCATCAGCTATTCGGCGAGCATACCCCGGAGCCGTTAATCGACGATGTCGAAGGTATGACGGACGGCTGGCCGATGAGCGTTTCGTTCTTACGTTGGCTTCATCGCGAGGGACACTCGCTCGCGCACCTTCCCAAGAATTTGCCGCGTCACGGTGATTTCTTCGATTGCATTGCAAAAGAAGTTCTCCAACGGATTTCTGCATCGGCATGGGATTTGCTCCTCGCCGGCGTCGCGGTGCCGGATGCGACGGCCGGCGAAATCGCTGTGGCGCTCAACCAAACACCTTCGAGTGAAGTCCTCGCTGGACTTGAGGCCTTGTGCTACGAAATCCCCGGCATTTCAAAGAGAGAAGGTATCTTCGAGCCACATGCGCTCCTTCGTTCATTTCTCAAGCGGAATCATGCGAACGAATTGCGTATCGTGACCATACAGGCCGCCGAAAGGTTCGCATCGCGCGGAGACGCAATCCGTGCTGCGCAACTCTACGTGGAGGTGGGGGATACGGTCGCTGCGGCGCGTATGATCTCGGGCCTTGAAAGCCCGTCCTTATTCTCATTGCCTTCGATCCGACTCCGCGAGATTATGACCCGCTTGGATCGTAGCGCGTTGATGGAATACCCGTCTCTTTGGGCAAGCGTTGTATCAACCCGTGCCCGCAGTCTTCCAAGGAGAGAGTGGCTGCACGAAGGGCTCGAAATCTGGGACCGAAACGATGGGGGACGCGCACTCTCGGCGGATATTCGCGTCAATGTCGGAATCTTTATCGTGAACGCGTATCTCAATCTTGGTATGTTGGACGAGGCTGATGCTTTTTTGAAGGAACTTGCAGACGGGATTTCGGCTCAAGACGCTCGTCTAACACAGGTTGTAGTGTATTGGAAGGTGATCCTCGATACGAAACGTGGATGCCATGTTGATCTTGCATTGATAGAAGATCGATGCTCTGATGTTCTATCGAACGAATGGTCTCGTGCGATGTTTTTGTTTGACGCCGTCGCATTAGTCTATCGATTTCGTGGAGAACGAGATGCGGAACGTGTTGCATCAACTCAAGCAATCGCTCTTGCTCTCCGCGCGGGTGTCACGACAACTACAGCAATGGCGCTGCGCGAGGCGGCGTTTGGTGCTTGGATCGCCGGCGAGGATGCGCTTGTCGCTGAATATCTCGACCAGATTGAAGACCATCTCGTTCCCGCATGTGCAGCAAGTGAAGCAAGAATTCGGCACTTTCTCGACTGCGCTCGCGGGAAAGGAGCAACTGCGAAACCGGGCCACGAGAGTATGCGAGGCCGAGTGTACGGATGGCTTCTCGCTGTGGGAAATACTCAAGATTCCGGCGAGCGCTGTCGTTTTGCGAAGCTCGCGCTAGAGGCGGCGGAGACGAGCAACGAAGCATATCTATGCATTCTCGCGCGCGTCCTCTGTGCGCTTGTCGAACCCGACCGTCGCGACCTCTGCCTTCAAGAAGCATTGCAGTTCGCTAAGAATATTGATGAGGGAAGGGTACTCGCCAGCGCGATCGAGGCGCTCCTTCGCAAGGAAATCCCCGTGATGTTCTCGGCGCTGGTGGATCGATTCGCTGTGCGTTCAACGGAAACGAGCATTTCGATTCTTCAAGGGAATATTCTTCTTCATGGGCAACTGGTCGAATTACCAAAATTGCAACTTGAGGTCATCCTATTGCTCGCGCTGGAACAACGCATAGTTCACCGTGACGTGATCCTCGCGCAACTCTGGCCGGATTCCGATCCTCAAAAAGCCGCCGCGATCTTACGGGTCATGGTCAATCGTTTGCGCAAGCTACCCGGTTTGCGTGAGGCAATCATCACGATGCCTCGGTCAGGATACAAACTGGCACCGAGCGTTCGTGTCGACCTACATGAGATCGAAATCCTGGAGGCGAAGGCGCGTGGGCACATCGGCACATTCGACGATCACCTTGAACTGCGCCTATGGGACGCATTCGCGAAACTGATCGCACGCGAGTCTCGGCGAAAACTCAACCGGGAATGGTTTACTTTAAGCGAGCAACGAATCGTCGGGCTCCTCCGGCGAATTGCTCGCCTTCTCATAGAACGTGCGCCGTTATCCCCTGAAAACGCGACCACGCAATTATCCCTTGGCCGCCGGCTGGTCAATGACGATCCCTATGAGGAACTCGGGCACGAACTCGTCGTACGTGCCCACCTTGCCCAAGGAGATGAGGCTGCGGCACTCCTGGAAATCAGCGCATATGAGCAGATTCTCAGCCTTGACGAGGCGGAGATCGAACCCTCAGAACTCCGAAGCTTGTTGGCGACAAAGAGGTGACACCGATGGAAAGTTGGCTCGAAGGGCGGCTCTGGGTTATGCAGAATTAACGGCCATCGCCCAGGGATAAGGGCAAGCGGCGGGGCCTAGGCCAGGCCTCTCTTAAGGTTCCCGAAGGAAATATGCTTACGCGATATATCGCCCCACGTCCCAATTTAGAAGATGCGGCACCATCTTGTGCCTATGGTGCCGCATTGTTACCTTTTGAACGTGAGGCGAAAAACGAATTGGGCCGATTTTTTCTCGCTGCTAAGGAACTTCACGCCAAAGAAAACAAACTTGCGTTCATGCCCGTGTGCTTCATTGACACTGTTTGGCATCGTACGCTCGCCGACCGTACTACCTTTGACGCATGGACGATCAACCTTGTCGACGAGAAAGTAGAACACGTCCCTAACCCGGGCGAAGGCGTTCTTTCCTGGGTTCCTACCTACGAGCGTCTTTTCGGTCCCTTGCCTCAGATTTGGTTTGCGAATCCCCAGGGTATTGTCGATCACCTCGCCTATGATAGGTATCGTCGTACCGGAAATATATACGCTTCGTGGCAGTGTGCTGTCGGCCATATGAATGTAGGATAAATTCAAGATACATGAGAGAAGTTTATCTGAAGTTTATGTTTAATGAACGGTGGTGATGTTTCGCGCAACGGACCTTCACTTCAGCAGGAGCCAACCGCCGTTCCAACTCTATTCACAAGCATTTCGCGCAAATTGCTCTCGAAAACGCGGCTCTGAATCCGAGATTAGTCTATCGCTCGACGTTCCGCCTTGTTTACCTTGACGAACTCCCGGGTAAGCCCGTCAAGGTCATCGTCTCATCGGACGGAGATGAACTAGCCTTGGCTTTCCTGCAGTCGGAGATCGCTTATGCAGATGATCGATATCATGAGCCCCGGTCGCTATTCGCTTCTCGGGGCAGGCCCGGTGATTGGTCTGGTGGAGATTCCCGGCCCTGACCCTGACCGGGTTCAAGCGGAGCTTGGAGCCGTAAGCCAAGCACGAGAAGAGGATGCGCGGGCGGCGTATTCATCCGCCCTGGAGGTCGGGCATCGATTTTACCTGGGGTGGGACAGTCTCGAAAATGCGCGCAGAGCGATCGACGTGCAACTAATCAACCGTGAAGCACTCCGGACCTTCCGATCATCGCGACGACCGTCGCCCGAGGATTGCCTACCCTTGCAAGATACTCTCTCAAAGAAAAAGAGAACGGACCTTAACGAGCGCATTCAAATCGCCAGAGTGAAGGCGAAGAAAGATCGCCACAGCAACGACCCCGACACACGAGAAAAAGGAAAGGACAAACAGTTCGAGCTTGACGCGCTGGAGCTTCTTGGAACTGATCTCATCGAATACGATAAGAAAATTCCACATTTAAATGAGAAAGGGGAGAAGAGAAAAAAGGCCGGTAACCGCATCGCGAAAGATCTCGAGACTCGATTGTTCCACGTTGAGGTGACCAGGGGAAAGGAGGTCTACAAGAGCAAGCGGGAGCAAATCGAAACGTACTTGTATCATGTGGACGCGAACCCCGATCATCGTCCCCTCATTCTAGTCACGCCTGAGATCACCGATGCGGACGCCTGGAAATTCAAGGGTTTCGGGGAAGATCGCCTAACGATCGTTCGGTCGCTTAAAGAGTTCACCGTGCTTCGCGATTGCTACCGAGCAGCTTCTCATCGTCTTCCGCTTCTCCGCGCCGACTTCGATCGTCTCCCCCTTGCAATGAGGGAACAGTGTCGCAATCTTCTCGAAAAAGAACCCGGCGGCGTTGCTTGGAATGAAGCGAAACGACATGCGAAAAAAGGGATCCCCACCGAAGCGCAAGTCCTCAAAGAAACGCCCTACCGATATGCCGACAAGACCTTCTTCGAGATCGACGAGGTTCGGAACGCCGTCGTTGAGGGTTTGCGGATTTCGCAAATTCTTCAATACCAAGG
>DASZHL010000051.1:0-24002 GCA_035937855.1 Vulcanimicrobiaceae bacterium
CAGGTCCACCAGGTTCAGACAAAATTCCGCAACGAGAAGCGTGCCAAGTCCGGACTTTTACGGGGGCGAGAGTTTAGAATGAAGGATATGTATTCATTTCATGAAAGTTATGACGATTTGGATGCCTTTTATGAAAAGGCAATTCACGCTTATAACCAGGTTTTCAATCGTTGTGGACTTGGTGAAATCACCTTACTTACTTATGCATCGGGCGGAGTCTTCTCGAAGGAATGTTCGCACGAGTTCCAGGTAATTACGCCATATGGGGAAGATATCATTTACCGTCTGCCTGGTACGAAGTTAGCAATTAACAAGGAAATTATCGACGATCAAAATGCCCTAACTGAGTTCATCCCGGACTATTATCCAGGTAAGGAAAAAGAGCTTGAAGAACTTAAAGGGATCGAGGTTGGCAATATTTTCAAGATCGGCAATCGTTATACGCACGCCTTTGGAGCAACATATATGGATAAAGAAGGCAGTGAGAGAGAGATTGTAAGCGGCTGTTACGGGATTGGGACAACCCGTTTGATGGGCGCGATTGCGGAATGCCTTAGCGACGATCGCGGATTAGTCTGGCCCGAAGAGGTCGCTCCATTTCACATCCAACTAACATCGCTGGGTCGTAGCGAAGCTGATATCCTTAAGTGCGAGCGGGTCTATGATAATCTGACACGCATGGGCGCGAAGGTTTTGTACGATGACAGGCGCGATCTGGGTGCCGGCAATAAACTTGCCGATGCTGACCTACTTGGCATGCCGCATCGGATCATTGTAAGCCCGAAAACTATTGCTCAGAATGTCGTCGAATGGACAAAACGTGATTCTGGAGAGACTCAATTAATCTCCCTGGATGCTTTCAAGGTAGAGTTCATGAAAAATAAGTGTCTAACGCCAACGCTAACTTCTCTGAATCGCTTGGGCACCAAAAGCGACTCCATGCTAGAGGAGCCTCACCAAGATTCGGGATATAGGCGCTAAAACGGGTTCTGCCTCGACGTCGAATAAATGAGCAGATTGCAGCTTGCGAGCAATCTGCTCATTTATTCGACGTCGCTAGATGTATATCTAGGAATTGTCGCATCGCGTAGTTTGCGTCGCGTATTGAATCTTTATATTCAGTAAAAGTAAATGCGTGAAGGTAGTCCTTGACATTTGCTTCATATATCTTTGGGGCGATATGTTCTCTCTGCATTATATCCGGCCATAGGGGAAGGATCCAAAAATGCATGTGTGGTGCTATAATTTTTTCCTCGTGATAGATATGTGCGCGCTCAATGTTGAACAATTTGCGTAATCCAAGTCGGACGAAATGTAATGCATGGCCGATCTTGCCGGCTAGCTCCATTTCTATATCGGCAATTGACGCAACGTGTTCCTTGGAACTAACGATGAAGAATCCAGGAATAGGCCATTCAGCATCTTGCCTGATCACGATAGATTCATCCTCGTAAACGGGTGATATCAGTGGGGAAAGCTCTCTCTCGAATTGTTCCATGTAACATCCGCGACACGCTGTTTCTGGAACCGTTATACTAGTGCCATCCAGAAAATAAAATATTTTCGTTTTTATTGCTTGCAGGCTCATGGTACTGTCAGCGCTGTCAACAGAAGCAATTCTCGCTGACATAGACATGCTCATCTTCATACCTCCTCAACGTAACTTGGTTTATTGGTTCGGGTAATGGCTTTTTCCTGTATTGTGTTGAATTTTTTACTTGAAGGCGTGCTCCCTGGGTGTGCTCTGTTGTCCCATAGCATACTTAATGATCCTCCCCAAATCATCTTCGCATCGAATATCTCCGATAACTTCGCGTTCCATATGAGCGTCTGTCTCGATGTGCCATTCACTGCCATTTGATTCTCTAGGTGACCAGGCAATGCCGTCAGAATCAATTAATAGATAAGCATTCTTACGCATTGTTCGCGTCTTCGGCACGATTGAAACGTCAGTTCTTTCTAATATTGATTGTAACTTTATTGGATCCGTCGCTGCGGTGAATGTATCGTCATCGACATCGAACTTGTCTCGATGTTGATAGGCAAGTGGTCCAGAAGGGGTGAATTGGAATAACTGCCACTGTATAATATTAGCGAATTTTCGGATTATGTGTGCGATATTTGTTATGTCCTGGACGTTTCGCTTGTGGACAACTGTATTAACAACAACGGGAAGCATTGCCCGCTCTGTTGCCGCAAGCACACGTTCTTGTTCTATAGCAAAAGATTTACGCCCACTTCGAAAGGCGGTTGCCACCTCATCGGTAGACCCATCAATGGGAATTCCTAGACGGTCTACGCGCCCTAAGAGCTTCGTAGAATCGATATGATTGATCTGCACGCGGCCGTTAAAATAGGTGCTAACGCTTCCCAGTAGTGGAGTTCCAACAGTGTCAAGATTGATTTTAAATCCAAGGCGCTTAAGTGATTCGAGCAGCGCGATTATATCGTAACGAGATAATGGATCCCCGCCGCCAATTGTCAATTTTGACATGCCCGTCCCAGCTAGGCGCTCAGCAAAGCGCGTGATTGCAGATGTTGGAGCAATATCTTTATTTCGTCCGAAATGGTTATAGCAACCTCTGCAGTAAACAAAGCAAGTACGTGCAGCGCTAATGATAACACTACGAGGATGAGTGGTCATGGTGCGAGTGTCTCCGGAAATGCAAGTTTATATAGCGCGCATATTGGCGCTGTGTAGAACGCAGTTTTGAGCCCTAAGATAGCTTCAGGACGAAAAAAATAATACTCCACTCCTTCGCCCAATCGGATGACGGGATTGGTTTGTGTCAGTTGGTGAATGAAGACGCTTTCCTCGTGCCAGAAGGTTAAAAAGCGGACGAAAAATTTGGGACTTACTATCTGGATTCCGGTTTCTTCGCAACATTCACGTACTATTGTTGCTTCAGGCTGTTCGTCAGATTCGGCTGCTCCACCGATCATACCCCAGCAAGAGGGAAAGAGAATCGACGCGTCGTCATCTCGTCGAATGAGGCATATTTCTGCGTCTGCATTTAGAAGAATTAAACTACTAGCTCGCGGCATACTTACCGGATTCAGTGGGTCAACGGCATGAGATTCGTTAGCGTGACGAAGTTGATTCGGTGCGTTGAAGGGCGTCGCGAGCGCCATGAAAATGCTCCTATTGGCGATCGATGGATAGATAAATGAAGGACTCTCCCAAGACTGTGGCGGATCGCATTGGCCGCGTTCTTGTGATCTTCCTACGAGCTTGAAAGCGTACAATATAATGGAGCATCATGTCAAGACATGAACAGGACCATGATCCGCCGTTTACAGAGGTCGATCGAGTGAATCGGTCGAATGAGCTTGTCCCGTTTTGCCGGACACACATAGAGCCGGAGAACATCAGGTCGGTGAGGTGTCATGTCTATAGAACGCCGGACCTTCAGTCGGGAACACAAGCTCAATGCGGTACGCTGCGTCGAGAAGCGCGAGCATAGCGTCTCCCATATTGGACGAGAACTCAGGGTTTCTGGAACCCTGCTCTAAACGTGAGGGCGAAGATTCAAACCCGCCGAGGCGGAAAGTACGGTGACGCCGGGCGTCTCGCTTTGAGGAAGAGAATCGTCCTCTGCGTCGAGAGAATGCGGCGCTGCGCTAAAATCGTGAAATCTTAACAAGGTGAGCATGTTCTTTGCAAAAGGCTCTCGTTAAATACGCGTTCATCGAAGATCAGGTCTCGATCCCCTTACTGGAAGATCGAGGGACAAATCTCACAAGGAAAACCTGCTAGGCTTAGCCCGTCGAGTTTCCTGGAGGCCCCGATGACCGATCCCCTTTCCCCTGAAGAACGGCGTAAAAAGGCAGACCATGCAAGCGCTTACTTTGCGGCGAGATTTGCCGAAATACGGAAGGCACCTGCGCCCAAGACTATTTCAGACGAAAAATTTTCCCGCAATGCAGCCGAGGCAAAAAAGAGGCTCGGCAAGCTTTTAAGAACGCTCTTGAGCAAGGGTCGTTCCCCCGTCCTCAGCCGTACTCTTCAGATGATGCCAAGACCGAGGCTGTTGAGAATTCACACGAAAAACCGAAGCGAAAACGTCGACCACCGTCGGACAAGAACCCAACACGCTCAAAATAGCAATTCCGTCCCGCCACGCGCTCCGAAGTTGTAGCACCTCGACAAATCAGCCGTACCGCAATGACTCCCTGGGGCCTATTGCAAAGTGCCGCTAGGACGCTTGAAAGACTTGACTCCATCCCTTAGGCTTGAACGGATGGACAACCCTCGCCCCTCGTCCGGCGGAGCCCCTCTCGACGGGCTCGCATCTGCTCGTGCCGTTGCCCTGACCGCAGCGATGCTTCGCGCTGGCTTTTTCTCGAACGACGGGGATGAAGTTCCGCCTGCGGCTGCGCTCTGGGTTGCGACTTTTGTCGAGGCATATGGCGAGCTGTGCGATCGGCCGGACGAGGCTCTCGGTCAGGTTGCGGCCCTACGTGAGGAGGCGACGGTGATTCCGGCTCTCGATCTCGAACGGCTCCGTACGCGCCAGGTCTTGTTCTTCCTCGATACGGTCTCGCAATACGTCGACGCGCAACCGGAACTGCAGGGTTTGCCGCTTGCGCACGATATTCCGGAGATGGCCCAGGAATTTGGTCTCGCCGAGCAGGATGCGCTTCTCGCAGTGCGCGTCGCTCTGAGCGGCGAACGAATAGGTCCTCCACTCGAACTGTTGTTTCCCTTGCTCGGACATGACCGGATCTTGATACGAATCGGTGCGGTCGCATCTCACCTCCTCCATGGCCGTGGGCTTGAGACGATTCGTTTCGGCCCCGACGGTTCGGCGTTCACGCCGATCCAAGCAACTCCACCGAACGAAGAAATATGACCACGTCTTTTCGAGAACCGCGCGGAACGTCCGCGCTGCAAACGACCTGCAATGAGAGCCCTCATGTCGCTACGGCTTTATAACACCGGAACCCGGCGTGTCGACCCCTTTACGCCGGTGCGTGACGAAAATGTTCGCATTTACGTCTGCGGCATGACGCCGTCGGCGGAAGCACACCTCGGACATGCGCGCTCGTTTCTGACCTTCGACGTCTTACGGCGCCACCTCGTCGCGTCGGGATATCGCGTCACTTTCGTTCAGAACGTTACCGATATTGATGATCGCAGTATCCAACGTGCCGCGGAACTCGGGATTCCGTGGAGCGTCTTGATGGATCGGCACTACGCGTCATTTAAGCGGTCCATGCGCGCGTTGCATGTGCTGGAGATGGATCACGAACCGCGCGCTACCGTGTTCATTCCGCAGATTATCGAGATGATCCAAGGCTTGCTTGAGCGTGGTCATGCGTACGTCGTCGATGACGGCGTGTATTATGCGGTCAAGACCTTTGAGCGGTACGGGGCGCTCTCGGGGCGAAATGTTGACGAGTTGCTCGTTGGAGCGCGCATCGCTCCAGGCGAGAAAAAACTTGATCCGCTCGACTTCGCCCTCTGGAAATTCGCAAAACCCGGTGAACCCTTTTGGGAATCACCGTGGGGATCGGGGCGACCGGGATGGCACATTGAATGTTCAGCGATGTCGCACGTGTTGCTCGGTGAACCCTTCGATATCCACGGCGGTGGCTACGATCTCGTTTTTCCTCACCATGAGAACGAGATCGCGCAAAGCGAACCCTTACTCGATGGACATACACCCATGGTCAACGTGTGGATGCACGGCGGTTTGCTCATGTTCGATGGGAAGAAAATGTCGAAATCGCTCGGCAACTTCGAACCGCTCTCGAATTTGTTGGAGCGTCATGATCCCCAGGCGATCCGGTTGCTTTTCCTCCAAACCGGATATCGCAAACCAATGAATTTCACCGAGGCTTCGATCGAGGGTGCGACCAGCGCGCTGGAACGCCTGCTTGACGCCTATGACCGTTTGCGGCGTGAACCGGCGGCGCAAATTGTCCCCTCCGCGCATCCTGAGAGGGATCTTCATCGTCGACGTTTCATCGAGGCGCTCGATGACGATCTCAACACGGCCGCGGCACTCTCGTCCTTGTTCGATGTCGTGCGCGAGACAGATACGTGGATCGATTCCGGAGAGGCCGCGCCGATCGCGGATTTCTTGCTCGAATCGATGGACGTCCTCGGCATTTCTCCAAACGAGCGAACTATCGCGCGATCGCGCTCGACCTCCGGAGCAGATGAGGTTCCCTCCGATCTCGCGGAGCGTTTCAAGCGTCTGCGCTCAGCTTTGTCTTCGGTCGCGTCGCTGGACGGAGTTTCCGGAGATGCGTTTCTCAATCTGTTGATCGAGACCCGGCGGGATGCTAAACGCGCCAAGGATTTCGCGCGCGCCGATCAGATTCGAAAAGCTTTGGCCGACGAAGGGATCTCCCTTGTCGATGGAAGAGATGGAACGACATCATGGGCAATCGTCCAGTAAAACCCGGTTCTTCCGGTAAGCGCCGCAAGGATTTCAAGCCGTCGACCGCTGCGGGAAAACCCTTGCAATCGGGCGACGATTCTTGGAAGCCGCCCGAGTGGAAGAGCGCACCGCATATGCGTTTCGAGGCGCAAGGCGCTCCAGGAAAACGCATGGTATCGGCTGACGATTCCGCAAAGCCTCATGGTTCGAGCGGTCCGCACGGAAAGCGTTTCGAGCCGCAGAACGCGTCAGGAAAGCGCTTGGGAGCGGGAAAGGAATCCGCGAAGCCTCATGTCTTGAACGGCCCGCCGCGAAAACCGCTTGCGCCGCAGAAGCGCTTTGAAGAAGGCGCTGCTCCTGTACAGCGTCGCGAATGGATTCGCCCGTCGGCCGAACCCGATGATGCGGATTTGGTTTACGGTATCCATGCGGTCGAGGAAGTTCTCCTCGCGGGAGAACGCCTTGTTCGCATTCATATCGGCGAGGAACGGCGACGTGATCCCGTCGTGCAGCGCATTGCGCTGGCGGCCCAGGAACTCGGTGTGCCGCTTCGCTACGAAAGTCGGACCTTTTATCAGCGCTTCCCGCATCGCGCGCATCAGCACGTCATCGCGGTTGGCGCTCCGTTCGTCTACGCGTCGTTGGACGATCTCATTCGGCGTGCGACCGAGCATCCGCCGGGCTTGATTGTGGTTCTCGATCATCTCACCGATCCGCATAACCTCGGCGCGATCATTCGGAGCGTCGAATGCGCTGGCGCGACCGGCGTCGTCATTCCCGAGCGGCGGAGCGCCGGAGTCACTGCCGTGGTTCGCAAGGCTGCCGCAGGCGCCACCGCTCACCTCCCGGTTGCTCAGGTCTCCAACGTCGCCGGGGCCTTGCGTTCGCTCAAGCGAGCGGGTCTGTGGATCGTCGGAACGGTCCTCGCCGAGGAGGCCAAGGCCTACGATCAGATCGATCTCAGGCTTCCCTTGGCCCTGGTGGTGGGGGAGGAAGGGCGCGGAGTCGCTCCGATCGTCCGAAAGGAGTGCGACCTTCTAGCGATGATTCCGCTAGCGGGCCGGGTCGCCTCGCTCAACGCCTCGGTGGCGGCTGCAGTGGTGATTTTCGAGGCTTTGCGGCAGCGAAGCGGGCGATCGCCGGGATAAATAGGTAAGAAGGTCCTATTCGCCTCTCCTTGACGCAAAAGCAGGAGACTCCTATAATAACTCGGATGCAGGTTCGCTCGCGAGCGGGGGAGCTTGCTCCACCAATTTGACGAAATAAAAAGGAAACACCCACGCGATGGCAGTGATGGCCCCGGGAGTCCTTGAGTATCACGAACGTCCCGATGAGGACCTCGTCTCAGCCGCAAAGGGCGGAGATAACCTCGCGATGGAGTTCTTGCTCAACAAATACAAGAACTTCGTCCGTATCAAAGCCAAGAGCTACTTCCTGATCGGAGCCGATCGGGAGGATATCATCCAAGAGGGGATGATCGGTCTGTATAAGGCTGTGCGCGACTTCAAGGCCGATAAGCTTTCGAGCTTCCGTGCCTTCGCCGAGCTATGCATTACGCGTCAGATCATCACCGCGATCAAGACCGCGACGCGTCAGAAGCATATTCCGCTCAATCAGTACATCTCGCTCAACAAGCCGATCTATGACGAAGACAGCGAGCGAACGCTCCTCGACGTCATGGCGGCGCAAAAGTCGTCCGACCCCGAGGAACTGGTGATCAACCAGGAAGTCTCCGACGACATCAAAGAGCGGATTCAGGAGAATCTTTCCGAGCTTGAGTCGCAAGTCTTGTTATCCTACCTTGAAGGCAAGAGCTATCAGGAGATGGCGCGCGACCTCAACCGTCACGTGAAGTCGATCGACAACGCGCTTCAGCGCGTCAAGCGGAAGATCGAGAAGAACCTCTCCGAGATCGAACTCCCGTAAAAGTCGGATCGGAATTTCCCCGGAACGGCATCTCCCGTGATGGGCGGCGCCTTTCCTGGGAGACTCCGGATCACGTTCGCATTCCCGGAATCCTTGCTTGGGCGAGGTTTTTAGCTGCGGGCGGGAGCATCCGGGAGAAGCACCGGCGAATGGCGAAGGGCGCTTGGTTCGTTCTTCATGCTGTGCCGACGTAGCTCAGTTGGTAGAGCAGCGGTTTTGTAAACCGCTGGTCGTCGGTTCGAGTCCGACCGTCGGCTTAGAAAAATCTTGCTGAAGACAAGGACACGAGCGAGCAAGAGCGTACTCCACACAGCGGTTTTGGGTAGGTGGTCGAGTGGTTAAAGGCACCGGACTGTAAATTCGGCGCGCGAAAGCGCTACGCTGGTTCAAATCCAGCCCTGCCCACCAGAACCAAGCGGGCGTTGCATAATGGTAATGCCCTTGCCTTCCAAGCAAGAGTCGCGAGTTCGATTCTCGCCGCCCGCTCCAACGCGCCCCTGTAGCTCAGTGGTAGAGCACGTCCTTGGTAAGGACGAGGCCATGGGTTCAATCCCCATCGGGGGCTCCAGACATCCACCTTCAAATGCTCGCCAAAGCGGGCATTTTCATTTGCGCGCACGGCATGGGGCAACCGCTGTTTGGTTCAAGTCTCTTGCTTGATGTGCTTGTTGCCATTCAACGAACTTACTGTCGCCGAGAGCAACCAGCGCCGCAGCGACGATATCGAACGTATTGGAGAATTTTTCGCGAAACCGTTCGTCGATCAACAAGTAGTCGTCGTCAGATGGCACCCACTTGCCCCACATTTTCAGATCGTACTTTGGGATTTGATCTCTGAAGGCGAGGTCACGCAGTTCTGAGTCGAGATGGTGCAGGAGATCTTGCAATCCATCAATGGCCTTGCTTAACGCGAAGTGCTGGTCATCATTGAAAGCGGTAGCGACATCTGTTTGGCGACCTCGGTCGAGGGCTTTCGACAGACACTCCCGCAAGGGGAGTAGCCAAACATATTCGGGTGGCAAGGTGAGTTGTTGCAGGGCCCGGCGAAGCCGTGTTCGCATCTCTCGCCGAACGCCTGCATCTATATGCTGGAAGCCAAGCCGTTGAACAACAAGCGTCCCAGCGCCTCCGATAAGGACACCAAGGAGGCCGAGCGCTGGAGTTATCCATTGTGAATCCATAATCGACCTTGTTCGCGTTAGGAAGCCTGGGGTGTGATTGGGCGGGAGAAGAGCAGGCTAAGGTCGAGGTCAAGATGGTTGGCTACTTTTACGAGCGCGGTGATCGTCGCAGAGTTCACCGAGACGAGTTCCACGCCGACAACGGAACCATCTGCAGCGACATCAATGACGACGTCCTCGTCCTCTTCGCTTGGCTGGGTATCAGCTACTAAAGTTTGCGCATAGCGGAGATAGGCTGGCCCGCGTGCTCCCTCCGTGGTCATTTCAAGTAGTTGCGTTATGGTTGTGCCTCCTCTACTCGCGGAACGTCGTAACGACAGACGAAATGTTCTCCCTATTTGGCAAAGACAACCTTATGGCCTTGCGGAAGTGCGGTTGGGGAACAACTGAGCGAGCGCAATATTGAAAGATCCTAAAGTACTTTGTTTGTCTGCTCAATGAGGGCTCCGAAGATTATGCGTTTTCTTGCCATGAAGCATAAGACGGGGAACTGCTACTTACGTAGCTGTAAATGCTCTGTGGTAATTTGTACCATAACGAACGTGCCTGCAAAGCCTTAACCTTTAAAGGAGTACCGTTCTTCGGGGGTATCCGATACTGTCTTGTCCCGTGCAACCTGAGGGCCGCGTGAAAAACGTGCGGCACGAAGGTTTTTGCATTTTTGGTCCTTGGGAAATCCCGCGCGGTCTCGGCGGCAGGGTTACATTTCCATATTACACTAAACAGTAAGGGGAGAACATAATGGTTTTTCGGAGTCTGAGTTTCGTGGCGGCTTTACTGGCCGGTACGATGCTTGCCGCCGTCGCCGCGAATTCCGGCACCGTGAAAGTTGGTGTGTTGCAATCACTCTCCGGCACAATGGCGATCAGCGAAGTGCCGCTTGAGAATGCCGAGCTACTCGCGATCCAACAGATTAACGCGTCAGGCGGCGTGCTCGGCGAAACGGTCGTGCCCGTCGAGGAGGATGGCGCCTCGGATCCCGCAGTCTTCGCTCAGAAAGCCACCAAGCTGATCGAAGAAGACAAAGTCGTCACGGTGTTCGGCGGCTGGACTTCGGCGAGCCGCAAGGCAATGCTTCCCGTATTCCAGAAATTCAATAACCTCCTGTGGTATCCGGTGCAGTTCGAGGGCAATGAATGCTCGCCAAACATCATGTATTCCGGCGCACAACCCAATCAGCAGGCGCTCCCGGCGCTTTCATGGGCGGAGCAAAGAGGTTATAAGCGCTTCTATCTGATCGGCTCGGATTATGTCTATCCGCGCACGGCCAATTTAATCCTCAAGAAACATATTACGCATAGCGGTCTCACCCTCTTGGGCGAAGATTACGTTCCCCTCGGCGGCACCGATTTCAGCGCGGTGATCGCGAAAATCCAGCAATCCAAACCGGATATTATCATCAACACGCTGAACGGCGACAGTAATGTCAGCTTTTTCAAGCAACTCGCTGCGGCCGGCCTGACTCCCGACAAACTGCCGATCATGAGCTTTTCAATCGCCGAGCCGGAAGCCAAGGCGATGGGTCCCAGCCTGCTCGCAGGCAGCTACACCTCATGGAATTATTTCGAAAAACTTCCTGGTGCGGATAACGCCGCTTTCGTGGAAGCGTTCCAGGCGAAGTACGGTGCCGACGCGCCCGTCGATGATCCGATGGTCCACGGCTATGTCGACGTCTTCGAGTGGAAAAAAGCGGTCGAGAGGGCGAAAAGCTTTGATCAGCAAAAAGTGCGCGAGGCCGCCGTCGAACTGGGTTTTCGACGGAGTCCGCTCGGACTCGTGAAGTTCGCCGACAATCAGAGTCTGGTGCAGACAGGCTATATTGGTCAACTCCAACCGGACGGCCAATTCAAGATTGTCTGGCATTCGACCGGCACGATCGATCCGCAACCTTACGATCCGCTGAACTTCCCCGGCAAGACTTGTAAACTTCACTGAACCGGAGTCCCATACAATGAGCGAGACGGCGTTTCTTCTCGGCCAAGTCTTCAATGGCTTCAGCGTCGCCTCGCTCTTTGTACTCGCGGCTCTCGGCCTTGCATTGAGTTTTGGACTCATGCGCGTGATCAACATGGCGCATGGGGAGATGCTCATGCTCGGCGGCTATCTTGCGTATCTTACCTTGCATGTGGTGCCGGGTCCGCTCGGCATCATCGTGGCCATGCCGGTCGCCTTTATCGGGGCCGGCATCATCGGTGGACTGCTCGAATGGAGCGTGATCCACCGGCTCTCATCGCGTCCGCTCGATACCTTGCTCGCAACCTGGGGAGTCAGCCTCATTTTGCAGCAGGCGGCGCGCAATGTGTTTGGTGCAATCGGCGTCGAGGTCGTTGCCCCGGATTGGCTTAACCACACGGTATCGATATCGGGGGGTCCGCTCGTGGGCCTCAATCTGCCCGCTACGCGTATTTTCATCCTGCTCATCGCCGGTGTCGTGCTTGGCGGCATCGCGTTATTGCTGAAGAAAACCCGCCTCGGCCTCTTCGTGCGCGCAGTCAATCAGGATCGTCCAATCGCCTCCGCCATGGGCATCGATTCGCGCCGGATCGATCTTGTGGTCTTCGCGCTCGGCACGGGAATTGCGGGCATCGCCGGTGTGGTGTTGGCGCTTCTTGGCCCGATCACGCCGACCGTCGGGCAAAGCTACATCGTTCCGGCCTTTCTGGTCGTCATTCTCGGCGGTCTCGGTAGCCTCACCGGCACGACCGTTGCCTCGCTGATCATCGGTTTTATCTCGGCCTTTGCGCAGATCTTCCTCGATGTCAGTGTCGCCCAAGTGGTGCTCCTCGTCTTCGTCATTCTGTTCATCCAAGTGCGACCGCAGGGCGTCATTGCGGTTCGCTCGCGCGCTCTCGAAGAATAGGTAGGCGAAGCCACGGGAATGTTCGCGAAGGATTGGCGTTTTCGGCTTGCGATCGGCGCGATCGTCATGCTCATCGGCATCGTCGCACCATGGATCGTCACATCCTATGCGCTCACGCTGCTCACGCGCTTCCTCGACCTCGCGATCTTGGCGCTCGGAATTACCCTGATCTGGGGCGAGGGCGGCGTCCTCAGCCTCGGTCAGGGCGTCTTCTTCGGTCTCGGCGGCTATGCGCTCGCGCTCAACCTCAAGCTCGCCGGCCTCACGCCCGGCAACCTACCCGACTTCATGATCTGGAGCGGCGTCTCCACATTGCCCGGCTTCTGGGAGCCGTTTCGGTCGCCGATCATCGCCGTGCTCGGTGTCTTTTTTATCCCGGGACTTTTCGCGGCCGGCTTCTCTTGGCTGGTGTTCCGCAGGAGGGTCGGCGGCGTCTATTTCGCGCTCATTACTCAAGCGCTCGCCCTCGCCTTTTCGACACTGCTGATTAGCCAGCAGGCCTACACGGGCGGTTTCAACGGTCTTACGAATTTCTCGACGCTGTTCGGCATCGACGTCACCACGAACTCGTTCGGCACAAAACTTTATTACACTTCGCTGATGTGCACGGTGCTCGCCTATCTCGGCCTGCGCCGGCTGCTGACGAGCCGTTTCGGTGTGGTACTGCGCGCAACGCGCGCCGGCGAAAATCGCGTCCGTTTCCTCGGCTATGATCCCACCCCGTACAAGGTCGTCGCCTTCAGCGTAGCGGCTATGCTGGCCGGGCTTTCCGGTGCGTTATTCACCCTTGCCGCCGGTGTGATTTCTCCGGCGCTCGTCGGGGTGGTGCCGTCGATCGAAATGGTCGTCTGGGTGGCCGTAGGCGGCCGTACCTCCCTCTGGGGTGCGATCGCCGGGACGTTGCTGGTGAATTTCGCCAAAGACCAGATTAGCAGTGCATTACCCTCGCTCTGGCTCTATGCGCTCGGCTTGCTCTTCATCCTGGTCGTGAGCTTTCTGCCGAACGGCATTGCCGGGATATTCAGCACCGAGGTGCTCGGCTCATATCACCATCGCCTTCGTGTCCTTAAAGCGATGGATGCCGAATGAACGCAATATCCGCACCGCTGTTGATGGTGGAAAACCTGGTCGTCGAATTCGATGGATTTCGTGCCCTTGGCGGCGTTGATTTCAGCGTGTTGCCGGGCAGCCTCCGCATCCTGATCGGCCCAAACGGTGCGGGCAAATCGACGCTCTGCGATGCAATCATCGGTCGCGTACGCGCAACCGAAGGCCGCATCATCTTCAAAAACGAGAACATCACCAATCTCGCGGAATTCGAGATCGTTCGGCGTGGTATTTGCCGTAAATTCCAGGCACCCGGAATTATTCCGAACCTTACCGTCGCGGAGAATCTGCACATTGCCGCGCGCATCGATCGCACCTGCCGGCGGAGCTTTTCGCACCGCTTGCCGGCGGCCGAAGTCGCACGCGTGACAGAAATTCTCGACCTCATCGGTCTTACGACACGCGCAGAGGTGCTTGCCGGCAGCCTCGCCCATGGTGAGATGCAGTGGTTGGAAATCGGCATGGTGGTCGCGACCGACGCTGATTTGCTCCTCCTCGACGAACCCACTGCCGGCATGGGGCCGCAGGATTCTGCCCGCACCGCCAAGCTCATCAAATCGCTGCTCGGCCGCCACGCTGTGGTGGTGATCGATCACGACATGAGTTTTGTCGAGGCGCTTAACGGGCCGGTCACCGTGTTGCACCAAGGGAAGACGCTCCGCGAAGGGAGCGTCGCTGAGATTCGCAGTGATCCGGAAGTTGAAGCCGTCTATCTTGGGAAGGCGAAAAATGTTGCTCACGCTTGATCGCGTCAGTGCCGCCTACGAACGCAGCCGGGTGCTCTGGGATATCGATCTGCGCATCCCCGAAGGCGACTCGTTCGCCTTACTCGGCCGCAACGGAGTCGGGAAGACCACGCTCCTCAAGGTCATCACGGGAATACACAACGTGATCTCCGGCAAACTCTCTTTCGCCGGGCGGGATATCACCGCGGAGCCCGCTTACCGCCGCGCACGCAGCGGCATCGGCTATGTACCGCAAGGCCGGCATATTTTCCCACACTTGACGGTTGCTGAAAACCTGGCGACGGGTCTCGCGGCGCTCGCCGGCCGCACGGGTAGCGATCGCCGTGTGCCCGACTATGTCTTCGACATGTTTCCCGCACTCGCCGACATTGCTTCCCGCCGGGCCGGTGTTCTCTCCGGCGGCGAGCAGCAGCAGCTCGCAATCGGGCGCGCGCTCGCCGGCCGGCCGAGGCTCCTGCTTCTCGACGAGCCGACCGAGGGCATCCAGCCGAACATTGTCCAGGAAATCGAGACGGCGCTCACCCGCATCCGTACCGAACTCGGCGTCACGATCATCATCGTCGAGCAATATCTCGATTTCGCCTGGACCTTCGCCGATCATTATGCCGTCATTCAGCGCGGCAAGATCGTTCGCGAAGGTAATACGCGCGACGAAACCGCTGAAACGATTTCTCACCTCGTTCATATTTAGCCCCAACTTCAATGTCGAACGACAAGGGTCTTCGTCTTTCGTCGCGCATTCCTTAGGGAGCGTCCATGGACACAAGGAGCATAGAATGAGTACGTCGGCACTCCCCGTCGAACAAACCAAGTTATTCATCGCCGGATGGTGCGATGCGAGCACTTCGGCAGTGTATGAAGATCGCAATCCTGCGACCGGGGAAACGATCGCTCTCGTAGCTGATGCGAGCGAGCAGGACGTTGATGCCGCCGTCAGAGCGGCGCGCTTGGCCTTTGAAGGCGGTAAATGGCCGACATTTTCAGCCGCGCGTCGGGGGAAGGCGCTCTACAAGCTCTCGCAACTGATTGCCGAACATGCCGACGAGTTGGCTGCGCTTGAAGTGCGCGATAACGGCAAGGCAATGAATACGGCGAAGGGAGAACTTGGTTCCATCGTCGACGTCTTCGAGTTCTACGCGGGTGCGGCAACCAAGAATTACGGCGAGACGATTCCCGGACCGTCGCTCTCGTTCTTGACGCAGACCGTCCGTGAACCCGTGGGCGTCGTCGCGGCGATCGTTCCGTGGAATTTCCCGCTATTGCTCGCATCGTGGAAGGTCGCTCCGGCGCTGGCTGTGGGGTGTACGGTGATACTCAAGCCCGCTCCCGCGACGCCGCTCACTGCCTTACGTTTGGCGGACCTCGCGGTCGAGGCGGGTTTTCCGCCGGGCGTCCTCAATGTCGTCACGGGCGCTGGACGAGAATGCGGAGCATCCTTGGTCGCGCATCCCGGCGTCGATAAGGTCGCTTTCACGGGTAGCACCGCGACCGGCCGAGACGTCGCGGCGGCCGCAGCGCAAAGCATCAAGCGCGTTTCATTGGAGCTGGGCGGAAAATGTCCGTCGATTGTCTGCGCGGACGCAGACCTCGACGCGGCGGTCGCGGGGGTGCTCTACGGCGCATTCTACAACGCCGGACAATGTTGCGAAGCCCGTTCGCGCGTCTTGGTTCACGAGTCGATCGCCGATAGCTTCTTGACGGCGTTCGTCGAGAAAACCAAAGCCTTGCGCGTCGGCGACCCGACTCGGAAAGAAACACAGATCGGTGCGATCACCCTTCGCGAGCAATTCGAGAAGATCGAACGATATGTTGCGAGCAGCGGAGAAGAAGGTGCGCAACTGATTGTGGGTGGTCATGCGCTCGAAGGTCCGGGAATGTTCTGGGAGCCGACGGTGCTCTTGGCCGATCCGACGACACGCGTCGCGCGTGAAGAAATCTTCGGCCCTGTCGTGACGCTGATGTCCTACAAGACCGACGAAGAGGCGATTACGCTTTCCAATGATTCCGAATACGGCTTATCCGCCAGTGTGTGGACGACGAACCTCGGACGGGCACATCGCGTGGCGCAACGTCTGCGTTCGGGAACCGTCGCGATCAATACGCCGTACGCGATCTTTCCGGGAGTTCCCTTCGGCGGGTATAAGCAATCCGGATACGGCCGTGAACTCGGTATGGAAACGCTTCGACTTTACACCGAAACCAAGAGCATCATCACCTACATCGGGGAAAAATCGCTGATCCCATTCGCATGAAAACTCAATCACTGAAAGGTTAGAGGTGTCGTGAGCCCGTGCTTCCATCCGGCTTCTGTTTCAACGGCGATGTTCGCGAGATCTCCTTATCTGGAATTTGGGCGAGAAGGAATTCGCCCATGTGTGCTTGGTAAATGATGGCGGGACAGATGTATTCGACGAGTACCGGAGGGGAGCATGTCCCTATTTCTGAAAGATGCAATGCCGCTGAAAGATCCAATGCCTTTCCTTGATCATTCAATGAAGCGTAAACTTGTGGAAGAACGCTCTCGAAATCTTCAAGAGATTTCATCGTATCTTCGAGTTCGCTTCTTCTAACATCTTGACAATACGTATCAAACTGCCAAGAAACATAATATCCGTTCTGTTCATTATACGCCGTTACTTCGTCACTCTTGTCCTTGCGTCCGGAAGGGTCCTGATGTGTCTTCGTCCTGTGCTGCTGCATAACTTCATAAAGGGTCGACAACTCCTTCGGAGGGTGACGACGTGGATGTTTGGGGAGACTCGCGAGAGTCTCATAAAGACTTGCGAGAGCATCCTTGAAGTAAGCGGTGGAGACCTCCATCGTGGGCGATATGGAATTGGTTGGCGTCGTCGTTGTCGAGAGGGGCGGATATGCCGTATTCGTCAATTCGATGACGCGATGGAAATTTTGTTCGTCATTGGGTAGCAAGAGGAATCGCGCCATTTCCGAAGGAGGCTTGAGCGAACCCGAGTATTCCGCGACACCCTGGAGGCGAGCAAGCGCCGTCGACGCCCAGTTGAGGCAGTCGTTCGTTTCCTGCTCGTTTTGCCACTCGGCTCGGGATGATCCTTGAGAGATCAGCGTCCGTGCCCGCTCTTGCGCGTCCGAACGGTCTTGCTCATAGAGGATCTTCGCATAGTCCGAAAACTCGAGCGAATTCATTTCCGAAGATGAGTTTCGTGGATAGAGGATCTTCGTATAGTCCGAAAACTCGAGCGACTTCATTACCGAAGTTGAGCTTTGTGGAATACACGCATAAAGTTGTGATTTCAATGAACGCATCCACCTGGGATCTTGACTATCGATTTCCGGCGACTCTCTTCGAGCACATCGTTCGGCGAATGATGTCAGTTCCGCAAGCTCTTGTGTGAAGGCTTCTTCAAGTTGGTCGAGCGTTCGTATATTGGTTAAGCCCAATGAGGCAAGCTCCCCCACCTGTGGAGTATGGACCTCCAATTCGCGAGTAGCGTCGCGATGGGCAGCGTCGACCTTTCCTTGCAACAGCGTGAGCCATGCGAGCAGACTCTCTCTCTCTTTATCATCAAGCAGATTTCGAAGCGGAAGTTCGCATGAGAATGTGGTAGTCATCAACTCGGCTAGCCGTTCAGAATATCGGCGCCCCGTTTCATTGTGAGGCGCATTGAGGTGCCTCACAAGGGCGTCGGGAATGGGGTACGGGGACTCGCTTTTTTCATGAAAGAGCTTTCCGTCGGCAGGGAGCATGCGCAGAAGTTCGGATAAGTCCTCAATCGTCCTCGCTGCTTCGACGTCCCATTCCATCCATGCGGGATTCGTCGCATCTTCTCGAATCTCCAGAGCTTGACAATAGAGCGATCGGATCGTGCCCCAATAGATTTCTTGGACGTCTTTGGTGAACTCCTTTGCATGTTGGTCCATAAAGAGTTTCTTGAGTTCTTGCAGTGTCGAGGATCGAAGTTCTAGAAACGGCCCACGCTCACCCGTGAGTTCTTTATGGATCTCGACTGCGGTTTCCCAGTTCCCTTGGTCGCGCGCTGCGACGATTCCCTGGATATTTTTGTCGACCTGATTATTGATTGCTCTCGCGTCAGCGGACGTCTTAGAGTTGAAAAACCCGAGTGCTCCCAGAATCGATTTCTCCGAAAAATCCGCATAAGAAGCGATAGCATTGGCATTGAGAAGCGGTTCTGGAAATACGCGGCGACGCATATTTAAATCAGACTGCTTTCTGAGGGTTTTAAGTTCAGCCATCAGGTCTGCACGGTCCTTGATGAGAATTTCCTTGCGATTCGAATTGCCCGGCTTTGGGATTTGATTCGCATCGTGAAATGAGATCGTCACTGAGAAAAACGTTCCTTTTAGATAAAATGTGAGAAAAATCCGGATTTTTCGGTCTTATTCCCCCTATAATCGGTATTTCCTCGGCCTTATTGAAGGGGCGGAAACCTCGGTCCCAGCAACAACCGCCGCCGGATCCGGACTCCAGGCGCCGGAATGACGTTCTTCCCTTCACGGGGACGCCCGGATTTTCGCATCGTGCGAAAACCCTGCTCAGCGACTTTTCCGCCCCTCCACCCTCCTAGGACGGATCGAATTCCTCATTGAGGATCATCGCTTCGCAGATCCGACGGGCCTCGGAGAGGGTGGCTTCGTTCCCGGCTTCGTTCTTGGGGCGATCGACGAGAAGCCGCTGGAGCTCTTCATCGAAGAAACGGGTCAGGACATCGGGGCGATGAATTCCGAAACGGAGCCGCTGCGCGATCATGAGGCGATAGATTCTGTCGGTCGCGAGATCTTCCATATATCCGTCGAGCAGGCTCGCACCCTTCCCGTTGAGATATCCGTTTCGATAACGGATGACGGTGCGAACGGCCGCGCGCGTGCCGCTTTCGGAAATCGTACCCCGATTTCGAAGCGATGGACGGAGATTGGGATGAGGGTTGAAGCCGGGTGTGAAGGTTCCGATTTGATTCGGGAAGGGAAACGCGGCGACGGCAATGGCATTTTGGTCGGGATGTCCCGTCCAAGCTCCGTCCATCCGGCACTGCGCTTCGTTCCGTTTATCCTTGGCGAGGATACGAAGTGCGCGTTCGTTTTGGGCGGGATCAGCGCGGTCGGGGAATAACGCGGTAATGCCGCCGATGGCGAGCATTCCGTGTTTGTGGCAGATCGACGGCAGGAGGATGCGAAGGTTTTGAAAGAACGCAATATCGTGAGGAATGCTATTCCGATCCGGAAAAAGCCAATCAGGGTCGGCCAACAAATAGTGGATAAGACTCGCCATGTAATCCCACCGTCCGAGGTTGAGGCCGAGGATGTGTTCGCGGAGATTATAAGCGAATTCTTCAATTTGAAACGCGAGCGGATGCGATTCAACTAATGCCATACATTTGATCGAATCTCGAGGGATTTTCTTGTAATCAGCGAGTCGTTGGAAAACATCACGCCACCAAAGCGCTTCTTCCGGAGACTCGGATTTGGCGATATAGATCGACAACGGATGGGCGAGCCGCGAAAAATCGAGTTGGTAGGTCAGAAGCGCAAGGTCGAAAAGAGCGGCCGAGGTGGGTTCCTCCGGAAAAATTCCGGCTTGGTGGAGGTGGAGATTGCGCACGCGAATGAATGTGACTGTGGGTGAGGGATCGATTCCGATCGTTCGACCATGCGCATTCGTATAGGTCAACTCGCCGTAGAGAGCGGCGAGAGAATTGGAGACGCCCAGCATCGTGTGGGACCACTCATTGCACAGAGCGTCTTCGAGGTCAAGCATGACGCCGGGAGCGCCTGAGTTGAGCATCTTTACGCAGATCTCGGCATCATCGGCGGGACCCGTCATTTGATTGCGCTGATCACGGCACCAGTTTGGCAGGTCGATGCTCCAGTCGGTATTGGTTGCCGCCGACGCGCTTGGATATTTCGGAAGATCACCATTGTGCGCGCGTTTCAATCTCCGTGAACGTTCAGCAAGCAGTTGAGTTCGCGGCGCCATGAATTCGTTGTGAAGCGCGCGATAGAACGCCGCGAATCCCAACGGAAGATCCCGCTCGATTGAAAAAGTTGCGGGCGCCGTATTCAAAGTGACGTTTCTTGCGGATTCTGCATGGACATGAAGGATACTTTGCCACTTGCTTGATTGCTCCTGGTTCCTGTATTTTACCAAGGAATCAATCGCTGAATTGCTCGTCGCCTTTTCTCGGTGCGCTCGTCGCACGCAAAGCGACGAAAACGAGGATGACCAAGGCGCTCCAAGTCGGAACGCGTCCCCACGCGAGGATCGCTGCATTCGCGCTGCGGGTCGCATCAAGGTACGCTCCCCAGCTTTCCTGAGCAAGCGCGCTTGGGGAGGAGGATCGTGCCAGAGCAGTCGTCACATCGGGAAGTACGACGATCCATGAGGCAATGAGCATTAGCGCTAGTCCGATTCCGCACGAAAGCGCGGCGATGATGAACGGTCGTGCGCGGAAGAATTGCAGGCAGAGAAAAGCGCTTACCGCGATCGCGCACACGGTTGAGAGCCGTCCGAGAAACGACGCATAGATCCAGGGAACTGCCAGCAGCATGAGTGCGACGGCAAGCGAGCGTCGAAATTTTGGTAAGGCACAATAGAGTACGAGCGCTGCCGGAACCGCTGCCGCAATTTGGAAAATGTGGACGTGCGGTCCACCGATGACCGAGAAGGCGGTGGGAATGAAGACGAGGAGTTCTCGACGTCCGGTGATCTCAGCTAGACGTTGACCCGCGAAGATTCCGATTCCAAGCATCGTGAGAAGCCATATCGAGCCGAGAGTAAGTGCCGTCTGTATCGGCATGCCGAGTTCCGCAAGGATGGAGGTCGTACTGAATTGGGTCGATCCCAACGCGCTCATCGAGGCCTGAGCGGGAAGCACCTCACGCAAGTATTCGCGGGTCAGCGCGAAGCCGCCTGATGCGAAATCGACGATTGCAAGAACGCAGAGGACGACAAGGAGGCGGAGCCGACAGCTCGGCATTCCCAGCATCAGGGCCGCAATCGCCGGTAGCGCGAGGTTGGGCGAGAGGCATGCGAATCCGGCGGCGAGCGCGGCCCGCGTGGGTTTGCCGCGTGCCGCAGCATCCGCAGCGATCACGATAGCCGCAAGAGCGATCGGAACAATTTCCCCTGCATTGAGCGAGACGTATTCGAGCGAAAGCGCGAGGCACGCGGTTATCGTCATGGGATCGAGTTCGAGCATTCCGGACAGCACACGGACGACGATGATCGAGCACACGATCAGGAACGCCGACCAAAGTGCGGCGGCTAACCCGTATGGGAGGCTCGAAAAGATGCGAAAGAAGGCCAGCGTAAGCGGCGGGAAGGGAGCCGGGACGGCGAGCCGGCGATCGTCGGTTCGGAAGAATCCTGGAGGCGACGCCTGAAATTCGCAGGTCGCTAGCGGTTCTTGACGGTATGGATCGGCGCCGGAAGCGAGCACCCGACCGGCGCACCAAAAGGGTTTGAAGTCGATCAGGTGCGGCGTCGTGCTCCACGACAGCGGCAGGAAGAGAATCAACGCCCCGACGAGGACGAGGACGAACTCGGGGAGGTAACGCTTGAGGCCGTTCGGTGCTGGATGGTCAATCAATTGCACACTGCTTTTCGTCGGCTCTTAAAGCGAATGGTGCATTAAGGTCAGAAACGGCTGCGTCGAGTTGTTGCTTCTATGGCGATTCAACGGAGAGGAAGAGTCGCCATTCCCGCGCAGAACGTGAGACGGTCTGATTGGTTCGCGCGCCCGTAGCTCAACATTGGATAGAGCAGGGGACTCCTAAGCCCAAGGTTGCTGGTTCGATTCCAGTCGGGCGCACCACGATCATTCCACTCCCGCCGGCCTCCTCGAACGGAAATGATGCTATCGGCTCGTTCAGAGATGCCCGGGGATTCGGGCGAGGATCGTTCCCGCATAGGCTGCGGCGAATCCGCCGATTACGCTGGACGCTACATAGAGCAGGGCGAACGCGGCATTTCCGTCGCGGACTAAGTTGAGCGTGTCGAGCGAGAACGTCGAGAACGTCGTGAATCCGCCGAGTACGCCGACGCCGAGGAAAATGCGGACCTCGGTCGTGACGCCGATGGCTCTGGAGAGAGAGAGTTCGGCGACGAGCCCGATGAGGAAGCTCCCGAGTACGTTGATGCCGAGGACGGCGAAGGGGAATCCCGGACCCATACGCTGCGTCACGAAAATTGTCACGAGAAAGCGAAGGACCGACCCGATCGCGCCGCCGAGCGCCACCGAGAGAAGATCCGGCAACGCGATCAGGGTGACGTCTTTTCCGGAGGAAAGAGGATCTCGATGCTCTCCAAGGTCGCTAGGCAACCGACCAGCATCGGAGCAAGCGTCGGAAGAAGGGCTCGGATCCGCTGCTCCTCGTCGACGACTTCGATCAAAAGCGGTAGGTCGTTCGAGAGATCGAAGACGCGCGCCGCATGGATGACGCTGTGTGAACCGTATCCCTCGATTCCGCGGAATACAGTCGCTCCCGGTACCCCGGCCTCTCGAAGCACCTCGACAATGGCCGTATAGAGAGGTTGACCCTTCCAGCGGTCACGTTCGCCGACAAAGATTCGGAGCAGCTTGCTCGCAGAAAGCACCGACATAAGCCGGTTTTTTGCGTTTACAAGCTCTTGGTCCTGTGCTATACTCTCCCCGATGAGCGGGCGGTGGTCCGTTCTGTTCATGTTCGGCGTCGCATATGCGCGGCTATCCTGATCGAATGCGGAGTTTCCAGACGAGATGGCGAAAAAAGAGAACCGTGTGATGGTGGTGCTGGCCTGCACCGAGTGCAAGCGTCGGAATTACAATTCGTTCAAGAACAAGCAGCATACGACCGAGCGTCTTGAGGTTCGGAAGTACTGTCGGTTCTGCCGAATTCATCGACCCCACAAGGAAACGAAGTAGCGCCGGAGATGCTTGGCGTGGAGGGCGGTAGCTCAATTGGTAGAGTTGCGGTCTCCAAAACCGTCGGTTGCAGGTTCAAGTCCTGTCCGCCCTGCCAGACTTCACGCCTACAAGCATCCCCTTCAGTTACTAGCGAATGAAAGCATTGCAAGTGAGGAATCGGATCGATGAGTCGAATTCAGGGAGGAACAAGCGCACCACGAGGAGGCACACGTGCCAATGCTAGGGATCTTCGCGTGACGCGCTCGGAGGAATTTTTTCGTGGACTCGTCTCTGAGATGCGTCGCGTCACCTGGCCGACTCGCGACGAGTGGATAGCTGCGACGTTGATGACGATCGGTCTTGTTATCGTGATTTCGGCATACACGTACGTGCTCGATGAGGGCTTCGGTGCATTCTTCGGTTTCATTCATAAGTAAGGTGATGAGCGGATGAGCGAGTCTTCTCAAGTGCCCACTGTTGTCGGGCGACGCCATTGGTACGTGATCCACACGTATTCGGGGTATGAGAACAAAGTCAAAGTGAATCTTGAGCGTCGCATCGTTTCGATGAACATGCAGGAGAAGATTTTCCGCGTGCTCGTGCCGATGGAAGATCAGGTCGAATTTAAAGACGGCAAGCGGAAGATCACGCCGAAGAAGGTCTTCCCGGGCTACGTTCTTGTCGAGATGGACATGGACGACGGTTCTTGGTATGTGGTTCGGAACACGTCGGGCGTAACGGGTTTCGTCGGTAGCCCAGGGAGCGGCGAGAAGCCCGTTCCGCTGCAAGAAAAAGAAGTGAAGACCATCCTCAAGCAGATGGGCATCGAGACACCGAAGCTCAAGATTGATTTCGCCAAGGGCGACCGCGTCAAGGTGACGTCGGGACCGTTCTTCGATTTCACGGGAATCGTCGAC
>DASZHL010000052.1:0-3167 GCA_035937855.1 Vulcanimicrobiaceae bacterium
GAACGCTAACCGGCGCTCGAGGCGTGGGGTCCTCCTTACGAAGACAGGCCCGTCTTTTTATCCTTTCAGGTGGACATTCGTCGAGGCGACGAACGATGCCGACGCGAACGAACTCCCCGATGTCAGAGCAACCACCTTTCCGCCGGTCCGGGCAAGAGCCGCCAAGGGATTCCTTTCCATGGCCTTTCGCCGCCGGAGGGATCATCTTCGTCGTTGTCCTTGGTTTGGGAATCGGAGCGTGGATCTCTACGGTGACAGCGCCGGCGCCAGTCCCAACGGCAACGCCGGTTGCCATCGTGACGCTAGGTCCGTCGAGCGAACCAACACTTGCACCTCTTCCCTCGGCAACCCCGCAGCCGCTTATTCCGCCACCTCCGCCTCCGACTCCGACTCCCCCACCAGCGCCCACGCCGATGCCGACTCGAAAGCCGCTTCCGACTCATCTTCCGACCGAGGCTCCTCCGCCTTCGCCTTCGCCTCCGGCTCCCGTGTCCGAGGTTCCTCTTTCGGTACTTTCTCCGAGTCCAATTCTTTCATCGTCACCGCAGCCGAGTGGGCCGGCCTTTGTGCGACAAGCTGAAGGTACGGTACGGATGTATTTCAACGCCCTCAAGCATGGAGATCGAACGACCGCGCTCGCCCAATTTGCGCCCGGATCTGAGAAGGACGAATCGGGGTTGGCCGAGTTACGCTATGTGGATGCCGGCACGAGGATCGCCTGGGTTACTTCAAGGGCGACTTCAATCGGTGCCGACATCGACGTTGATTTCGTGACGGGAAAGACGGAATATTTCGCGAGCTATCAACTTGTCGAAGGTCCGTTGGGTCCGATGATCCACCAACACGAAGTCATCCGCCCATAGAATGGCTTGCTTTTTGCCGTATGCGTCGTCGCTACGCGGCTCATGTACTCCGGTACACTTCGCCGCTAGGCTCCTCGCCTACGACAAGAATCAAACCATTCTAGGTCACCTCTGAAACAATAGGGATGCACGTCAACCCGTCTCAAAGCCCGACAGGCTCTTAGCGGAAGTCTTTGCGTGCGTCGTTTTTGGGTGCGGTGGTTTTCCAGGTGGTTGCGCTTCCCTTGCGGGGAAATGACGTTTGGGGCGTGGGCTTACGCGGGGTGGCTTTGCCTGTAGATCCGCTCTTCCAGGGGGCGTTGCTCGAATGGGGTTTGTCATGGGGATGCGGGAACGGAGCTTCGCTTGGACGGGAGAACGAGGTTCGCTCGGCTGACGGGCGAGCGCCGTGGGTTAATGGACGGCGATCGTTTCGTTTGCGGACAAAGGAGGTTTCGTTGGCGAGGAAGGGCATCGGCATCGTCGCTTGCGTAGGCAAGGCGGGTGTCTTCGCGCGATCCAAACGTTTGCCGAGAGTTCGCTCGATCTGCGTGAAGAGCTTTTCCTCATCGGGGGATACGAAGGTAATTGCGTCGCCGGTGGCTTGGGCGCGGCCGGTACGACCGATGCGGTGAATGTAGTCGTCGGGAACCATCGGGACGTCGTAATTCACAACATGTCCCAAGGCTACGATATCGAGGCCGCGAGCAGCGACGTCGGTGGCGACGAGGACACGGAAGTGTCCGCTTTTAAAGCCGGCGAGGGCACGCGTTCGTTGGGCTTGAGAGCGATCTCCGTGAAGGCGTTCGACGGCGATGCCGTGTTTTGCCAGAACAGCAGCTAGGCGATTCGTGCGGGCTTTCGTTCGCGTGAACGTGATTGCGCTGAAGATCGAATTGTCTTTGAGCAACTCAAGGAGTAAATCGACTTTCCGCTGCTGATCGATCGAATAAATCGTCTGCGTGATGCTCGTCGCGGGCGCAGTGGTTGGGGTGAGATTGACGCGCACGGGATTTTGAAGCATGTCGCCGCTCAACTCGCCGACTGCCGACGGAATCGTTGCGGAGAAGAAGAGGGTCTGACGTTTTCCGGGGATCTGTTTGAGAATGCGGCGCACGACGGGCAAAAAACCCATATCGAGCATGCGATCCGCTTCGTCGAGAATAAGGAACGAAACGTTTTTCAACGATGCCGTACCCTGTGAAAGGTGGTCGAGGAGACGCCCGGGCGTCGCGACGATGATGTCCGTTCCGCGCTTGAACGCGGTGATTTGGGGACCGAAGCCGACGCCTCCATAGACCGCCGCAATGCGCAGGTCGGTGTGTTTGGAGAGCGCGGTGAGATGCGCACAGATCTGCTGCGTGAGCTCCCGGGTCGGGGCAAGGATGAGGGCGCGGGTCGTTCCGCGCGGCAATTCCAAGAGTCTCTGGATGAGCGGAAGACCGAAGGCGGCGGACTTTCCGCTGCCGGTCGAGGCGCTTCCGAGGATGTCGCGGCCTGCCAGGGCCGGAGGGATCGCCGCTTCTTGGATGGGGGTGGGTTCGCTGAACCCCAGGTCGCGAACAGCGCGAAGCAAGGTCGGGCAAAGCCCGAGTGAATCGAACGTCAAAGGAAATCTGAGCTTTCGGAAGATGCGCAAGGCGATCGGCATCCGAAAGCTCACGCGGGTACAAGAGGCCTCATCAGGTGAAAGTCACCTGGGGCGACGCTGTAGTATCTCATGTTCAGAGAGTGGAGTCAAATTTCGTGCTCGCATGAGGAACGCGGGGTCCATCCGTTGAAGGATCCCACTGATCGGCATCCCCGCCGGAACCCGAAAACTCGGGCCTTTGAAAGCGTGAGCGGTTGCGGACGAGCAAAACAACGAAAATAAATGGATATAGAAGTTAGATGACGCGACATATTGTTTGGGATTGGAACGGAACGCTCATAAACGACGTTCATGCCGTCGTTGAAGCTACGAATAGCTCATTGGCGCCGTTCGATCATCCAGGTCTTTCAATCGAGGAGTATCGTCGCCGTTTTCGGCGTCCGTTGCGAGCTTTCAATGAAGAGATCCTCGGTATCGCTCTGACGGATGAACAGTGGAAGGGCGTTTGCGATCGCTGGAGTGTCGATTATCGTCGGCGCGTTCCCGAGTGTAACCTCTATGCACACACGATTCCCGCTTTGGAGGCTGTTCGCGAGCGGGGGGTGACGCAGTCGGTGCTTTCAATGTGGCAGCATCATGAACTGTGCGCGCTAGTCGCTAAACGTGAGTTATCGCCGTATTTTCTTCAAGTGCAGGGTTCACTCGTTTTGGAAAGTGATCACCTGAAGTCGCGG
>DASZHL010000053.1:0-55425 GCA_035937855.1 Vulcanimicrobiaceae bacterium
CGCGATCACGAAGACGATCGCGAGGAGCCCGACAAGACCCGCCGATGTGAACGATCCGAATTGACGCGCCGGCGAAGACGGATCTTGAGATTTGCGAGCAGGCTCAAGACGTTGCTCCGAATGTGCGGAGCGTCGTGGAGGCGGCGTCGTCGCACGCGTTCGCGCTTCGGTTTGCAGCATCTTTGCCCGGTCGCTCACTGTCGTAACCCGCTCGCGCGCTTCCCGTAACGCGGCGGCGAGTTCACCGGCGGATGAGAACCGCGCCTTGGGGTCCTTCTCGAGCAGACGGTGGACGACCGACGCGAGGACCGGAGAAATCGACGGATTGAGTGCCTCGATCCGAGGCGCCGGTTCCGAAACATGCTTTAGTGCAATACTTACCGCCGAGGGTCCCGTGAAAGGAAGCTCACCGCAGAGCATCTGGTAGAGCACGATCCCCAGACTATAAAGATCCGATGCGGGAGTAAGCTCACGGCCTTGCGCCTGCTCGGGAGAGATATACGAAACGCTGCCGACAACCGTTCCCGCTTCCGTCAATTCCACGGTTTGCTCAGCGACGGCGCGTGCAATGCCAAAATCCGAAATTTTCGCGATGTCGTCGTTTGTCATCAAGACATTGGCAGCCTTGATGTCGCGATGCAACACGCCTTGGCGGTGCGCATAGGAAAGACCGTTGCAAATCTGCGTTGCGATATCGATTGCAACCCCTTCAGGAAAACGACCCTTCGAACGAATCACGGCGTCGAGCGTCGCACCCTCGACCAACTCCATCACGATGAAATACGCTTCATCCTGATGTCCGACATCATAAACGCTAACGATGTTCGGATGCGAAAGTTTCGCCGCGTGCTGCGCTTCATGATAAAAACGCTCGACGAAGTCGGCGTCGGCGGAGAAGGAACTCCGCAAGACCTTGACCGCAACGCGGCGACGCAAAAGCGTATCGGTGCCACAATAAACGATCGCCGTGCCCCCTTCGCCGATGGGCCCGTCAAGACGATACCGTTCGTTGAGAATTCGCTCAGTCATGTAGTAGTCAATTTCGCGCCGTGAGGGCGGAGGTGATGAGACGACGAACGATCGGAGCGGCGACCGTACCGCCGTACCCGCCATTCTCCACGATGACCGCCACGACGACGCGCGGCTGGTCCGCTGGAGCGTACGCCACGAACCATGCGTGTGCTCTTCCCGAAGAGTTAGTCGCAGTCCCCGTCTTTCCCGCGACTTGCACGTTGGGAAGGGCCGCAGCCGTACCCGTGCCGCGGATCACCACCGCTCGCATCAATGTTCTCACCTCATCGGCCACGTCGGGAGAGATAGGATTGGCAAGCACCAAGGCCCCGGCCCCAGTTCCGTGCACGAGGATCGGCCGCGGGGTGGAGCCGTCGTCCGCAATCGTGGCCGCCAAGAGCGCAACACGCAAAGGGGTCAGCAGCAAATCCGCCTGCCCGAATCCCAACTGAGCGAGCACGGACGGCGTTACTTCCTCGGGTGCCGGTACGCGATCGCGCGCGACAGGCAAATCAAGTGGAATTTCCTGACCAAGTTTCCAATCGCCGACTGCGCGAAACCATCGTTCACGCCCAAGTGACAAGGCAATATTCGCGAAATCGACGTTGCTTGAGAGGGCGAACGCACCTGTGAGATCGCGCGCTCCGGTCGATTCTCCTTCGTTATCGTGAATCACGGCATTACCGATGTGGAGGAACCCTGGATCATTGAACGTCGACTGCATCGTCACCGTTCCGGCCTGCAATGCCGCAGCGGCGGTAAAGATCTTCACCGTCGAACCCGGGGGATAGAGTCCGTTAAGCACACGGTTCAGAAACGGCGCCGAAGTGTCGTCGTGGAGGCGCACGAGTTCGTGATCAATATCATTGGGATCAAAGCTCGGTATGCTAACAATCGCCAAGATTTCGCCGGTGCGCGGATCCAGAACGATACCGGCAGCACGCCCGTACGGCGACAATTCATCGAAAAGCATGCGTTGAAGACCCGGATCGATCGTCGTCACCAAAGCTGCACCCGAAGAGCGCGGAGTGGAGCCTGTCAGGATATCGTGGAGCTGTTCAAAGGGGTTCGCAGCGGATCCGACGCCGCGTAAACGATCGGCGTATTCTGCTTCCAGACCCGAGTCACCATAGCGCTGCGATGCGTATCCCACTGTCTGCGCGAGCTGCGACCCGAGCGGATAATGACGAGCCCCATCGGCCGTATATGCAAGCAAAGAACCGTCGCGCGCGAAGATCGGCGCACGCTGAAGATTTCCAAGAATAGCCCGAGGGTTGTGCCGATCACCGGAAAAATGCCCGTGCGCACCGATCTGATACCAGAATTGCCGGACGATCAGAAGAACAAAACAGCAAGCGAGCACGAATTGTACGCGTCCGATCGCCTGATTCACGGATCAATCCACCTCGACGCGAGGCGCTCGACGCTCCCGCAAGAGCGTGTACCCGTCAGCGATACGCACCGCAAGATAGGAAGCTTCGCCGCCGGAAGCAATCGTCCGATTGACCAATTCGCGTAGGTGCGGTTCTTCAAGCCCCCGGAACATCGCGATGACTTCAACGTTGAGTTCATCAAGCAAAGGCGGCGTAAGGTATGCGGCCTGAGGGAGCGTGATGAAAAAACGATCCTCGTAGGGAACGCCGCGCCAAGGACCACGCTTACCGAACACCGCAGCACAATGATCCCATGCGCAAAGTTGCCGTTCGTTCCATACGAAGTGATCCTTCACACACGTCCGGCGGCAGACCGCGCAGGGCACGAGCGCTTGCTGCGGGGCCGCGAGCGCATCGAGCAGATCCTCGGGAACGTCTTGCGGATTAAGAATCGTGTCGTCGCTCAGACGGTCACCGTCCCGTGCATACCAGCCGATGCGCCGCAACATTTCCAGATCGCGCAATGACGCCACAAACGAGTGATCGTCCTCGGGCGGAAAGGTTTGGTCAAGCCAGGAGGAGAGATTGTCGGCCGCGAGCTGGACCCCTTGGCGATCGGCGCCGACGACCGCCCCCATGGGCGTCCATGCCAGCGGCACGAGGGTTGCCGCCACAAGATTGCGCTCCGCCCGGAAGTCTGAGGCATACGCCAGCGTCGTGGTATTCCCGCCGAGCATATACGCAATTGGCGGTCGTTGCGCTTGCGATTTTCGTTGCTGTTCCATCGACGCACTAGTTACGAACTCCGCCGGGTCGCGGCCTGTTTTCCGGCTCGACCCCACGCAAACGACGCTTGCAGGAAAGAAACGTCCCCTTGAACGAAGAGAGGGAGAACATGTGGTCGCTCGTGCTCGCATCAGCGGGCGTCCTTCTCTCGCTTATTTCGACATCGATGTGGTGCCGCGCACACCGCGAGATGACACGCTCGGCATTCGGGGTTCGTCTGGCACGAGAGCGCCTTGAGCAAATTCGCTTGGCTGCCGGCGCACTTATCGCCGCTTCGGCTGAATCGACCGCCGCGGTACGCGAAGCCTTAGAACAAACGGCCCGGCGCCTTGACCCTTCGCTTGACGTGACGCTCTTCTTTGAACGGGCCGGAGACCAGCTCGTGTGCGTCCACGCATCGGGAATTCGGGCCGAATACTTTATCGGCCACCGCTGCGGTTTGGAAGAGCCGAACTCGCCGATCGCATCGGCAATCCTTGCTCGCCACCGTATTCCCGCCCGAGGGCTTCTCGTCCCCGTGGTACCGGGGGATCGCGCCTTTCTCGCATTGCCGTTCATTTTCAACAACGGTGCCGACGCGGTCTTCTACGCGGCATCACGGAGCACGGATGTCCTCGATGCTGAGGAAAGCCTCGCGATGCTTGTCGACGTCGCCGCTCCGGCCTACCGTCTCGCGCGTGAACGCGAAAGCGACCGCGAACAGGCTACAATCGACGCCTTGACGGGTTCGCTAACGGCGCAAATGTTCCGAAGGGCGCTCGTCGATGCATGCGGCACGACCCGGCGACGACCCAGGCCGAATTTGGCCTTACTTTTCATCGACAGCGATAATTTCAAGTCATGTAATGATACGCTTGGTCACGCCGCCGGAGATATCGTGCTCCGCACGCTCGCGCGCATTTTTTCCGAAGCCGCCGGCGACGAGGCGATCGTTGGACGCAACGGCGGAGACGAGTTCTGTATTTTACTCGGGAACACGAGTAAAGCCGGCGCCGTTCGTCGAGCCGAGCTTATTCGCCGCCGGGTTGAGGAGTACGACTTCTCACACTTGCTGGACGGCCAGCGGCTCGAACATCAAATAACCGCAAGCATCGGCGTCGCCGCATTTCCCACGGACACCGACCAAGCGCACCGTCTGCTTGAGTTGGCGGACACAGCGATGTACCATAGCAAGCGCGGAGGCCGAAATCGTGTCGCGTTCCTCGACGTTAACGGAACCCCCACCCTCTCCGCACAAGCGGAGAAAGAATGAGAGGGGTTTTTGTTCGCTATAGAACAAACGCGAATGCAGCGTTTCTCGTCAGCAGAGAAAGGTGGAAGTTCCATGGGTAGCCGTCCGGCGTCGCGCCAAAGTTTCGTCAAACATGCCGCCCTCGGAACAGCGGGTCTTCTTCTGGGAGCTCCAGCCTTTCTCCCCAATCGCGGCGAGGCGGCTGACGAACTCCGGATCGGCGTAATCGAACCGGCAACGGGCGTATACGCCGCGTATGGTCAAAGCGAACGGAACGGAATCGCGATGGCGGTGGACCATTGGAATCATCATGGAGGGGTCATGAACCGCAAGATCACCACGCTGATCGAGGATGATTTCAATGATCCCGGCGTCAGCGTGCAAAAGGCGCACAAGCTTGTCAATGACGACGGCTGCGTCGCTTTGCTTGGAACGATCAATAGTTCAATCGGCCTCGCCGTCAGTGGAGCCGCGAACATACTGCAGGTTCCGTTTGTTTGCTCGGGAGCTCATACAGATGATCTGACGGGCATCAAGTGCCACTATAATACCTTTCGGGTCTGTCACTCGACCTGGATGGAGACCCATGCAACGGGTTTCGACTTCGCCAAACGCTTCGGGAAAAAATGGTCTCTCATCACTCCCGATTATGCGTACGGACATTCATTAGAGAACGGCTATCGTGACGTTGCGCGGAAAATCGGCGCGCACATTCTTGGGGACGATCTCGTTCCGCTCACAACGACGGATTTTGTTCCCTACCTCGAAAACGTCGAAAGGGCGAAACCTGATTTGCTGATCGTGCTTGTTTCGGGAGACCAGCAATTGCATCTCCTCAAGCAAGCAAGCGCACGCGGATTCACGGCAAGAATTCCTTTGGCCGGTCCTCAAGCGGATCTCGAAACCTTTTTAGCAATTCCCAAGGAAGCTCGGGTCGGCTATTGGGGTGTCGAGTGGTATTACAACTCACGGGCATGTATTGGGACTTCCAAGAACAGCGGCCACTGGTTCAACGCGGAGTATCGAAAGCGGTATAACGTTCCACCTTCGGCACGCTCGGCGTTTGGATACATCGCAGCCGATGCCTTGTTCTGGGGAATTCAAGCGGCGAATTCGACCGATCCGACCAAGGTTACTCGAGCGCTCGCAGAAACGAAATTCCAAGCGATTTTCGAGGGATTGACGCATTTCCGTGAAGTGGACCACCAGTTGATGTGGCCGATGTGGATCGGGCGGGTTCGCCCGGAAGGAACTCGGAGCGATCCAGACGACATTTTCGAGATCGTCGGCCGTTCGAGCGCGACCACGATCGAGAAAACCGTTGAGGAAAAGTCCGAGATTTGCCATATGGACTTTCCGTCCTAGAAGTGTGTCGGGCTTAGGGACGGGATGCTCTGCTTCCCTTCACGGGGACGCCCAAATTTTCGCATCGTGCGAAAATTCTGCTCGACGACTTTTCGCTCTCGCCCTTCCAGGGCTCCGCGAAAAGCTCGACCGCCCCTTTGAAGGGAAGCAAAGCATCCCGTCCCTAAGCCCGACACACTTCTAGGACTACCCTTCGGCAGTCGGCAGAAATTTTGAGTACGAGTCATCGGGTAGACCTCCTTGTGCGTAGATGAGGTAAGGGTGTGCGCATCAGTGCCGCACTCGACATGAGGAGTTGCCATGCGGATTTCTTTCCGCGCCCTCTTGGGCGCTTCGATCTTGTTCCTGGGGTTCTCGGGACCGGCGGCATTCGCAAGTCCCGGGCCGGTGCTCTTGCCTGCAGTCGTAACGGTTCATATCAAAGATTTTCAATATCGCCCGACACCGACGACGATCCATGTCGGTGAGCGAGTGACGTTCATCAACGACGATGATGAGGCACATACGGTGACATCGACGGATAAAACCTTTGATTCAGAGGGTTTGGATACCGGGAACTCGTGGCAACACGTTTTCACGAAGCCCGGAACTTTCTCGTATTTTTGTGAACTCCACCCGTACATGAAGGCCACGATCATCGTTCTCCCTGCCAAAGAAACTTCCGGATCCAGCGGCGAGGGGAGCAAGAAATGAAACGGCAAAATTTTCTGGAGCACCTCGCGTGGACCGGAACTGGTATCGCATGGACGCTTTCGTCGACGGGGCTCATGAGTTCAGCCGCCGACGCCTCTTCCAAAGGATGGAGCTTTGTCCAGATCAGCGACAGCCACATCGGCTTCAGCCGGCCGGAAAACCCCGACGTCGCAGGAACCCTGCGCGAGACGGTCGATGCGATCAACTCCCTGCCGCAGCAACCACGATTCGTCGTCCATACCGGCGACGTCACCCATCTTTCGAAGCCTGCGCAATTCGACGATGCGAAGAGCATTCTTAGCGGGCTCAAAGCTCCGCTCATTGTCTTGCCGGGAGAACACGACGTCATCGGCAGTCCGACGGCTTTCTTCGCGAGTTTCGGTCGATCCGATGCTCCCAAGGGATGGTTCTCATTTGATCTCGAGGGGGTGCATTTCCTCTCCCTCGTAAATGTTTTCAATTTCGAAATTGACGGACGTTTGGGGGAAGAACAACTCGACTTTATCAAAAATGATCTTGCCGCGCAGAAATCGTCTTCCCCGATCGTTGTCTTCGCGCATGTTCCGCTTTACGCGCTTTATCCACAATGGGGATGGACGACCGAAGACGGTTCCGCCGTCTTGGCGATGCTCAGTCGTTTCGACGCGGTAACGGTCCTCAACGGACATATCCATCAGGTCATTCAGCATACCGAAGGGAACATCCGATTTGCCACGGCAGCGGCCACGGCATATCCGCAACCGGCGCCTGGTACTGCGGAAAAACCAGGACCTCTACAGGTTCCCCCCGATCATTTGCTCAAGGTCTTGGGTTATCGCAACGTTGTCCTGCAAGGACGGCGTCCTACCAAGCTCGTAGACCATGATCTTGCTTTATCGTAAGGCAGGTGACAAATCGACGTTCGTGAGGTACACTATCGCCGCATCGTGAATGAACGACGGGGGAGCCGGCCCGAAGGCTTCGAGGACGTCCAACTTGCGACGGATTTCTTAGCGCGCCGTTCGGGGGCTCTTGAGCGTATCTACCGCAAGCACGCCGGAGCATTTTTTTCCACCGCGAGGCGCATACTTGGGAGTGACGACGATGCGCAGGACTGCGTTCACGATACGCTCCTGCGCGTCTGGCAACGTTCCGGAGGCTATCGTCCGGAACGAGGAGCACTGATTGCGTATCTTCTCATTTGCGTGAGGAACGATGCAATCAGCCGAAAGCGGAACGCGCAGCGGCACCGCTTCCTTGAGGAACGTTCTGTGCGATCCGGCGAATCCGTATACGAACTTGAGGTTCCCGACCATGTCGAGTTTGAGCGGCTGCGATACGCAATCGAAACGCTGCCCAATGAACAACGGGCCGCACTTGAGCTAGCTTATTTCCACAATCTCTCTCACACGCAAATTTCTGAACGTTTGAACGTTCCGCTGGGAACAATCAAGAGCCGCCTATCTTTGGCGCTCCGAAAACTGCAGGAGGCGTTTTTATGAACAAGCATATTGGGGATTCGGCTGAACTTTACGCCCTCGGCGTTCTCGATGCGAGCGAGCGGCATGAAATCGAGGCACATGTGGCTTTGTGTGATACGTGTGCGCGAGAACTCGGACGTGCCGAGGCGATCGTTGTCTCGCTTGATTCCGCTGCAGTCGTGCGACACGAAGCGCCAAAGCGGTTGTTGCAACGCATCATCGCTTCAGCAGACAATACACCGCCCCTGCTTTCGAAAGAGCTCCGCCTGCGCGGCAAGCTCCTCTTGCCGAGGGTTACCGCCTGGAGCGCCCTCGCCGCGGCGATGCTGCTTTTCGTATCCGGTGTTTGGCTCGTACGTGAAAATACCGCACTCCGCACCAGTATCGCGCGCAACGACTTAGCGTTTGTAACGGTCGCACGATCGCACTTCCGCCATACGAATTTCAGCGGAAATAGCGCCGACGCCCCGACAGCCAAGGTCCTCTATGCGCTTGACGGTTCATGGCTGTATCTCATAATCGACCAGGCGGATTGCGCTTGCCGCCTCAACGCTCACACCGCTTCGGGTGAGCGAGATCTCGGTTCACCTATCAACGAAGGGACAACGTCAACACTCTTCGTCACCACTGCCGAGAAGCCGCTCTCGTTGGACCTCATTCGTGACTCCGACAAGCGAATTCTCTCGACGGCGACACTCGTCTACGAAAGTCTCCGAAACGGCCCGTAAAACTTTCGCGTGACCTCCAAGGATATCAGCCTCGACTTTTTCGTCAAACGCAATAGAGGATCACCCATGCTCTTCCTCTGAAGAGCGCTGGTATGCGTCCTTCTCTAAACGACCCGCGACTCCATCCGTGAGCACCGGAATCGCCCTCCCGCCGGCGCTCGTCGAAGAGCTTCGCTCGATTGTCGGAACTCCCAATGTCCTCTTCGCCGAAGAAGACTTGCTGGCGTACGCCTACGATGGAACCTGGTATGAGAGCCGCCCGCTTGTCGTCGTGCTGCCGGATAACCGTGACCAAATCTCGGCGATCCATCGGGTGGCCTCGCGGGAGAAGCTTGCGATCACGCCGCGCGCGATGGGTAGCGGGCTTTCAGGAGGCGCGGTTCCGCTTGCAGGGAGCATCCTGCTCAACGTTATGCGGATGAATCGCATCATCGAGATCGACGAAATCAATCATGTCGCCGTCGTTGGACCCGGCGTTATCAACGCCGATCTGCAAAAGGCGGTTGAGGCGCGCGGACTGTTCTACCCGCCGGATCCGTCCAGCCTGCGCCAATCGGCGATCGGGGGAAACGTCGCCGAGAACGCGGGCGGCGCGCGCTGTTTGAAATACGGTGTGACCGGCGATTATGTGGCCGCGCTTGAGGTCGTGCTCCCCGGTGGCGAGATCATCCGTTGCGGTGGGAAAATGGTGAAGAACGTCACCGGCTACGACCTGCGGGCGCTATTCACCGGCTCGGAAGGCACGCTCGGCACCGTCACCGAGATTACGCTGCGCCTCCTCCCCAAACCGAAGTTTTCTTTAACAGCCACTGCCGCGTTCGATCACATCGAGGACGCTGCCGCATGCGTCACCCGGGTGATGGCAAGCGGCTTGCTTCCCACCTCGATTGAACTCCTGGACCAACTAACGATGCGTTGCGTTGAAGACTTCCGCACCTGCGGCCTGCCTTCAGATGCAGCGGCGCTCTTACTCTTCGCTTGCGACGGGAATCACGAGCAGATCATTCGAGGCGAAATCGAGGAGATCGGTGAAGTTGCGATCGCTTGCAAGGCACGCGGCATTCGCGTCGCCGCCGATGCGATTGAGAGCGCCCGCTTGTGGGACGGCCGCCGATCCATCGCTCCGGCATTAGCGCGCCGGCGCCCTCACCGGCTCGGTGAGGATATCTCCGTTCCGCGCTCGGCCTTGGTCGAGATGGTATGTCGCGTCCATGAAATCGCCGATCGGCACCGGCTTGAAATTCCGATTTACGGACACGCCGGAGACGGGAATCTCCACCCCAATATCCTTTGCGATCGAAGCAATGGCGAGGAAATGCTTCGCGTGCGAGAAGCGGCTCGTGAGATCTTCGAGACGGCGATTGCGTTGGGAGGAACGCTTTCCGGCGAACATGGAATAGGTTTACTCAAAAAGCAATTTATGGAGATGGACCTCGGAATACCAACGTTGGCACTGATGCGCCGAATCAAGGACGCGATCGACCCCCTCGGCATCATGAATCCGGGGAAGATTTTCCCCGAGCCAGGCGGAGTCGATGCCTTCCGACTGTAGCCCCGGATATTCGAATGGATCTTTCGTCCCACGTCTTGCGGTGCAGGAATCCATCGGCTCGTCCATAAAGCTCCTATTTCCAGGGAAGATCGTAATACGTCATTGCAAATTTGAAGAGGAGATATTGAAAATGGGCGATTACTACGGCGTTAAGCAAGTTGAGAAACTCGGCCAAAAGTTAGATCGACGCGATCTTCCCCCTGTACCGCAAGCAGGAATGTCATTCATCGTAATCGCAGATAACGGTCGGTATCGCGTCGCGGGAGACGTTACCTTGGCGTCTGAGTATGCCCGATTCTTACGGAGTGCTGATGACGGCGACTGGCGTGAGTATTCGGTTTATGAGATCCCTACGAAGATGCTTGAACAGTGCCCTAATGTCGGACGCGTTCCATCAGTATTGCAAAAACCGATCAGCGAAGATCCAAGGGGGGAGCAAGGAAGGTCCCTTTGAGTCGACTGCCTGCCCCCTTCCAGGGATGCCTCATCGTGCGGACTAACACAACAGCAAGACAAACCGCCTCAATGAGGACTTCGTGAATCCAACCGCCTCTGTTTCCCCTTCTTCTCAATCCGATGCGGCTTCCGGAACGCATCCCTCCCCGCTATTTCCGCAAGGTTTTACCGGAGACGACATTCCGCCCGAGAGCGTGTACAACCAATGTGTCCGCTGCGGGCTCTGTCTTCCGACCTGCCCGACGTATGTGGAAACGTTGGTCGAGACATCGAGTCCGCGGGGGCGCATCGCGCTCATCAAGGCGGTCGGGGAGGGACGTCTGGATCTGACGAGCCCCGGCTTCGTCCATCAGATGTCTGAATGCCTCGACTGCCGTGCCTGCGAGGCCGTGTGCCCTTCCGGCGTCGCATATGGCCAATTGCTAGAGCCGGCGCGAACGCAAGTCGAGCGCGCGCTCGCTCCAAAACACTCGATCTTCCACAAAATGATGCGCTCGCTGACGATCGACGTGCTCTTCAAGCATCTCGCGCTTATGCGTGCGGCGGCGCTCGGCCTTCGCTACTATCAGCGTTCCGGCTTGCGGGATTTCATGCGTCGATCGGGGATCTTGCGAACCTTGCACCTCGAAAAACTCGAGGCGATGGCTCCGCCAATCTCCTCTCAATTCTTTATTCCTCGCGGGCAACGTTGGTCCGCAAAAGGAGAACGCAAGGTAACGGCCGTCATTCATGCCGGATGCGTGATGCACGTAGCCTTCGCCGAAGTCGATGTAGCGACCGTCCGAGTTTTACAGCGTAGCGGATGCGAGGTCGTCGCTCCGCCGGAACAAGGTTGTTGCGGAGCAATCGCCATTCACGCCGGCGATATGGATCAAGGCCGTAAACTCGCCAAGCAAAATATCGTCGCCTTCGAGAAATCCGGCGCGGACGTCTACATTGTCAACGCCGCCGGTTGCGGATCGTCGTTGAAAGAATACGGACATCTTTTCGCAGAAGATCCCGTATGGAAATCGCGTGCGGAAAACTTCGCGATGCACGTTCAAGACGTCACGGAGTTTCTCGCAACGATCGGCCTGGGCCCGGGCCTTGGGCGCATCGACGGCACGGTCACGTATCAAGAACCCTGCCACCTCGTGCATGCGCAGCGCATCTCGGAGCAACCACGTCGCTTGCTCGCGTTGATTCCAGGACTCACATTGCGCGAAATGAACGAGAGTTCGCTTTGCTGCGGAAGCGCCGGAATCTACAATGTCACGCAACCGGAGATGGCCCAACGCCTGCAAGAACGGAAAGTATCCTGCGCGCTCGCCGTCGATCCGAGCGTCGTCGCAACCGCGAATCCCGGTTGCCAGCTTCAGCTCCGCATGGGCATCGCTAAAGCTGGACGAACCGTACCCGTCAAGCACATCGTCGAACTCCTCGATGAATCTTACGCGGCAGGCGATCGAGACGCCGCAACGGCGGTCGCCTATACGGGATGATGCCGAGAACATCTGATCACCGAAAAATCTCGCTGGGGCGGATGGATTCGAACCACCGTATGCAGGATTCAAAGTCCCGTGCCTTACCGCTTGGCGACGCCCCATCGCGTCTAGTCGTGAGGTTCAGGTCCTCTCGGAAAGCCTGTCCCGAACTCACGACTGTGACGCTTTCGCTCAGCAGGCGGAGAGCGCCTTCCTGAATGCCCACCGATTTCGTTTGCAGCCCGCGAACCACGCCATGGGCTCGATCAAAGATACCATTAAATGCCTTTGCGCGATCTCGACAGGGTGCCCTCCGTAGCGGCCGAAGCCTTCCGCTGTTGAAAATCATCCAGAAGGGACTTCACGTGCTCTATGAAGGCGCAACATGCATCTTTTTGCTCTAGGGAGAATCCGTCGGTCGATGTCGCGGCTTCCTTGATCGCTTTATAACTTTGATCATACGCATCCCGAATTGTCTGGGATTTGTCCTCGATGAAAACGGAAATATGATCGTAAGACTTAAGAAGTGTCGCAAGTTTCTCCGATCTCTGTTCCACCATTGCCGAATCGCTGCCATTGTATCCGGCTTTGACCGCAAACGAAGCGAGATCTCCCTTACTTGAGCCGATGGTGATCAAACTTGCGAGGATCGGCGAGTTCCTCATTTTCCCATCGTCAAATGGTTTACTACCCACAATCATTACTCCATAACTCAAGCGCACTTTGAGCCGGCTTCAGCAAACGGCATAGCGAATCGGACGCATATATTTCCCGAGGGTGGAAAAGCTCCTTCTCTCATACTGCAATGCGCATCTCCTCCAAAAAGGATAGCCCTCTCCGCCGCTGTTTCACCGCTCTTCCAGACCCTTTCTTCCGTGTAGGGACGGTCCTGCGGCAGGAACACGATCTTCGCTCATGAAATCGCACGCAACGGTTCTGCTCGGCTGCTCCGTTTCTCATCGAAGCGGAACTCCGACGGGCATCGCACTCGAACGTTCGCCGATCCGGCCGGGAAACTTTGTATCATGTTCCTGCCCCTTCTTCTTGTCGCGACCTTCGCTGGATCTCCGGGACCATTGAATATCGTTGACGACCGCAAGCGCCCGATCGCGTCGGCCGTCGTCACGTTCGTCGATCGGGACGGGAATACCGATGTTGAGCGAAGCTCACCCAGTGGCGATGTCCGTATTCGGGACGGATTTCTTCCCATCCGCATCCACATCGATGCTGCAGGCTTCCAAAGTGTAGACCTTCCTTTCCCGGGCCTACTCGGGCCCATCCGCTTAGATCACGCGCTTTCAACGATCGCAGCTGTATCGGTCGCAACGGGATCAGCTCGCAATCTGCACACGCTCCCACTTGCAGCCTCGGTTCTCGATGAGAAAGCGATCGCCGCGAGCACGGCATCAACGACTGATTCCCTGCTGCGTTCACTCCCGGGGTTCGATCTCGATCGCAGCAATAGTGAATTCACGAATTATGGACAACTGCGCGTCTCGCTCAACGGCGCTGGGGAGGATCGCGGCCTCCTCCTCGTCGACGGCATTCCCGCCCAAGACGCATTCGGCGGTCAGGTCGATTGGAACGCGTATCCGGTCGGTGACGTGACGCGAGCGGAGATCCTCCGAGGCCCCGGTTCGGCGCTGTACGGTTCGGGGGCGATCGGCGGCGTGGTCGCACTCGACACGCGCGGTCCGGCTCCGTTTGGCGCAAAACAAGGAACCGACGGCAGCGTTAGCGGCGAACTCGGCGGCAACGATCGCGCCGGAGCCTCGGCCTTCGTGCGTTCGACGCTCTCGCCCGCTCTGGCGGCCTCACTCTGGAGTTCGAGAACGCAATTCTCCTATAATGATCTCGCACCGGGATATCGAAGCCCAATCGACGTTGCCGCATTTTCGCAAAATTCCGCCGATGCGTTTACGGCTCGCCTGGGCAGTCCGTCATCAAACGTCGAGTTCTCGAACTTGCTTTCTCACGACGCGCAAACGGAAGGTCGCCCAAACTACACGTTCGCACGCGCTCTGGAACAATACGCCCTCCGGTATTTCCACAGCTCATCCTTCGCCGATACCACCATCTCCGCATATGAACGCGATTCCTACGTCACCAATGTCGCCGATCAATATCCCGCCAAACCCGGGGTCCTCCGCTATATACAAAATGTTCCCAGCTGGGAAAATGGAATTGAAGCGATCGTCAGGGCGACGCCGGCAAACTGGGAGCTGCAAGCCCGCGGAGAATTGCGCGCCGTGCACGGCATCAGCAATCAGGTAGGAGCAGGTTCCGCCTTGCAAAGCGAGGGTAGCGGCTCCCAACAACTCGGCGGCCTCGCGCTCCAAGCGAGTCTCCACGAACATCGCTTCGAGGGGCTCGTCGGTGCGCGCTATGACCAAACGACATTTTCAAATGGAACAAGCGTATCGGTGAACTCGACTACCCACCTTCCGATAACTACCCTCGCTCCGGGCCGTACCGATGCGGCGATCTCGCCACGCGCCGGGCTGCGCTATGATCTGAGCCCTGCCCTTGCCCTCCGGCTCTCTGCGGGAGACGGTATCCGTTCGCCGTACCTCAATGAGTTGGTCCGCGGCTACGTCATCGGAAGCACGACGTACCTCCCCAATATCAATTTAATTCCGGAGCGAAGCAAATCCTTCACTTTCGGTCTCGATGACGTCGACTCCCGTAACCATGCGTCGCTCGACTTCACCCATACGGACGTCGCGAACGCGATTGCATTCGAAACGACATCACCGACAACTCAAATGCGCTCGAATATCGATCAAACGCAGACGGACGGCATCACCGGAACATTTCAACACAAGATAAACGAGTGCGTCAACCTCGATGCAAGCGCGACGGAACAAGCTGCGCGCGTTGCTTCAGGACCTGCGGCGATCATCGGGAAACGCCTGGCGTATATTCCGAATAGCAACGCCTCACTCGGCATCGACGATAGCGCCGGGGCCCTTCGGTTCGGCGTCGATGCCAATTACTTTGGGCAGACCTACGCCGACGATCTCAACACCGAACCGCTCGGCGCCGCACTCACCTTCGATGCGCACGCCGGTACCTCGTTCGGCGACGGATCCTCCCTGAAATTATCGTGGCAGAATCTCACGCGGCAAGTCTACCTAAGCAGCATTGATCGCATCGCGCCCCCTGCGACGCTCCAGCTCACATTCACTCAAACGTTCGGAAGAACGCGCCCTAAGTCGGTTTGTTCGGGATGAGGAGACATTTTCGGTAACTGCCCCATCAGTAAGACGACTTGCGATGTGGATCTTGTCCGATTTTGATTCGCCGCGAATTGTCATACAAGATGCTTACATTTCTCCGAATTTCTGAAGCATTTTCATTCCAATTTTTCTGTGACATTTTTAAGTAAAATCGCGTAAGCGTCTCGTCTTCAATAGATGTCGCAGGCGCCTCCGCTCTCGCCTGAAGTTCGAGTTGATTAAAGCGAATTTTCTTCTCGATTTCGCGGATTTGACGTCCCACGGTGGACTTTTTCGAAAACGCGCTCCTGATCGTATCTTTCATAAGCTCTTGGAATTTTGGCCTCAACACGGTATCCCATGGTCCCTCCTTTCCCCCTTGAAAATTTTGCTCACAGCTTCGTTGGAACAAACCAGCGAACTCGCCCCGAATTTGTTGCTCCACGACTGTGGTAACAGGTATGCTTTCAAGGACACATCTATAAGACCTCTTCGCAATGGATTCAACCGCAGCGAGCGCTTCAGGAGAAAGGAAGAGGCCGGTGACAATCTCGTAGCCTACCATCGCCTTCGCCAGCATTATGCCTTCCGTCAGTACACCTTTACTTTCGATGTTTTGTTTCGGAGCGGGGTGAAATCTCCGCTCGGTTTGTTCGAGGAGCGATGGTGCCTTCATGAACAGTTCCATAACCGACTTGAGGTGGTCTATCGCCAACTCTTGAAGTTGCTCAACGACCAATTGCGGAACGAAATCACCCATTTTGAGGGTATACAGAGCAGCCGCAGCGACATTGGCCACGACGGCCGGAGTCATGAGGAGGGAAACGGGATGGTCCAGTACTGCCTGTTCGTATGCTTCTACAGAGATGGGACCCCAAGTTGCACAATGCTCATCGTACGATCGAAAGTCTGCATCCATAGATCATCTTCCCTTTTGTTACTATTTTAAAGCGACATTTGAGCGACTACAAGCCTAATACTTCCATCTTCCCGACGTCATTCCTCTACCCATGGATTGCGTGGTAGCGGCATGATCCCCCAAACCGGGGTCCCGCAATCATTGGCGTAGTTCGCTGTGGGTTTGCCGAGCGGCGCTCTCAAGAAAACGCGCATCTCCGCCGACGGCGATGAAGCGGTATCCAAGCGCTATACACCGCTTTGCCATTGCGGCGTCCTTGGCGAGGATCCCGGCGAATTTTCCCGCGCGAAGAGCAACCTTAGCAACCGAAGCGACGGCATCATGCAAGGCCGGTACGCCCTCATCCCAGGCCTCGGGATACCGGAGCCCCAAACTGATCGAAAGATCATGAGGGCCGACGAATAAGCCGTCGACGCCCTCGAGTGCGGCGACGTCGGCGGCGATCCCAACCGCGGCCTTGGTTTCGGTCATGAGGAAGAGCAGAATCTGCTCATTGGCACCGGCGAAATACGTCGGAATATCGACGCCGAATGCAAACGGGCTACGCAAGCCGCCGCAACTCCGGCCACCCAGGGGAGGATAGCGCGCGTCTTGCATGACGCGGTGCGCCGTGGCAAGATCGTTGACATAGGGAACGATCACGCCCGCAATACCGCAATCGAGAGGGACCTGGATTGCGCGACTGTCGTTCCAGGCTGTGCGGACGATCGGTAAGGCCGGAGTCGTCGCCGTCGCTAGCGCGATGCGCTGCAAGGCGTCCAGCGTCACGGGACCGTGCTCCATATCAATGGAGAGGAAATCGAAACCGATGCGTCCCAAGATTTGCGCCGAAAGGCTTTCCTGGAAGGTCACCCAGGTTCCGAGCACGACTTCATCGCGCTTGAGAAGTTCTTTGATTCGATTGACGAACATGAGTGGGGAGCAGCTTCATCAAATGTCACCGCAAGCTCCTTCCCGAAAGGACCCCAAATGCCGACGGTCGACCAAGTGCGCGAGGCGCTCAAAGAAGTCCAAGATCCCGAACTTCACATGGGCATCATCGATTTGGGCCTTATTTATGACGTCAACGTCCAGGGACAGGAAAGCGATGAGGTGATCGTGACGATGACACTGACGTCACCGATGTGCCCGGTTGGTCCCATGTTCAAAGAGAGCGTTCTCCAGAAAGTGAAATCTCTCGACGGCGTCAAGCGCGCGGAGGTCGAGATCACGTTCACGCCACCGTGGGATCCGCGCACGATGGCGAGCGACGAAGCGAAGCTGGGACTGGGCATCTGGTAGAAGACCGCGAACCCGGCGTCCGGGATGATGCGCGGAGCATCATCCTCAACCACGGCGAGAGAACCGAACACGTAGCCGTGCTTCTTCATGGCTATACGGCGAGCCCGGCGCAGTTCACCGCAGTCGCTCAGGGTCTCTTCGCCGCCGGATGGAACGTCATCGTCCCGCGCCTGCCTCTCCATGGATACGAGGACCGGATGACCGATCGGATCGCCGCGCTCGATATTCCGAGTCTAACCTCATGCGCCGTAGATGCTCTCACAAGTGCGCGAGAACTCGGCCGACGCGTGACGGTCGGCGGATTCTCACTCGGTGGGTTGCTGGCAACCTGGCTCGCCAATCGAAACTCTGTCGATCGTATTATCGCCATGGCACCCTGTTACGGTCTTCTTCTTGTCCCGTCGTCCTTCACCGGAATCGCAGCGCGGGTGCTTTTAGCGCAGCCTAATCATTTCTGGTGGTGGAATCCGATCCAACGTGAGCGGCTTGGTCCAGATCACGGATACCCGCGTTACGCTAGCCGGCCTTTGGCGCACATGCTCCGGCTCGCCCAGTCCCTCACGAGCGAACTGCGCACGACTCCCCCACGCACGGCGGATTTCACGCTCGTACTCAATGCCCACGAGACGGCAGTGAATAATCGTGCGGCGCGGCAGATTGCGAACCTCTGGGCCCGGCACCCCGAAACCTCGGTCGTCGAGCACCTTATCACCGACCTGCCGCCCTCGCACGACATCGTCGAGCCGCTTCGCGATACCGCCCTGGCGCGACGTGCACTTCCCGCGCTTCTTCAGGCGTTCACGAATGAATCACGCGAGGACCAGGTTTCCTATGAAAACCTGCACGTTCGCGTCGAAAAAATTTCCCCAAACGCGCGCGGCTATAGGATCTAGCGCTCAAGAGCCGAATGTGCCTCTTACCAACCGCACGCTTTCTTCGTTTGAAGCGGGTGGTGGTTTTCGACGGCGACCGGGACTCTTCGAAGGAGGTATTATCACATGATTCTGCCGGAACACTCTTCCTTGCGCCGCCGGCCGTCTTCTCGGCTCTTGGTGGTCGATGGAGAAAATCGAGTCTTATTGTTCCTCTTCGCGCATAAGAATGAAACCCCGTACTGGGCGACACCCGGAGGCGCCCTCGAAGCAGGTGAAACGTTTGAGGAGGCCGCGCGGCGAGAATTATTTGAAGAGACGGGAATCGTCATGGACGCGGTTGGAAATGCGATTACGGAAAGGACGTTTGTTCTCCCAATGCCCGGCGGAGAGCAAGTCCTCGCCGAGGAACGGTACTTTTTTCTAAAAACCACGAACCCGGGACTTTCGGCACAACACTGGACGCAGCTGGAAATCGAGGTGATGGCTGATCATCGATGGTGGTCCGCCGAGGCTTTGGCATCAACAAGCGAAGTGTTCTACCCGGAAAACCTGATCGAAATTTTAGCAAACCTCCAAGAATAGAACCCCTTCGACGTCCTGCCGACATTGAATTCCCGATCTCGTCAAGCAGATGCCAAGGGCACCAGTACAGGCGCCGACAATTAGCTGTATCAGAAACTGTCGCGATGGACCAACTCACGCCATGTCTCCCCGGCCCGTAGCACCGATCCATGACCATGTGCCTGACGAAGACGCTCTCGGAACGCTTGGATATGCGCAACGCGCTCCGACGTAGAAGGATCAGCTCTCGTCCGCAACTCGGAAATGGGTTTCCCATTCCGATTGATTGCAGATATCACACGGTGATCTGATGGCCGATTTTGTTTCACTCTGCGATCCTCACGATGGTTCGTCCGTGCGTTTTTCCGTCAAGTAGAGCACGGGCGCGCTTGGGGACTCCCTCCAAATCCACCGTTTCACGCATGCCCGCGAGTTCGGCGGGGGTGATAATCTCGGCGATCTCGCGCCACAATTCGGTTCGATGGTCGAGCGGGAGACGGGTGCTGTCGATGCCAAGTAGATTCACACCACGCAGGATGAACGGGAACACGGTCGTCTTTAAATCGGCACTCGCCGCAAGCCCGACAACGGCGACGCTCGCCCCGAGACTCATCTCCGACAACAAGCCCGCGAGCACGGAGCCGCCGATCGTGTCGATCGCTCCGCCCCAGCGTTCGTTCGCCAGGGGTTTGTTCTGTGCGGCGAGTTCCTGACGCGGTACGATGCTCGTCGCGCCAAGGGAACGAAGATAGCCTTCCAGCTCGGGACGTCCCGTCGCGGCCGCGACCGAATATCCCAAGCCCGCTAACAAGCGGATCGCAAGGCTTCCGACGCCGCCGGTCGCGCCGGTCACGAGCACCGGCTTGGCCTTGCCGAGCCCCTCTCGGCGCAATCGCACGATGCATTCCATCGCCGTGATGCCTGCAACACCCACGGTCATCGCACCGTCTTCGTCAAAGCTGGCAGGCAAGGGTTCGATCCACTCGGATTTCGCGGCGAAGTACTCCGTATAACCGCCCGAATAACGTTCTCCGACGCCCCACCCGCCTACCAAGACGCGAGAACCGACCGGCCAATGCGGATCGCGTGAGGTGACGACACGCCCAGCAAGTTCGATGCCGGGAATCATCGGATGGCTCCGCAGGATCTTCCCGGCACCCGTCACCGCCAAAGCGTCTTTGTAATTCAGCGCCGAACGAGTGACGGCGATGATCACCGGCTCATCGGACAAACTTTTCCGCACGACGTGCGTGACTTGGGCCTGCGTTGCACCGTCCTTTTGGTCGACGACGAGCGCGCGGAATAAATCAAGCAGACTTGTCATACTGCGGTCTTGCACCATGAGAACGGTGCGCCCTTTCGCGGAGGTTCATTCTCATCGTTCTTCAAATCGCATCGGTTAACGCGAATACCCGCCGCCACCGGGCTTTGGAGAGGAAGCGTCCTCATCGACCTTTTGCGAAGAAGTATTCCCGGCTGGTTTGAGTCCCTTCCGTAAAAAGCTGAGATGATGATCGAGACTTGCGTCAAGACGACCGATCATGAATCGGTGATATGATTCATCAGCGTCTTCCCCTTCCTGTAAAGCCTTGATTACTTTCGTATACCCCATCTGATGCTCGGGACCAATGACGACGGGTGGATAGCCGGCCTTGAACAACACCAGATTCATGAGCAGGCGAGCGGTTCTTCCATTCCCATCCGTGAACGGATGAATCATAACCAGCCTTTCATGCGCCGTAAAGGCGGTTTCCACACTCGACGGCGCTTTGGATAACCATTGCCCGAAATCGCGCATAAGCGGGCTGATATCGATCGGCGAAGGCAGCTCGATGGACGTCCCGCGAATTGTACGATCGTGCGGGCTGTATTGACCGGCGTATTCGGGATCGGTACGACCAGTGACGAGGCTATGGATCTGGCGTATTTCGACCTCGAGAATCCCTTTGTTCTCTTGTGCGAGCTGATGGACATAGTCGAGCGCCTCCTGATGCCCCAATACCTCCTCGTGATCGTGCTCCGACTTTCCGCTCCAGGAATGTCCGAATCCGAGCAAGTTCGCCGTCTCGATGCGCGTAAGCGAGTTTCCTTCGATTGCGGTGGACGTATATGTTAGGTCAAGGTCATATATCTGCTTTAACATCGCGAGACTATCGCCTGTGATCGGACGGAGCTTGTCGAGCTCTGCTTTTTTCGCCGCAATTTGGTCGTTTATTGTTATCATCGTCTATCCCTGTTTTTCATAGCTTCGTGACTAATGAAACGCGTGGCGCGCTGCCTGCTCACACCGACACTTACCACTCAGCGAGGCACTTTTGCAACCAAAAGGGCAGATTCTCACACGACCGGCACGGCTGGAACATGTCGCGGGAGATCGATTCCCACACGCCTCATGAAGTCCCTTCGCGAAGGTTCATTCGACCGGGCCGTACAAGCGTTCGGAACGATGAGCAGTAACCGTGAACGCTACGCCCTGCTGGCAAACAAGCGAGCCCAGGCACTCGAACCCGCTGAAGCGGGCTCCAACGATAAACAACGAGCGCGCGGAAAACGGACCGCACGCGAGCGTCTTGACACACTCGTCGATGCCGATTCGTTCGTCGAACTCGACCAATTCGCGACTCATCGCTCGACGGCATTCGGCTTAGGCGAGCGCGAGTTTCTCGGCGACGGAGTCATCACGGGCCACGCGAAGATCGACGGACGACGCGTCTTTCTTTTTTCGCAAGATTTCACCGTTCTCGGAGGATCGCTTGGCGAAACCTACGCCGAAAAAATCTGTAAGGTCATGGACCTCGCGGTTCGCACCGGCTCGCCGATGATCGGAATCAATGACTCCGGCGGTGCGCGCATCCAAGAAGGTGTCGTCAGTCTGGGCGGTTATGCGGAAATTTTCTGGCGCAACGTGCAAGCAAGCGGCGTGATTCCGCAAATCAGCCTGATCGCCGGCCCCTGTGCGGGCGGCGCGGTCTATTCTCCGGCGATCACCGACTTCACAATCATGACCGAGAAGATCGCGCAGATGTTCATTACGGGTCCGGAGATCATCAAGACGGTCACCGGCGAAGATGTCTCGTTCGAAGATCTCGGCGGAGCGCTGACCCACGCGACGAAAAGCGGCGTCACTGACCTGGTTGCGAGCGACGAAGACGAGATGAACGCGCACACCAGACGTCTTCTCTCGTTCATTCCCCAAAATAATGTCGATGATCCACCGCATTTCGCCTGTGCGGATGATCCCCAGCGACTCTGTCCGGAACTCGACGAGTTGATACCCGATGCGGCCAACAAGCCATACGATATCAAAGATGCGATCCGCGCGGTCGTCGACGACGGCGATTTTTTCGAAATCGCGGAACTCTATGCAAAAAACATCGTGATCGGATTCGGCCGAGTCGACGGCGGGAGCATCGGAATCATTGCCAATCAGCCGAAGGTACTGGCGGGCGTCCTCGACATTTCCTCCTCGATCAAGGCGGCGCGCTTCGTGCGCTTCTGCGACGCCTTCAACATCCCATTGCTTACCTTCGTCGACGTTCCCGGCTTCTTACCCGGAACCGCCCAAGAATACGGCGGCATCATCAAGCACGGCGCAAAGTTGCTGTACGCGTATGCCGAAGCTACGGTACCGAAAATCACCGTCATCACGCGGAAGGCCTACGGCGGTGCATACGACGTCATGGCCTCCAAGCACATCCGCGCTGATTATAATATTGCCTGGCCAACTGCCGAGATCGCCGTGATGGGCGCAGCGGGTGCCGTGCGGACGATCTTTCGCCGCGAGATCGCGGAAGCATCCGACCCTGTCGCACGCGAGGCCGAGCTCATACGCGAATACGAGGAGCGTTTCGCTAGCCCGTTCATCGCCGCCGGGCGCGGCTACGTTGACGACGTCATCGAGGCGAGCCGCACGCGGCAAGTCGTCGCACGCGCGCTCGCGATGCTCGCCGACAAACGCGTCGAGCGCCCCCGCCGCAAGCACGGAAATATTCCGCTCTAATTGCGAATCCCAAAGTCGGCGAGCGTGATTTGTATTTTATCCGGCGTCCCGGCACGAATCGCCCGCATGACTCCCTTCTGCATCGCTTGCTCGACTAAAGATCGCAGGTCTCGTCCGCTTTTTCCCTCAGTCTGGTCGGCGAGCTTACGCAGCATATCGGGAAGTTCGAAACCAAGGGGCTTACCTCGCAGAAAGCGCCGAAGAATCGCCATACGAGCCTCACGATCAGGCAACGGAATTTCGATCACCTCGGAAAGACGTGAGCGAATCGCCGGCTGGATACGCTCCGGATAGTTCGTCGCCGCGACGACAAAAACATGACCCGCATGAGCATTGATGCCGTCCATTTCCTGCAGCATCTGCCCGATCATCTCCGAGGCAAGGGCATCGTGAGTCCCGAACTCGGTGCTCGGAACGATATTGTCGACTTCGTCGAAAAACAGAATTGACGGAGCATTCGCCCGCGCCCGCTCGAAGAGCGCCTTCATTTTCTGTCCGCTTTGACCGATATAACCAGCTTTTACGTCAGCCAAAGTCACTCCGATAAATTGCAGTCCGCCTTCGTTGGCGATCGTCCGTGCGATCTCGGTTTTTCCGGTTCCCGGGGGACCCGAGAGGAGCATCCCGCGTGGAAGGTCGATGCCCTGCAACTTCATCGACTCTGCATGCACGAGCATCGTCGTGATCGTCTGAAGGTGCTCCTTGGTCGCATCCGGGAGGATGAGATTCTCCCACGATGCCGTCTCGCCGACATTCGTTGACATGCGGCTGCGAAGTCGCACGGCAAGGTGCACCAGGTCGTCGCTGGTCACCGCACGACCAAACGATTCTGTCTTCGCCTCTCGCACAAGTTGCTCGAGATCGCGCCCGGACATTCCCGACGTTGCTTTCACAAGCTCATCGCTTACCTCAAAGGGCGCCTCCAGCCGTCGTGCCGACTCCTCAATAATCCGGCGCCGGCCGCCGCCGTCGGGAAGCAGGATCTCGATGAGCGATCCGAAGCGTGAGACGGCGGCTTCATCCAAGAGATCGCGGCGATTTGTCGATCCGATAACCCAAACCCGGCCGTCATCGTTGATCCCCCCCCACTCCGCGAGAATCGTCTGCACAATCTCATTGGTCATCGCATCGGACTCGACGGAACTCCGTTTGCCGAAAACGCTTTCACATTCATCAACAAAAATGATCGATCGCTGCTGTCGAGCCTTCGAAAAAATCTCTTTAACTCGTTGTGCGCTTTGACCGACGTATCCCAACTTGATGTCACCCAAAGAGAGCGGAATGAATGCCGCCCCAGCAACCTTGGCGATCGTCTGTGCAACCAGTGTCTTCCCAGTACCTGGAGGACCAAACAGCAATAATCCGCGAGGCGCCGCCGGATCTTCGACACGAAACATTCGCACGCGACGGGCAATGGATTCTTTGACTTCTTCGGGTAAAATTACCCCAGTCCATAAGTGCTTCATCCGCTCATAATCGTTTAGTTCGCGTTCCCAGACAATCACGCGGTTTTCGGCAGCAAGCAAAGCGCACGAATGCTCCATCGCCTGACGAAATTTTTGAGTCACGGCACGCAAGGATTCAAGGCGTCGTTCCATCGCCCATTGGAGATGCCCACGGTAGTCCCTTATAAAGGGATTATTCACGTCCGTATAAAGGTGGAGCGGCTTTTTCCCCGGAAACTGCGAGAGCATGACCACTTTTCCCTCGGCATCCATCACTTGCACCAGCACATCCTCTTTTGTGATGTCCGACGCGAAATCAATGTTTGTCCATGCTTCCGGGGGTTGGAAAAGCGCTCCATTGACGAGCGGTCCTTCGTAAATCTCTGAGAGTTCGCGGCGCGAAGCGTCTATGCGCTGAAACGAGACGAGACGAATATCGCGACCCATGTCGCCAAGAGTACGTTGCGCAGCCCGAAGGTATTCGATGCTTTGGGTACGAAATATAAAAAAATTCAAGGCAACAAAACACGCATAGACGGCAAAGGAGATCAGCACAGCCGTGAGGTGTTTGAGGTGAGAAGAGGGGATCATCATCGGTAGGACAATAAGTAGCATGACTTTCCATCGGTGCTTTCCATACCAACCGAGTTTGAGCGAGTTCAAGAGGTTCCGGCCGTCGGTAATACGCCGTTGACATCGAAAAACGTCATTCCAAACAGCAGCAGTCATCGCATCGAGGGCGACCCGGACGGTTTTCAAACTCGCAGCGTCCGCCGCTTGGACCCGGCGAGCCTCATCGCGCTTGGCCCGAGCTTGAGACAAATACCCGCTGAAAGCTGCCTGGTCGGCGCTCTCGGCAGACAGGCCCCCCCCCTGATGAGCCTCCACGAACCCCCCTCTCGCTTGTTGAATCCGGATCTCGCTACGGGAATTACCGAACGGCGCCCGAAGTCCCGCCCAAGGAGCCGAGCGCGGAAGGGGATCGAAGCCTTGAAGTCGTCATACATCGGCGATGGGATTACTTGACGGAAAAACGGCTCTGGTCACCGGCGTGACCAATCGTTGGTCGATCGCGACGGCGATCGCCCGTGCCTTTCACGCACACGGCGCGCGGCTCTGTTTCTCATACCAGGGAGAACGCGTCAAAAGCGAGGTCGAGCGACTCGCGGCGGAACTCGGCGGCGCCGGTTTCTATCCATGCGACGTAACTTCCGACGAAGAGCTACGAGAGCTCGCGGCATTGATCGGTCGCGATCACGGTAAACTCGACACGCTCGTCCATTCAATCGCGTTCGCCAAGAAAGAAGATCTCGAAGGGAAAGTGTACACCACCTCGCGCGCCGGGTTCTCGATCGCAATGGATGTCTCGGCGTACTCACTTATTGCGCTCACCAACGCCGTCGTGGACCTTTTGAACGAGAACGCGAGCATCATGGCATTAAGCTATTACGGTGCGACCGCGATCGTTCCCAATTACAACCTCATGGGAATCTCCAAAGCCGCGTTGGAGTCAATCGTGCGCTATCTCGCCTATGATCTCGGCGACCGTGGAATTCGCGTCAATGCGATCTCCGCCGGTCCGACTAACACGGCGAGTTCGCGCCAGGTCAAGGGGTTCAAGGGCATGATCGACCGCGTTACGGCCGCCTCACCGCTCCGGCGAAACATTACCGTGGAGGAAATCGGAAAGACCGCCGTCTATCTCGCCTCGGATCTCTCTTCGGCAGTCACCGCAGACGTGCACTTCGTGGATGCGGGATATCACGCGATGGGGATGTTGCCCGAATCCCCTGAGACGCGGTCTTCCCGATGAAGATCACCGTCTCTCCCCCCGCGAACGAGGAAGAGACGGCAGCGATTCTCGCCGCACTCCTCACGAGAATCGTCCCCTTGCTCAAACGGAGTACGACGCCTCCGTCCCTCTGGAGACGCGTTGCTCGAGCCGAAGCTATGGGTTCGCTAACCTGGCCCCCATGCGAAGATTTTCCCTCCTGAAGCGATTACTCATCGCCAACCGCGGCGAGATCGCGCTCCGGATCATGCGCACCGCCAAAGAACTCGGGATGACGACGGTCGCCGTCTATTCCGAGGTCGACCGGGGCGCCGCCCACGTAGCGTACGCAGATCAAGCATATCTCCTCGGTCCGGCAGCTCCGTCGCAATCCTACCTCAACATCGAACGCATTGTGACGATCGCACGACAAGCGGAAGCAGATGCGATTCATCCCGGGTACGGATTCCTCGCTGAGAACGCGAATTTCGCCCATGCGGTGCTCAACGCCGGCATGACGTGGGTCGGACCCCATCCCACCGCCATCGAGATAATGGGCGACAAGATCCGCGCACGCCGAGCGATGGTCTCCGCCGGAATTCCGGTCGTTCCTGGTGGAACCAAACCGATCACGACTCTTTCGGAACTCGAACGTGCCGCACATGAACACGGTTTTCCATTGGCGATCAAGGCTTCGGCCGGCGGCGGCGGCAAGGGACTCAAGGTCGCACACTCGCCCGAGGAACTCGCGTCCGCATTTTCAACGGCCCAGCGCGAAGCCGAAGCCTACTTTAAAAATCCGACCGTCTACGTCGAACGCTATCTCGAAAATCCCAAACATATCGAACTTCAGATTCTCGCCGACAAACACGGGAACATCGTTCATGTCGGTGAGCGCGATTGCTCCCTCCAACGACGCCACCAGAAACTCTTTGAAGAAGGTCCAGCCAACATATCCGTTGAGATGCGCGAAAACCTCCGCGCGGCGGGGATCCGCGCGGCGCGCGCGATCGAGTATGATAGCGTCGGAACGATCGAAACCCTCGTCTCCGGCAACCAGTTCTTCTTCCTTGAAATGAACACGCGCATCCAGGTCGAGCACACCGTCAGCGAAATGCTCAGCGGTCTCGATCTGATCCGTGAGCAACTGCGCGTCGCGGCGGGAGAACCCTTGGGTTACGACCAGCACGCGATCAATCTCCGTGGTCATGCAATCGAAGTCCGCGCGAACGCGGAGGATCCGACGAGCGATTTCCGGCCTGCCCCGGGAATGCTAACGGATTATCGCGAGCCGGCGGGCTTTGGCGTTCGCGTCGACTCCGCAGTAAAACCCGGTGACGAAATCGTCGCGGACTACGATTCGCTCATCGGCAAGTTAGTGGTTTGGGCTCCCACACGTCCGCAAGCCTTGGCACGACTCCGTCGGGCGATCGACGATTATACAATCGGCGGAATTCCCACGACCTTGCGCTTCTTACGAGCCCTCTCGCAAGATGAGACAGTCGTCAACGCCGGCTATGGGACGGCTAGTCTCGAAGCGTTTGCACGCACCTACACCGAGCCTCTCCAACCAGAGCCATCCGCCTCCCCGGCGGTGACGCCACAAGCGCTTTCCGATGTTGTTCGAGTGGAGGTCAACAATCGCCTATTCCTTGTTCGAATTCTCGACCAACTTTTCCCGACCGCATCGCTGCGAGAATCAAGCGCACGTCGTCCACCCACCTCGCTGCCAAGGCCGAAGGTTCACACGGATAACGCAGATAGCAATGAGATTCGGTCGCCGATGCATGGCGTGATCGTTGATCTTCCCGTCGTCGAAGGGATGAACGTCACGCAAGGTCAAGTTGTTGCGGTAATTGAAGCAATGAAGATGATGAATGAGATCCGCGCTCACCGTGCGGGCGAAGTCGTCCAACTCTCGGTAAAAATTGGTGCCACGGTCGAAGCCCGAACTCCAATTCTCATCTTGCGATAGGTACGGCAGGTTGCTTCAAGCGGTGCGTTCCGCGCTTGCGGAGGAGATCTCCAGACGAACCGTCGTGCCGCGCGATGTTTGCTCGATGAGCATGCTGTCGACCAATGAACGCATGATATCCATTCCTCGACCACGGTCTAGACTCGGACCCTCTCGCCAAGCTCCGCCGTCCGATACCTCGACGAAAACACGGATTCCGTCCACGAACACACCGACTCGGACATCACCTTCGCCACCTCGATAAGCGTGCTCGATCGCATTACTCGTCGCCTCACCGACCGCCAAGAGCAAGTCCGCTTGGCGGTCAGGATCGCGAAGGTGAATTGCGAAGAATTCCCGTAACGCCGTGCGCAAGACGGGTGAACTCTCCGGACGCGCGGGCATGTTCAAAATAAGCTCATTAGCGGAGTGCTTGCCGACGCGCAACTTGGAAACCTTTGCAGATTCTAATCGTGTCATCGTTGACCGTCCCCGGACTCAAATGCCGCGCCCTGGAATCGACGTACCTTCAGCATATCACTTTCCCACTCAACCTTTTGTCAACCCCAGGTCAATTTTCGGTCAATTTTCCCCAGAAGGACCCCGATGAACCTGCACGGAGACGGCGAATCCCCTCTTTTATGAGTTCCCAGTCGATTTCTCGCACCGGCGCTCGAAGCCGCAACTTTAGCGGGATCCCGCTCAAGACATCCTATGGCCCTGAAGACGGCGCTGCGGCGATCGCCCGCTCGTCGCCCGGGGAGCCGGGCACCTTCCCGTTCATTCGTGGGATCCGCGCAGACGGATACCGCGCCAGGCTCTGGACGATGCGTCAATACGCCGGCTTCGCAACGGCATCTGAATCCAACGCGCGCTACCGCTACTTGCTCGCGCATGGAACCACCGGACTCTCCGTGGCGTTTGACCTTCCGACCCAGCTGGGTTACGATTCCGACGCACCCCAAGCTCATGGCGAAGTCGGAAAGGTGGGCGTCGCAATCGACCATGTCGGTGACATGGAGGTTCTCCTGGACAAAATTCCTCTCGATTCGGTCACGGTTTCAATGACCATCAATGCTCCGGCGTCGATCATCCTCGCGATGCTTCTTGTGACGGCGCGTCGACGACGGATTCCATTTACGGCGCTTGGCGGCACCGTTCAGAATGATGTCCTCAAGGAATACGTCGCGCGCGGCACCTATATCTTCCCTCCACGCCCCTCGATGCGATTGGTCACCGATGTCATGGCGTATTGCGCACGCCATGTCCCCCAGTGGAATACGATCTCCGTTTCGGGATATCACATCCGCGAAGCCGGCTCGAGCGCAGTCGAAGAGGTCGCTTTTACTCTCGCCAATGCCAAAGCCTATCTTCGCGCAGCTCAGGAAGCCGGCTTGGACATCACGGTCGTCGCCCGCCGCCTATCGTTTTTCTGGAATGCACACAGCGACTTTTTCGAAGAAATAGCGAAGTTTCGAGCTGCGCGAGGAATCTGGGCCCATATCGTGCGCGACGAATTCGGAATTGCTGATCCGCATGCGCAAATGCTCCGCTTCCATGCGCAGACCGCAGGCTCAACACTTACGGCGCAAGAACCCGAGAACAATGTCGTCCGTGTTACGATGCAAGCTCTCGCCGCTATCCTCGGAGGAACACAGTCCCTGCATACCAATGGTCGTGATGAAGCACTTGCGCTACCGACCTCCGAATCCGCGCGGTTGGCTCTTCGCACCCAACAGATCATCGCGTATGAAAGCGGCGTCGCCGATGTCGCCGACCCACTCGCCGGATCGGCATACGTCGAGAGCTTAACAGATGAAATAAGCACGCGCGCGAGAGAGATCCTTGCCGAGATCGACGCGCTGGGAGGAAGCCTCGTGGCTGTTGCTGACGGGTGGATGGCCGCACGTATCGCCGACTCGGCGTATCGGTCACAGCAAGCAATCGAACGCGGCGAGAATATTATCGTCGGCGTCAATAGTTTTGTGGAAGAACGGCGAGATTCGGTGCCGATCAAGTTGCAGCGCGTCGAGCCCGCGATCGAACGTGCACAAGTGGAACGCCTGCAAAGCTATCGCGCCCAACGGGATATGGCTCAGGTGTGCCGGCGTCTTGATGAGATTCGAGTTGCCGCCTGCGGAACCGCGAACCTCATGCCGTGTTTTCTCGAAGCGCTCGACGCGGGAGCGACGCTCGGCGAGATCTGCGACGTGCTCCGAACCGTCTTCGGAACCCATTCGCCCAAGGGAGCGATCGCGTGACGGTTCCGCTCACGAGCGCATATTCCATCGACCACGTGGCAATCGTCGTACGCGATCTAGAAGCGACGATCGAACTCTATACGGAACGTCTGGGTTTCCGGAAGATCTATCGGGAAATTATCACCGATCAAGGGGTCGAGGCAGTCGGCCTTGCGGCCGGCAGCGCCGTTTTTGAGCTTCTTCGGCCGCTTGACCCGGGGTCAGCAATCGCACGCTTTTGCGGCGAAGCCGAGAGCCGGTTGCATCACGTCGCGTATCGCGTGGCGGATCTGCGGACGGAGCTCATCCGTCTACGAGCTGCCGGAATTGGCCTCATCGACGAGGAACCCCGACGCGGAGCCAACGGTAATCGTATCGCCTTTCTCCATCCCAAAAGCACCGGCGGCGTCCTGATCGAGCTCTGCCAATGCCCCTCGAGTGAGCCTTTAAATTAAACATTTAATATTTTAATGATGCCGGTTTCGACCGATCTTGTCACGAATCGTATTTTATAGTACGATAGCCTCGACAAACTCCTTCTTGGAAAGATAAGGTGTCCATGATCGCTGGCTCCCTACCTCCTTCCTCCATTGAAGCACTCAGCATTTTCAGCGGACAAACCAAGGCGGCGATAAGGGCGATAGCGAATGACCCCACCGTTTCCCCGATCGAGGAACATACCGACGATCCGACTGAACTGCAGCGGAATTTCCCAACCCCCTGTCCCAAGCCGCCGACCACCGGCGACCTCGATCTCGACCAAACTCGCTGGTCGTTCTTATTGGCATTCAATAACGTTGTGAATAAAACGCTTGGACACGAAAGCCGCACAACGGGTTGCGACATTCGCGTCTCTGAGGAGCTCAGTTCCTCGTGGTCCCGCAACGGGTAATGCCCGCTTATCGCAAACGGACGTCCAGTTTTGTCTCAAAGGTGCGATCCCAGGGAAGGGTAATTGTCAGGCCGGCGTCTTCCCAATTCGGGTAGATCTCCTGCAATAGTTTCAAGGTTTCCGCCCAAAGGCGCTCGCGATTCGTCTGATCCACTGCCGCAAGATCTCCGCCCGTGAGTAAGGTTTCATCGATTTTTTCGGCGCGTAACCCATGATCAATCAACGGCCGAACGAACTGATGAAACGCGAAATCGTCGGCATACCGATCGAGCAAGAATTGCGCATGGGCACGAGAATTGTAGGTCCCGACTTGTTTTCCTACACTAACGGCTACCGCCGTGGCGAGGGCTGTCCCCACCGTATTCGCCGAAGTGTTCCATGACGCGAAGCCGTCAACGGCACCTGCGACATGGCGAGCGATTAAATCGAGCGTCAGTTGTTGTTGTTGCTGCCCCGGCGTCGGTCCGTACAGAAATGATACATCCGCAACCGCTGCACTCCGTTGTTGGGTAACATCATCCACGATTGCATCAACGAATCGCTTTTCATCCGCGTCGTCCGTAGGAGCCACGCGAACGTACAACGTGATATCGGGATTTTCCGTGACGCGCACGCCGCCGCAAGCACGGATAAGGTGCGTGATTGTCACATCGATCGGTGCATACTCGACGCGATCATGAATCTCGCCGCCATCGGGGCGCGAATAAACGACGGCAATGTGCGGTGTCCAACCGATCGTGCGAGAAAATGCCTCCGCGAGCAAAATCATCCCAAGTTCGTCAGCACCCGGTTCGATTGACGTACGATCCTCAATACCCCAGTGTTTGCGCTTGGTATTGAGCGTCGCGAGGTCCCGCACGTGCAGTCCGGTTCGCCCGGCATCATCCTGTCCGAGAATGACGTGGTCGAAATCGCCTTCGGCCGCCATCTGCAGAATAAGCAGATCGACATCGCGATTTCGTGCACGTGCGCTCAGATATTGCGCAAGAACATCCGAGCCGATTTTCTCGCGCAATTCGACGGCTTTCCGACGATCTTCGTCCGTTTGCGGGGGATCCGGCAAGCTCGCGTATGCCGTGATATCATTGACCGTCTCCCCGGTCGCATACGTTTGTGCCGCGGGTCCAGTTGACGGAAGCCCCGTCGGCGCTAGGCGCATCAGTGTTCCGAAGACGCTCGTCCAAGCCCCAAGCCGCCGATGGAGTTCTGCCAAATGACGAATACGCTCATACCCCATATACGTCGGCAAGCCTGGAAGCCGAGAAGCAACCAAACCTCCATAGACGAGCATATCGCTGGACGCAACGAGTGCAGAGATGCCCCGTGTCGCCGGTGACTCCAACCATGTGAAGATCGCATCGGGATCACCCGGTTGAATATACTTTCCGATCGAAGCTCGCGGCGGAGTAAGCACCCTTTGTCCGGCAATCTCTCCGAGCATGACCGGAAGTTGATAGGATACCGGCCGATCGTCAAGTGGAATAAAGGCGATCGGCGCCGGCGACTCCTGCGCTCGCGCCGTCCAAACGCCCGACGCCGCAAGGAAGCCGAGCACGCTCGCCACCGCGAGCCGAAGGGTCCATTTTCTCACTCCGCGCATGAGCGATCCAACACCGCCCGCAAGCGCCCACCTGCTCGTTGGAGTTCGGCTCGCGCAGCGTCGACACCAAGCCCTCGAAGCTCCATTGCGATCGCGAGCTTCACCTGTCCGTCTGCTCGCGCAAGCAAGGCCGCCGCCGCAGGTTCATCAAGATCGGTAAAGCGTCGAACCAAACGAACGGCGCGCAAGCGGAGCTTGGCGTTGGTTGCCCGCAGATCGACCATCGCGTCTTGATACACATACCCGAGTTGAATCATCGCAGCCGTCGAAAGCAAGCTCAGCACGACCTTCTGCGCTGTTCCCGCACCCATGCGCGTCGAACCGGCGATCGCCTCGGCACCCGTCTCGGTCACGATGGCAAGCTCCGCTCGCGCAGCTAACGGAGAAGCCGCGTCGGACGTCAGCGCGATTGTTTGTACATTGAGCAAGCGGGCCTCATCAACCGCGGCAAGGACGAAAGGCGTCCGTCCACTCGCTGAAATCGCGATAAGAACGTCGCCTGCCCGCGCCGCTTCTCGAATCACCTGTGCTCCGGCCGGCCCGACGTCTTCGGCGCCTTCGACAGCTCGCGTAAGCGCACGCGCACCTCCTGCGATATACGCACGAGCGCGCCGCGGATCGAAGCCGAACGTCGGCGGTAGCTCGGCGGCATCCAACACTCCCAAGCGTCCGCTCGTTCCCGCTCCTATATAATGCAGCGTTCCGCCGTTACGCAAGGATTCCGCGAGCACCTCACTCGCCCGGCCAATCGCAACTCGCGCACACTCCACTGCCGCGAGGGCATGTTGCTGGTGAATGAGCAGCCGGTCGATCAACGCAGAGGTCGTGAGGAGATCAAGATCGTGTCCTCGTGGATCGCTAGCTTCGGTCGATGCGAATGATGCCGTCATGCGATGAATGCGCTCGCCCCTTGGGCGGCGAGCCTAAGCGCGCCGATCACCGGATCAATTCCCGCCCGCAGGATCTGCGCTCCGGAAAGATCGCCGAGGACACGCGCTTCAAGCAAATGTGTCAGCAACGAATTTTTTTCGAGAATTCCGCCAGACAAAGCAACGTGCGGCGAAGCCTCATTCAAACCGGCTTGCAGCGCGGCGGAGCGCACGAGTTCGCTGAGGTCAAGCGCCGCGGTCTGCACAATTTTCGTGGCAGCGCGATTTCCGTGGTTCGCCAATGCGATGATCTCCTGCGCTATCGCCGCAATGCGCGCAACGTCAATCGGAGTGGAGTAGATCGCCGCGATAAGCTCATTCCGGTCCCTTACTTCAAGTGTTCGCATGACGAATTCGCTGGTCTCCTCTGAACGCGCGCGACTGTCGAAGACCCGCATTGCAAGCTTGCAGGCCGCGAGTCCGATCGCAAAACCCGAGCCTTCATCGCCAAGGAGATACCCCGCACCGCCGACGCGCACCGCACGTGAGGCGTTTTCCGCATAAGCGACGGATCCCGTTCCGGCGATCAGGACGATACCCGGACCGTGCGGAATAGCCGAACGCAACGCGACCAACGCATCGTGACCGACACGCACCGCAAGGCCGGGAAAACCCGCCCGCAGCGCCGTTCCGATCGCCTCGGCGACTGGCGGGGGTTCGCCCCCCGCCACGCCGACGTGGATCGCATCGAGCGTCCGATCCTGCGCGGCCGCTCGCACTGCAGCTAGAATCGTCGCAACGGTGCTCTCCAAACCGACGAGGTTCGGATTGGCGGGCCCCATGCGAACACGGTGCTCCTCAAGGAGCGACTCGCCTGCGACGAGCGCTCGCACGGCAACGGTGCAGGATCCGCCGGCATCGACGCCGACAACGACTACTGGCTTCATGCACCCCTCTTCGACGAAGTACCCGCCGGAGCCGCTACCGAGGACTTCTGCCCCTTCTCTTTTTTGAGGCATCACGAATATCTTCAAATAGCCCTCCTTTCCCGTGCTTCGGCGGAGTAATCGATTTAGGCCGCATCTCGTCATCGTACTCATAGTGAATCACAACCCGCTCACGCGAAAATTCATAATAAATAAGCATTTCTGTTGATATCGCCTCGTGAATAGTCTCGTCGACGGAGATCTTCCTGAGATCCGCAATTTTGGTGAGAACGGCGAGCTCCGCCTCATCGAGGAATATCCTGATTTCCTTTTTCCCCGAAGCACGCTTCGTATCGACGACCTCCAACGCCGTTTTTAGTATTTTCGCTTCGTTGGTTTCTTCTGGATCACCCTGTTCCGACATGACTCTCCTATTCCGTTTCCGTAGTGCGTATATGAACTCTTGCTCACTCGCTTTAACCCGTGGCGAGAACTTCTTCGATAACGGCATCGTGGATCGCGCAACGCCATGCGCGCATATCACGCCGTCCGAAATAAACGGCGTTGGTCAATAACACGATACTGCAATCCAAAGACGGATCAACCCAGACGCTCGTTCCGGTAAAGCCCGTATGGCCGAATGTCGCACGGGACATGCGCGTGCCGCACGCATTCATGTCCGTCGTCTTCAATGCCCAGCCAAAACCACGCCGCAGCACCGGATCAGACCCCTGCTCCTCGATGGCCATGCGCGCTAGACGTACGTCGAGCGGCGTCGGACGGCCCCACACGGCGGCGAGATACGCCTCCGCTACTCTGGCAACGTCGTCGGCAGTCCCGAAGAGACCCGCATGTCCTGAGACGCCTCCCATCAAATGACACTTTTCATCATGAACGATACCGTGTACGCGACCGCGCCAAGCATCACACTCCGTCGCAGGGATCATCGTACGTTCGAGAAGTTGTGGACGAAATCCAACCGTCGATGCACCCAGACGAAGCGCACAAGTACCGACGATGCTTTCCAATGAACGCTGGTGAATTCGCGAAAGCAAGACCCCCAGAGCGATAAATCCCAAGTCGGAATACACGACGCGCTCGCCGACACCGGCCGCCAATGCTTGGGTCAAAGCAAAATGCTCAACCTGACGATCAAGCAACGTCCGATAGTGCGCCCCTGAGCGCATTCCCGACGTATGGGCGAGGAGATGACGAAGGTTGATCGCACTCTTTGTCGTTCCTCGCCATTCGACAATGATCTTCGCAAGGCTTTCATCAAGTTCAATCATCCCGTCGGCAACGGCATCCAATGCAGCCGTCGCAACGAACGGTTTCGTCAAGGAGGCGAGATCGAAACGCGTTGTCGGATCAATCTTCACCGCCGAGGAATCGCCGGTGACTTGCCCAACCGTATACTCGCAAACGACGCGCCCGGCGACTTCCACGCGTAAGACCGCCGCCGAGTATTCCCGACCACAAAAATTTTCAACAAAACCACAGGCTCGCGCAAACGAGGGAACGTCTTTCGTCACAATATTCTTCCTGGCGGCGCAAGCGAAACCGGAAGACGCCCCGTTGGTATAAGTTTCCCAACGAGCGCATCCGCGAGCGCTTCCACCGTCGCCTCGCACTCACCGAAGGTGCAGAGCACGCGGCGTGCCTGCGGCACCAGTGCGAGATCAAACGGTTCGGCAAGCGAAATAACCAGCGCACTGGGTCTATGCGCCAAGAGCATTTCTATTGCGCGACGTTGCGCCTCATACACGTGCGCTCGCCGAATCAGCAAAATCAGTTCGCGATCGGATTGGAGGGTAATTAACTCCTGTAAATGAGCGATCATCGCGTCGGAGGGGTCGAGCGGAACGCGCATTACCTCGCTACGAACACGACGACGGCGTAAAGCAAGGTTGAGTGAGAAACGCTCGATGCCCTCTTGCCCTGGCGTTTCCCGATCGGTCTTCTTCTCGAAGGAAAGAATCGTGACCGGCATTTCCGCACGCAGCACCGCCATATCACGCGGCGCCGTTAACGAACGCCGGGTGACGACCGCCGCAAGGTCCTCACCTTCTTCTTCCACCAAGGGCTGCCGCAAGCCAGGCAAACCATTCCGGAAGCGTTGAACGCGTGCGCTAGCTTCAATAACCCGCTCAATCGGAAGTTCTCCGATCTCGACCGCCTTGACAATCGCATCTCGCGCCTCACGTGCTCGATGAATATGCCGGCTAACCAAGAGCAGATCGGCACCGGCCACCAGCGCAAGTATGGCCCCTCGTGTAACGCCGACCGTTTCCGCGATCGCGGCCATCTCCAAGCAATCCGTCACACAAACACCGGAAAATCCCAAGTTCTCGCGCAATAGCGTCCGCGAGGTCGTCGACGAAAGCGTCGCCGGGGCGCTCGCATCCAGTGCGGGAACGACGATATGCGCCGTCATGATGCCCTGACTCCCAGCACTGATCGCAGCGCGAAAAGGCAAGAGTTCCCTCGCCTCCAAGGTTTCCCAATCGACCTCCAGGCACGGTAATTCCCGATGTGAGTCGCCGACTGTCCCACCGTGCCCCGGCAAGTGCTTGGTCACCGCCGCAATTCCGCCGCTCCGGAGTCCGGCAATGAAGGATGCAGTAAAACATCCGACGCGATCGGGATCACCACCGAATGCCCGCGTTCCAATCACGGTGTTGCGCGGCTCCACAGCAAGATCGGCGACCGGCGCGAAATCGACATTCGCGCCGATCGCGCACAATTCGCGTCCGATACGATCGGCAACCCGTTCGACAAGCGCGACGTCATCGATCGCTCCAAGTGCCATGGCCGAGGGGATCCGCTTCGCAAGGCCGGGCGCATGAGCGACCCGCCCTCCCTCTTGATCGACCGCGACGATCGGCGAGTTCCCGGGAATTGCACGCAGAAGGCTCTCAACGAAGGCACGCGTTCGCTCAACGTCCGAGATATTCCGATCGAAGAGAATAACCCCGCCCGGAGTAAGGTCCACGAGTTCGTCCAGCAGCGCCTGGTTCGCATCGGCATCAGGAAAACCGACGCAGAACAGTCCTCCAACGGATCGCCGTAACTCTGAATGATTCACACGTCCTGCTTCACGTGATAACTCTCAACTTGTCTTCTGAAAAATCGGATTTTCCAGAACTTTTCTTGATTCAAGCGTTAACGAACGTCGATCATCTGCGCGACGAAAATGTCCCCGCGTTGGTTCATCAGGACGTGAACGTGGACACCGCGGCGGATGTCGGAAAAGGTGAAATACTCCGACGAGCTTCCCACGATTGGAGTACTGGGGAGAACCACGATTTCGAAAGTTCGGCTCCCCTGCCGCACCACCATCACCCCAGTGGAATAATTCACTTGGGTAACAACCCCATCCGCCGTTCCGGCAGGGTGCGCCGGAAGAGGATGGGAGCTAATGTCAAGCACCGAGCGGAGGCGTGAGGCCGATGCAGGCGATGAAGCCGATACGGGGGTCGGCGTCGTCTGCGGGTCGGCACAAACGGAGCCCGCGATGCAGAAAAACGCAGCGAAGACAAGGGAAATTGCTCGCAAGAAAGGATGAGGCGCATTGCGCCGCAAGATCCGGTATCGGGAAAGGGGTTTGAACGAGATCATCTCGTTTCAGATAACGTAGCCGGCTATGACAAGCGTTTCGCAGGATGCTCTTACGACGAGGCCACCAGCTCCGCATAAGAGGCGCGAGCTGCTTCCGCGTCCGGCCCCTGACGGATCCGTGCGCAGAGGTCGCGCATCCGCCCGATTGAAGCGTCGTCGGCTTTGTGCCCGGAGAAAATCAGACGCACCGCCATCAGCGCCTCATCGGCGGCTCGTGCGCCGACGGCTTTGAGAGCACGGTGAAACGGAGGCGCGACTGACTCGAAGGTCGGCTCGGCGAGAAGCGCGAGGATTACCTTCTCTTTGGAGACATCGCCGTCGAGCAGATAACGATCCAGGAGCGAGATCGTGGTTGAAGACGGAGCGGAACGTTCGTTCGTCACGGCGCTAGACCTCTGAGGATGACAACCAGGCGTTCCGTTCGATCGCTTGCCGCAATCCGGCCGGCGAAACGGGCTTGGTCGGGTAATCGTTCATACCGGAAGTGATGGAGGCCTCCTGAGGGATTCGTCTTTCAAGCGATTCTTGTTCAAGAACATGTCCGGAACTTCACGTATCCGAAGCCGTCACTTCCCGCTGAAAGGCTGTCGCTTCGACCCGTTTGGTACGTTGACTCACTTCACATCGTCGCAGTTTTTGCCGATATTTCTCTATGTGGGGCTTCCCCATGTTTCGTGTTCGCAGTTGAGTTTGGAGACACTGTGTCATGACGATGCCTGATTTTCGCTCCGTCGGTCTCTTCTTGCTCGTGACCGCGCTCACAGCGGCCCCCACTTTCGCGGCGACTGCGGGCCAAGCGAGCTTTTCCGGGATGGTCACGGCTTTCGACGGCAAATACGACCTCCACGTTCAAAACGCCGACGGGAACATCCGAGAGATCCATTTGCATCGGGGCACGATCATTAGCCCGACCGGGTTGACACTCCAGGCAGGCATGCAAGTCCGGATACTCGGCATTGAAGACGGCGCAGTCGTCGATGCCGCCGAAGTCGAGACGCCCTATCACGCGATCGCATCGGTCTCTCCCTATGCTCCCTACTCTGGATCACTGTCCGTCGGACTGAAAGACCCCTACGGTTACGTTGGTCCGCAACAATGGCTTCACCATCGCTCTTGGTGGTAATGCGACGTAGCACCGCCCGCCGGAACATTGTTGCTCTCATCATTGTCCCCGGATACGGCACAGTGTCTGCGGGAATCGTATGGTCTCGTTGCTTGACGAAATTGTTTTATTTGAAAAAGAAGAATCCCCCGCCACGCAATCGCTTGCGGAACGGGGGAATCGACATGGCTCCCGGAGTTGGACTCGAACCAACGACCCGCTGATTAACAGTCAGCTGCTCTACCAACTGAGCTATCCGGGACCAAAATCCACCCTTTCGAAAGGGGGCTCGGGTTCCTTATCGTCGCGACCCTTGGGCTCCTCCAATTTTATCCGACAAGCGTCGGAATCGGATCGGAGGTTCCTTCCGGAAGACCGGCGGCACGACGCAAGGTCGCGGCAAGGTCCGTCCGCTCCCACGGGAAGTCCAACTCCGGCCGTCCGAAATGACCATATGCCGCCGTTTGGAAATAGATCGGACGGCGGAGATTCAATCGCTTGATGATCGCGGCCGGTCGAAGATCGACGTGCTCGGCAACGAGTTGAGCAATCCTGGTTTCATCGATCTTGGCCGTACCGAAGGTTTCGACAAGCACACTCACCGGACGTGCCACGCCGATCGCATACGCGACCTGCACTTCACACCGATCGGCAAGGCCGGCTGCTACGACATTTTTCGCGGCATACCTCGCGGCGTATGCCGCCGAGCGGTCGACCTTGGTCGGATCTTTCCCTGAAAAAGCTCCGCCGCCGTGACGCGCCATTCCGCCGTACGTGTCCGCAATGATTTTCCGTCCGGTCAGACCGGCATCACCCTTGGGTCCGCCGATGACGAAACGACCTGTGGGATTGACGAATATTCGCGTGTTCCCATCGCGAAGCGATGCCGGGATCACGGATTCGATAACCGCATCGGCAACCTCGGTGCGAATCTTCTCGAGGGAGACGTCGGGTTCGTGTTGCGTCGAGATTACGATCGCATCGACGCGAACCGGACGAATCCCGTCGTATTCGACCGTGACCTGGGATTTGCCATCGGGACGCAAATACGGGATAGTCCCATTCTTACGAAGCGCTGCTAATTTCTTGGTGAGGCCGTGCGCGAGGGTTATCGGCAGAGGCATCAACTCCGGCGTTTCGCGACACGCATAGCCGAACATCATTCCTTGGTCGCCCGCTCCCGTAAGTTCGAACTCATCGGAGATACCGCTCTCCTTGACTTCGAATGAGCGATCGACGCCCAGCGCAATATCCGACGACTGTTCGTCGATAGAGACGCTTACACCGCAGGTTTCGGCATCGAAACCGACGGCGGATCGCGTGTAGCCGATGCCGGTAATCGTTTCACGAACGATCCGCGGAATATCGATATACGTCGTCGTTGAAATTTCACCGGCTATGTGAATCTGCCCCGTAATTGCGAACGTCTCAACGGCGACGCGACCCAACGGATCGTCCGTCAAAATCGCATCAAGCACCGCATCGCTGATTTGATCGGCGATCTTGTCGGGGTGTCCCTCGGTTACCGACTCCGAGGTGAACAGTCTACGGTATGTCATCCTAAGTACCCTCAGACCACGAGGCGAGATACTTCACTTGTTCGGGTGTTGCTTGGTCGATGGTAATGCGCATCGCACGCAACTTCAGTTCGGCCACCTCGCGATCAATCTCCTCGGGAACCGAGTAGACCGTCTTTTTCAAGTCATCATGCCGCGCCGCCAAATGCGCGGCAGCCAAGGCTTGATTGGCGAACGACATATCCATCACGGCCGCCGGATGTCCCTCACCAGCCGCGAGGTTGATCAGACGCCCTTGGGCGAGCACGCGGATCGTGCGACCGTCGGCGAGTTCATGTGCTTCGACGAACGGACGGGGCCGCGTGGTTTTCACGGCGATGCGCGTGAGCGCATCGAGATCGAGCTCGTCGTCGAAATGCCCGGAGTTGCAAACGATTGCGCCGTCTTTCATCAGCGCGTAATGCTCCGCGCGAATCACGTGGAAGTTGCCCGTGACGGTGACGAAAACGTCCCCCAAGCGCGCGGCCTCTTCCATCGTCATCACCGCAAAGCCGTCCATCGCTGCTTCAAGCGCCTTGCGCGGATCGATCTCGGTAACGATTACGTGAGCGCCGTGCCCTTTGGCGCGTGAAGCAACACCACGTCCGCACCAACCATAGCCCGCGACGACCAGCGTATGACCTGCAAGCAAGACGTTCGTCGCGCGAATGATTCCGTCGATCGTCGATTGTCCGGTTCCGTACCGATTGTCGAACATGTGCTTGGTGAGCGCATCGTTGACGGCGATTACCGGAAACGGCAACGCGCCGTCCTTCTCCATAGCGCGCAGACGAATCACCCCGGTCGTCGTCTCCTCACAGCCGCCGATCACTTCATGAAGCTGCTCGGGATGTTTCTTGAAGATCGTCGTGACCAGATCGCAACCGTCATCCATCGTCATCTGCGGACGCGCGGCGATTACCGATTCGATATGGCGATAGTAGGTCGGATTGTCCTCACCTTTGATCGCGTAAGTCGGGATGCCCGCCTCGCACAAAGCCGCTGCGACCTCGTCTTGCGTCGAAAGCGGATTGGAGGCGCACAGAAAGACTTGCGCTCCTCCGGCTTGCAACGCCAGCACCAGGTTCGCGGTCTCGCTCGTGACGTGAAGGCACGCACCAATACGTAGGCCCTTGAGCGGACGCTGCGCCGCGAAGCGGTCGCGAATTTGCCCCAGAACGGGCATGAACGAGGCCGCCCACGCGATACGGGAACGACCGAGTTCGGCCAAGCTCCGATCTTTCACGTCTCCAGGGAGCTGGTCGATGACTTGCACGATGATACTCTTCTCCAATCTCTTCTGTCCGCGCCGTTGGCTTGAATGGATGGGCTTTGACATTGGAGAGTGAGATACCCACAAAAACTCAACGGAATGCGCCGACGTACACACCGGCGAACAACGGCGATCGTGGAAACACTCATCGGCTACCTTGACGCCCTCGCCTCATCGAGCCCGACCCCCGGCGGCGGATCAGCCGCTTGCATCGTCGGAGCTCAAGCCGCCGCACTCGTCGCCATGGTCGCACGGATTACCGGAAGCGGCTCGGTCTACGTCGCCGTTCATCCCCTCGCCCAAGAGATCGCCAAGCGCGCCGAGGACCTCCGAAGAGACCTCCTCAAGGCGCGTGAGCGTGACGAGGAAGCATACGGAGCCGTCTCCGCAGCCCGCCTTCTTCCCAAGACGAACGAGCATGAAAAAGCCTTGCGCGCGACGGCCCTCCAAAAAGCATTACGGGGCGCCGCCGAGGCTCCGTTGACGGCAATGGCTCTAGCCCTCGACGTCCTTGAACTCGCCCAACGCGCACGCAAACTCGAAAACCCTCATCTCATAAGCGATCTCGCCTGTGCGAGCGACTTCGCCGCAGCGGCCTTCTCTGCATCGGCTCATAACGTGCGCGTCAATCACCTCGGGATGAAAGATGATCCACTCGTTGCAGAGCAACGCGCACGCCTTGGCGACCTTGAAACTCGCGCAACCCGCATCGGCACACCGATTTAGTTAAGGAGCGGAGAGCTAAAGTTTTATACGGAGTTTCGTGCTTCCGTCTTCGGAAGGCTCCCCGCTAGGTGTTCTGTTCACTTGCCGGGAGCCTTGGTCGAAAGGGATACCGTGACTTACCTCCAGTGCACGTAGGTAGCGATCTAAGGCTTTCTCTTCGAACCGTTCGACGAACGCGACGAATTCCGTCGGATCACCTTTTCCAGGTTCACCGCCCATACAACACCGTTCGAGAATGTTAAAGTACGTTTTCCGATCCTCTTTTTCAATGAGGATCGGCGCGAAGCCCATCCGAATCAATTCGAGGTTCCCTAAAAGCCTCGCCGTACGACCGTTTCCATCAGCAAACGGATGAACTCGAACGAGGTTGAAGTGGAGCTTCGCGGCTGTTACGACAGGGTGATCCGTCGTCTTTGATGTGTCGTAAGCTGCAATCATCTCGTCCATGAGATCGGGAACTTTGATATAGTTCGGCGGAACATGCAGAGATCCGCTAATGTATACCGGATGGTCACGCCATTGCCCAGCAAAATCCTCGTCACTACCGACAACGACACGATGAAGACCGCGAATGACGGTGGTCGTGACCCGAGCCTGATCCTTCGCGAGTTTGAGCATTAGCTTATAGGCCCGTTGCCCATGCACAATGTCGAAATATTCACTGAGCTTCTTGCCGCCGATGGTGATTCCGTCTGTAAGGACGGCGAGCGTTTCTCCGAGGTCCATCGAGCTTCCCTCAATGGCATTCGTGGCGTAGACGTGGAGCACGTCGTCGTTCTCCCACATGGGCCAGAGGCGATCGACGTTTTCTCGCGACAGAGGGCGGAGCGCATCGAGGCGTTCTTTGAGATTATCAACGTTTTCCATAATGTACTTCAGTTATGGCGTAAAGCCGCCCGTTTCCTGCTCAATTTCCTCGATATTTCGTATAATGAAAAAGCCTCACGCCCTCAGCTTGGCCGGACCGCACCACCATCGTGGCGGGCGAACCTATCGGTTCACGAGAGGCATCCGAGGAGGCGCTACCTGAGAATCTACTTATGGCAACACGCGCTCAAGAAATGCTGCGATATCCTCGCGCTCGATATTCATGCCGACGCCGTGCGGATGCGAGCGGATATCGTGAAAATCGGATCCGGCCGTGGCGAGCAATCGCCGGTTTTTCGTAAGCTCTCGATACGCCCGCGTTTGCTCGGCGGTATGTTGCGGGTAGAACACCTCGATGCCTTGCACACCCGCGGCGATCATTTCGTCGACGATCTCGGGCTTCTTGAGACGACCGGGATGCGCGAGAACCGGAATACCGCCGACTCCCTTGATCACATCGATCGCAACCTGCGGCGTCACGTGATGCGACGGCACGTAGCCGGGCTTCCCAAAAATGAGATATCCCTCGAACGCGCGCTTGACGTCGGGAACGACGCCTTTGCGTATGAGCGCTTTGGCGACGTGCGGGCGACCCAAGGTCGCGCCTGCGCTCGACTCCGCAAGGACCTCCTCGAAAGTCAAAGGAATCCCCGCAGCGCTTAACGTGTCAACCATCCGGCGTACGCGCAGTTCGCGTGCTCGGCGATTCGATTCGAGCAGGTCAACGATCGGCGATGGACCCAGCGGAAAGCCATACCCAAGGATGTGCACCTCGTTGTCACGATACGTCGTATTGATCTCAATGCCGACGATCACTTTCGCGCGCACCGCCATGTCGGCGATCCGTGGATACGCACCCAACGCGTCGTGGTCCGTGATCGAGAATATCTCGACCTGACGCTCTTCCATGAAAGCAACGAGTTCGGCGGGCGACAGCGTTCCATCGCTCTCATAGGTATGAGAATGAAAATCGACGATCATCCCGCCGGGCTTCGACGGCACTTAGCGCCGGGCCCGTGCCTTGGCACCCTTTCCGGTTTTCAGATAGTAGACGAGCACGCCGCGATCTTCCCGGAAACCGACCATGCTCCGAGGTGAGGCCGGCGTTCGCAGAGCTTCGATCGCGAAGTCCACCAATTCGTCCAAATCCATTCGATCTTCGTCGCTCGGAGGATCCTCCTGCGGGCTTCGCACTAAACGCTCTCCAAACCGCGTGGAAAGGAGCGCGGTCAGCATGACCAATTCCGCGCGACTGAATGAACGTACGTCACGGCGCACGCGCACAAACGACATTCGTTTGTCGTGCTCGAACCCGATCTTGAGGATGCCGACGGTATCCCGATTGACCGACAAAAGTGCAACCACATGCTCGGTAATCAAGTCGACCAAGCCTCGCTCATACCGTTGCTCAAGGCGACCTTGAACGGCGAAGGTTAGCACGATCGCTCCCTCAGCCGGATGGACGGCAAGAGCGGCGAGCTCTGGAAAACGATCAAGGAGACCGACGACCATTCCTGCGTCGTCAGCACTGTCGTTACTTCGGTGAAAGGATGTCTGAATGTTGATCATGCTGCACGGTTCGTTTTCCGAAAACAGTTTTCACAATATGGTGATAGAAGCCTCACGGCTATGCGCCGCATGGACCCCTGCTTAGCACAGGGGAATACTAGCCGGCCTGCCCCAGAAGCGTAAGCACGCCGTACCATACCCCGAGGACGATACAGATGAGTGAGACCCCGATGGCAATGATATTTCCAAGGAGAGAGTTACGCCGATCCCCGAGGATCTTCACATCGTTCGACATGATTAGCAAAAACCCCAGGACGATCGGAAGGATGAACGCATTAAAGGCCTCGACATCGATCGTCACACGCACGAGGGGAAGACCGGGAATAAGCACGATCCCCGCCGCGAGAGCAACGCACACGGTATAGAGCCCGTAGAAGCGTTTCGCCTCAAGACAATGATAGTTCAAAGAGCATGGCCAGCGAAAGGCCTCCCCGAAGGCCCAAGCGGTCGCAAGTGAGACGACAAAAGCCCCAAGGAGTGCCGCCCCGATCAGACCGGCTCCGAAAGCGACCCCTGAAAATCTCCCTATGAGCGGTTCAAGCGCGAGCGCGGCATGGGCCGCGTCGCTCACCGCGATATGGTGGACGAAGAGGGTGGCAGCCGTCGTGACGATGATCGCGATCATGATCAGCTGGGTCGCCACCGCTCCGATAGCCGTGTCGATGCGGGCGTAACGCAGGTCAGGGAGCTTGAGCCCCTTGTCGACGGTCGCACTCTGCTGGTAAAAGATCATCCACGGCATGATGACCGCTCCAATGTTGCCGGCAACCAGCAAGAGGTAGCCTCGATCGCCGAAAGGCTGTCCCCCAAAAATCCCCTCGCGTACGATAGAAAGCGGGGATGGGTGTGCCGCGAAAGCAGCCGGAATGAAGAGCAGTTCAAGCAGGCAGAGGGCCAACGCCACCATCTCCGCGCGTTTGTACGCCCCCGATAAGGAGACGCCCACGAGAAGCAGCGCGGCGGCGCTCACCATCAGCGCCGGATTCACCCCGAAGATCATCGCCGCACCGGCAATGCCGATAAACTCGGTCACCAGAGCGGCCAGGTTGGTTAGCAGCATGGTGCCAAGCGATACCCAAGCCCAGCCGATTCCATAATTCTCGCGGATGAGCTGAGCGTGCCCCTTGCCGGTCGTCGTACCCAAGCGAACCGTCATCTCTTGAATGACGAAGAGGGGGACGATCAAGAGAAGCTGCAGGAGGACGAGCTTCATGCCGAACTGGGCACCGGAGGTTGCGGCCGTCGTGACGCTTCCCGCTTCTGTATCGGCGAACGCCACAACCATCCCCGGACCGGCAACCGCCATCAAGCGCATCAGTACGTTGGGACGCTTAATCATTGCGTCTCCCGAGGAAGAATTGAACAAGACCGGGCTTCCAACGGAAAGACTCCTCAGAAAATGATTGGCGAGACTTCTTCGTGGTACCATACCATGATTTTAGGGGCACCTAAAATCTCCTCGCGTGAGAAAAGCAAGCCGCAGGTCTTTTGGACGACCCTCCAAGAGGCTCCCGGACCTTTTGGGGGTAAGTCCGCGCATCGATGGGACCTCGGCAAACGCCCGAACCACTTCCGAGCCGCGATCAAGCGGAGTTTCTCGAACGGGCAATGAGTCAGTACGGAAAGGCGGTCTACAACTTCGCCTACCGGCTGACCACCAACGAAAACGATGCGCGCGACCTGACCCAGGATGCGTTCGTTCGCGTGTTTCGCGCTTGGCGTTCCTTCACTCCGGGAACGAGCTTTCTGTCCTGGGTTTATCGGATCGTGACGAATCTCCACCGAGATGAACTTCGGCGCCGAAAAGGACGTTTCCAAGAAGAGATACCTGAGGACAATGCCTTCCAGGAGTACGGCGGGCAGCGTCCCCTGGCGATAGACCCAATCGAGGAGTTCGTCGAACACCACCTGGGGGAAGCGCTCTCCAAAGCGCTAGCTCGCTTGTCTTCCGACCAAAGGCAAGTGATCGTTCTCGCAGACGTCGAAGAATATAGCTACCAAGAAATCGCCGACCTCATCGGTTGCTCCATCGGAACGGTCCGATCTCGCCTTCATCGTGCTCGCTTGTTACTCCGCAAACTCTATCTCGACGAACGGCAACCAACCAAATGAGCGATCACCTTACCGCCGCCGAACGTATCGATTACCTTCACCGTGAACTCGATGAAACGACCGATGCTCGCGTCCAGTTGCATCTGACCGATTGTGAGTTCTGCCGCACCGAGGCGGAGTACGAAGCGCGTTTGACCGATCTGATCCGTGCATGCGCCGCACAGGAAGAACGCGAACTCCCATCTGAGGTCAAGGCGGGAATATGGCAGATAATCCATTCGCAACGACGTCCGTCGTTCATTTCGCTTCCAGGGTTTCTCCGGCCGGCAATTTCCCTTCCCCTCGCCACGGCGGCAGCGCTCGCCTTGTGGTTCCTTCTTCCGTTCTCCCATCTCGCTCCGGCAACGGTGAAGATCGACGCGCGCTATTTCCTTCGAGCGCACGCGTCTGACGTTGCGCGAGGGTCGTTTTCTGAACGCCTCGTTCCAGTGAATTTCGAAAGCGTCTCCCAAGCCGAGCATCGATTAATCCGAACGGCGCTTCTCCAAGCGGTCGTGACCGACCCATTTGATACGGAACGCTAGTCCCGCGATGGAACACGTTCTATGGAGTTGCGACGGATGGTGAAACCGCTCGCGGTCGCTTTCGCGGCGCTCTTTTTTTTGCTTCCTGCTTTGGCATGCGCCGATGAGGCCACAAGCGTCTTGCACGCGGCGATCCTCGCACCTCGCTATCTCTCATACATCGGACAAATCGAGAGCGTTCGCTTTAGCGAAACCGGCTCAAACGCGACGATCGAGCGCATCGAGCATCGCGCACCAGGGTTGACGCGTCGCTCATTTTTAGCACCGAAGAATCTCTTTGGCGACTATCATCTCACGAGCGGTGACACGACCTACGCTGTAGACGTCAAGCATGCTTCCGTCACGATCACCCATGAGCCCGCAGTGGGTGAAGATCCGATCCCTGACGCAACATTGGCTTTGGTGCTCGCGAACTATCATGCGATTCTCGGCCAAAACCAAGTGATCGCGGGCCGGCCGACGCGTTCGGTGACGTTGCTGAACCGATATTCCGGCGAGCGAACGTTGCGCATCTGGATCGACCAGCACACGCATTTGATCCTCAAACGCGAAGCATATGACCCGGACGGTTCCATCGTTTCGCTCATGCTTTTCGAAGCCTTACGCTACACCGACGAAATTCCGCTTGAATTATTCACGATGGAGATACCGGAAGGTTTTCACAGCGTCGACGGAATTAACGTCACCGCTCCAACCGTCGATATCCGTCACGTTGAAGAACAATGCGGGTTTTCATCAGAAAGCCCGTCGTATCTTCCCCAAGGCTTCCGACTCGTCGGGGCTTCCCTTGACGGAAACACGGCTCTTCATACGCTGCACCTCTTTTACAGCGACGGTCTTCGTGATCTCTCGTTGTTCGAAACCAGCGGCTCCGCGCCGGATTTCGCGCAATTACCGAGCCGACCGGCACAGGTCTCCGGCCGGCCCGCAACCTATGCCGAGGAAGGCTCGACCGCCTTACTGAGTTGGCGCGCCGGCAAATTGCATCACATTTTAGTCGGCAATCTCACGCAAAACGAACTAACCGAAATCGCCCAAAGCGTCGGCTCAAAAAAAGACGCGCCTTAGAGCGATCTACGTTGTAATGGAAAAGGCCGGAAGTCTGTCGGACTTCCGGCCTTTTCCATTACGCAGACGGCTTGACGATCGCGTGTTCGATGGGAACACGCCGGATCGGAACCGTTGGTTGGACCCTCGCTCCCGTTAGCACATTCAAGCGAATCACTTGGGGAACTCCGTTTTTCGTCACGTTTGCCTCCCAGTAATTCCCGTTGCGTTTCAGACTCGTGATACTCGGATAGCCGAGTTTTACGAGCTGAACGCGTGCCACGCTCTCACTCATCGGAGCGGGCCCTTCGACCGGAACCGTCGTCGCCGCGACAATGAACGCCACGACACCCACCAATGGAATCATCTTCTTGTCCTTTCAGCGCTCATGTCACGAAAAGAGTTGCGCGAGTCGCGCGGTTGCTTGCGCATTATCACTTGCGGCCTGCGATCTCGTGGCCGGAGTCACGCAAACATGATCGGTCCGCCATGCCTGACGCCACACGTAACCCTGCACGCAAATGTCCGAACCGGGAACGTGCCGGCCGGCGGCGGCGGCATTGTCCAACTGAACCTGCGTCCGGGTCGCCGGCAAGACGCACACGTAGTCATGATCGTCGCCGTCGCGCCAGACATAGCCGTTCTGACAGGTGTTCGGTCCGTAAGTTACGAGTCCTTGATTCACGTGATTGTACGCATCCGCATCGTCCGTTTTTGCTTGTGCACGCCTCGCCGGCGTCACACAAACGAAATCTCCGGGGAAGGCCTCACGCCAAACGTAACCCTGAACGCACGTTTGCGAATTCGGAAGATGACGTGACGCTGCCGCGGCATTGTCGGAGGCGGTTTGCGTACGCGTCGCAGGAACGACGCAGACGCGATCGATCGAGGAAGCCTCACGCCATACGTACCCCTGGGAGCACTGCAAGGCGAAATTCGTGTGGATTTGAATAGTCGCTTGATTTCCCAAGGTGCTTTGGACCGAGATCGTCACGCCGTTCGCGTTGAGCGACTGAACAGGAGGGCCGTTCCCCGTCCCCGCGTAGGTGCCAAGTTGTCGGAGCAGTGTCGTCTGATAATAACTTCCGTTGTTTTTGACTTCATTGATCATAACGATGCTCGCCGGAATGCCGGCGTCCCAACTATCGGGCGTGCGATATTCAACGGTGTAGTAATGGAAGCGATCCGCCGAATCAAACGGAATGCGTGCGAGCAAATAGCCCCCCGCCTCGGGATGCGTAAGTGCCGCGAGCGTCACCGTGCGGGTCAGGATGCCGTCGACGCCGAGCGTATCAATCCGCGACTTTCCGAGAAATCCCAACTCGTCGAGATGATGTGCATCGAGGTCCGGCGGTCCGCCGCCGAACGCCCCGGTAGGATCGACGAAAACGTTCGCCGCGCTCATGAGATCCCAAGGATTGTCATACTCTCCGCCACCGGACCAGGTCGCGTCTTTCCACGTCGTATCGTTCGACCACGAATGATTCAGACCAACGCCATGTCCGAACTCGTGCGCAATTTCAGGGAGCGCCACATCGTCCCCGCCGATTGCGCCGGTATTCTCCCAGCCCGCCAAATCGACGCCAGGAGACGTTATGACGTAGACGCGTTGACCTGCCGGCGGGACGTATTTGTTCGTCGACGAGGAGGCTGCCGTGTCCAGACAGTCCTGCACCCGTTGCCAGCGATTGGTCAATGCCTGCTCGTAGGCCAAGGTGTGCGATTCGGTGTACCATCCATGCAGGGTGGATCCGCTCAGGTCCGCGATGCCGTTGGAAATGGAGCGAACGTAGTCGTCCAGTCCGTTCGTCCCCGAAGCAATCGTCATGTTACTGTAGTATCCCGCCGTATTCGGTGGTGTCGGGCTATCGGAAAATTTGCACAATAGGATCGACCAGGGGATCCCATCGCGATACGGCCGGGCTTGACTTTGCGTGGGCCATGCGATCATTGACAAGATAATCGCCGCAAAGGTGATGAGCCGAAAGCTTATCACCGGTAGCATCCGTTTTATCACACGTTTCCTCCAAACTCTTGCTTCAAGAACAACCCGTCGCATCCGTGAATGGGGAATGCAAGCCTCCGAGGCTCGGGTGAGCTTTCCCCCCGTCATGAGTTCTCCTTCTCTCTCCTGGGAGCGGGTCAGCGGTTACGTTGCGGCGTTGTTCACAACAGCGCCGGAAAGACGACGACGAATTCGTCCGTGATGTTGGTTCCGTCGTACGGGTTCACTCCGCCCATGATGGAGACGGCGCAGTCCACATCGTTCAGGAGCGTTCCGACAGTCAGGGGTGGCGTTGTCACACTCAGCGTGCTCCCCTGGATCGATGCGGTAATGCTCGACGGAAGGACTCCCAATCCGCTGCAGACGACCGGCTCTCCCGATGTCGCGAACAGACCCAGGAAATTTTGCTCGGAGACGCCGGTCGTGAGGTTGGCGCCCTCAAGCTCTTGCGTGGGGGGTCGCCGGGTGTTTGCGCGTTGACTCTCGGAGCGCTCGCCGGAATGGCGGAGGTCTGCGGTGAGCCGCTTGTGCCGCAGCCGGTCATGACGCCGCCAAGGAAGACCTCCCTCCGTTCATGCGGAGACGTTATGCAAGTTAAAAAATACTTCCATTCTCTCGCTGTTTCAAAACTTCATGCGCATAAGCCAGGACAGTCGGCCTCTCTAGCAAAACGGTCATAAACTTTCGTTCGAAAGCTAGCCTGGTTCGGGGGTTCGCCTCTTGAGGAAAACGCTTCGCCGCGCGATAAACTCCGGGTCTATCATAATCGGCTCGCTTCTCGCGGTTGCTTGCGGCGGCGGCTCGCATTCCGCTATGCTTCCGCTTTCCTCCCAGCCGGTACCAGTTTCGTCGGCTAGCCTTTCTCCGAACCGCGGCTCCGCCAACGCCGTCTTCACGTTCCTCGTTCCGTTGCCGAACAAAATCGCGACCTCGCAACACGCGGGGCACGCACCGCAGTACATCCCGGCAACCGTCCAGTCGGTAAAATTCACGGTCCTTGAGGAAAATGGCTCGCCCCCCGTTCCCGCGCCCACTCCGACGTCCTTCACGATCCCGGGCTCCGTTTGCACACTTACAAGCGCTAACTATAAGTGCTCGCTCTCGGTCCAGATGCCGATCGGCACCGACCTCACGCAAATCAGCACCTACGACGGCAGCGCGAACTTGCTCTCACAACAAGTAGGCGCGCCGCTCGCGGTCGTCGCGGGCACGGCGAACGCGTTTGGGACGTCGCTCTCCCCAATAACGCTCGACGCCAACCCCGGCGCGATCACGGCAACGGCCGGAAGCGGAATCAGCGGATCGCAACCCAACTTCACCGTCCCCAATTCGAGCGCGGTGACGTTCGCTCTCAGCCAAATCGATGCGGGTGGATCGGCATTCGGAGCGCAACCAGGCCAACCGACGATGACCAATGCCGCCGCGTCCGGTACCGGAGCGACCGCATCCATTACCGGATCGACGCTCACGCTGACACCACCAAGTTCCGCCGCTTCGACCAACGTCGTCGTCGAGGCCGATCCCGCCGGAACCCAAGACGTCACGACGACCTTGACTGCGTCTCCGGCACCGGGAGCGACGAGCTTTTCCCTCGCTTCGGCAAGCGGGATCTATCCGGGCGCGAACCTTATCCTCGACTATGAAACCTTCAGCGGTGCAACACTTCTGCAGGAAACGGCGCTCGTAACGAACGTCAGCGGTACGACGATCACCATTGCGTCAGGTCTCGCGCACGCGCACACGTTGGGCGCGAGCGTCCGCCATTATTCCGACAACTTGGTATCGTCGGCCAATCCCTTCACCGTGATGATCGGTTTCATCATGCCGATCGCCTTCAATGCGAGCGCCGTCACGGAGGCTTTGGTGTATAACAACAACTTCTCTCTCCAGACCGGAATGCAGACGCTTCCGGCATCGGAATCCACGTACGCACACATCGACGCCAACGACAACCTGTACATCGGCGACGCAGGCAACGATGTGGTCTATGGACAACAGTACATCCCCGGCACCGGATTCGGCACCGTAACTTTCCACCAGGGCAATTCCGTGAATTCCGGCTACGGCGGAGGGTTTCCCCCCGGATTCGACGTCTCCAGTAATGGGACAGTGCTGATCGAGAACGGCGCGGCCTCAACTCCGGAACTCGTGGCGTTTGCGCCCGGTACGAGCAGTAACCCAACCACCTTCAACAGCTCGTTTCCTATAATCTCCTGGCAGACCGAGAATTATTACCTCCCCACGGTCTCGATTCTCACGGATCGCTCCTCGAACGTCTTCGGCTATGCGTTCGACATATGGCAAACATCCGGAGCGGTTAAGGATCAAATCGTCGTAACGAACGGCTCCTCGGAACAAGACATCAATAGCAGTGCGCTCACCAGCACATTCTTTAGTGAGGTGAGCAATGGGTCGCAAGGAATAGTGCTCATATGGGATCAAGGGCGCCAGTCGCTCATCTATGCCAACGCGCCGATCGGAGGGCCCTACTCAATGTTGGAGTTCCCGCGGAGCGGGACCACTGGCGCGGTACTGTCGACCACACCGACGACGATCGCCAACCTTGCGGGCCCTCCTATCTGGGCCACGGCCTCCAAAGACGGCAGCAACGTCGCGGTCGCTTGGGGCAACGGCAACGGTGCCACCGTATCGATTTTCCATAACAACGGTAGTAGTTGGTCGCACGTCTCCGGAGGGAGTGCGCTTGAGAGTACGCCGTTCCCGAACTTCACCGCGATACACTTCCTCTCCGACGGCAATCTCATGGTTCTCGATAGCAACGGCGTCTACGAGAATTTCTGGCAGTTCACCAACGTCGGCGCCTCCGTCGGCTCCGTCTACAACGCACAGAATGATTTCGGTAGCGGCTGGATTATCTATGATTTCGGCGTATCACCTTAGTTTCCCGCTCATCCCGCAGAGGCGGGGCACCCTGTGCCTCCCGATGAAGCGATCGGCCAGAGTGTCCAAGCCCACACGGAAACAATCCTAAACTATCGCGATCAAGTGAAACGGGGAAGGGATTCTGTACGATGTGAACCAACCTTGCGTGGAAGTACTTTACGATCGGGGTGTGGCTCAGGATGGGGATGATGAGACCATTCATAACGTGTTGCGCAGCGGTGCTGCTCCTCTTTGTCGGCTTGGTCGGTTTTCCACAGGCACAATCGGTATCCAAGCCGACGGTTCTTCACTCCCCGGTGAGCCTTCCGACGATACCGCAGCCTTTGGTGCCGGTGTTCAACGTGCTAACGTATCACTACGACGGTTTGCGAACCGGCTGGAACCAACGCGAAACCACGCTGAAAGCAAAGAACGTCACGCCGTCGTCGTTCGGCCTCCTCTACCCGACCGTGCCGTTGGATGACCAAGTCGACGCACAACCGCTCGTCGTCGCCAATCAAACGATTGCGGGTCACCACGGTCTCTACGAAGTCGTTTACGTCGTAACTGAGAACGATACCGTTTACGCTATTGATGCGGCAACCGGATCGGTGCTGAAAAGTACCTCTCTTGGGAAGCCGGTATCCGAGAACCAGCTCCCCGGCTCATGCAACAATAATGGGCCGAACGTCGGGATCAACTCGACGCCGGTCATTGATTCGGTAAGCAGGACGATGTACGTCATCGCGTATACCTCGGAGAATGGAACGCCGGTCTACCGCCTTCACGCGCTTGATCTCGGTGACCTCTCGGACAAAGTGAAGCCGGTTCCCGTCGATATGTCCCATGGCGCTTCGCATCCGATGCCCAACGGCGGAACCTATCGCTTTAACTCGCTCACGCAACGACAGAGGCCCGGCCTCCTGGAAGCAAATGGAAACGTGTACGCCGCCTTCGGCAGCTTTTGCGATTTCGACGAAAACGATTCGCGTGGTTGGATATTGGGATGGCAAGCCGGTAACCTGACTCCGCTCGCTCACACGGAGCTGACCAACAGTCTCACCAACGTCAGCACGACGCTGGATTGCCCTGCTTGGAACAACAATCATCCGCCGTGCATGCTGGCCTCGGTCTGGATGTCCGGCTACGGCATTGCGTCCGATGCAGATGGAAACGTCTTTGCCGTTACCGGGAACAGTGCGCCGGGGACATATGACGGCGTTCACGCCCTCCAAGAAAGCGTCGTCAAGATATCGGGCGATCTGAGCACGGTCTTGAACCTATTCACGCCGTCGGATACCAAGTCAAATGACATTGGCGTCAACGCGATGGACCAAGAAGACAACGACTTTGGTTCCGGAGGCGTCCTCCTCTTGCCGGATCAATCCGGAAAGATTCCGCATCTCGCCGTCGCACAGGGCAAGATCGGCCCGCTCTACGTTCTCAATCGCGACATTTCCGGCGTATCTCACAA
>DASZHL010000054.1:0-7667 GCA_035937855.1 Vulcanimicrobiaceae bacterium
AACTATCCTGAGCAGGGACCGCCACCGGATCGGTCTCCGGGCCACTCGATTGCGAGTGGAGCGTTTGTCTCAAGCAACGTCTTAAGACCGGACAGAACGATCGGCCATCCGACTTGCGTGCCCTTGGACGTTTCCGTCTCACCCGCGAAGTGCTCGTGCGTAACTGAAAGTTTACAGACTTCGCCGAGCGGTGTGATTTCATAGGTCACCAGCGACGGGGGATCCCCCGCCGAAGAAGCGTCTTTCGCGGTCGGCTTAAACGTATGAGCGAGTTTCCGTGGACGCTCAAGCGCGCGAATTTCGCCGCTGAGCATCGTTTTTCCCGAGGGGTCCAAATGCGCTATCGGCGAGCCTACTCGCCAGTCCGTTTGCAACGTACTCCCGAAGAAGTACTTCTTTGTCAGGTCGCTGTCGGTCAAGGCTTGCCAGAGCCTATCCGGCGTCGTGCGGATGTAGACTTCGTACAGGTGAACCAGCGTTTTTGTCGAGGTGGTCATGGATCCTCCAAATCGTGTTTGAGTTGACGGAGTGCGGTCGTCCAACGTGAACGATACTTGCTAACCCAGCGATCGTAAAGCGCTTGAATCGGCATCGGGTTGAGAAAGTGCAATTTCTCACGTCCGTTCCGGCGCGTGACCACCAGACCCGCCTCTTCCAAGAGGTTCAAATGCTTCATGACCCCAAAGCGCGTCATATCGAGATGCGCACAGAGTTCACGGAGCGACTGACCATCTCGCTCGAAGAGCAGATCCAGCAAGAGACGCCGGCTCGGATCAGCGAGAGCCTTGAAGACCTCGTCCATCCTCACCAATTATACGTGACTGACTAGTAACCTGTCAAGGGGAGTTCCGACCCATGCCGCGCCTGGCTATAGGTCACTACATACTTGGCGAAGGTGCCTGAAATGTCACTGGGAGCAATGGACCGCAAGCACATGCCGCCGTATCATGATGGGGATGAACAGGAAACCGCTATCGCCGCTGATCTCCCTGGACGACCAGGAGAAGTTCCTCAAAGGCTTGATTGCTGTACCCAAGAATGCCATCGGCAAGGACAAGTCGGAAATCCCAAAGGTGAAAACCGGGAAGATCTCGTCACCCGGATACTCTATACTGATTCTCGAATTGTTCGGTTAGTGGCGTGGATCAAAGGATTCGTGAAGCTTTTCCAGGCCGCCAATTTGATCAATCGGAGACGGAGACCAAAACAACCTATGCGATCGTCGTGCATACGTGCCCCCTCACCACCAGGTTAGCGAGCGCAGATGGCGCCGCTGGGTATAAATGGTCTTCTTTGCCGAAAACATGCCTTGGGGGAAGATGAAGTCCATTGCCACAAGTAGAATGTCCTCAGTGTGCCTGAAGAAGCGACCTTCCGCCAGAACGTGCGTTACGAACGACCTCCCATTCTAGAAGCGATCCTTAGCTTTAAGGTCGCGCCTCTGGGTAAAGAAAAGATGCCCCTCCTCGCAGGGGTTGGCGGCCTTCTTTCGGGTGATTACCCAAAACAAGAGACGTATAAAAACAGGGACACGGAAACTGGTTTTATTTTCACGAGTGAAAACGGCAAGCAGACTGTAAATGCAACGCTCGCTGGGTTTTCTTTTGGCAGGTCTGCCCCATATGATAAGTGGGAAACTTTTATCTCGGAGGCCCGTCGTACATGGAATATATATTCTGAGGCAATTGATGGAATCGTAATTCAAGCTTTTTCCATCCGATATGTCAATGAATTGAGAATACCGCTTGGGATACCAATTCATGAGTTTTTCAATATATATCCAGCATTACCAGACCCCTCAAATCTGCTTAATTATTTTTTTATGCGTGTCGATACCGATATTGAAGAGCCTCCTGGGCATGTCACGACTTATATGCAATCACGTGGTTTGAGCGAGGATAACCAAAATAAACGCGCTAACATTCACATAGACAACACGTTTGCATTTAAGGTTGAAGATCAGATTCCTATTTGGGATAGTGTTGAAAAAATCAGGGACATAAAAAATAAGACGTTTGAATCTCAAATCAAGGATTGCTTAAGGGAAGGTTTCCGTCATGAGTGAACGCTGCGGCATGGTACTCGACGTTCCATCATATTGTGAGGGAATCGCGTTCCTCGAAACGACAGAGTTAAAGTCAGACGCAACTAATTTCTTTAAGAAATTTGAGCGCCCTACACTCAATCGACTTGAGTCTCAAATCCAAGAAACAGAAACCCTTTTGGATGATTGGGACTCCTACGGGGCTCCACCACCAAACCAAGAAGCGCTGAGATGGGCGAGGGAGTCCGTACCACTTGCCGACAGTGAGCGCTTTCTGCCACATAACATTGCCGCTTCGGCTGAAGGTGGCATTGCGCTCTGCTGGGACGACAAAGATGTTCACGCGTATATCGAATTTTCAAATGATGGCAGCGCCGTTTCGGTTATGTATCGTGGCATGGAAGATCCTTACGTTAGGGAGTTTTCACCAGAGCAAACAACGATTACAGGAATGCTGGGGGAAGTTCGCGTTTTTTTTAGTAACGAGTCTTGAGTGTCAGGAGTATCCCATTGCGATGACGTGGAGGAAGATCAATTTTTTGATCGGGATGAGATGCTGTATAGGCGGTATCAGCGCGATCATTTTGATGGCTCCACATTGAGCGCGGTGCGACTTAGGCCAATTCCCGGCGTATCAGTAAACCGAGCCAAATACAGCATATCCCCTGAGGATGTGCTGCACCCCAATTGTTGTGAGGGGAAACGACTTGTTGGGTGGGGGATTTATGCCTTTCGCGTAGGAGACCTTGTGGGTGAATCCTTTTCCGTGCAAGGCGATTTTAGGCGCTATGAGTTTTATATAAGGCATGCTCCAGAACCAACGTGCAAACCTCATAGCATGATTTATTGCAGAGACTTCGATTCAAAAGAGGACATACCTAAGCCGTCAAAGTCTGTTAGGGAGGCGATTCGTACGCATCTATCTCGCCGCATAAGAAAAATATCGGAAGCAACCACTTAGACGGGCAATCGTCAGCCAAGGCCTTACTTCTTATCGGTGAGGGACGCGTATGTGAGTCACTTGCCGTTGACACCGGCGACGGCCTTGGCGAAGCGTAGCCCGTCCGCATTCTCCCGCTCGTTGATGCGAAAGATGTGCTCCTCGACATACCTCCACAAGTGCTTAGCTCGGGGAGCGATATAGGTTCCCTTCAGCGTGCGTCTGAAGACCGACCAGAATCCTTCGATGCTGTCGGGTACCTGTCAAGGAGAGCTCCTACCCATCCCGCTCATAGTTGTTGAACTTGCCGGAGTCAAAGGCTCCTCGCAATCGACGCGAGCCTGAGAAGCCCCTTCGATAGTCCTGCTCACAGCGTTTCGCGGAGCGACCACTGCGACTGCGTTGACTTCGATTAGGGCACCGTCGCGTAACGATCCACAGGGAACGACGGTGCGAGCCGGTTTATGCTCACCAAGCAGGCCGCGATACACCTCGTTGATCTCACCCCATACGGTGATATCCGGAATGAATACTTGCACGCTGACAAGCTGCTCGATTCCGCTTTCTGCGCCTTTGAGCACCGCGCTCAAGTTCGCGAACGTCTGCTCGGCCTGCGCGCGAATGCCCTCGGGAATACGCCGGTTGCTATTTGGGACGATGGGCAGGAGGCCCGAGACGAACACGAACCCATTTGCGACGACCGCTTGGGAATAGTGACCGGCAGGTAACGGCGCCTCGGGAGTCTCGATGAATCGCATCAGGCAATCACCGCGTCGTCGGCCATGAGCGCGTCGGAGAAAACCGCCCTATTGATGTTGCCTCCGCTTACGATGACGCCGACGCGCGCTCCGGAGAGATCGAGCACCCGATCGAGGACGGCTGCGGACGCGAGGCACCCGGTCGGCTCGACGACGATCTTCATGCGTTCCGCGAAGAATCGGATCTGCCGACGCAACTGCGCATCACTCACCGTCACGATATCCCGAACGTGCTCACGAAGAATTGGGAGCACCAGCTTTCCGATCGATTGCGCACGCGCGGCAGAGGCAATCGTCGTCGGAAGCGGAATGCGAACGATGGTTCCGCTCCGCAGCGATTGTTGCGCATCATTGCCGGCTTCCGGCTCAACGCCGATGACCACGCAATCCGGAGCGAGATGCGCGGCGGCGATCGCCGAGCCCGAGAGCAGAGCTCCGCCGCCGATACAGACGAACAAGTATTGGAGCGAACCAACCTCTTCGAAGAGTTCCATGGCCGCCGTACCTTGTCCGGCAATGACCTCCGGATGATCATAGAGTGGAATCAGCGTCGATCCGCGCTCGCGGACAAAGCGTGCGGTGAGTTCTTCCCGATCATCTTTCTCTCGATCATAGAGGATGATTTCGGCACCATACTCACGCGTGGCCGCCTGTTTTCCCGCGGGAGCGTCCGACGGCATGAAAACCGTCGCGGGAACGTCGAGCAAGTGCGCCGCGAGCGCGATCGCTTGAGCATGATTCCCGGAGGAAAACGCGACAACTCCGTTGCGACGACCTTCTTGATTCAAGCGGCTGATCGCGTTGTACGCACCGCGGAATTTCGAGGTGCCGGTTCGTTGAAAATTCTCGCATTTGAAGAAGACGCGGGCATTCGCGCGTTCATCCGCCTGACCGGACGTCAGGACGGCGGTGCGGTGAGCAACGCCGTCGAGCGTTCGCGCCGCACGGAGAATATCGTCGTAGCTAACGGCAAGCTGAGACATGCCGCTCTACCGTACGATTAGCGGGGAAGAGAAGGAACACAGAGCATCGGAGAACACCGACGTGTCGATGTTGCCTCCGCTCACGATGACGCCGACGCGCGCTCCGGAAAAATCGAGCACACGATCGAGGACGGCTGCGGACGCAAGGCACCCGGTCGGCTCGACAACGATCTTCATGCGTTCCGCGAAGAATCGCATCTGTCGACGCAACTGCGCGTCACTCACCGTTACGATATCCCGGACGTGCTCACGCAGAATTGGGAGCACCAATTTCCCGATAAACTGCGTGCGCGCACCGTCGGCGATCGTCGTCGGAACCGGAATGCGCACGATGGTTCCGCTCCGCAATGATTGCTGCGCATCATTGCCCGCTTCCGGCTCGACGCCGATGACCACGCAATCCGGAGCGAGATGCGCGGCGGCGATCGCCGAACCGGAGAGCAAACCTCCGCCGCCGACACAGACGAACAAGTATTGGAGCGGACCAACCTCTTCGAACAGCTCCTTGGCTGCCGTACCTTGCCCCGCAATGACTTCCGGATGATCAAATGGAATAAGCGTCAATCCACGCTCGCGGACAATGCCTGCGGTGAGTTCTTCCCGATCGTCCTTTTCTCGGTCATACAGGATGATTTCTGCCCCATACTCACGCGTTGCCGCCTGTTTTGCTGTGGGAGCGTCCGACGGCATGATTACCGTCGCGGAAACGTCGAGCAAGCGCGCCGCAAGCGCGATCGCTTGAGCATGATTGCCGGAGGAAAACGTGACGACTCCGTTGCGACGGCCTTCGTCATTCAAACAGCCGATTGCATTGTACGCGCCGCGGAATTTGAAAGCACCGGCTCGCTGAAAATTCTCGCACTTGAAGAAAACACGGGCATTCGCATGTGCATCCGCCTGATGGGAGGTCAGGACGGGCGTGCGCTGAGCAACGCCGTCAAGCGTTCGCGCCGCTCGAAGAATATCGTCGTAGCTAACGGCAAGCTGTGAATCAATCATCGGCATCTCCAGGGAAGCACGGCTCATTCACTGCGCGATTCTCTCATTTTTTCCGAAACCATTCTTATTTTCCGTTAGGAAACATCCGCTCCAACCGCATCGACAATGGACGGAAAACCGTCGCGGCTCAGCAGTTCGCCGAGTTCGCGTTTGATGCGTGTGACCAACGACGGACCCTCATAGATGAGTCCCGTGTAGAGTTGAACGACGCTTGCACCGGCACGGATCTTCGCGTAAGCATCCGCACCGCTTGCGATTCCGCCGACGCCGATGAGCGTCGTGCGACCGCGCGTTCTCGCCGCGACGCGCGCCAGCATCGCCGTCGAACGCGCGAAGAGCGGCGGACCGCTGAGGCCCCCGGCTTCCTTCGCATTCGGGTCGACGAGGACGGACGGACGATCGCGGGTCGTATTGCTGAGGATGATTCCGTCGATCCGCGCCTCCAGCAAGACATCGACAAGAGCATCAAGGCGCTCTTCATCAACGTCGGGTGCGAGTTTCGCGGCGATCGGCGTCTTCACGTTGAGCGCACGAACGCGGACGAGAAGCTCGCGCAAGCGCACAGGTTCGAGAAAGATTTGTCCGTTCGTCGTGTTCGGACACGAGACGTCGAGCGTCAGAAAATCCGCATGCGGTGCAAATCGCGCAACGAGCAGCGTGAAATCCTCGATCGGGTCCGCGCTCTCAACGTCGGCCGCGAGGTTTATCCCCAAAACACCAGGTGCGCGCGTTGCTTTCAGACGCGCAAGCACAACAGCGGAACCGTCGTTGGGAAACCCCATGCGATTGATCACCGCATGCGCCTCCGGAAGGCGGAAGACCCGCGGACGTGGATTTCCCACGCGTGGCCGCGGTGTGACGCCTCCGATCTCGACGAATGACAAACCTTGCGCATACATCCGGGCGAAGACGCGAGCGTTCTTGTCGAACCCAGCCGCCAGACCAACTGGATGAGCGAGCGGTTTTCCGAACAACGTCGTGAGCAGGCGCGCATCGCCGACCGCCGGTTGCGACGGGACGAAATTCAACTCCAGCGCGCGCAATGCGAATTCATGCGCGGTCTCAGGATCAAAACACTGCAGGATCGGTCGAGCAAGCACGTATGGGTCGATCACAAGCCCCTCCTTCCGCGGCAGATTCGCTCCGCACCGCCGTTGAACGAACTGTTCACTCGACGTTCGTCTTCGCCTTCAAAACCGTATGGCGATCGGGACCTCCAGCGTCCTCACGCGGAGCGCCTAGGAGGATGTCGGCGGCTCAGGCTGGGATTCCGACGCATGGGCAGCCCGTTCCGCGAAAAGTTCTTCGGCAAGCCAGAGCGCATTCATTGCGTTTGGAAATCCGCCGTAAAATGCCATCTGCATCATCACCTCGACGATCTCTTGCTGCGTGCATCCCGCGTTGAGCGCATACGTGATGTGTGCCCTGAGCTGTGGTGCGGCGTTCCCCAATGCCGTCAATGCGGCCACGGTCGCGAGCTCGCGCGATTTCAGATCAAGCTGCGGTCGCGAATAAATCTGCCCATAGGGAAACTCAATGATGAATCGAGCCAGATCCGGTGCGATGTTCGCCAAGCTCGCAACGAGATTCTCCACCGCATGGGGATTGAGCTTCGTCAGCGTCTCGGCACCTCGCCGATAAGATTCCGTTTCCATGGGTCTCCTTCTTCCGTATCGCGCATCTATCGATGTGCACCATGCTCATCGTGAGAACCCGTATTCTGGAGAAGTCTGCGCGTCCCATTTCGGCAAGCTCCGCACCTCGAAGCTCACTCGACGTTCGTTTTCGCCTTCAAACCTGTGCGACGGCGGAGGACCGCTAACGTTACTGCGACCAGCGCGAGGAGGGCGGACATCGCGAAGGCCGTCGCGGTCACGCCGTTCTCAAACGTCCGCGCGATTGCCAGCGGGACCGTTTCCGTACGGCCGACGATGAGACCCGAA
>DASZHL010000055.1:0-8538 GCA_035937855.1 Vulcanimicrobiaceae bacterium
GTCCACATGATGCAAGTACGTTTCGATTTGCTTCCGCTTGCTCTTTAAAATCTCCTTCCCCCTGGTTACTTCAACGTGGAACAACGGAGTCCTAAGATCTTTCTTGATGAGATCGCCGAGCTTTCTCTTTCCTTCGTAGATGTGCTCCCCTTTTTTATTCAAACGCTCGATCTTTTCGTCGTACCCGATGAGGTCTGGTCCAAGAAGTTCGAGAGCGTCAAGTTCGAACCGCTTGTCCTTTCCTTGTTCTCGCCTGTTTGCCGTATGGCTGCGGAGATCTTTCGCCGCCTCATCTCTGGCGATTTGAATGCGCTTGTTAAGGATATCTCGTTCTTCCTCTTGGAGCGTATCTTCCAAGGGGAGGCAATCCTCGGGCGCAGGTCGGCGCGACGACCGGAAGGTTCGGAGTGCTTCACGGCTGATCAGTTGTACATCGATAGCTCGGCGTGCATTTTCGAGGCTCTCCCAACCCAGGTAAAATCGATGGTCGATCTCCAGAGCGGCCGAATACGCCGCCCGCGCCTCTTCTTCTCGTGCCAGGCTTACAGCTCCAAGCTCCGCTTGAATCTGGTTAGGGTCAGGGTCGGGAATCTTCACCAGCCCATACATGGGGCCTGCCCCAAGAAGTGAGAAGCGAGCGGGATCGAGGACATCGATTATGTACATAGGCGATCTCCGACTGCAGGAAAGCCGAGGCGAGTTTATCTCCATCCGATGAGACGAGGACCTTGACGGGCTTACCCGGGATTCCTTTTCGGTAAACTTCGCGGACCTTCGAACGACTGACGAATCTCGGATCCAGGAACGCGTTTTTAAAATCATTTTTCGCGAGATGCTCGTATCTCGATTTGGACCACCATTTGACTGATGCTGGAAGCGACACCGCCTTACACTTCGGCGCTAGAGCAATTTTCCTTGCGACACACCCCTAGGAGTCCGGAAACCTGCTATGACGCTCGGCGTAATCGGCGTCCAATGAACATCGCGGCGAAGAATACGATCGTCGCGAGCAAGACGATCATGGCGCCGCCGGCAGCGTGCAAATCGTAGGACGCATACAAGCCGATAACGGCGCTACGCAGCCGCCGCATGAATCGCGTCATGGGAACGCTACTGGGTCTGCCTATGTTCGTCAGCTTCAGTGAATGGTGCTTGGGCCATGCGCAACATCACCGAAACGTGCGCCTCGAAGGTTTTCAATATTGCCTTGAACGCTTACGTGGCGTTCGCGAGTTGCTCCTCCACCTTACGATGGCCCGTCATTTCGGCGTGGCCCTCGCAAACATGCTCGAATCGCTGGTTCGCAATCCCAAACGTCTGGATCCGGCGATTGCCGGATCCGTGCGACGCAAACATCTGCTGATGCTCGCACTCTCGATCGGAGTTCTCACGGCGGCATTTGCCGGAAACGCGAGCCCGTCACTCCTCTGGTTTGCGTCGTTTCCGATCGCCGTTCTCGTTCACGTGCATATCGAACTTCCCGAACATCGATGGATCCTTTCTCATTTAAGCGCTCTTTATAGCCTCGAGTGAGTCTTGGTCGTAATCGATCGGTGATGATCAGATTTTCGGCGAAGAAGGGTCTTATTTTGGGAAAATTATTCCCAACTTTCTCAAAATGCTCGGGTGATAATCGCTTACCACCTCATGAAGATACGTCATGGATTTTTCCTTCCAAACTTCCGGAACGCTCGGGCTTTCCAAACCCTTTTCGAGAAAATACTGCGCGATTATCCTCTCGTAAAGTGAGAGATAATTTGATGACCGATACACATCGTCGACCACCCCCTTATGAGACGAACGTCTTGCGAATAGTTCGTTTTCCTCCGATTTTTCCACGAGGAGCTTTTGGTAAAACGACGCATCTAATGCAGGCTCAGGAGCCACGGAAACTTTGCAGCCTACTGCCACGAGTGTAATCATTTTTTGAAAGAACTTCTCTTCCAGAAAACTTCGCAACTCGACTTTTTCGCCGTGAGAAATATCTGGAAATTGAATAGACTTCATTTTCCTTTCGCAAACCACATGTTCAAGTAGCATATCAGCTATGCACACACAACGTTCTACAAATGGTTTCTCGGAAAAGTCCACGTTATCACAACTAATCTTCGTTACTTCTTGAGGGATTTGAGACGGCAATGTGCCCAGTCCCTCGCAAAGGATGGGCACTTTCTCATCACCGGCAAAGACCTGGAAAGGATACGAACGATCCCAAGGAGCACCAAGACTTTTTTTGACGAACACACCTTTGCTGACAATCATCAATAAATCCTCCCAAATCCAAGCGGAAGACGATCATTCTTCATTTTTCGACGACGCGAGCAAGCTCACCTGCTACGACGGTCGGCGCAATCGGCGTCCAATGAACATCGCGGCGAAGAAGACGATCGTCGCGAGCAAGACGATCGTGGCGCCGCTGGCCGCATGCAAATCGTAGGACGCATACAAGCCGGCGACTGCGCAAGAAGCACCGATAACGATCGACGTCACGAGCATTGTCGAAAAACGCCGCGTCACCTGAAAGGCCGCCGCCGCCGGTGTGACCAGCAAGGCGGCGACCAACACGATTCCGACCGTTTCCAAGGAGATGACGATCGTTAAGGCGAGCAGAACCAACAAGGTGTAATCGATCGTAGCGGTGCGAAAACCACTCGCTTGCGCGACGACCGGATCGAACGTCGTGAACAGCAGCGGTCGATACAGCACCACCAAAACAAGCGTAACGACGACCGCCAAGCCGACGATAAATGCGAGATCGCTCGGTGAGACCGCGAGGATATTTCCAAACAAGAAACCTTGCAAATCAACGTTGTACGTCGGAAGTCGGCTCATCAGGAAGACGCCCAGCGCGAACGCGCCGGTGAAGAGCACGCCGATCGCCGTATCGAGCGAAACGGCTCCGCGTCGATTCAAATAGCCGATCCCCAGCGCCGTCAATACTGCGACAATCGCCGCACCAAAATAGTAGTCCAAACCGCGCAAATACGCAATGACGATCCCCGCGAACGATGCGTGCGCGATGCCATCGCCGATGAATGAGAGTTTTCGCAGCACGACGTAGGTTCCGATCGCCGAGCACAGCGAACCGACGACAATCGCCGCGAAAAATGCCCTCTGCATAAATGCAAAATGGAACGGCGCGAGGAGCGAACAGAAGAACGCGTCGATCATCCGACCGAAACCTCCGGCATTCCGTCGCCTCGTGCATGTCCGTGCGTGTGCGAATGCTCGCGAATGCTCGCGTATGCGCCGGAACGTAACACGGTCAGCGGATCGCCGATCGTCAACATGCGCCGGTCGAGCACCATTAAGGCGTCAAACCAATCGACGGCACGGTCGAGATCGTGCGTCGTGGCGATAACCGGCGAACCTGCGGCAACAAGCGCACGCACGACGAGGCGAAGCGCCTCTTCGGTACGAGCATCCACGCCGGTCGTCGGTTCGTCGAGTAAGAACACCTTGGGTTGTTGTGCGAGCGCGCGTGCAATGAAGACGCGCTGCTGCTGGCCTCCGGAAAGCTGCGCAATCGAACGTTCGCGCAACTCGCCGATTTCAAGCGCGTCAAGCGCCTCGCCGACGATCTGCCGATCCTTCCGGGATACGCGACGCCAGGGAGGAAGATGCACGAATCGGCCCATCATCACGACATCCCACACGGTCGCGGGAAAACCCCAATCGACAGCCTCAACCTGCGGAACATAGGCGAGCGTTCCCGCCGGTAAGCGCTTGGGTGCGCAATCGAAGACGCGTACTTCTCCCTGGTTGGGAGCGACGAGACCCGCAATCGTTTTGAGCAAGGTGGATTTTCCCGAACCATTGGGTCCTACGACGCCTAACGCGCGGCCCGCCTCCAATTCGAACGTCACGTCCTCAAGAGCAACGCGGGCGGCGTAGTTGACGCTCAGGTTCCGTACTGATAACGCGCTCATCGCAGCGTTCCGCCCAGCGCTTCGACGATCGTTGCCGTGTCATAACGCAACATACTGAAATAATCGGAGACCTGTGCATTTCCGCCGATCGAATCATCGTAGAGATTCACGACTGTCCTTATTCCCGCGCTGTCCGCGAGCGTTTGCGCGAGTTTGGGACTATATTCGGGTTCACCGAAGATCGCTCGCACATGCATGCGGTTCGCCATGTCGATCAATTCGCCGATCCGTTGCGGATTGGGTTCTTGCCCGGGAGCAAGTTCGATCGCCCCGATGATCCGTACACCGAAGCGATCGCCGTAATATTGCCAAGCGTTGTGGAAGACAATCATGTTGCGCGATTCGCGTGGAATGGTCGCAATTTGGGAGGAGATCTCACGTCGCAAACCTTCGAGGCGCCGGTCATAAGCGGCGGCGTTGCTCACGAACTCCTTTCGGTCGCGCGGATCCGCCGCGATAAGCGCATCGCGAATCGCCGCGACGTACCGTTGAGCGAGAACAGGATCCATCCATGCGTGCGGATTTCCGTCAACGAGCGGAATGCCGTGCGTTCCAATGACGATCCGCAGATGAGGATTCGCCGCATTCTCGACGGTTCGCGCAAGCCAAAGCTCGAGTCCGGCTCCGTTCTCGAAGAGAATGTCGGCATCGTGGAGACGCCGTATCGAGTCGGGCGTCGATTGGAAATCCTCGGGTGAAGCGCCGATCGGCACAAGGCTATCGACGATGACATGCGAACCGCCCACCGCACGCACGAAAGAGTTAAAGGTAGAAATCGTCGTGAGTACGCGGACAGGCGCGGGTGCAGCGTGCGCCGCGATCGGAAGCAGAAGAAAAGCCGGGACTAGAGCAAGGGAGAGGAGACGCATCAGGCGCATCGTACGCACTTTCCGTAGAACTCAATCGTGTGAGCGTCGAGCGTGAATGCGAATTTATCTTGAAGAACCCGGTCGAAGGGTTCAACCGCAGCGCAATCGACCTCGTCAACGTGCCCGCACAAACGGCAGATCGCATGATGATGATGCTGCTCACCCAAGCAGGCGATATACGCGGCTTCGCCCGTCGCTTCGTTGCGACGCGAGACCACGCCCATGGATTCCAGCAGATCCAGCGTCCGATAGACCGTCGAAAGGGCAATACGAACGCCGACGGTCGCTAGGAGGCGAGCAACGGTGGCCGCGGTGAGATACCGGCGTTCCCTCCGTAAGAGGTCAAGAATCTGCTCGCGCGGTTTCGTACGATAATGCCGTTCTAGGGGATGCACAATATCCAACGATTCGCAAATCTTGGGCTTTTCCCTGCGAAGGAGTGCGCTAATCGCCAATCACTCGCGATTCGAGCTCGTTCGCTTCGGATGGGAGACAAAGCCGCCGAATTTGTCGGCTCCTCGGCCCGGGTGCGAGGCTTTCCGCATCCCTCGGGCGTAGACGGCCCCCTATGAGATTTACTCGTACGCTCGGCGTTGCCGTTTTAACCGGCGCGCTCGTCGTAGGCTTGGTTCTCGATACGCATCGTCCGGTTCGCGGAGCCACGACCTTGCGCACGTCACTAGCCACGGCCAACCATCCCGTCGCCGACATCACCGACACGTATCTGTTCCCTAGCCCCACGAATCCCAACGACGTCGTTGTGGTAATGGACGTGAGTCCGAACATCGCAGCAGGCGGAGCGGCGACTGCCTTCTTCGACCAAGCCGTCCTCTATCAGATGAAGTTCGACAGCATCTATCCCAACGGTGGTCTTCCCGTCGGGACGGGCCCGACTCCGAACTTGGTCATCCAGTTCTCCGTAACGGCACCAAGCAACGGCACCCAGGGCGTCTATGTCTACGGTCCGGCGGCTCCCAATCAAACGGGAACCGCGAGCACGACCGTCGCGCAGACCGGCTTCGGTCAACTGAGCACCACTTTCTCGACCTCGAACGGTCTCACGGTCTTCGCGGGTCCGCGCGCCGATCCGTCGTTCTTCGCCCTCGCGCAATTCTATAACATCTTCCCGGATCGCAATGCGGGGAGTACCGCCGCGAGCTGCCTCCCTACCGGAAGCAATACGTGCCCCGGCGGCTTCACTAATCCGGGAACCGATGCATTCGCGAGCACCAACGTGCTCTCAATCGTCGTCGAACTTCCCAAGTCCATGCTGATGCCTAACAGCACCGGACCGAAAATCGCTTATTGGGCAACGACGAGTTCAACCTCGGGAAACTGACAGTGATGCGCCGACTTCTTCTTCCCTCGCTCCTGCTCGCCGTGAGTGCGGCGAGTCTGACTGCCTGCAGCAACGATCGTTTGCTGAATGGTACGCCGACGCCGGTCTTCCAACAGATTGACCGAGTGGGGCGTCCGGGTATCGTCGAACTCTTTTCTCCGTATGCCGGCCATGGCGCGTTCAACAGTTCGGCTCCATCCGGCGATACCGGAACCATCGGCGCCGCCATCGCCACGTTCATGACGGGCACCGCCGGACGAAGCGCCGCGACGTCCAGTGCTGCGCAGACGCTGCTCACTCCCGATGTTCTGATCGCGGATCTCTCAAAACCGGGTCCCGCGAGCTATCTCGGCATCGAGAGCGCCGGGAGGATCAACGGAACGTCGGGGACGGTTGCAAGCGGCGGCGGCCTCTTCGGCGGTCGCGCGCTGACCGATGACGCCGTCACCGCGAACCTGAGCATCGCGTTCGGCAGCACGCTGAGCCTGCTCGGCCTCGCCGCCGATGACGGCAACGAATCCGACGGCCGTTCGGGTCGTCCGACTCTCACGAGCGACTTCGTGACGACGGGAAGCCGAACGTTCAGCGGGACGTTCCCGTATCTGGGAGCGCCGCACTAACGGGAGCCGGCCGGCGTAGGAAGACGCCCGTCGTGAAGCAAGCGTGAAGGGTCTCGACGGCGAAACGCGTAGTATGGCCGGTCGGCTTTCCGTAAGGCGACCGGCCCTCTTGGGGGTGTAGCTCAGCTGGTAGAGCACTTGCTTCGCATGCAAGGGGTCAGCGGTTCGAGTCCGCTCATCTCCACCAAGAATTGCGCCGGTTTTACAGGTCAAGAAATGTCCTTTCGATCGATCACGCAGTATGTCAGAAGATAGTCACGAGTGAGACCGAAAAAGGACAAACCAACGATGAACGATCCCGAAACGCTGAAGGTTTCCGAACTGATCAAACAGTTACTCGAGCTTTCACGCACAGTTTCGCAAGATCTGCCTGTCGTTGTAGAGGGCTATGAAAACGGTTTAGATGGCATTCGCGAGCTCCGCGTGACGGAGATCGTGAGTTACGACGGCAAAGAATATGAAGGCGAATACCTTGAGGCAAGCGATGTCGAACGTGACAGGCACAATTATTACAAATGCGCCGGAAAGGAACGAAAAGCCGCGCTCTTTATCGTGGGGCGCCGAGGAAACCTCCGTTAGCCGGAACGATTTTCCTAACGGATGCTACAACGAAACCGAAGCATTTTTTGTGCGTACTGATGAGGATATCGACGATGCCGCCTTGCATAGGTTCATTTATTCGGTAGCACGAGAAAAAGAGCCCGTGACTGTTCGCGATGTGGACAAATTAATATGTACCCCTAGCCGACACCATTGCGAAGAGTACTCAGCTCCGTAGTTCGTCGCCCGCATCCGGCGCGTGATCGGGGGCGTCACGAAGGATGCCTAGCAATCGTTTTCCGGTTGGATCGCCGCCGGCAGCCCGTTCGTTGAAAAAGTCCACTGCTTTCATCGAACCGACTTTCTCCGCAACCGCGGTTGCGATCCATTGATTGAGGGAAACGCCGTCGCGCTTGGCTCGGAGTTGCGCTTCATGCTTCAAGCTGTCCGGTAACTTCAGAGGATAGCTGCTCATTGGAACCACCTTTTCAGGGCATCTTGAGGGGAAAAAACCGCGATCCCAAAGCGTGCCGCAGCACTGGCGAGATCTCGGAAGTTATGGGTAATGATCGCATCAGCACGACCGTTCACTGCCGCCTCGATCACCATCTCATCGCTCGCATCGTGCGTTTGCGGACGCCAGAGAAAGTCTAGCTGCACGGGTTCGATGAGGACGGCGAGATCGGAGAGAACGATGTCGAGGCGCTCCAAGCTAAGGCCGTGAACCAGGCGATGCTCCGGGCGCTTGATGACCGCCTCCCATTCAAGAAACAATGGAACGCTCGCCAAAAGCGTGAGCCGTCGCTGGACCGCGGCAATCAAAAGGCGATTACTCGCGCCGCGTTGACTGCGGAGGGCACAGACAAGGATGTTCGTGTCCAGGACCACATTGGCCATATCCTATACAATGTAACATGCTATAGGATATCTTATCAAGTCAAGCCTCATATCTTATATTGATCGGGTAATCGAGCATCCGCCCTCTTGCTACCGTATCTCCGCATCATATTCAGGCTCGATAAGCCACGGTATCGGACGCCAGGATAAGTCGCCGATCATCGAAAAAAAACCCGCGATTCGAACGCACGTTCGTACTATCGAGTAGCGAGCAGGAAGATTTTACGGAAAACCCCCTCCTAATGGCTTGATTTTCTCAAAACGTAGCATTTAACCTACTCTCACAGTCATATCGTGATGCAAAATACCGCATCTCACGCGCACGGAAAAGCATCACCGTGTCG
>DASZHL010000056.1:0-1717 GCA_035937855.1 Vulcanimicrobiaceae bacterium
TCATAAAACGAAGGCCAACCTCGAAAAATGCGCCAAACGCCTGGATGACCTGCAATATCTGATGTACGCCGAGAGGAAGCATGCCCTCCTGATTGTTCTGCAAGGGCTGGACGCTGCCGGAAAAGACGGCACGATCCGCCACGTGATGGACGGGGTGAATCCTCAGGGTTGCCGCGTCACGTCGTTCAAACAACCATCCGCCGAGGAGCGCTCGCACGATTTTCTGTGGCGCATCCACAAGGCGGTGCCTTGTATTGGCGATATTGGCATCTTCAACCGCTCCCAGTATGAAGATGTGCTTATCGTGCGCGTTCACAACCTGGTCCCCAAGTCCGAATGGTCCAAGCGCTACGATGAAATCAACGATTTCGAGAGAATGCTGACCCAGAATCACGTCCGGATATTGAAATTCTTTCTCCACATCAGCAAAGACGAGCAGAAAAAACGATTCCAGGAGCGCATCGACGACCCGGACAAGCGGTGGAAGATCTCGCAAGATGACTTTAAGGAACGACAATTCTGGGACGATTACACGACGGCTTACGAGGATACCTTGAGCCGGTGCAGCACTGACGAAGCACCCTGGTTCGTGATCCCGTCGAACAAGAAATGGTTTCGAAACCTCGCGGTCTCCCACATCATCACGGAAACCCTGGAAAGCATGAAGATGAAGTTTCCACCACCGACTGTGGACGTCAAGAAACTAAAGTGGAAATAACCATCGCGTGCTTGCAATTAATCGCGGTTATGAATACGCTCGGCACGCCTCACCTTTGAGTAACCCTTAATTCCAGTTCGGCCGATAGTGAAGGTATCGCTGGCTAAGCCATGCAAAAACGCATGAGCGTCGTCGAAACGAGAATCGGGCAATGAGTGACGCCGTCTTTCCTCGAAATTTCCTGAAGACTTATCCTCGGGCCGTTCGCGGCGAAGGATGTTTTATCTTCACGGCGGGAGGCCAGCGCTATCTGGACGCTTCCGGCGGTGCCGCGGTCGTTACGATTGGCCACGGAGTTCCCGAGATTGGCCGGGCGATGGCGGAGCAGGCCACTCAACTCGCCTACGCTCATTCCTCGCAATTCCACACCGAGCCTGCGGAGAAACTCGCCCGCCGCTTGCTTGCTCTCGCACCGAGCGGGATGCGCGATCAGGGACGCGTTTACTTCACTTCCGGAGGCTCGGAAGCTACCGAAACTGCCCTAAAGCTAGCGAGACAATATTGGGTCGAGCGTGGCGAAGAGAAACGCTACCGCGTCATATCACGCTCGCAGAGCTATCATGGCGCGTCGCTTGGAGCGCTCTCTGTGTCAGGCAATGTTCGTCGCCGCGAGCCGTTCGCTCCGATGTTGCAGGAATGGGGGCACATTGCCCCTTGCTTCTGTTACCGCTGCCCGCTCGGGCTCGAATATCCGTCATGCAATGTAGACTGCGCTGATGAACTCGATCGTTTGCTCGAGCGCGAAGGCTCGCAGGATGTCGCTGCTTTCATCTTTGAGCCGGTCGTGGGAGCTACTCTCGGCGCAGTCGCGCCACCTGACGGTTATGTCCAACGGATCGCGGAAATCTGCCGGCGTCACAATATCCTCCTGATTGCCGACGAAGTAATGAGTGGCATGGGCCGAACGGGCAAGGCCTTTGCGGTCGACCATTGGAACGTTTCTCCAGACATGATTCTGATCGGGAAGGGAATCGCGAGCGGTTACGCTCCTTTAGGAGC
>DASZHL010000057.1:0-15209 GCA_035937855.1 Vulcanimicrobiaceae bacterium
CTCCAAGGACCGTCACCGTAATATGGGCGGAGACGCGACTCTCTCCCGCGACCAACTGCATCTCGTTGAGCGCGACATTATTGGGTGCGACGGATGGATCCGAAGAGGTGGTGAGGTGCGCGCGATACGTGTAGGAATGAGAGCAGCTCCCGGCAGGCGTCAAGGCGCTGCAGACCGGAAACGGGTGCCCGCTCACGGTTTCATTTGTCGGCCAACGTACTTGAGTTCCGTGGACGCGGACGAAATCACGGAGGATATCCGTGTAACGATTCGCGCCGTTGCGCAGAGCCAAGCGACTTTGATGCTGGACGAGTCGTGCTTCGGCGATTCTCGCCGAGATGAGACCGGCATTCATCAATGCGAACATGTACGCGAATAAGATCATGACCACGATGGTCGTGAACTGGAGCGGCATGACGTAGACTCCTCAGGGTGACGGAACGGGAGACGGTGGAAATGAGGGGTTGCCGTCAACCGACAACATCGTGGGATTTCCGGAAGGATCGGAAGCGTCGGCGGGAGCGAACGGAGGAGCGGGAGTCGGAGGCGGCGACTTCTTATAGCATGCGTCGATGATGGCGGATGCCGAAAAATCGCTGGGGCCGTCCGTGTGGTCGTAATAATGCCGACCCAAAACCCACGATTCCACCATCTCTTGCCCGAGGGGTATCTCCGAACACCAGGATGTCTCACTCGCCCAATTGTCATATGAGGTGGTGACTCGCGCGTAATAGTCGCGATACACCTTACCCCAGCTACCGAGGGGCCCGATCTGCCGGATGCTTTGACTGTAGAGAATTACCCGAGCTTGCGGCCCGAATTTATCGATGTCAAAGCCGGTGGCGAGCGTTCCGGGGAAGAGATGCACGACCGACGACGCGGTGTTGGTGCCGCCGATGGTTACCTCGACACCTCGATTGCCGCCAACCACCTCGGGATCGTACAATCCGTTCGGCTGATCGAACCCGACAGGCAACGACGGCGCTGTCGGCAGATTCGCGAATGCGGAACCGAGCAGACTATGCGGGCCCGTCAGGTCAGCGGCGTCGAGCGTGTGCGCCGCAAATCCGGAGATATCGATGTGACGCGACGGCGTGACGCTTGGATTGACCACTCCCGTTTGCGGATCGCGCACGCCGAGCGCCGTGATATTCCCCGAGTTGTCGCGATCGTAGTCGAAACGCTGCACCGCGTGCGCCGCGGAATCGTACACGTACGCCCAGAAGATGTTCGCCGGCCCGAAGCTCGGAGCCGTAATCCCAATATTGGTCCCGCCGTTTTGGGCGTAGAAGTCGACTTCATGGCCGTCGGAATTGTTGCCGCCGTGCACGTCTTTGGATGGAACGAATATCGCGAACGAGGAATCCGCCGAGTCGCTCATCAGCGCCGAGAGTTCTTCCATAGAGGCCGGCCCTCCAGGTGAATCGTAGGTTTTGGCGATCTCGACCTGCAGGTCGTGCAGCATCGCATACCCGGCCGCGACGATCATCGAAAATATCGCGAGCGAAACCATGATCTCCAGCAACGAAAACCCCGCTTCACCTTCGCGTGCCGAACGTGAGGAAAAACGGCGCACGTTCACGGACCTCCTCCAGAGGAAGGCGTCGGACACCAGGCATGACCGGGCGGGAGCGACGGAAGCGGAGTCGGGGACGAGGCGCCACCGCCTGCCCATTGATTCTCCGCTCCGGAAATTCCGGTGGGCGCAGGCTGCGCCGTGCTGCATGGAAACGGCGTCGCTGGGGGCGGCGGCGTCATCGGCGGTGGAAGAAAACCGACGCTTGATCCGGGAGCGGGGGCCTCCGAGGCGAGATCGGCTTGCTCGGAGACCGATTCCCCATTGGGAAGATCGACGGAGACGACGGCGATTGCGTGCGCGGTACTCTCACCGAGAACCGACCAATGAACGCGAAGGTGCATCGGCGTTCCTTCCGGGATCGGTTGAGCGACGTCGCCGCTCCCGTTGTGTCCGATCAGCGCGTTGAGTTCGTCGGATCCGTACGCGCTCATCGAGCGGAGATCGCTGATCATATTTTGCGCGGCTTGTTCGCCGCGCCCTTGCATCGCGAGCCGGGCGAATTCGTGATTCGCCTGGATCGCCAAACCCATGGCTCCCGAGATAACCATCGCCAGAATCGCAACGGAAACCATCGTCTCCACAATCGTGAAACCGGCTTCTCCATCGCGGTTGAAGCCGGCGTTCGCGCTACGTGCGCGAAGGACACGTGAAGATCGGGATATCTCCGAAGGAGCGATGTGCATGCGTTCGTTCGTTCATCCAAGGGCGAGTGTGTGAAATTTTCGCGTTCGCCCCCCATACCGTAGCATACACCACGATTCCTTTCTCTCATCCGCAATGAGAAGAATCGCGATGTCGTCGTGAGCGCCGTTCACATTAGCGTAATAAATTGGTAACAAACGGAGGATAGGTCGCACCGATCCGCTTGCGAAGCGGGAGAATGTGGATCGCGCGCTGCTGATGGTCAAGAATGAGGAACTTAACGCGGGTATTCTCACGAGGGGGGAAATGATGATGGATAGGTGCAAACTTTTGGCCTTGTCGCTCGGCCTGCCGGCCGCGGCTTTCTAGACTTGTGAAGGGGATTGAATGGACGAAGACTATAAGCAAACGCTCGAGCGGGCCATTCGCTATCTTCGCAACGGGGCTGATGCCGTTTGCGACGACATGAGGCGCAAGCGCGGGGTGCCGCGGCTCAATTACATGACCGGCGGATATACCTGGGACGACCACTATGTCTGGGATAGCTGGGCCAACTTTCAGTGGGCCGGCTTTCTGGCCGGTCGTCTTTGGCTTCTGCATTTGTTGACGCGTGAACAGCGTTACGCTGACGCTGCTATGCACATCTGCGAGCGGATCGGTCCTGTTCTCGCCAAGCATCCAACGACGTTTTCGTCTACCGGCATCGATATGTATTACGCGCTGACGCTCGGTTATCAGATCACCAAAAATGAATCCTTGAAAAAATGGGTATTTGCCGGCGGAGATAATTTTGCAAACATCTTCGACCGCAAGGCAAACGCGTTTCTTCAGATTGCAAATGCGGACCGTGTTGTCATCGATACGGGACTCAATCTCCCGTCAATGCTGTGGGCTTCTCAATGGGAGCCGGAGCGGGCGATTCTCGCGTACCGCCATCTTGATACCGTCCTTGAGGTGGGTCTGATCCGTCCCGATGGTTCGAATTGCCATGCCGCAGCGCTTGATCCACAAACGCGTGCCGTCACCGGATTGTTTAGCCTTCAGGGATGGAGCAACAGCAGTACGTGGGCGCGAGGGCAGGGTTGGGCGATGCTCGGCTTTGCGCACGGCTACGAGACAAGCGGAAAATCATCCTATCTGAACGCGGCGCGATCGGCGGCCGATTGGTACGTCGATCACGTTCCTCAGGAATGGGTGCCGCGGTATGACTATGACGACCCGGATCGTGCGACCCTTCCCTATGACTCGTGTGCCGCGTCTATTGCAACGGCTGTTCTCATGCGTTTAGCAAAATGGTTGCCGGACCGAGCTGAGCGCTATCAATGTGTTGCTCGCGAAACTCTTCGGGCTCTGATTTCCGACTTTCTCACCGTTGGCGGCGCCGTGCTGCACGGAACCTGGGGGCGAATGCGGCATATCGAACCCGGTAAACCACGTCTCGGCCGATTCCCACAAGAAGATGTCATGCCGTACGGCAACTACTGGATCGCCGAATGTCTCTACCGCGAGATGTCGAACGATTGGTCGGCTCTATCTCTCAAGGGATAATCTGATTTAACCTCGGATCGCGACCATGGGGCGCGCTTCCCGGATGCTGTCCATCAGCCTACGCGCACGGTCTCGAATCGCGCTCTGGGAGTCGGTTCCGTCGCCCGTCAGAGCCTCGACGATACCGCATGCTGCGGCGCCGGCTGCCAGGAATTGCGGTATATTCTCGATGGTCATGCCGCCGTCGCACAGAAACTTCAAGTGCCCCAGCGGACCCTTGATCGTGCGGAAGATACCAACGCCGAGCGGGCCCACGGGAAAGAGCTTCAGGAGCTTGGCGCCGAGCTTATCTGCGCCGATGCATTCCGTGGGCGTGAATACTCCGGGGCACATCAATAAGCCCGCGTCATGAACCACCTTGACCACCTCGGGATCGCAGCCGGGCGACAGCAAGAAATCCGCGTCGCCGTCGATCACGCGCCGCGCGGTGTCGGTATCAAGTACCGTGCCCATCCCGACGATCGCGCGCTCGCCAAAGGCCTGCTTCACTGCGGCGAGTAGGGCGAGCGGGTTACGAGAATTCATCGTGAATTCGAATACGCTGATGCCTTCGTCGAACAGCGTCTCGCAGGTCTGAATTGCCGTGGCTTCCGTAAAGCCTCCGCGCAGGACCGCAATAATACCACAATCTTCGATACGCGATAGGGCCGCTTGCGCTCTTATCATGGGTCGATCTTTCTCAGGCAGCAGGCGAGTCTCCTCGGGGGATTTTCCATGCGCGCGCGGTCATGTGCCGCCGATATCGCTTGCTTGCTTGTGTTTCTGAGCACGGGCTATGTTTTTGGGAGGGGAGCGGTGGAGCAGGAGGTTGCCATCATAATAGCTATTTATGGTGGAAGTGCTATAATGGTGAGGGATGGATGAGTCTAAAATCGGTCGAGCGGATCAGTTCGGCCAAAGCGGATTTGAGGGAGTTTCCCGACGAGGTGCAAGACGCACTGGGTTTTGCCTTGTATCGCGTTCAGCTTGGCCAGATGCCGGAGAACGCCAAGCCGCTTCAAGGCTCGCTCCGCGACGTCGTGGAGCTTCGGGAGAACGATCCGAGTGGGACCATCGCTTGGTGTATACGGTGAAGATTGGCGAGACCGTTTACGTTCTCCATGCCTTTCAGAAGAAATCCCATCACGGAATCGCAACGTCAAAGACGGACTTAGACTTGATTGCTCAGCGTCTTCGCAAAGCCAGGAGAGATCGTCAACGACCCCACCCTGATAGGGCGGAGCTTGGAGAAATACCGGCTCAGGTTGACCAGGATCAGCTCGCAAGAGCTACGTTGTCGCGGAGGTTCAAGACCGACGCCGGGATGCTTCCTCAGTTCCGGCCTCTCGAAGTCTCGATAGCAGACAAGCAAAAGGGTACACACGAAACGGATCGAGACAGAACGCCGCCCGACAACATTTCCGAGGGGAGCGAGCCGACAGGCTCCGTCACAAGGCCCGTAAGGGCAAACGAAAGGAACACGTGGTCTTCGTCCTCAGTCGAAACAAGAAACCCCTAATGCCGTGCAACGAGAGACGTGCGCGGTTGATGCTGGAGCGTGGACGGGCACGAGTGCATCGTGTGTTTCCGTTCACAATCCGTCTCGTGGACCGGCGCGATGGTGAAAGGCAGAACGTCGCGTTCAAAGTCGATCCGGGCAGTAAGACAACAGGTGTCGCGCTTGTCCGACAAACCAAAGAAACTGCTCATGTTCTGAGCTTGATTGAGCTTGAGCATCGCGGCGCACGCATATCGGAGAATCTCCACGCGCGCTCCGCTCTGCGCCGTCGTCGTCGCGGTGCGAATCTGCGCTACCGCGCGCCACGATTCAACAATCGCTCCCGCAAGAAAGGTCGGCTACCACCGTCCCTTCAGCATCGCGTTGACGGAATACGGTCGTGGTTCACTCGCCTACGAAAACTCGCGCCTGTAGCCGAAGTGGTGCAAGAACTCGTGCGCTTCGATACACAGCTTATGGAAAACCCCGACGTTTCCGGTGTGGAATATCAACGCGGAACACTTGCCGGCTATGAAGTCCGCGAGTACGTTTTCGAGAAGCTCGGACGGAAGTGCGTCTACTGCGACGCAAAAAACGTCGTCTTGAATCTCGATCATATCCAATCGAAGGCTTGCGGCGGTTCAAATCGCGTGTCGAACCTCGTTCCCGCTTGCATCCCGTGCAACGAACGGAAGTCGTCTCAATCTCTCGGCGAGTTCCTCGCAAACGACAAGCCGCGCGCGGAACGCATCATGAAGCAGGCGAAGGCCCCGCTTAAAGACGTGGCGGCCGTCAACACGACGCGGTGGGCGTTGTTTCACGCATTATCGGGCACGGGCATCCCATTGAGTGTCGGAACGGGCGGAAGAACAAAGTACAACCGCTCGCGATACGGCATCCTCAAGACGCACGCCTTTGATGCTGTTTGCGTTGGTCCAATGGACACGATTCAAAGTGTTTCCGGAACGGAGAAACCCATGCTCGGAATCACGTGCATGGGGCGTGGTGCGTACCAACGCACGAGGCTGAACGTCTTTGGCTTTCCGCGTGGATATCTTATTCGCGAGAAGCGGGTCAAGGGATTCGCGACAGGCGACATGGTGCGCGCCGACGTTCCGACCGGCAAGCATAGGGGCGTTCACGTTGGGCGCGTTGCTGTGCGGAAATCGGAATGGTTCAACATTCAAAAACCCGCAGGCACAGTCCAAGGCATATCATGGCAACACTGTCGCGTGACGCAGAGAAACGACGGTTACCGCTACGCCATACAACCGCGCCTCCTTCCCGGCCTGAAGGCCGAGGTATCCGGCGGGGGGACCATCTGATGAAGAATCATCGCATCATTGAGGGTGAAGCTTTCGAAACGGGAAGCGGGAACGTCTTTGCCGACTTGGGACTTCCCAACTCCGAAGAGCGATTGTTGAAGGCCCAGCTTATGCTCGCGATCGGGAATGAGATCGAGCGTCGTAAGTTCACGCAGGCGCAAGCTTCCCAATTGCTCGGACTTGCGCAGTCAGATCTTTCTCGTATCTCCAATGGTCGGGGGAGTGGCTTTTCGGTTGAACGCTTGATGGAGGCGCTTCGTTATCTCGGGCGCGACATAGAGATCGTCGTATCAAGTTCTCGTGGGTCAATCGGCAAACTAGATTTTCGAGAAAGAAGCAGCAAACGAACGACGCCTGTCCGTAAGCGGCAGGTGCGTTCTCCAAAGAAGAGCACTTTGCCCAAGCGCACTAAGGCTACCGACCAATAACTACTACAAGCATCGGGAGAGATTCATGAAGCTCATAGTTGACGTTGAGAATTGCTACGGAATTAAGAAGCTGGGCGAGTACTCGTCCGCGATGAGATGAATCGCGATGTCGTCGTGGGTGCCGTTCATATGAGTGTAATAAATTGGTAACAAATGGGATCCTCTTCTAAAGCGCTTCGAAGTGATTCCCCGGCTTGCGCGGGAGCTATTCTTCTTTTTTGTGACCTCAAGGCCGAGTCCCCAGAATGACGCCGCCGATCACGAGCACGGCGCTGACATAGTCTGCCGTATGCACTCGCTCGCCTAGAAAGATAATCGCTGCGATACTGCTAAACACGGGTATGAAATAATAAATAAGCGCCGCACTCGCCGAGTCTATCAGCTTAAGCGCAGCATTCCACGATAGGAATGCAACGATCGAGGCGAGGATGCCGACATACGCAATTGCAGAGAGCACCCCTTCAGTTACATGCATGTGAGCGCCCGTAAAAAGTTCGATCGCATATGCCGGGACAAGCATTATCGTGCCTAGGGTGAAAGTCACCGCTGTAAACGATAAGTTGCCGATCTCAGGCGGACGCCGTCGTAGCAAGAGGGTATATGCTGCGAACGTAAGCGCCGCCGAAAGCATCCAAATATCCCCTGGATGAAAAGAAAAGCTTCGCAAAGTTTCCAGAGACCCCTGCGTAAGCAGAATGAGGACGCCGATCGCGGCCATAACGACGCCGATGAGTTTGCGCCTCGTGATTCGCACACCGTCCACAATCGGCGAGGCCATGATAATAAAGATTGGCGAGCAGGTTGCGAGAAGAGATAAGTTGATGGCGCGAGTGCTATGGCCGGCCACGTAAATCAGCGTATTCATAAGCGCGACTCCAAGGAAAGCGCAAAGCACAAGATAGCCCCAATGAGCACGAATGCCGCGCTGATCCCTGCGCAACTCTGCGAACGCAACAGGCAAGATTACCGCAGTCGCCGTCGTCCAGCGCCAAAAGGAGAGCGCCACGGGCGGCACGAGGCTCTCTAATCCCCGAGAGATAACGAAATTTCCTGACCAAATGACGGTTGCAAGAAGAGCAAGCGCAAAGCCTAACAGCTGCGCCCTTGCCGTCTCATAAGATGGCGATGAAGAAGACGTCATGTGAGCGACTTCTGCCCGCCGACAGTAAATTACTTCATTCGAGCATCTCTCGTTGATTTTCCCTTCCAGCGATGCAATTCCCAAATGTCGCTGCGGTTCTCCGGCGGAGGGGAATTGAAGGACCGGCGTGGATGTGGTGCTACCTTCCGAAGCCGGAAGAGTATCGGGCGAAGCTTGAGACACATGGTTTCGTCGTGAAGGCCGTCGAAAGCGCTGCCGCCTTGACGCCGTTGCCGGCGGGACTGCGTGGTTTGTTGCACACGTTCTACAATTCTTTCGTTGAAGATTTCGATCAGAGAGAGCGTTCGAACGTCTTTGACGTAACCGTGAATCTTTTGACGCCGTCTCTGCGTGATCGCAACGGCGACTGGTCCTACGACGCCGTGCGGTTACACTGCAAGGCAACATTGTGACACGCCCCCCGGAGCGAATGCCGAGGACGCGTTTTATTCGATCGTGTAATCGACCGTGACGCGAGCGTCGACCTCGATGCCGCTCGGCGGCTCGATCGAAGTCGGCACGGGTGCGGTCATAGCGCCGGCGGCGAAGAGCCGTCTCGGTCCTGGGGGTGCGGGAGCAAGGCTGTCCGCGTTCACGTGGTGGATCGATCCCAAGTGAAAACCGCCGGCTTCGCTGAGGCTCTTCGCTTGTTCGGCGGCGTCGTGGATGGCCGCGGCGAGCGCCGCTCGATACGCGGCACGCCGATCGCGTAAGCCGAAACTGACATCGCCGATATCCGTGGCTCCCGACGAGGTTGCCGCATCGATCGTTGCGCCGACGCGCGTCACGTCGTCGATTTCGATCGCAATGCTGCGGGTTGTGATGTACCCGGTTCGATCCGGTCGCTCGCCGGGCGGAGTGCCCTGCGCGGGTTTCGGAACGAAGCGGATATCGTAGCTTTGCGTGCGGACCTTGTCGCTCCCGATCTGCAGCGACGTGAGCTTCGTCGTCAAAGCCTCATAGACGCGATTATTCGCGGAGGTCGACGCGGTGGCCGCGTCGTTGGCGGTGACGATCGTAACGAGGAGCGTCGCTTCATCGGGAGTACGTTGGACCGAGCCCTCGCCCGTAACGGAGAGTTCCGCAGGAGGGGCATGCGGCACTGTCTGAGCCGGGACCGCGCCAGGCGCGAAGGAGAGAACGGCAATGAGCATCGGCACGCCGGCTCGAGTGATGATCTTCATGACCGAAGAACGATTCACGCGGCCCCCACGTTTCTCCCAACCGGATCCGTCCTCGACCGCTTGCTCGTCTTCTTGAAAGGAGCTTGCTTGAAAGACGCGTTCCTTGACGTTTGATGGCAGTGCGAAGCGGTGTTTTCACAGGGTGAACTCTTCGCATGACTGACTTTGATGGAACATGCAAACGTCGCGCCAATCTTTTTGGATGAACCTATCGCAAAGAATCAAACACTGCGTGCGTTGGAGACGCCGATGGTATATAATGCAAGGGTGACTAAATATGAATTGCGCGAGTTGACCTACGACGCGTTAGCTCCATGGGTAGCGCTTGCTGAAGGTCAAAACCGCTTGTTGGCCCATCCTGCCAATCCTTTTTCACATATGCCCATGGGACGCCACATGCGCGCGGCGAACGAACTTTTCACTCGCATCGGGCGTCGCTATGAAAAACCTTCGTTCAATATCGCTTCAGTCGAGATCGACGGAAGCAATGTTGCCGTCCGCGAAGAAATTGTCGCTTCCTTTCCGTTTTGCGATCTCCGTCGATTCACGCTGGAGAGAAGCCGTGAGGTGGGTCGGGTCTTGGCGGTTGCGCCGCTCTCCGGACATCATGCGACGCTACTGCGCGATATGGTGCGCGAACTCGTCGTCGATTTTGATGTGTACGTAACCGACTGGCGCGACGCGAAACTCGTTCCGCTTGCCGAGGGTGCATTCGCGCTCGATGATTATGTCGAGTACATTCGCCGCTTCGTGCATCTCATCGGCCCGGGAACCGGCGTTGTGTCGGTGTGTCAGCCCGCGGTTCCGGTGCTCGCCGCCGTTTCGCTGATGTCCGAGGATAACGATCCGTCTACGCCGCGTGCGATGGTGATGATGGGTGGTCCGATCGACACGCGCCGCGGCGCCACGGCCGTCACGCGTTTCGCCGAAGAACATTCCGAGGAATGGTTCGCTAAAGAATTAATCCAGACGGTTCCCGATCGATTCCCCGGATCCGGCCGTCACGTTTATCCAGGCTCGTTACAGTTGATGGGTTTCGTCGCGATGAATGCGGAACGTCATCATCGCTCGTATCTCGATTTTGCTCGGCACATCGTAGGCGGCGATGACGAACGCGCGCAAGCGAATCGCACATTTTACGAAGAGTTCAATGCCGTGCTCGATATGCCGGCCGAGTATTATCTCGATACGGTGCGCGGCGTCTTCCAGCGGAGAGATTTGGCGAACGGAACGATGCACGTACGCGAGCGTCTCGTCCGTCCCGAGACAATCCGTGACAGCGCGCTCTTCACGATCGAAGGCGAACGAGACGATATTTCCGGAGTCGGTCAAACCCAGGCGGCGCACGACATTTGTAGCTCGATTCCAACCGACCGGCGCGAGCATCTATTGGTCGAGGGAACCGGCCATTTCGGAATCTTCAGTGGTAGTCGCTTCCGAGAACTCGTCTCCCCACAAATCCGTAGCTTCCTGTCGCGTTCAATGCGAATATCGAAATAGCGGCATCGGCGCTTCGCCCACGTTAGTTTGGTTTTAGTTTTCGAGTTTTGTTGTTCTTGGAATGCCCATTATTGATCGGCTGTGCAGATTGACTGTGTTCTATCCGAAGCCGCGAGCGGGCATGCACAAGATCCTGGGTAATTTCATCATATACGTCGCATCGAAGTAATTTCCGGTATTTTCCCTCAAATTGAACCGCGCCTTCGAGGGTTTTCACGGCATCCGCCCATTTCCCGCGGTTGCCGGCCACCCGCCCTTCGCTTCTAGCTAACTTCTGAGCACGGAGGTGATAAGTCGCACGTGCTTTCATATCGGATGGAATCGTGATCGCGAAAAGGTCTCGATATACCTCACGACCTTCTTTGAAGGAACCCTGAGCATCCAGAAGCGTTTTTTCTCGCTTCCCGGTCTGCGCCTTGGCGGCCACTTCTTCAAGAGTGAGCCCCAGTTGGTTAAGCGTGTCCGCAAGCCCCTCACGGATATACGCTGGCGGCTGCGATGTCTCGTTCTTCCACGTCTGCGAAATCGCGTTCCTCCATGTGGTGACCGCGTCGCGAAGGTGCATTTGAGCGCGATCGAGTTGGGCGACTTCGCGGTAGTACTTTCCAAGCCGACTCCGCATTACGGCGGAGCTAGGATAATGTTCTTTTTCTCGACGAGCCTCCTTGAGGTCATCAATCGCCTGAAGAAAGCACTCCGCTCCCTTTTCCCAAAGACTTGGGCTTACCGAAACGCGTCTCTCGGCGAAGAAAAAGAACCCCATCACCCGAAGTGCCTCATGTCGCTCGTTGAATGTTTTGTCATCCGTGTTCCTGTCCGGCTTGGGAGTATTCGGTAAGAGTCCGAAAGCATTGAGGAAACAGCGTTCTTGCTCTGCGAGGTTATTGGCTTTTGACTCATCACTGCAGACACCCGCTCTGTACCACAGCAAAAATCCCAGTTCGTAATATGATATTTTCTGCGCCAGGACGGCACCTTGTTCTAGCCAATAGCTGGCATTCTTAAAACGCCCGACTTCGGCATGCATCAGTCCGGCGTTCATACATGCCTCAATGAGAGGCGAGACGTCCGGGAGCGTCAGCGGGTTGCCTGAGCGCTCGGTACGGATTATTGAAGCCGCGAGGCCCGTCTCGAAGAATTTTATGAGTTCCGGCTCGTTTCGAGATTCGAACGGCGTCAGGCTCGTGTCGAAAAACTCGTATATGAAGCTGACCTCTACTGCGAGACGCCCATCTTGTTTTATATCGATAAAATCAGTAAGTTCAAATGCTTGATGGAGCGCGGGCACGACCTTCGTCCTCAAGTCCGGAAAAAAAGTTGCATTGCGAGCAGTGACGGCATAGCATAATGCTGCATCAGCATTCCGACCTACATTGGCGAGCTTCACTCCAAGTGCCTCAAACGTCTCAACGATATCGCGAGCGTCCTCGGCTGAAATCGCCTTTACATGCGTGTCGTCCTGCAACGCCTCCATGCACATTTCATCCAACATCGTAAAGGCGCGCGCGGTATCGCTTTCTTCTCGCGCTTTGGCGCAGATGCCGCTGATATCGGGCATTACCGGGTTTTCGTAGAGAGGAGATCTGTCCGAATGATTATCGTCACTCGATTGCATAGATGGTTTCATATTTACGGTGCTTCGCCCCAATCCCGGGAAGTCCTTCGTTATACGCACGCCCGACTTGAGGAGCGTTGCGGTCAATTCAGCGTTGTTTTTCGGGAGTTCTCCTCTCTAGAATTCACGTTTTTGATCGTTCGTGACGCTTCGTCGTTTACCCCCCTCACCTCTGAGCGAGCATGGATGAGATCTTGTTTGATTTTGTCAAACGTCTCGCAATAACTAAATTTCGGCATCATTCCCTCAAAGCGAACAGCGCTTTCAAGTATTGACACGACATCTTCCCAATGCCCTTGGCTACCGGCTACCCGCCCTTCGTTTCTCGCTAATGTTTGAGCACGGAGGTGGTAAGTCGCACGCGTTTGCAAATCCGATAAAGGCGTAATGGCAAAAAGGTCTCGATATATCCCACGAGATTCTTTGAAGGAACCTTGAGCCTCTTGCAGAGTTCGTTCCCGCTCGCCCGCCCGCTCTTTGCCGGCCAGGCTTTCGAGCGCGTTGCCCAGTTGGTTAAGCGTTTCTGCAAGCTCCTCGCGAACCTTCGAGGGCTGCTGCGAGCTCTCGTTCTTCCAGGTCTGCGAAATCCCGTTTTTCCATGTGGCGACTGCCTTGCGAAAGTGCCAATGAGCGTAATCGGGTTGATCTGTTTCGAGGTAGAACATTCCTAGCTGACTCCGCATTTTCGCGGCGCTAGGATAGAATTTTTCCTCCTGGTGAGCCTCCTTGAGGTCATCGAGCGCCTGAAGGAAACACTCCACGCCCTTTTCCCGAAGAGCTGGATTCATCGAAACGAGTCTCTCGCTGAAGAAAAATGAGCCTATTTCCCGAAGTATCGTAAGCCGCTCCTTGAAAGTCTCTTCGTTGGTGCTTCTGTCTGGTTTCCGAGTTTTCGGTAAGAGTTTGAGAGCACTGAGGAAGCATCGTGCTTGCTCAGGTAGGTTATCGGCGTTTGACGTATCATTGCACAAACCCGCGTTGTACCACATGGACAATCCCAGGTCGTTAAACGAAGTTTTCTCTGCCAGGAAGGCACCTTGTACGAGCCAATACGTGGCATTTTCAAAACGACGGGCTGCCACATGCATATCTCCGGCGTTCATGCATGCGTCAAGGAGAGGCGCGACGTTCAGGGGTGCCGGCGGTTCACCTGCCCGCTCCGTGCGAATAATCGAAGCCGCGAGGTCCATCTCGTAGAACTTCATGCGCTCAGGCTCGTTTCGAGGTTTGAACTGCGTCCGGTTCGCGACGAGAAACGTGTGCGCCAACCCCATCTCAAGGGCGAGATAGGAATCTCTTTCCATATCTATGACATCAGAATATTCAAGTGCTCGATTGAGTGCGGGACCAACCTTCGTTTCCAAATCCGGAAAACCCGTTGCGATGCGCGCAGTGACGGCATAGCATATTGCGGCATCGGCACGCCGACCCGCTTCGGCGATCTTCACACCAAGTGCCTCGAAGGTCTCAACGATATCGCGAGCGTCCTCTGCGGAAATCGCTTTCCGGTGCGCCTCGTCGGTCAAGGCCGCCATGGACATTTCACTCAACATTGCAAAGGCGCGCACGGTGTCGCTCTCTCTTCGTGCCTCGGCACAGATACCGCGGATATTCGGCAATATCGGATTTTCGTCGAGAGAAGATCGGTCCGAAGGATTATCGTCACTCGATGGATTAGGTGGTTCCATATTGCGGTACTTGGCGATGATCTTGGGAAATCCTTGTCTGCTATTCAGAATTCTCACAATACGACGAACGGCAGATTGCAAGCGTACGTCATGGTTTTCGAATAATATTTTGACGTGAAGAATCAGTTCTGTCGGAGGATTTCGCCATCAAGTGCCTATCCCTCATATCTTTGAAGATCGATGCGACGTCGAGACGAAATCCGGGAAGCTCGGGATCGAGGTCTACTTCCGTGACGTCGATACGCGCGTCGACGTTGCCTCCGGGGCGATGCAATTCCGCCGATCGCGAACGCGTGTCTAGCAAGACCACTAAGCGCGTTCCGTTCGCGAGATATGCGTTGGCTTTCGTTCGCATATCACGGAGATCATCATTCACTGAGAGCATTTCGAAGGCGATGTCCGGCGCAATGCGTGCGAATCCGTCGCGGTCCTCGTCCAGAACAGCCGGCCGGCGATCCTCCGAGATCCAGAGCGCATCCGAAGCGAAGACCGCGCCGTCGGGAAGCCTCACTCCTCCACTAGGGCTGGTGACGTATCCGTTCCTACAACCCTTATCGTAGTGTGCCAATTGGTACGCAAGTTCCAACTTACGGACGCTGTCCAGGATTGTTGTCGGGGGAGATATAATCAGTTCTCCCTGCGCGTTACGCTCGAACCGTATACCTGGGTTTTCGTGGGACACACGCATGAGTTCCTTATCGGTGACGGGACAGGGCGGCCGGAAAGTATAGCGTCCTCGAGTCACGGTCGCTAGAGACACGATCAATTCTCCCGGTGCGCCACGCTCGAAACGCATACCGGGATTCTCGGATGGAAGCCGCATGAATTCCTCATCGGAGACTGAATAGCTCGGACTGAAAGTAATTGACATGGGGCCCTTCCTCGTAGGGAGATCGCGGTACATGTATTCTGCTCATTGAGGCAGGAACCCCCGGCTATTGAAGGAACATCTCCCAATCACATATGCAGAAGCGGGTTCTTCGCTCGGCCGCGTTGTGGGGGCGCGCTCTCCATACTCTACAAAGGAAGCCCGCCGATGTTCTTCTTGCGACAGGACTGACGGTGACGAACGAAAACCCCGC
>DASZHL010000058.1:0-80909 GCA_035937855.1 Vulcanimicrobiaceae bacterium
ACGGGGTATGTAGCTGCCGGTCAAGGATCATTCCCGTTCCGAGAAGAGCACCCTGGGGTTGTTGGAGCGCCGAAGAAGAGAGATGAGTGGAACTGATCGTCTTCAAGATTTCCGCCTCAGGCGGGGCATAACTCAAGAGGAGGTCGCCGAAGAATTGATCCGACTTGCCGCAGCCGATGGCTTGGAGGTCAAGGTGGACGGATCCGTGGTCTCGAAGTGGGAGCGCGGTAAAAAGAGACCCCGTAGGCACTATCGTCGTCTCCTCTGCCGTTTTTACCAAGCAACTGAGGAAGACCTTGGGCTCACGGTACCGAATGCCGATGCGGTCTATGTTAACTCTCGCCGAGCAATTTCCAGAGAGTTTGTATTAAAACCCCAATGCTTGAATGCAGACGACATCTCTCAATTATCCACTTCGGAGGCAATTATGACTTTGAAAAGTTTAACCGCGAACGACATCGCTAGCCGAAAAGATGTGCTGGTCGCGATGGCCGCCGCCACGGGTTCCCTTCTTTTGGATCCCATAAGACAATTGGTGGGGGTAATTCCATCCTCAATCGAAGAAATTCAACCGCACCGCGTAGGCGTCGACGAGGTGGCGGACCTCGAAGAGATGGTAAGGCTTTCTACGAAGTGGGGAGCGCAAACCGGCTCCCGTATGCGGAAAGCCGTGATCGGTGGGGTGAACTCCGCGATAGAACTCCTTGAAGAAACTCCTTCAGGGCCCCTTAAGACACGGCTATTCGAAGTCGCTGCACAAATGACGCAGGGAGCGGGATTTATGTCCTACCATGCCCGCATGTACGGAGTGGCGCAACGATATTATCTTTGGGCGGTTCGTTTTTCTCGAGAGATCGGAAACCGCCGCCTTGCTGCTAAGGTCATCGGCGACATGTCCCGCCTCGCCACTGACATGGGGAACCATCAAGAGGCATTGGAGCTTCTCGCTTCCGCCCTTTACTGCTTGCCCATACATCGACAGGGACTCGTTCAGGCCGAGCTTCTTGGATTTCAAGCGTCCGCGCAGGCTCTTTTGGGAGATGCGTCAGGTGCGCGCCGTGCTGTCGAGACAAGCCTGGATGCGAGTGCCAATGCGACGGATGACTTATCGCTCCCAATATTCGAATACCTGAAACCGACATTCATCAGCTACGTGGCAACGGCGGCGTACACCAACATAGCTCGCCTTGATGGACCACGTGTTGCAACATCCCATCTCCTCGCACAGGCGGAAGAGCATGCCAAAGCAGCTCTTGAAGAGGATGATCACTTTCCCGCTTATCGGGCCTTAGATACCATCCAATTAATGAATGTCCGATTGCTGCAGGGGGAACCACTTGAAGGCGTCAGGCTCGGCAACTCGGTGATGGAGTTCGCTAGCGGAGTCCAATCCTCGCGAATCATCAATCGCCTTATAAAATTCGATCGCGAGGTTCGAGAGCGTCATCCTCGTCTACCAGAAATCAGAGAATTTCAGGAACGACTTCGCATTCATTTGCTTAACTCTGGAGAAAAGGAGGCTTCCGTTGTTGCCTAAAAAAGAAGTCATCTACCAACAACTCGATGGTTCCCAGGCCGTACGGCTTCTTGATGATCTCTGCAATGTGTACATCGAGAGTTTCGGAGTTTCTCGAGAGAACTCCGCTGCAAAGGAGGTTGCTGTATTCAGGGAACGTTTCCCAGGATTCTGTGAATCTCCGGGTTTTTCTCTGGTAACAGCCGGAAACGGGGGCCGGATGGTTGGTTTTGGATATGGGATCACTCTTCCCGAGAAAACGGGTTGGTGGTCAGGTTCCTTGACTCCGCTTCCTGAAGAGATCGTGACGGAGCGCGCCGGCCGGACATTCGCTTTTATTGATTTGGCAGTTATTCCCGCTTTCCAGCGTCAAGGTATTGCGAGTCAAATTCATGATACGCTCTTAGCCGGCCGTACAGAAGAACGTGCTACCCTCACCGTACACGCAGAATCAACCGTTGCCCATGCAGCATACGCCAAGTGGGGATGGCATAGCGTCGGCCAAAGGCGCAATCCTATGCCGGGAAATCCCTTGGTCGATATCATGGTGAAGCCGCTTCAAGGCAGGTCTCAAAGAAGCCCCCGGTCCGAGGACCTCGCGCAGACGCTCCGATAAGCCCACAACGGGTAATGCGAGCGATGATGGGTTGTTCCATACTCGCTCAGGACAAGCCAAATCTGCTCGAGTGAGATGGATTAGCTCTTTGTCGGACGGCGATGGGCGGAGCGTCCACGCGCGTGAAGGAACGATCTGGAAAAGGGGGAAGCCGAAGGTCCGCAGTCACTGACTGCCGCTTCGAGGTTGTCCCGAGGGGAAAGTCTTGTTAAGATGGCCTATACCAAAAGTATGGCGATCATCTCGCGCAATGCATGAAGTGATCTTCCTAGAGAGTTCTTATGAAAGTAGGCATCCCAATGGCCGAAGTCGGTTTATCAAACAAAGGGTCCGTCGAGGCGATATCGAGCGAGGACGCAGCAAAGCTCGGTCCGGCTCTCGTCTCGTTTCTCGGGATGGGTGCGACTGCCATCCTTGCCGTAGCGGCAGCACAAACGCTCGACATGTCGGATGACAAAACGCAATTGGGCGTGATTATTACGCAATCCTCAGCCCTTGTACAGCTCGGAATGGTAACTGAGTTGTTTCTTGCGACGCGGTCCCTGCTTGATGATATGAAGCAATGTTTCCGCTCCAATCCGAATGGTAACGATACATCACAACAAACCCTATCGGAACAACGCGTGATGGACCTATCCGGACAAGCCTATGCGATCCTCGCCGACATGTTTTTTTCTCCTTCAACACGGGAAGAATTTGAGATTGAGATCCAGCATAGGGCTTGTGTGGAACCCGTCAGAAAAAACCGAAAGCTTGATCCCCAATGTGATGAGTATTTTTGCCTAGAGCCCTCTTGCGAGCGTATGCAACGGGAAACGGACGAGTTCATATTCTCATTCAAGGACGAGTTCAATACCAATAGCGAGGGGAATTCTCAAGAAAACGTGGAAGAAATGTGGGATGCCGCACTCTGGGAAAAGTTCCAATGTCTCATGACAAATGCGATCACCGAGATCTTTTCTGATGATTTTTCCGTAGAAGGTTGGCTTCATAAAAGGGAGAGGGATCTTTCCAATAACCAAATTCATATCCAATTTAAAATATCCACAGCGGTAAAGGCGACGGATTCCATGGAACAAAAAGAAATCTTTCAAATGCTCCTCGATGAAGGACACGAGAATTGGGATTTCAGCACCTCAGAGGTCCGCAGAAGGATAAAAACCCTGCTCGATGTCGGGTCCAAGCTCAAGAGAGAACGACACACTCAGCTACATATTGAGCAGTCAGAACCATTGACGCTAAAGCGCATCTCGTAAATGCAATCATACCGACAACGACGAGAATCTTGAGCCCCCAACGCCTTCCGATCCTGAGGATCGATGGGCGCAGCATCCACGCGCGTGAAGGAACGATCTGGAAAAGGGGGAAGCCGAAGGTCCGCAGTCACTAACTGCAGCACCGGAGTTGCACCGAGTAGGGAGTCTTATGAAAGCACGCACCCCAATGGACGAAGTGGGTTCATCAGACAAAAATTCCGTCGACGCAATGTCGAGCGAGGACGCGGCAAAGCTCGGTCCGGCTCTCGCCTCGTTTCTCGGGATGGGCACGACGATCGTCCTCGCTGTAGCCGCCGCGCAAACGCTCGACATATCAGATGACCAAACTCAAATGGGCGTGATTACAGCGCAATCCTCAGCCCTTGCGCAGCTCGGATTGGCAACGGAGTTATTTATTGAGACGCCCTCTCTGCTTGGTGATATAAAGCAACGTTTTCACTCCAGTCCGAAAAGCAACTATACCACACAACACGTCCTGTCGGAATCCCGCGTGAGGAACCTATCCACCCACGCCTATACGATCCTCGCCGACAGGTTGTTCTCTCCTGCAGCACGGAAACAATTTGAGGTTGAGATCCAGCATCGGGCGTGCTTGGAACCCGTCAGAAAAAAGCGAACGCTCGATCCCGAATTCACCGAATATTTTTACCTAGAGTCCACAATCGAACGTATTCAACGGGTAACGAACGAGTTCATAGAATCCTTCAAGGCCGACTTCAATGCCAATAGCGAGAGGAATTCTCGAGAAAACGTGCGAGAAGCGTGGGATGCCACACTCTGGGATAATTTCCAAGGTCTCATGAAAAAGGCGATCACCGAGATCTTTTCCGATGATTTTTCCGTAGAAGGTTGGCTTCGTAAAAGGGAGAGGGATCTTTCCAATAACAGACTTCACCTCCAGTTAAAAATGTGCGCAGCGGTAAAGACAACAGATTTCATGGATAAAAGAGAAATTTTTAAAATGTTTACCCATGAATCACATGAGAATTGGGATTTCAGCGCCCCGGAGGTCCGCAGAAAAATAAAGAAACTGCTCGAAGTCGCGTCCCAGCGCAAGAGAGAGCGGCACGCTCAGCTGCATAATGAGCCTTCAGAACCGGCGGTCGCTAGAGGTTCCTCGATCGGGTGATGGGCCTCTTCTCGTCGTGGTCTCTGGTATCGTCGCCGGACAATCCGAATACCGTCACCTTGCCGAAGCGCAGGTTCCTCCTTGAGAGGATTCGCGTTAGGTAATCTATTGCGACGTCCGCATTGTTGGTGGGGATTCGCAGGGGAACCGATGTTTCGGGAATTTTCGCGTGAGGCAACGCAATTCTCATTTGTTGCGTCTCGTGATACATAGGTCGATTCAACCAATGCGCCTCGCTAGTCGAGGAGAGATTCCAGCGTTCTTTCATGAGCACACTCAATGAGGCGGCTTGGACTTTCGGAAGTAGATACAACACCCCGACGTCTCCCAGAACGTCATACCCGCTTCCGGCATGTCGCACGAGCGTCAGGCTTGGAAGCGCAAACTCCTTCGCGCGATGCTCGGATAAGTCTGCGAAGCTCAGGGCAAGCGCATCAACGGAAATCATCTCGTCGGAGGGAGCGCCGCGACGTTGCGTCACCGTCCACCTCCTACCCTGTTTCTCCAGCACTTCCAACATGCCGGGGCGGAGATTCTGCGAGAACGCACCTTCAAATTTTTCCAAAGCCTCCGTCGCGCTTTCGGCATCCACGCGTACGGGAGTCCCGGTTGTTTCCGAATGAAGCCGCAGGAGGCGCATTCGTTCAGTCCCTATTCGATGATGGGCGTTCCCGAGCGAACTCCGGGGAGCGTCCGCCGGTACTTCCCACCGCTGCTTCATTGCCGAACTCAACCATGCGGATTGGCTATCCTGACTCAGAAAGGGAATTCCGACATCCACCAAGACTTCGTACGTGTTTTTTTCCGGCATTCTGACGAGTGAGGCCCTCGGAACGGCATACCTTTGCACATCTGAGTCAGAGAGCGTCCGAAAGTCCTCCGTGAGATATTCTAGGAAAATATCCTCGCAGCATAGTGGATCGACGTCCATGGTATTTTGTGTTTGCTCAAAAATATTTGTCATCGTGTTCCATCAATCTATCAGTGAAAAGGAAATACGCTTCCGCACGCGGTCCAGGTTTTCGTGAACCCGAACCGCATTGGAAAAGCGACGTTATATCGGGTCGGAATTACGCACCGATCGGCACGGGAAGCAGCAAAGCTTCTTCGGAGAGCGCGCCGCTACCGCAGAAGGATCCCAGCGGCAAGTTGCCGTGCGATAAGTGAGGAACGCGTTCGTGGCGGCGATAATGCGTCTGCATGAACTCGCACGAGCACGCGATCAGGCGCACCCTGCGCCGAGAACGGTGCGCTAGCGGCTACAACAGCGCCGCGTCGTCGCGGCGGGAACCTGGAGAAAGCGCGCGTACATCATGGTGATTCGCTCGTTCGCGCTGCGAGAATTAACTCCTTCTCGCGGCGGGACATTCGAGGAGCTCCCTTTCGCGAGCGGATCGATTGAAGACGCTTGTATGGACGATCGTCGGTCCGATCGCGGGAAGTGCTAGGAAGGTTGGACCGATCGAAGGTGCGCGAGCGACTAGAGAAACCTTGGGAATACGGCTTGCTCCACGAATTTTTTTTGCGATGCGCGTACACACCGCCGGCTCGCGAACGCTGACATCCACAAACCTCATGGAACGACCACGATGGAGATCGGGTCGTCCAGATTTGGGAATGTTCCGCTGAGCGTCTGCTGGTTGCCGTTCTGGTCATAAACCGTGACCGTATTGTTGAGGGCGTTCACCACGTAGAGAAATAGCGGCGCAGGCGATGGCGATGGCGATGGCGATGGCGATGGTGATGGTGACGGTGATGGCGACGGCGTAACCGTCGTCGTCGCCACGGTCGCAGTCGCGGTGACGACGCTCGCCCCGCTGGCCGCAGTCGGCGTTACCGTCGCGGTGAGGGTGATCGAGGTCGTCTGCGCTAATGAAGTGAGCGTTATGGTGTTCGGTGCGAATGCGAGTGCAAGAGTACACTGCGTGCTCGCAAGCGATGACGTGCAGCCGTTGGTGGTCGGCGTGAGATTCACCGTCTGCGGATAACCGCTGACCGAAGTGCCGTTCCCTTGCGGCGTGACATTGATGATCGCGCTCTGCGTGGCGGAAGAAACGTAGGCCGGACGGAGTTTACCGCCGACCGTGCCGCTGCTTGTTTGCGGGATGGTGATACGGAGCCGTGTGGAAATAGTGGTCGTCGATGGTGCCGCGCTATTGGTCGTCGTCGGTGCCAAGGCGTACGAAAGCGGCGTGGGTGCGCTCGGCGCTCCTCCGCCGCAGGCCGCAAACGAGACGAGCACACCTTCAGGGAACTTTCTAAGTCAACCTTTTGAGAGATTCGACGAGAACCCGGAGACGCTTCTCCTACGGAGCAAGCCCGATGGCGGCCGGGAAGTTTAGATTCGGAAAAGTGCCACTGAGGGTCTGCTGGTTGCCGTTCTGATCGTACGCTGTGACCGTGCTGTTGCCGTTGTTCGCTACATAGAGAAAGCCATTGGCGGGTTCAAACACGATGCCATGTGAAGAATTCAGATGCGGGAAGGTTCCGCTGAGGGTTTGCTGGCTCCCATTTTGGTTGTACGCCGTGATCGCAGTGCTGTTGGTGCTAAACAAGTAGAAAAAGCTGTTGGCAGAATTGTACGCGATGCTGAGCGGTAAGCTCAAATTCGGGAAGCTTCCGCTGAGGGTCTGCTGGTTACCGTTCTGATCGTAAGCTGTGACCGTGCTGTTGTTGTTCGCCACGTAGAGAAAGCCGTTCGCAGGATCGTACGCGATGCCGCGTGGTAGGTTCAGATTAGGGAAGCTTCCGCTGAGGGTCTGCAGATTGCCGTTCTTGTCGTACGCCTTGACGCTGCTGCCACCGAGGTTCGCCACGTAGAGAAAACCGTTCACAGGATCGTATGCGAGGCCGGTCGGTACGCTCACCCCCGAAAAGCTTCCACTGAGCGTCTGTTGGTTGCCGTTCAGGTCGTACGTCAGGATTGCGCCGTTATTGTCCGCTACGTATAGGAAGCCGCTTGCGGGATTGTACGCGATAGCCTCCGGATTGACCAGATTTGGGAAGCTTCCGCTAAGGGTCAGTTGGTTGCCGTTCACGTCGTACGCCGTAATCGTGTTGTTTTGGTTCGTTACGTAGATACGCGGCGGCAACGCCGTCACCGGCGGCGCCACAACCGCGCTCGCGATAACGGCACTCGCTCCACTACTCGCGGTCGGCGTCACGGTCGCGGTGAGGGTGACTAAGGCCGCCTGCGCTATCGAAGTCACCGTTATCGTATTCGGCGCTGCAGTCGTCGGATTGGTGACGCTCAATTGCGCGGAATTACTGCTCGCCACGCTGATCGTTGGTGCGCCCGCACCCACGATGACGTTCCCATCGGAATCGAGGGCCGAGACCATCATATTCGCGGCGGCGTTCGTTGTTAAAGTAAAGCCGAGGTTAACCGAACCCGTGAGCGTTCCGCTCACCGGGACGAATTGCACCGAGGACGGGATTCCGCCCAAGGTGAGAGCAATCGCATTTACCGCGCCCGAACTTACCGTGAACGGCACGCTTTGTGCCTTGGAGAGAACGTTGCCCGCACCGCCGGTTTGATCATAGGTGGTAAGCGTGATGTTATAGTTGCCCGGTGCGAATGCGAGCGCAAGCGTACACTGCGTGCTCGCGACTGATGACGTGCAGCCATTGGTGGTTGGCGTGAGATTTACCGTCTGCGGATAACCGCTCACCGAAGTCCCGCTCCCTTGCGGCGTGACGTTGATGATCGCGCTCTGCGTGGCGGAAGAAACGTAAGCCGGACGGAGCTTGCCGCCAACCGTGCTACTGCTTGTGTGCGGGATGGTGATCCGGAGCCGCGCGGTGGTAGTGATCGTCGATGGTACCAAGGCATGCGCGCTCAGCGTGGGCCCGCTCGGCGTCCCCCCGCCGCAGGCCGCGAGCGGGACGAGCGCACAGCTCACAACTACAGCGCGAAACCATCGATCGATTGTCATGTTGGAACCACCTTTGAGAACTCCTTCGGGGAACTTTCCAGGTCAACCTTTGGGGAAAATCGACGAGAAGCCGAAGACGCTTCTCCTACGGAGCGAGTGCGATTCCGTGCGGGTTGTTGAGGTTCGGGAACGTTCCGCTGAGGGTCTGCTGGTTGCCGTTCTGGTCGTACACCGTGATCGTGTTGTTGTTGTTGTTCGACACGTAGAGAAAGCCGTTGGCAGGGTCGTACACGATGCTGGTCGGATGATTCAGATTCGGGAAGGTTCCGCTGAGGGTCTGCACATTGCCGTTCACGTCGAACGCCTTGACCACGTTGCTGGTGTTCAACTCGTATAGGAAACCGTTGGCAGAATCGTACGTGATGCGTGTTGGAGCGCTTAAACCCGAAAAGGTTCCGCTGAGGGTCTGCAAATTGCCGTTCTGATCGTACGCCTTGATTCCGCTGAAGTTCGCCATGTAGAGGAAGCCGTTAACGGGACAGTACACGATACCGTACGGTGAATTTAGCGCCGAAAAGCTTCCGCTAAGGGTTTGCTGGTTGCCGTTCTGGTTGTACGCAGTGACCGTGTTGTTGCCGTTCGTCACGTAGAGGAAGCCGTTGGCGGAATCGTACGCGATACCATACAATTCAATCGCATTCGGGAAGCTTCCGCTGAGGGTTTGCTCATTGCCGTTCAGGTCATACGCCGTGACCGTGGTGCTGTAGTTCGTCACGTAGAGGAAGCCGTCGGCAGGGTCGTATGCAATGTCTTGTGACCCGTTTACCCCCGAAAAGCTTCCACTAAGGGTCTGCTGGTTGCCGTTCTGATCGTACACGGTGACCGTGCTTCCATAGTTCGCGACGTAGAGATGGAGCGGCAACACCGACAACGGCGGCGCCACAACTGCACTCGCAGTAACGGCACTCGCTCCGCTACTCGCGGTCGGCGTCACGGTCGCTGTGAGGGTGACTAAGGCCGCCTGCGCTATCGAAGTCACCGTTATCGTATTCGGCGCCGCAGTCGTCGGATTGGTAATGCTCAATTGCCCGGAATTACTGCTCGCCACGCTGATCGTCGGTGCGCCCGCGCCCACGATGACGTTCCCATCCGAATCAAGAGCCGAGACCATCATATTCGCGGCAGCGTTCGTTGTTAACGTAAAGCCGAGGTTGACCGAACCCGTGAGCGAGCCGCTCACGGGGACGAATTGCACCGAGGACGGAATGCCGCCCAAGGTGAGAGCGATCGAATTTACCGTGCCCGCCGTTATCGTGAACGGCACGCTTTGTCCCTTAGAGAGAATGTTGCCCGCACCGCCGGTTTGATCGTAGGTCGTGAGGGTCATGTTATAGTTGCCCGGTGCGAATGCGAGCGCAAGCGTACACTGGGTGCTCGCAAGGGATGACGTGCAGCCGTTGGTGGTCGGCGTGAGATTCACCGTCTGGGGATAACCGCTCACCGAAGTCCCGCTCCCTTGCGGCGTGACGTTGATGATCGCGCTCTGCGTGGCGGGAGAAACGTAAGCCGGACGGAGCTTGCCGCCGACCGTGCTGCTGCTTGTGTGCGGGATAGTCATACGGAGCCGCGTGGCAATAGTGGTCGTCGACGGTGCCAAGGCATGCGAAAGGGGCACGCTTGCACTCGGCGTTCCCCCGCCGCAGGCCGCGAGTGGGACAAGCGCATAGCTCACAACTACAGCGCGGAACCATCGATCGATTGTCATGTTGGAACCACCTTTGGGAACTCCTTCGGGAAACTTTCCAGGTCAACCTTTGGAGGAAATCGACGAGTGACCGAAGACGATGCTCAGAGCAACCGTGTTATTGCTAAAGTGCTTCGACGCGGTGGAGTAAGGCTATTGGGGAGCGTCCCACGGGTTCAAGAGCGGCACGCCGGTTGCCTCGAAGTCGGCGAGGTTGCGGGTCACGCGTGAGCGGGTCGCGCGCCACGAACAATGCCACTTGATTGTGGCGCCGGACCTGCACGCTTCTGAACTGTCGTCCGAGCATCTCTTGCAAGCCGTGAATGCTATCCGAGCTGTTGCCGAACACGCCTTTACGATTATAGATTTTCATCAGTCGTCGTCCGAGAGTCGTGTGATTCGCTTCGTCTCCTAAAATAGTGGCTCCGTAGAAGACGCCATCACTTTTCAAATAATGCTTCAGACCAGTGACGGCGATCTCCTTATCATCCATCGTTCCCGGAAGGCAATGGAGAAGATAGAAAAGCGAAATGGAATCGTAGCCTTCCTCTGCCGGTCGTGGTAAAGGGCGCATGACGTTTTCTTTGATCAACTTCACTTTGGGCCGTCGTATGCGGAGGGAGGCCGCTCGCAAGCTGTTCTCGTTGATATCGAGCAAGGCGATTTCATGCAACGGGCTCAACTCGACATGCTTAAGGTAGAAGCCGGTTCCCACGCCGACGTCCAGATGTCTCTTGCCAATATGTTCCCGATAAAACGGCAACAGCACCGTTCGGGTCGGGCATTGCCAGGCAAACCGATTGGATATGCCCAGAACCCACCAATCGTACAATTTCAACACGAGGGGAGAATAGACCGCTGACCCGGCCTCAGTATTTAAATGATGCTGTACGGAGGATTCACTCATGTACGAAGCCCTCTTCACGCGAACCTTGGGGAGTGGACACGGTCGTGCGCATTTGACGCACGAACGGCCGTTCCTTCCGTCGCAAGCATAGCCTAGAACTCTCTCCCTCGTCTTGTAGTTGAAGTGCTAGGGCCTGTGGCGAGTGGACATTTCGCCGACTTAAGCGGAGGGAATTTGTTAAGGCACGATACCGGAACGTTGATTCTCTGCGCGCTTCTTGACAAGCGGACGAACGGCCTCGAGGAAATCTTCAGCCGAATAGGACTTCTCCGCCGAAAGCTCCTTGGGCGTAGGTGCGAGCGGGTAGATAATGTCTGCTCCAAGACCTTCAGCCTTTAACCAGACGGCCACGAGGTAGATCGCCGAAAACCGTAGGAGCCGCGCCTCGTATGAGCCCTTGCCCACCAAACTCCGGCTGGTCAGCGTATCGAAAGCCCGAGCACTCGCCGCGACATACGGGCCATGATTCACGTTTGCCAGGAGAGAGGACTCCCCGGACGCGCCGGTCTGTATCTCCGCAGCGGCAACCAATGCTCCGGCCACGTTGACGAAATAGCGAAAGCCGGTGGCATGGGCGGTCTCGAGTCCGCCGCCGTTCGCAATCTCGTCGGCGCGCAAATCGTAGACGGCATGGGGAGGCTGGATGCTCAGGGTACTCAACGCGGCACTGTCCAGCTTAAGCGGATTTTTACGAGCCGCCAGCCTTTCCAATTTTAGAGCGGATACGCCAATTGACGTATGCAAATGCCCCGTGGTGTCGTTGAAGGCTACCCGTTCAAACCGGCACACGTTCGACACCAGCATCGCTGTGCGGTTGTAGGGCAAGCGCGATATCGTCGCGCTCGCCCAGACCGCTCGACACGGCCGCTTGTATGCGCGGCAGCACGCACTCCAAAATCGGCACCGCCGAATACACTGATTGCGCCGCGTCGCTAGCTAATTTGACAATTGCGGCAGTGTTGCCTTGAAAAGGAGTCGTGTGCCGTGAACGTACCAGGCTCCCTTCTGATCACGGAGGATCGGCGCAAGGAGGTCGATCACCTCGGCGAAAATGTCCGCACGTTCCTTGGCGTCGATCCCCTCGACGAACGAATCGGCGAAGGTTTCCAACCAACCCAATATCCCCGCCGGTAGGTGGTCAAAATAAGGAAGCATCGAGATCGTCTCGACGCAAAAACCGTGCGTTTCGAGCTTGGCGCGATATTCCTCAAGCGTCGGAAAATACCACGGCAGACCCGCCGACCATCCGATGCCGCGACGCTTGAGTACCGCGATGAGCGCCGTGTTAATCGCCGATGCGTTTCCAAGCGCGCCGAAGCCTGCGACGAATCGCCCTTCGGGCTTGAGCGCGCGCCGGACACCTGCGATGACCGCATCGGGATCGCGCATCCAGTGAAGCGCTGCATTGCTGAACACGGCATCGAATTCTGCATCGAAAGTCAGCCGCTGTCCATCCATGAGGCGTACATCAAGATCAAGTGCACGCGCGGCGGCGAGGAACTCTGGTGAACCGTCCACGCCGACGACGCTTGCACCCGTCCGGATAAGCTCAATGGTCAGCCCTCCTTCGCCGCACCCGAGATCGAGAATACGCTCGCCCGCGCGCGGCTGCAAGAGATCGACAACACGCTTTCCGAAATCGCGGACGAATGGTACGGTGCCGTGATATGTCGTGGGATTCCAGCGCTGCGCTTGAGCAAATCGTTCAGTCATTAGGATACTCCCGTCTGTTGGGCGGCGAGGAACGAACCAAAGTCGTTTCGTTTTTCGTCACGCTCGTTCGGACCTTGTGGGCCGTCGTCCGACCCCGTGAAACAGCGGGTGCCTTGACCCGCGTGGTTGGCCTGTGGTATGCTTGCTTCCTTCCTATACGTTCTCGAGAGGAGCACATCATGCCACGCAAGCCATTCGTCGGCGATCTCTCGAGCTTTCGAGCCGAGTAGCAAACGCCGCGCGGGATATCCATCAGAAACCAAGGTTAAGTGCGGAGATCGCATCGTCCACGGTGAGAAAGAACTCATCGAAAGACTTGGACGAAACGACCTTTGCCCATGTGGATCCGGACATCGGTTTCAAGCGATGCTGTCTGACCACGGGCCGGTATGACGGAGTTCTCCGAAATCACTTCTTTCCGCAAACGTCGTGATCAGGAGTGAGGTCCTCGGCTCTCGCGGCCGGATCGTGAGTTGCGCGTCGGCGGCGTCATCGTGAAGCTTGGCTTTCTGATGGCGCGGCCGATGTGTGTTTTATTCGGCAATAAAATCGTTGATCGGTCCCACCCAAGTACCGGCTAACGATGGCGGCAATACGAGTTGAGCCGCCGGGTCGGCAGTGGTCATCTTCAGTTCCGGAATCGGCCAGAAAGGACCGACGAGCGGCATTGTATAGATCGGACTTGATGGATCACCCAGATAGAGGATGAACAATCGCGAAAAATTCGTATCGTAGAGAACGTTTGTTGCGTTAAGCGGAAATTCAAAAACTCTCTGATTCTCTACTCTCGCACTGTTGGAATTCCTTTTACAAAGCTCGGAGGCGAATGGCAAGCGGAAAGAATTGGACGATAAGAAGGGAAGTGGCGGGCCGGCTCCAACATTCCATCGTACTCGATCCGTCATAGAGACCAAAGGAGTATGAAATCTTGAAGGACGTCTCCCTCATCGTCTACCCTTCCGCAGATCTGTCCAAAGCCAAGCGGTTCTTTCGTGAGCTTATCGGCGCGGACCCCTACGTCGATGGACCCCAGTACGTCGGTTATAAGAGCGGCGATATGGAAATCGGCCTCGTCCCGAGCGGAGATAAACGCGAACCGGGCGCGCTTGCCTACTGGACGGTGAGCGACATCGCGGCGAGCGTGAAAACGCTCGTGGACGCTGGCGGCACCGTCGCGCAAGCAATCATGGACGTCGGTTACGGATTGCTGGTCGCCAGCGTGAAAGATCCCAACGGCACGATCGTGGGATTACGACAACCGCCCAAGGCTGCGAAATGACGAAGATCAGCGACGTAAAAAGCGCTGAGTCGCCCTCTCAGCTCATTGACGCGAGAATCAAGGAGCTGGGCGATTGGCGAGGCGAGACACTCTCAAAGATCCGCAAACTCATCAAGCAAACCGATCCCAAAGTCGTCGAAGAGTGGAAGTGGAGAGGTGTGCCCGTCTGGTATCACGACGGAATAATCTGCACGGGCGAGACCTACAAGGAGATCGTCAAGGTGACCTTCGCCAAGGGTGCGCATCTCAAGGACCCAAAGCGGCTGTTCAACTCAAGTCTGGAGGGCAACACCCGACGTGCCATCGACCTGCACGAAGGTGAGCAGATCGACAAGAGCGCGTTCGAAGCACTCATCCGAGAGGCCGTCGCGTTGAACGAGTCCTTAGCCGTTCAGAAACCGAAACGGCGCAGCGTATAGGTTTCGGCAGGCGATTTAGCTCGGGCGTCGGCCCCAAACAGCTACGCTAGCACCGGCGAAGGCCCAGAACGTCGGATCGCTGAGCAACGTTATAGCGGCGTTGAACCGCTCGATGCTCAATTCTCCTGAGGCGATGATTTTGTCGCGCATCTGCTCACCAGTGAGCTGATGAAACTTAGCCATCGGCGAGCCGCCGTTTATGATGGGAAAGTCTCCCTCGGCTCCCATCTCCGTAATATCCTGTTCGGCGACTAGCGCGGGGAGCGCACGAGCCCAGAAAAAATCACGCCCCGACGGCAGCGCAATCATTTTGGCTTTTGCCACGATAAAGTCGATGTAAATCTGCGAGCTGGAAGCATGCACGGGGAATAAATCCAGTTCCTCTACAAGTAGCATCCCGCCGGGCCGGAGCGCTTTTACCATGCGCGAGAGTGCCACCTCCGGTTGTGGGAGGTGGTGGAGTAACCAGCGGGTGTGCACCAGATCAAATTGCGCCGTAGGCAACTCCTCGGCGGTGATATCGTGCCGTTGAACGGTAAGCATCGGCTCGTCGATCTCTTCAAGAAATCGCGTATCGAGGTCGGTAGCCGTGACATGACCCGTTGCGCTAACCTGACTACAGAGCCATCGCGTGATAGATCCGCCGCCGCCTCCGACTTCTAAGCAACGCCATCCGGAGCCAACGCCGAGTGCCGATAGCCGACGCCGACTCATCGGGTCGAGATGCTGCTCGAGTAGAGCAAGTCGACGTCTTGCTCCCTCCCATGCATTGTCCAATTCGTAGCTTGCCATCCTCAAAGGCCCTTTCCTCTTCACGGCGCGGACGATTTCACTGTCGTTATTATATATCATGTCATGTAAAAAGTTAAAGTGAGGTCGGCTCATTAGGTGATCCCGGGAAGTCGGCGATAATACGCTTCTCCGTGTTAAGTATGCCATTCAGACTGGATCATTTTCTCCGCGATCGGCTTAGGCGTTTCATCAGCTCCTGCTGTTTACTGTAGGCATCAGGGAGACTGCCGTATTCCAACGAAGCGTTGCAGTCATCCAGCGCCTTTTTCAATTCACCCAATTGCATATAGGCGTAGCAACGATTATTATAGCTGACTGCCAAGTCATCGTTGCTTTGCGTATCCGTATCGTAAAGGTACGTGTATTTATTCAGCACGTTTAAAGATTTTTTCATATTCCCACTTGCTGCGTAAATAAACGACATATTGATTGCGGCAGTTGTTCGATAGTCGTGTTCGGAATCTGCGACGACTGTAAAATCTCGCAATGCCGCATCGTTTTTTCCTAAATGTAAGTATGCACGTCCACGCCAAAAACGCGCCTCAAGATCACCTATTCCCTCCATTAATTTTGTGCATGCATGCACGGATTCATTATAGTTTCCGATCTTGTAATAACTATAACATAAGGGGTTCTCATAGTCTTCATTTCCGCCAAGAGCAACCGCTACATTTCCATAGGCAATTGCATCCTGATACCGGCCATCGCTACTGTAGACGAGTGCAAGTTGTGTATATATAGAGGAAATAGCAACGTCTTTTTCTTCTTCATTTGGAAATGGAGCCGATCCGATATCTTTAAGTGCTTCTTTATATTTATCAATGGCGTTACCGTAGACATTCTTCATGTACCAAGACTCCGCCACCGCTTTATCGATAACATAATTATTATGTCCGAGTATATTTTCATGAAGCCGCGTATCACTGTGGGTGATCTTGGCGGCCTGCTCGAGAATTGCACTCGAATAGGCTTCGACTCCGGGTATTTTCAGCATAGCAATAAGAATTTTTTCGATAACCACATTGAATTGATGCCTGTCGGAATGATTGTAGAGATGGAGGGCTACTTGAACCTGACTTTCCAGTTCGGGGGTGATGACTCCTCCCATGAAAGTCGCAACGCATCGGCTCATTCCATCGTTGTCCTTGCGATCTTCGGCGCACGCAGTCGATGCGGAATCTAGCAGATCTCTATAGAGGCTCAAATAAAGCATCTTTCGTGGTGATTTCTCACCTACCTTGCCGGCATATTGATCGACAAAGGCAGCCATCGAGATTGGATTTCTACTCGTGCTTGGATTGAGCACTTCCTGTACAATGTCGACGGCCTCTTCATAGAGGTTTTTTTCTATTGGCGCTCCGCCCCATTTGGGCTCAAGCTCCTCTAGAACAATGTCGTAAAGTTGATAATATCCTGGATATTTTGCTATTGCCTCCTTAAAGGCATCCATCAGTTCTTGCGATGCGCCGGATACGTGTAGGATGCGAAGTTTGAGACAGAAGCTGTAAGGGTTTCGAGCACTCATTCGTATCGATGCGTTCGTATCGACGAGGGCCTTGCCCATATAATCTCCGAAGGAGTCCATATGCTCAGCCTGTATCTCGTCGCTATACTTATCTCCTCGTTTAAACCATCCCATATCGTAGTAATACTGCGCGCGGACTAATACGGGAATCGAATCGTTCTTGTTCTGGTTGACCCAATTATTCAAGCGCTTCACAAATGCAGGATCATTCACATCGCTGATGTCGGTGATAAGCTCGCTGAAAGGATAGAATCTCCAATTCTCAACCCGGCTTTTTGCTAAAACGTCCGCGATGATTCGATGAGCCATCACATCGTCACCACGTTTGATGGCTTCACGAACACGCAAGGCCTTTTCTGAAATTAATTCGATCGTGCGCGGTTTAAAATTTAACGTTGTCGTTTCTTCATTCATCGATATAGTTGTAGGGGCAGGGATTGAATTTTGTTCAGCTGCTCGACCTTCTGAAAGAAGCCCGATGCTGACAACGACTGCGGTACTGATCGCGATGCTTTTGATCAGGAATGAACGAGAGCAGCGAGCGGTCGGCAGTTCGATTCTAAAGCGCATCGTACTCCCTTTCCAGATCTGAACTCAAGGAAAAGTTGGAGTTGACCCGCTTCTCTGGAGCAGTCACGAATCCTTGCTCGCTTTCAATAATCCGAAGCTTATCTTCGGGCCTCGGCATCCAGTGAAACAGGAATTTCGACCTTGCGCTCAAGCTGACGCAATACCGCGATGAGCGGTGTTCGTTGCGCACATAAGCTGCGCCTTACCTCTATGAACGGTGCCGATCCAAGTAAGACCTTCATAGGAGGATCCATTTCGACGCTTGAAAGGCTTCCCATGATCACGCACATTGCCCTCTTTACATGGAAAGATGGGACAACTCCCAATGACATCGTGGAGGCACTTCAGGAAGTAAAAAGCCTTCGGCATAAAGTCGAAGGTCTTCTTGCGATCCACTGTGGCGAGAATTTTTCGAAGTGGAACGAAGGATTTACCCATGCCGTCGTTGTTCTTGCCGAAAACCAAGATGCGCTAGACGCATACAGGGAGCATCCGGATCATGAAGCCGTCGCGGCTAAAATTGAGGCAATGGAACATCGCGGAATCGGTATTGATTTCAAGGACTAAATCTCATTCGAACCGCCCCACACTGAGGGGGTCGAGCAAATTTGGTCTCCTTTGGCGGGCACAATTGTTCGGGGGCGCCCGGCAAAATGCAAGAGACCGCAGGGTGGTTCGCGAAATGGGGCGAGCATGAGCACGCTCGTCGATGACCTCGCCTCCGCGCCCGACGCCAAACAGCGCGTTCCCATCTTGCTGGCACACTATGAGCGGGCTCTCCCGTACCTGCTCACGGCCTTTGGCGGAACTCCGCTGGTGACCGTATTCTACCCTTACGGACTTGACGCGCATGGGCACTTCGTCGGTGAAATTCACAAGCCGTTACCGCACAAAATCCCGACGTTGGCGGTGCACAGCACGACGGGAACCCATCCCTACGTCGCCCTGACCGCGGATGCGCTGGAATGGCTCATCCGTGAGCGACATGCCGTGGGTTTCGCATCGTGGGCACCAACGCGCAGCGATCCGACGCGCGTGGGGTATGCGCGCATTTCACTGCATCCGATCAACCTTGCCACGCAAGTACAGGTCGCCGCGGGCGTGCTCGCATTGCGCGCCGCCCTCCGCGCGCATGCGCTGGATGCGATCCCGATGTTCGACGGCGACGTATCCGCCACGCTGTGGATTCCGTTCGCCGATGTGCCCGCCTATCCGCCGGTGCTCGCGTGGCTGACGGCGTTCGCGGCGCAAGTCGTCGCCGCGCATCAGGATCTGCTGACCCTGGCTGCGGATGCCGAGGCCGGCGATCGCGTGCGACTCGTCGTCGCCACCAATCGCGTCGGACGATTTAGTTCACTACCGTATAGTATCGGCGGGACGACCGCGCTCGCGATGGTGACGCCGCTCCGTTGGGAAGAAGTCGGGACTTTCGTCAACGGCAGCGTGACGGTTGAGAACAGCGCGCAACGCATCGCGACGGTGGGTGATGTTTTCGGCAAGATCAGCGCGCAGGTTGGCTCGCAACGTTTTCGTGAACTCACACCCCCGACGCGCGTGGTTTCCCTCGCTCCGTCCGCACCGGCGCAGGGTGACGTGCGCGGAAGCAATCTCCGGGCCGCAGTCGCGATTCTGCAGGACGGAAAAACTCGCAGCGTCGACGAGATCCTCTCCGAGGCGATTGCGCGCGGCCTTTTGCCGAGCAGCGTCACGCGCAAGCATCTGTACATTGCTTTGGTTGAATACATCTCACGCACGCGCGGCAACGGTCGCGAGCCACGCATCACGCAGGATGTGGAACGGAATTTCCGGATCAACCGTCCATCCGACGATTGGCCGAACGTCCGTGAACCTTTAGCAACGCCCAAGCCGATCGAACATGCGGATGCGCTCGTTGCCGCATTGCGTGCGAGCGGCGGCGGTGATGATCCCAGCGCGTTCGAGCAGGCCGTCTGCGATGCGTTCGCCGCTCTGGGTTTTGTCGCGACGCACGAGGGCGGCAACGACAAGCCCGACGGATATCTCGATGCGCCGCTCGGGCCGTTGGGATATCGCGTGATGCTCGAATGCAAAACTGTACGCGGCACGAGCGGAAAGGTCACGCAACCGGATGCCGTTGAGGCGGCGCGTTGGTGTGAATCCTACCATGCGCAACACGCGGTGCTGATCGGACCGTCGTTCGGGGATGATGCCGAGTTGGTCACTGAACTGCGCACGCACGGCGTGAGCGCGTGGACGATCGCCGACGTCGCGACGACTCTGTCGGCGGCAATCGATCCGTTCACGTTGCAGGCGGCGTTCGCACCCGGCTTCGCCGAGGATGCGCTCACGAGCATTCTCTGGGAGCGCGCGCACGGTCGCGCCAAGCGCGTGCGCGTGATCAGCGAGATGCTCGTGGAGATCGGCGCACGTGAGCAACGCGTTTGCGCGGGAGATCCCTCCGATGCGCCCGCGATAACCGAGGATGCGGCGATGCTGCTCATCGACGATTGCTTGCGAGACGAGGGCTCAACGGCGTATTGCGTGCGCGAGGACGTGCGAGCGGCATTCGATTATCTCACGCATCCTTTGGTCGGCCGAGCGGTGCGCACGGGAGAGAACGCGATTGTCATTGTCGTCGAAAGCACGGGTTCGTCGGCGTAGGAATAGCTGTCGTCGCTATATTCCTGTTCAGTTCTCACCTCGGCGACCACGCAGGCCGACCTCGGGAAAAAGCTTACCCCAGGGGCATGTCGCAACCAGGCGACAGGGGCGTACCTGGGGTGCACCATCACATTTTATATGAAAGGTCTCCATTGGGGAAGCCCTTTCATATTGTGCTGCTTAGCGTCTCAAGCAGCGAGAGCAGGAAGGATCTTCCGCTTCCGAGAATAACGCTAATGGCTCCTGACTCTTCGCTTCCAGTCCAACTGGGTACCACGGAAAAAACCGTCGGTCTGAGAGCAAATTGGGTCGAAAGACCCATGGGTTTTTATCCCGTGAGATCTTGGCCTTCATCAAGTTATTGTGGTTATATGAAAGTTATCCATCCATGATTCGTAAGAAGGAATTTGCGTGGACATCAATCGTCGACCAGTCCCAGAGAACCTCGCGGAACTCCTCAGCATACCAGAGGCAGTTCGGAATTATTTTCTCCATGGTTTTACGCCTTCTACGAGAGAAGAGCTTCGATGGACGGGTTCAAAAGCACGGGAGATTATCGAACGCTACCCGTCATCGGCAAGTGATGCTTATCGAGTCCAGTATGCGCGTCAACGAGCGAAATCCGATGATCCTTTCGGAGCGGACTTCTCCTGCCTCACCGCTACCGAACGCGGGAAGATTGTCGAGAAAGCCTGCAGGCTCAACGGAGAGGATTGCGCCAAGGCTATCAGCAGGATTGCTCCGTATTTCGAGCATTTAAGCGAGAAGCAAATCGGAGATATCGTTAAGAAGGCCTGCGAACTCGATGACCGAGGGGATCTAGTCACCGCCTTCAATGGGATTCTCCCGCATTTCGAGTATTTGACCTGGGGACCCGAAGGACAACGTCAGGACGTCGTCACGGCGATTTGTCATCGTGGGCTTATCACTGTTACCAGCGAGAAGTTAGGCCCGGTTTTCGAACTTCTGACCATGGGACAACGCGATGCGATCGCCGATGATCTCTGCAAACTCGTTAGTCACAATCCTTGGGTTGCCGGAGACGCGATTGAGGAGATCGGTCCGTCTCTTTTCGATCTGACGAACGACTACGGCGAGAGGATCCTCACGCTGGCTTGCCAATTCACGGATAAAGGACGCGTCCCGGTCCTCGCGGGAATCGCGCCGTCCTTCCCACTTCTGACCCAGGACAGTGACCAAGAGAAGGGGCAACGCGCGCGGTTCGTCAGGGCAATGTGCGAACTCCCCAGGGGCTTTTCCGGCGCAGAGAGTTTTTGCGAGGTCCTCGAGAAAGTTCATCCGCATCTTGTTCTTATGAGCAACGACGAAGTCGGGGAAATCGTCAACAAGGCTTGCGGTCTCAGCTCTGGGGAGTATCGTTCCAGAGCGATCAGTGCTATTACATCGTCTGTGGCTCTTCATCGGATGAATGAGGGGCACCACGAGAATATAACGAAAGTGATAATTGACCTCTACCGATGGGATTTCGTTCATTTTACTGATCAGAGCATCGCTTCGTCTCTCCAGTACATGAGTGAGGACGAATGTGGACAGGCCGCCGAGGCGATCTGCAAACTCAAGGGAAGGGCATGTGCCAAGGCCATCAAGGACCTCGGTCCATTTCTCGGGAATCTTCGCGATGGGCACTGCGAGAAGATCCTCACAAGAGCTTGTGCTCTTGATGGAGAGAATCGCGCCGAGGCGTTCAACGGCATTGGTCCGTCTTTCCAGCATCTCGAGAAATACCACGATATGATCGTCACGGCGATCGACGATCTTCAGGGTGAAGATTTCGCCAAGGCCATGAAGGGTATCGGTCCGTATCTCGAGCACTTGCACGAGACCCAAAGCGGGAAGCTTCTTACGAAGCTCTGCGCACTTCCCAAAGATTGCGAGGGCCTCGCCGAAGCGATCGGCAGCGTTGGTTTGTCTTTTAAGCGTCTGGGGAACGGAGCACGCGGGCAACTCCTCACGAAAGCTTGTGAGTTTGATTCCATCAACATGGTCCCCGCTATCGCCGGTGGTATCAGTAAGTCGCTCGACCTTCTGACCGATGGAGAACGCGGGCAGATCGCTGACGCGATTTATAGGCTCAGCGAGACGGGTTGGAGTGGGGGTTGTGCTCGGTCCGTCATTGAAATCAGTCCGTCGGTCAAGCTTTTCACTGAGGGGCAACAAGAGACGATCGCCACGGCGATCTGCGGAATCGACAGAGGAGAGAATTATTTCGCCAAAGAGGATTGCGCCAAGGCAATCGAGAGCATAGGTCCGCATCTCCGCGATCTGAGCAAGGGGCCGCGCGAGAAGATCACCGCGAAAGCTTGTGCGCTCGAGGGAGAGAATCGCATCATGGCTCTCAGCGGCATGTCGACGTCGATAGCAGAGTTGCGTAGCATGAGTACGCCACCGAAAGACTTCCAGCCGAACCTCCTTGCGAGGCTTACAGGAATTGGGCATAAGCAGTCGTCAGCGGCCTAGGAGAGTGGCGGCTAGCTGCAAGCCGACCGAAGGACGTGTCGACGCTGCGAAAAGCGTCCATGAGCAAGCGCTAATGTAATTTCATACGTCTCAACATGAACAACTCAAAGGAGGATCGATTTCAGCGTTGATTTGGTTTATCTCATCAGCGGAGAGAGTGGGCATCAACAGCACCAGCGGTGAACCGTTCCAGCCGGTCTTCCGGAATTTCGTCCAGATAGACGACGTCAAAAGGCAGGTCTCCGAGAATATCTTCCACCTTAGCCTCAATGGCGTACCGGTATTTCCGAGGACAAGAGGTGAGCAAAAAATCAACGTCGGAATCCGGACCGAACTTCCCCTTGGCCAACGAACCGATGACCAGGGCCGAAATCCCCTTCTCCGCCATCATGTCGATGGCTGCCTGAGCACGCGCAATTGCCTGTGTCCGACGGTCAGCAGCCAACGCATGAACGTCGGTAGCCTTTGTATCTGCGTATGGCGGTCCCTTCAGCACAGAAATCTCTTGAATCGGCGACGGAACATGCATTAAAAAAGCCTCCTTAAGGAACACCACCATCATACCATGTGTCGCAAAGCGGACAAAGCCCAGTGACAGCGAGGTTGTGAAAAACGGACGAGCGGCGTTTATAGCGATCCCGAAGGCTCCGAGTACAAGAAGACGCGCATCGCACATCCTGGTGACGAAATCACCTGTGCGATCTTGGCCGGCGAATCGCTCACGATTGAATACGTCACATGTCCGACGCTCGGGCCGAAAAACGATCGAACGAGTTCTAAACTCTCAAGAAACGCACCGATAAAATGCTCTCTGATATAACGGCAGGCGCGAGAAATTCATCGTGCTCGAACGAGCCTCAATCCGGGATTACTCCCCATTCTCCCATGACCGTGTGCTTACCGCAGATCGCTCTTCTGCGAAAGCCCCTCGTCAGCATCAGAAATCGACACCGATCGCCCGGCACCGATCGCCTGGAGATGCGCGCGCAGGTCCCCCACAAAGAAGCCTTGCATTTCCGGGCGAACGTGAACGTACGGATCCCAAGGGTTCTTCGCGTCAAGCACTACCCGCTCAGGCAAAGGCAGGCACTCCACCCCGTCAGCCTTTTTCAGGGCCATTTTCAGGGCCATCTGCCAAGCGAAGGAAGTTTTGCCGTACAGCCCTTCATTTGCGGCACTCCCATCCATTCGTTCTTCGTGATAAATCGAGAAAATCGTTTGAATCTCATGCGTTTGAGGAGCGTAATATTTCGCACCGGCTTCGAGTAAAACTGCTTCCGCATCCGGTGGGGAATCGACGCCGCAAGCCACAATGCACGTCTTTCGATAATCGACCTGCACACGCACGAGGGCTTTGAGCACCTTCGCGTCTTGGTCGGGTGTCGCTTGCCCTTGCTCAGCGTTCATGCGGTACAGCGAATCGCCGCCGGTATCCAGCGCCAACACGGTATCCACGCCGCCGAGGTGCCGCAAGAGTCGATTTAATTTATCTTCTAAAGGAATGTCCGGAGTATCGATAACCAGATACACCGGGTCGAGACGAGCCGGCAAATTCTCTAGGAAGCGACCAGAGCCAGTCGATTCAGGGAGAACCTGAAAAGCCATCGGACGCCCCTTCGTATCGGAGACGATCTCCCCCGGACTTTCAAGGCTTCGGCTGACGCCTTGCCGACCATCCGTTCCTTGCGACATGGTTTTCTCGGAACGCACGGAGATCACCGCCGGACAAGTCTTCCCAACCTGTTGCAACAGCTGAGAGAACACGCCCGCCTGCACACAATCCGAGCCACCACCGATCGCCACCACGGCGATGCGCTGCCCAGGAATATCACCTAAACTCTGAAGATCTCCGAAACGTCCCAGGTCGATCCCCGGTCTCGTAACGCCGATCGCCTCGGCATTATCTCCAACGCGTTTCACCTCAAGATCGAGCTGAGAGAGCCCCAGCGGTTTCGTCGCCTGCTTTGCCACGTCACTGACTAGCAGCGTGAAGACTGTTTGCTCAGGCTTAACAGACTGAGCGGCAAGTGTCCGACCCTTCTGATAAAGCCGCGCGAGCATCGTTAAACCCTGCTCCAGGCCATGAAGACGGTGCTCAGGCTCTCCACCAGCGTTGTCTCGAGCATTGACCAGCAAGGCCGGTGCATAATACAGGAGAATACCTGGGCACTCGTCCGATCCCCAACGACTCAGTTCCGTGGTCAAGATGCTACGCGTCGTCGTATCCAGATCTCGAAGCGCTCCACGAATTTCGTCAGCTTCTTTGCGACGGAATGCCCGCAGCATACAACCCAGCCGTGCTACGGCGAGATCCTCCGACGTTTCAATCGAAAACCCCATCGCATTCGCACGTTGCGCAAGGTAATCGTGATAAACGTCTGTGGGCGATTTCCCTTGGCTAAGCTTTTCGAGCCCTGAAACGGCTTCCCGGAAATTTGCCCATGTCGATTCGGTCATGATGCGAGAGCCGTTTTGCACAACGTGCCCCGCGGCTCCGGCAATATCACAAAGCGCATGCAACATGTAAAAATCGCTCGCAAACTCTCCCATCTGCAAAACGCGTTGTAGATTGGACGGAAGGTTTTCAGCCTGAATGAACTGCCCTATATTGAATTCCGCGGCCAAACCCTCAAGGATGCACTTTCGGTACTCGATCGGAAGCGCACAGAAGCTTGGAAAGATCTCAGGATGTCGCCTGAGACCCAAGAGCAAAAGTTTATCGTGATCCACGTCGTCGAACGGATTTCGCGAACCGGCCGTTTCTTCTGCGACAGCTCGGGCTTTGAGTTCATCAACAACCGCATCGACCTTGCCGAGATCATTGATCACCATGAAGGTGACCATCGCTCGACGCGATGTCTCATCCGGAAGAATCCTCTGCGTATACTTCCGCAGCTCGTCAAAGCTCTTGGGACTGAGAACCTCCTCGAGTGGCATGCGGCCTTGTTCCACTTGTTGCCACTGGCACTCGGTAAAACTCTCGTAATCTGCCGCCAGCACCCAATCGAGGACCAGAATTCCCACTGCCGTCCGATCGAACTCGATCTGCTTCTCTCCGAAGATCCGCTGTGAGATCGTCGGGGCGCTCGCATCGACCTTCCCCTCCGGCGTCCCATGAATGGAGCCCGCAAGCCAGCCCATTTCCGGATACTCTTGCAGGATCGTCGAAATTGAAAGATCGATTGATGGAGATCTCAAGGTAGTCATAACCCTCATCTCAACGAGCTATACCACTTGTCCTTCGAACCGGGGCAGGTCCATCCGCCGCGTATTCATCGGCACCGACTTCTCAATAGGTTGCAGGATTCCCCGAAGGAGGCAACGCCGCTAAGGCCCCGGCCCGGGCGCCCGAACCGCAGTAGCTACCCGCCGCGCGCAGTGCTTTCCACCGCCGGCACCAAAACTATTACTAAATCCACCCCGTTGAACGCTTACAAACTTCCTTGTGAATGCTTAGAAACTTCCTTGTAAAATTTTCCCGCAGCACTGGAAAAGATAACACTCGTACGATATACTGGTTGGAACCAACCATGCGGCCGATCAAAGAGGATCGCTATCTTATGTTGAGTACTTTCACGCGTCGTTTGCTCTGTGGCGGTTTTCTCCTCATCGGCATGAGCGCATGCGCAGGCGGAGCGGGCGGCGTGCCGCCGGGCGCATCCGTCGAACAACACCGAGTGAGGCCGACGGCGACCCCGACTCAAGCCGCAAGCCCCACCGCCGCTCCAAGCTCCAGCTCCACCGCCGATCCCCGCCCCAGTTCCAGCGCCGCTCCCAGCCCCAGCGCCATTCCCGCGGCAAGCGTCCAAAATGCTTACACATTTTTGGACCTGATGATGGACAAGTACGCGACCGGCTCCACGGTTCGCTTGGTGCAGAGTTTCGACGGCGGCGGGGTGGGAAATTTCACGGATGCCGTGACCTATGACGACGCGCTTATGATCGACGCGCTGCTCGTTCGCGCAAGCGCGGACGACATCGCGCGCGCCCAAGTCATCGGCAATGCATTCCTCTACGTGCAAACTTCTGATGCGGCTAATGACGGTCGTTTACGAGCCGCGTACGCCCCATCGCCTTTGACTAGTTCCGCGAGCGTGGTCGCGACCAATACAAGCTCCGATGTCGGCAATATGGCCTGGGTGGGTCAATCCTTAGTGCAGCTCTACAAACATACGTCCAATGCGGCGTATCTCACAAGCGCCGTATCTATTGCGAACTGGATCCAGACCAATACCGCCGACACGCGCGGCGCCGGCGGTTACACTGGCGGCGACGACTCAAGCGGCGCGAAAATTCTCTGGAAATCAACGGAGCATAACCTCGACGTCTACGCCTTCTTCACCATGCTGGCGACCGAAAGCGGCAATAGCACCTGGACGACGCGCGCGGCCTCGGCGCAACAGTTCGTCGCATCGATGTGGAACGCGTCGGGAGGCAATTTCTACGTGGGAACCGACAACAGCGGAATCACCCCAAACACGAGCGTCCAGCCTGAGGATGTGAACTCGTGGACATACCTCGCCTTCCAAAACCCCACTTGGGCAAACTCTCTCACTTGGGACGTAACCAACCTGGCGGTGAATCAAGGCGGCATTACCGGAGTCAGTTTTTGCAGCGGAGACCGCACCGGCGTATGGCTTGAAGGCACCGCTCACCTCGCCGACGCCTTGAAACTGCGCAATGCCGCAGGCGACGCCACGAAGGCGCAAGCCTATCTCAGCAGCCTTGTTTACGCCCAAACCAACGGCTTGAATAATGACGGATTAGGCATCATCGCCGCCTCAAAAAACGGCCTCACCGATTGCGACGGCGACCAGTATTACGCCTCGCTCCATGTGGGCGCCACGGCGTGGTATATTATGGCGGTAAGCGGAGCGAACCCATTTAAGGCACCTCTGATTTAGGCTGCTACCGTAACCGTTCATAACCGTTCAACCTCGTATGCGATAGTGCAAGTAGATTACTCCGGTGCTGAAGCGGCGCGTCTCAAGGAGTTCGAGATTCTGTCGTAAGGCGGCTCGGAATGCCGGCTTTCCGCCGCCGACGACCACCGGGTTGAGAAACAGGTGACATTCGTCGACGAGATCGGCTTCGAGCGCAAGCCCCGCAAGCTCGGCGCCGCCAATGCTGATGTCGTGCTCCGATTCCCGCTTAAGCTTCCGAATAGTGTCGGGGTCGAAGTCCCGCTCGACACGCGTGTTGCGTGTCGCAGCGCCGGTCAGCGTTCGGGAAAAGACGATCTTCTCGGGCTTCTGCCAGACCCGTGCGAAGTCGCGGTCTTCAGGTGGATAGCCCTCCACCGGCGCGTCCCAGTAGGTCATCGTCTCATAGAGTCGCCGCCCCAAGAGGAGGGTACCAATCGGCCGCAACAACTCCGTGATGAACCCGAATACGGGATCGGGATTGACCCAATCGAAGGCACCTGTTTCGTCCTCGATGTAACCGTCGAGTGACGTATTAGTGGCGTAGAGTAGCTTCGACATACGAACGGTTTCCTGCGGAATACGCATGATGACCTCCTTCGCGTCGTCGCATAGACCCACGGACTCCCGACGACGAGACCAATTCAATCAAGTTACATCTAAACCACCATCTGGTGGTCGCAAGACGGGTGCTCGGCGAAACCCGTACCGCACCGCGAGGAGATCTTCGAGAGTGCATTCGGTCATTGAACGATCCACGCGGATAACGGACACGCCTGCAGCATGCGCCATGTCTTCAAGCTGGTCCGTAAAGAGGCGATCCCGTTCGAGGAGATTTTCTAAGGCGCGCTCCGGCCGGCTGGTCTTTTCGGCGATGCTCCATAATGTGCCGCGGCTTTCGAATGCAGCATGACGGAACTCAGGTGTAGGAATGAGCCAAACGGCGTGCTTGAGATCGTGCAACAGCGGTTCGACCAGTGAGGGCAGCAAACGGAATCCTTCCACGAGAATGTCTTCATGGGGCGGAAGTTTTAACAGATCATCGATGATGAGCCCGAAGCCTTCACCGCGGAACCAATGGAACGTTTCAAGCATGATTTGCGGAGATCGATCAACCCACCGCTCGTCCATGGTCATGGCTTTGAATGTCGTTAGGTAGGGACTGTCTTCCGCAAAGCAACGAGCGGCATGGTCGGTCATGGCCTCATCGGTGGAATAAAGGCGCAGCCCGTGCTTATCGGCAAGGTGACGCGCAATGGTCGATTTGCCCGCACCACTTCCACCGCCGAGCCAGCGGACGTGGCGCAAGCGCTCACGTAGCGCAGGTACATCGTTGCGTTTCATCGTGTATCCTCATATGGGGACCTCGTTTCGGAGTGCATGACGATACGTCATGATATAACGCTTTCGCATGAGCGGGTAGCTCACAGATGTCTCACAGCCGCTCTCGGATGCGGAGGGCAATCTCGACTGCATCGAGATAGACCGAAAGCGAGTACGGCATTTGGCCGGTTCGCAAGGTGCTCAGAAATGCCGACATCTGCGCGACGAATGGGTTCGTTCGTCCGCGGACGGACTCGAGATACGAATCGCACATTACTTCCTGCCTCGTCCCCGTGCCGGCCGTCAGGCCGATCCTCGTGCGAATCGGCTGTGCACCCGAAGCGGTCCACGAGGCGCGCAGCAGCGCCGTGAAACCCGGATACTCCAACTCGACCTCAACGTCGTCGACGCCGGAAAACTTTGTGCTCGTTCCCTTGACTCGCGCGATCGCTCGTGGCGGACCGAACTTCGCAACCAGGAGATTGAGATCGTGGATCATAAGGTCGAGCACGATGCCTCCACTACGTTGTTCATCGAGAAACCATGTCGTTTTTCGACCTCGCAAAAAGAAGCTGAGGTCCACGTTTCGCTCCATTGTGAGCTTTGTGATTGGTTCCCGGTATTTCGCGAACGCCTGGAGGGAACGATTGTAGTGTTCAACCTCGGCGACGAAGAGGCGCGCGCGCACGTCGTCAGGGAACTTGCGGATCGCGTCGATCTCTTCTCGTGTGAGCACGGGTGGTTTCTCGATCAGAATACCTTTGAGATCCGGAAAGCGCGCAACGGCATCGGCAACATGCTGGAAATGCAGATCCGTCGGCGTTGCGACGACTGCGAAGTCGAAAACAGAATCGAGCGGAACGCTCCGCACGTCGGAATAGGCGCCCGCGGCCGTTCCGTCAGAGTCGACCACAGCGGTAATCAACGCGCCGAGCTCCTGTGCGGCGCTTGCGTGGATTTTCCCCATGTTTCCGCAACCGATTAAAAGTCCGGTCGGTGAAGACGCGGAGTCGGCGTTGCGTTTCCTACGCACGCGTGAGCGGGCGGCACGCATCACCCTCACGGGAGGCGCGCGTTCCTCCGCTGTTCTGTGGTTTCCGAGGACATCTCTGACGCAGCAACCACGGCTCTCTATTCTCATCGACGTGAAGGACGATCAGCGCCCGCTCTTTCGCGAGTCTGCGGAAATAGCGTCGCGCATCGGATTCTGTTTCGCAGATGATCTGCGGTGACAACATCAGCACTGACGTCAACTCATCGAAGCGATATCGCACGACCGGTTCGTCCTCGGAAGCCTGCAATGTGACCGTTTTTCCGTCAAATTCAACGACTACCCCGATGAGGGCGTGCGATGCGTTCCACACGAAATCTCCGTCGCCGGAGGCCACCGAGAGACCAAATTTCTCCGAGATGACGTTCTCGGCCCTCAGAACAACTGTCGCATGCGATTCCCGCTCTTGTCGTCCCATCGAACGAAGAATCGTCAGTTCCGGACCGGTAATGACCGATTCTTCCTCATGATTTGTGAAAAACTCATGAGGAGTTTCGTGCTTTATGTAGGTAACGAACGGATTCAAACGGTGGCCAATCCAATGGTAAAACTCATGAAAAAGCATAACTGCGGGCGGCACCCTCGCTCCGCTTTGAGTATCATATGCAAGGATCGTCCGATTCCAATGCAATTCATCCCCCACATCGGCAGGTTGGCATGCAACTTCTGAAGTCGGCGTTTTCGTCCAATCGGTAATGCGAAGTTCCCGTTCTTTCCGCAGCCGGCTCGTCCGCACGCATGAGAGGATCGCACACACGAGAGGTTCATTGCTCGCGGCCACATGCCGACATGACCGCTCGAAATCGTCAACCAGCTCTCGGGCAACCAACAATCGACCGTAGGCCCGATATGGTTCTCCGCCCCGCTCGACATCAGCCGTCGGGGTCAGGAGCTCATCAAGGCTCAACGGTTCTCTCTCCGGGAGGAGAAGCGGGGGATACCGGCCGTTTTCCTTCAATTTTTCCAGGAGTTCACGATGTTCACGCAGCCAGCGCTGTTTCACGTCCGCTTTCACGTTCGCTGTCAAAGAATCGTCGGTAACTCGATCATGAATGATCCGCTGCGCGGCGACGAACTTTTGAAACGCCTCCGCATCTTCGAAGCTCGCGTTTCCCCATTGAACGGGCTCATCGATGGGGTCAACGATAACCTGGCCGGGCTGGAGAAGATCATCCAGCGCGTGGACGCCTGGAACTCCAAACGGGATAGCGATAAGATCCATCGAGTCGCTCGTCTCTCCTTCTCATAGGGGTTTCGCCGTCGAATCAAAGGGACCCCGCACCAGGGGACGGGGTATGAGGTTCAAATTGAATCGCCCGGAACCCATTGATTGACGGGGTACACATACGGTTGGATTGCAAACGAATGAGAGGTTTACAGTGTTCGGCTACATAAAAAGCAAAACGGTCGGCATCTTCGCAATGTTCATGTGGTTCAATTCATGGTCTCATTGGTCCTATTGAACACATTTGATAGCAACCTCCAGCTTAAAGGATATCCCTTCAATCGGTCAAGGATCATTCCCGTCCCGAGAAGAGCACCCTAGAGTTGTTGGAGCACCGAAGAAGAGAGATGGGTGGAACTGATCGCCTTCAAGATTTCCGCCTTAGGAAGGGCATCACTCAAGAGGAGGTTGCTGAAGAGTTGATCCGACTCGCCGCAGCCGATGGCGTGGAAGTCAAGGTGGACGGGTCCGTGATCTCGAAGTGGGAACGCGGTAAAAAGAGACCCCGTAGGCACTACCGCCGTCTCCTCTGCCGTTTTTACCAGGCACCAGAGGAGGACCTTGGACTCAGAATAATAGGCCGAAATAAATTTTGCTGCCTCGTACGATCAAAGGTTGAAGCACACGACAGATCTCTTGTCGACTGTGACATTTTTCTCCACCCGAAGGTGATAAAGTAAGCGCTATGCAACACGTAAGCAGCTTCGTTTCTCCAAAACCCGGACGCTTACTCTCGGAAGATGTCGTCTCATCTGCGGGAAATTGCGTATGGCTCCTTGATGCAGCGACTCCCCCACATGGGAAAAAACCATCAGAAAACACGCAACTCTACGTCCACGCGCTTAGTAACAATATCTACAAGTATATACGCAGAGAGCCGAACTCGGCTTTGAACCTTATTTTAGCTAAAGCGATTGGGTCAGCATCCGAGGAAGCCAACTTTGATGACGAACCTGCGTATTTGCCATATTCAACAGTGATTCTAGCACGTAAAAAAGAAGAGTCCATCGATTATCTCGTATTGGGCGATAGTTATCTTCTCATAAACGATGGATGTAATTGGACTACGATCAGCGACGATCGCTTAAAAGCATGCGCCACAACGGAACGACAAGCTGTACGCTCGCTCACGGCGAAAGGGGTGGATCAAAACAGCCTTCTCTACCGAGAAGCGCATAATGCTCTTGTTCAGAGGGAGGCCCAATTGATGAACCACGAAAATGGTTTTTGGGTCGCGTGTGATAATCCTGAAGCAGCAATGATGGCACTCTGCGGGACAATAAACGTTTCGCCAATGGATTTCACAATATTTGCTATGTCTGATGGGCTTGCAAGAGCCAACACGCATTTGAGGACTCCGATCGAGTTTCCGGAAATTCCTGAAACTATATTAAAATTAGGCGCGACGGCATTCGTAAACTTGCTTCGTGCTTCGGAAAGAGATTTTGGACGATATCTTGGCGTATCATCGAGCGTACATGACGATATTTCTTATATACAGATGAGCGCTACGTCGGAATAAACCCGAACGCCTCAAGGGAATCCCCTGCTTATCTTCTTTCCGCAGCGTCGACACTTCGGCGTGTTCTTCACTCCTCAAGCCGTCGGTGCACGGACTTTCTCACTGCGGAGCATCAATTCGGAAGCCGAGGAGATCGCCGAGCCGATCCTGCGACCAAAACGGCAGACGCGCCTCAAGGAAGCGTCATAATAAATCGTGCTCCTCATATTTCCAGTCGCATATCTATTGAAAGCGAGTACGGCATTCGGCCGGTTCGCAAGGTGCTTAGAAACGCCGACATCTGCGCGACGAAGAGGCGCGCGCGCACGTCGTCCGGGAACTTGCGCATCGCGGCGTTGCGTTTCCTACGCACGCGTGAGGGGGCGGCAAGCATCACCCTCACGGGAGGCGCGCGTTCCTCCGCCTTTCTTTGCTTTCGGAAAAGATCTCAGACGCCGCAACCACGGCTCTCTATTCTCATCGACGTCAAGGATGATCATCGCCCGCTCTTTCGCGAGTCTGCGGAAATAGCGTCGCGCATCGGATTCTGTTTCGCAGATGATCTGCTGTGACAGTTCCAGCACTCCCATCATCTCATCGAAGCGATATCGCACGACCGGCTCGTCCTCGGAAGCCTGCAATGTGACCGTTGTTCCGTCAAATCCAACGACTTCCCCGATGAGGGCGTGCGATGCCTTCCACACGAAATCTCCGTCGCCGGAGGCCACCAAGAGACCAAATTTCTCCGAGATGACATTCTCGGCCCTCAGAAAAAGTCCTCTATGCGATACCCGCTCTCGTCGTCCCATCGAACGAAGAATCGTCCGTTCCGGACCGGTAATGACCGATTCTTCCTCATGAGTGTCAAAAAACTCATGGGGAGTTTTCCTCTTTATGCGGGTAACGAAGTAATTCAAACGGTCGCCAATCCAATGGGAAAACTCATGAAAAAGCGCAACTGCGGGTGGCACCCTCGCTCCGCTTCGAGATTCATATGCAAGGATCGTCCGATTCCACCGCAATTCATCCCCCACATCGGCAGGTTTTAATGCAACGCATGAACTCGGCGTTTTCGTCCAATCGACAATGCGGAGTTCACATTCTGTCCACAGCCGGCTCGTCCGCACGCATGAGAGGATCGCACACACGAGAGGTTCATTGCTCGCGGCCACATGCCGACATGACCGCTCGAAATCGTCAACCAGCTCTTGGGCAACCAACAATCGACCGTAAGCCCGATATGGTTTTCCGCCCCGCTCGACATCAGCCGTCGGGGTCAGGAGCTCATCAAGGCTCAACGGTTCTCTCTCCGGGAGGAGCAGCGGGGGATACCGGCCGTCTTCCTTCAATTTCATCAGGAGCTCACGATGTCCCCGCAGTAAGTCCTGTTTCACGTCCGCTTTCACGTTCACGGTCAAAGAATCGGCGATAACTCGATCATAAAAGCCCCGCTGGGCGGCGACGAACTTTCCAAACGCCTCCGCATCTTCGAACCTCGCGTTTCCCCATCGAACGGACTCATCGGTGGGGTCAACGATAAGCTGGCCGGGCTGGAGAAGATCATCCAGCGCGTGGACGCCTGGAACTCCAAACGGGATAGCGATAAGATCCATCGAGTCGCTCGTCTCTCCTTCTCATAGGGGTTTCGCCGTCGAATCAAAGGAACCCCGCACCAGGGGACGGGGTATGAGGTTCAACTGGCCTCATAAATCACTAGCCTCCATAATCAGACGTGATTGGAAATAGCACTCTTGAAACGAAAGTGCATCTCCAATTTCTTGCTGCGTTAGGCTAGTGCCTATTGGCGCAACGACAAGCTTCCCTTCTCTATCGTCATCTCGTATGATAATTGCGATCACGTGCCCAAAATATCGATCAACCGGCTCGCCAATTCCTACTATGTATGCGTCCTGCGGGTCTCCATCAGGCGCACATGTACCCGGAAGAAAGCCATAATTGATAGAATATCGAAGCCTAAGCTGTGCTTTTGGGTGCTGTGATCCAATCGGACGGTCAACGACAACCTCAAGATCCCGACCCAGGTAGGATCGCAGTTGCCGTTCATCTTCGGGAGACATGCTGCTTACCGGAAAAGATATTGCCCACGGATCCTCCTAGCGCTAACGACTGGACATCGATGGCCTGCGAAGCCAAAACTGTAGCATGACGCTTGATTGCGTGATTGAGTCGCATCATGATTTTCACCTAGAGGACAAGGTCCGCGATGGCCCGAGCATGGTCGGCGGCGTGTCTTCCTTAGACATCTACACGTTATAGCTGACGGTATGACCGCGCGCAGCTTCTTCTTCAGCAGCTCGCACAGCTGCGACGATCACGGGATCAGCCGCCATTGCCAACGACTCTCCCATTTCGTGAAGTACCGCTTCAAGCATGGGCAAAAGTTCGGCTTGCTCTGGTGAAACAATACCGGCGGCGATGCCCGAATTACGCACGATGACAGCCTGGTCGACGCCGAACTCCTCCGCAAGCTGTTCTTGCGAGAGGTTGCGGGCGCGTCGAAGGTCGTCGAGCCGCATGTGTGCGACCTCCCTCGGCGACCTCTTGGCTAATGCGCTCGAATTCCTCCGGTGGCAGCTTTGAATGAGCGCGGATCTCACTCCATTTCTTCGGCATGTTCGTCCTCCAAGTGTGCGAGATGTTCATCGTCTGCTTGCCGTGCCGAACGGACGATGTTGATAATTTCCTGCCCGGAAGGGTCCGGGAGGTCTCGACCTTGAGAGCGCGAGAGGATGTCGTCGATCTCGCGCTTCCAGTCGATTGTGCCGATTTGCGCGGCGACCATGATATCGACCGCCTCGCGAATCTTGTCAGCAGTAGGAATGCTGGAAGTTGCAGCGAGAAGATTGAGGGCTTTGAGGGCATCGTCTTCATGTGAGACGCTGGTCCGAGGCATGTGATGGTCCTCCACGGGCATCATTTGATTTGTCCGCCAAACCGGGACAGGCCCACCCGCCGCGTATCCATCGCGACCGACTTCTCAATAGATCGCCGGATTCCCCGGAGGAAGCGACTCCGCTAAGGCCCGGCGCGGGTGACCGAACCATAGTACCTACCCGGCGCGCTCTAACGATGAAACGTCGTGCATAGCTCTTGATCTCACGCTGATTTGCGTGTACAACGTCTGTGCAATGGCGAGTCCGCGACACCAACCCAAGACCGAGAGCTTAACCTTCAGTATCTCTCCTAGCGACAAAGCGCTTTTAAAGGGCGCGATAGCGCACGCCCCAGGACTTGACCTCACCGGGTTCGTCCTGGCTCCCGCCCTCAAGCGCGCCCGCAAGATCGCGGAGCGCAATGATGTCACGCACCTCAGCGGCCAAACCCGTGAGCGCTTCATTACGCTCATGGAGCGCCGCCCGACCCCTTCGGAGCGCCTACTGCGCAATCTGTTCGACAAGCGTCACCAGATCGTTGAGTACGTAAGGCTCCACATCAAACCCCTCGGCGAAGACCGTACTTCACCGCAACGAGTTCTTCGATTGTGCGTTCGGTCATTGAACGATCCACGCGGATGACGGGCACGCCTACAACGTGCGCCATTTCTTCAAGCTGGTCCGAAAAGAGTCGATCCCGTTCGAGCAGATTCTCTAAGGCGCGCTCCGGCCGGCTGGTCTTCTCGGCGATGCTCCATAATGTGCCGCGGCTTTCGAATGCAGCGTGACGGAACTCAGGTGTAGGAATGAGCCAAACCGCGTGCTTGAGATCGTGCAAAAGCGGTTCAACCAGTGAAGGCAGCAAACGGAATCCCTCCACGAGAATGCCTTCATTGGGTGGAAGTTTTAACAGATCATCGACAATGAGTCCGAAGCCTTCACCGCGGAACCAATGGAACGTTTCAAGCATGGTTTGCGGAGATCGATCAACCCACCGCTCGTCCATGGTCATCGCTTTGAATGTCGTTAGGAATGGACTGTCTTCCGCAGAGCAACGAGCGGCATGGTCGGTCATGGCATCATCGGTGGAATAAAGGCGGAGCCCGTGTTTATCGGCGAGTTGACGCGCAATGGTCGATTTCCCCGCACCACTTCCACCACCGAGCCAACGGACGTGGCGCAAGCGCTCACGTAACGCAGGAAAATCGTTGCCGCTCATAATGTATCCTCATGTGAGATCCTGGTTTCGGAGTGCATGGCGATACGTCATCATATAACGCTGAGCTACATTCGTCCAGCCATACGCGGCGATCCCCGTGCTTTCGGCAGGCCGAAGTTCACCGCAAAGAGCGGCGTGCAGTTGCTCGGAGAGGGTGCTCGTGTCGTCTGCGGCTACCGACTAGAGGGGCGTGAAGTTTCGACGGATTTCGGGTACGTACTCGGTAACAATAAGTGGGCGCGCACAGGCTATCTCTTCGAGGGCCACCATGCAAAACGTTTCCAGGCGGCTTGACAGCACGACGGTGACATCTGCGGCTTGATAGTAGAGCGGGGGCTGCGCGTGAGGCGCGAAAGACTCGAAGCATCTCTCCTTGCTCGAAAGATGAAATTATGATTAAACGATTGCATAACTTAGACGAAATCCTCGACGGCTTGGAACCCGCGCGGCGCGCTCGCTTGGAGCGGGAAGCCGCCGAAGTGAGTGCGGAAGTCGACGCGCTCCGCGAATTACGCCGTGCGTGTGGCGAGACGCAGACGGAGATTGCCGCCAAGCTCCATATGACGCAAGCGGAGATCTCCCGGATGGAAGGCCGCCCGGATATTTTCCTCTCGACGCTACGCCGCTACGTCGAAGGGCTTGGTGGCAGCCTTGATGTTCGCGTGGAACTCCACGGACGAGCTTTCTCACTGCTGAGCATCAATCCGGAAGCCGAGGAGATCGCCGAGCCAATCCTACGACCCAAACGGCAGACGCGCCTCAAGAAGGCGTCATAATGACCTCGTACGCGTCGTTGATTTCCTTTTCGACGCCCAGCATGGAATAAAAATAAGACGGCATAATCACCGGGTGTCGGAGTTAGAAACAAGCCGCCTGGACCTAATATCCCCCTTTCCAGCCTCCGTGTGACGGGGGTAGCGGCTCTTTTTTCAGCCTCTCGACTCCCTTAACCTCTACATCGACCTGCGGCGATAACTCTGCCTCGTTTGAGCCAACCTTAGCTTGCTCACGTGCAAATGGAGTTCGCTTAGCAAAAACGCGTTTAATATCGGGCTCAGTGTATTCCACGTATTCACCAACTTTTGGTACGGAACCAAGACACTGGACGCTTCCAATCTCGACTCTTCTACCCGAAACCATCGCAAACACATCGTCATTCACCATGGCAACCTTTCCTGATACGGTATGATTTGGAGGCGGAACAGAGATATAGTGTTCTGTCCAATCAAAAACGCCATCTCGCCTCATGGCCTCAAAGCTTGAAAAAACTGATTGAACGCGCTCAATTGCGATTATGTCCGTTGCGTCACTTAATGATCTTTCAAGTTCCGTGTAATTGCCAAAGTGAGCGTCTATTGATGCCCGACTCCACCGCTCTTTCGTAATTGGCTCAAACGATATACTATACCCCGCTTCATTCATGTATTGCGCGAAAAAGCATCTTATCGCACGGCCATTTCCGTCGCGAAAGGGATGCAACGAATTTATTTCTGACCATTTAGAAGCGAGATACCCAAGCGCAGCATTCCGACCGAGCTTCGCAAATTCAACAGGTTGAATAAAAGTGCTAAAAATATCAGAACTTCTTTGCTTTATTTCATTCGGATTTGCAAACCTACTCATACGGCCGCCGTCTTCATATTCGCTTTTCAACAAAGAAGTTGTCCGAATCTCTCCTGCCCAATCATAAATATCACGAAATAGTTCCCGATGAATGCGTCGAAGATGCAACAGATCAAATGCGCCTTTAATTGGATTTTTTTCAAGTTCAAATGTACGCAACGTAGAGATAGAACATTCGGCTTCATTTAGGTCGGCAGCGTCAGTTATACCGAGTAGGTTTTTAAGAACATTGGTCCCACGGATAAAGTAAGGATCGCTGTGACCTGGCCTCATTCTTCTATGGCTCTATGATGTATGGCGCTTTGCAGCCTGACGCTTTCGCACCTTTTCAATTACAACCTGACAAGCCTGTTCGCTAGTCAATTCACCATCAATCACGCGCTGCTGTAAAGCGAGATCATCTGGGGTCGCATGCATCCCCTCCAGAGCCGAGCTTGCGTTAGCGCGGCGAAATGCGGCAGCTCGCCAATCCCTATCTTCGTTTGAATTCATAGCTTCCTCCTTCTGCAGTATAAGTATGCGCGATTTCTATAAGTTAGCCTTGAAGATCATAACCGTGTAATCTCCTCTCAGAGTTCTTCGCACGACGTAGCTTTCCTATGCGTCGCTTCACGGCTTTCACATGATTTCCCCCGTTTAAGGACCTTTTCGCACCTCCGGAGCACCGCTCTCCGAGACCCGGCCTCCTCCCGCTCTGTCCCCACTCAATCCGAGGCGACCGCTCCTCCGATCAGGGCTTCGCACGGCTTCCTTTGCCCGCGCCTGCTCCACCTCGCACGTAAGGTAAGATACTGATTAGCCTGAAGGCGGCGCAAGGCCTATCCCGTTACTAATTTGACCTCCGGCGGGAACGAGGAGAGATCATCTTGGGAGGATCCGATCTAAAATGTCAATGCCGCCATGTTGTCTGAACTTGCGTCGGTTCCCGGATCCTTCTATCCTTGTCTTCGAACGGGAGACCGGAGTATCGACTAAACCGAGGCAAGTCAAGTTTCACCCACCGAGTTCGATCGGCGGACAAGTCCAATCGCATCGTGTCCAATCATTAACGCTCCACGAAGGCGGACCAGCGTCGCTCGTCTTTCTGAGCTTACCGAGTGCACAGAAGTCTCCGACGATAAAGCCGTAGGCATGTGGTCGGTCGGACGACGGCGAGCGGCGGTTGGAAACCGAAGGCAGATGCTGTATACTGACGACTAACGCATGGTTTCCGGGCTTGGTTTTTTCATACTAGCGGCAAAAAAACTCAAAGAAAGCGGTCAGCCCGAGGACTTCGCGCGAACACTCAAGGTGAACTCACAACGTGTGAAAGGAGAAAGCGATGAAGCTTAGTGATTCTGCTCGTCGGAAAATTCTCAACCCAGAGCCGGGATCAGCATTGGCGCGCGCACGCGATTATGGAATCGACCTAACCTTGGTCGCTCGCAATGTTGCGATGACCCCTGACGAGCGCCTTGACAGTGCTGTTCGTTCGCAGATTATGGCTCGGACACTTCGCGAGATTCGAGAAAACGCCAAGCACAAATGAACGATATTCGAGACATTCTCCGTTCCCTCGCGAAAGCAGAAGCACGCGTCGTTGTTGTTGGTGGAGTCGCACTACAATTGCAAGGTTCGGCATATATCACCCAGGACATCGACTTTGCCTATGAGCGTACGCGTGAGAACGCGAAGCGCATTGTCGATGCTCTCAAGCCGTTTAATCCACGTCCGCGTGACTATCCCGAGGGAGTTCCATTTATTTTTGACGCGCAGACGCTTATGACGAATGAGGTTCTTACACTTGAGACTATGGCCGGCGACGTGGACCTTCTCGGTGCGATCAAGGGCATCGGCAGTTTCCGTGATGTCGATACCATGGCAGAAACGATTCCTTTTGAGGGGTTTGAGATCCGCGTGCTCTCCATCGATGCTCTGATCGTCGCGAAACGTGCCGCCGGTCGTCCAAAGGACAAAGCGGGGATTATCGAACTCGAAGCAATGCGCGAAGCGCGCACAACTATGTGCACGACGATTACGACAGAGCAGACGGTCGAAGAAAACGCTGAGCGGCCGGCCACGACTCCGCCAATCTCGTCTGATTCGTCGTCAGGGGACGATCCAAATAGTTCCCGTTCGACCCGGAACGCGCGGCGCTAATCCTGTGCGGAGGAGATAAGATCGGCGACGAGCAGTTCTACAAACGCGAGATTGCGCGCGCTGTAGCCGGCTACGAAGCATATCTCCTTGCTCGAAAGAATAAATCATGAGTAAACGATTGCACAACTGGAGCGGGAAGCCGCCGAGGTGAGTGCGGAGATAGACGCGCTCCGCGAATACCTGGAGGAAGGCTAGAACTTCCGGGAGCCCCCTGGCTTATGGGTATTGTTTGGCGGCTTGAACGCGACGCGATCGTGTTCGGTGACCAGCGCCGGACTAATTTCGCTTAGTGTCTGCATCGTCTCGTCATAGGAGAATCCGGCTCGCTTCGCTTTGTCGAGGGCGCGACTGTGAACTGTCTTCCAATCGACAGCCGACGTATCTCCTCCATTTGACTTAAGTGCTTCCATAGCTCGAACGGCAAATGGCGCTCCAGGTCCCTGCGAAGCGGCTATTTCCTTTAGCGATTCGATGCGGAACTCGCGCTCCCTCATCGCGCGCAGATGCTCAGCCTGCAGCGCCAGGTTCAAAGCCATATCATCAACTATGGTCGGGGGCACGTTGAGTTCCGCGGCCTCCTTGAATGCCGGGATGTAGCGTTGCACAAGCGCAACGGGGTCGGCGGCGAATTCGGCAAGTCGAATTGCTTGATCTCGCGTAAAGTCGGCTTCAAAGCGTCGAGACAGGAAGTCGAGGTCGTACATGTCGCGAGCCTTTGTGCGCGTCCTCGTCCCGTCGTGCGCGGCACTCAGTTTTCCCTCGATAAGGCGCGTCGGAGCGGCGACGGCGACTCCGTCGACCTCGACCTTCTCCGACGGTGGGCACGGCGTTCGGTATGACACCTCAATCTTGAAGCGCCCTTCGGTCCCGTCCGCTGGATAGCGAATCCTCAATCGCGTATCGGTATCGGTATCCTTGACCAGGTCCACCACCGCATGAGGAACGAGCCGCTTGACGGCGTTAACAATGTGGGCCTTTATCCGTCCACCCCGCTCGGCGTCGAAATCGAGGTCGTCCGTTTCACGCTCCGAACCGTAGGCGTACGCGAGTGCGAATCCGCCTTTGAGAACGAGGCTCGTTCCTGGAGTGACCTCCCGCAAAACCTTGCGGAGGACACTGTTGAGCTCTGCCGACATCGAAATCTAGGAGTCGCGGTTGGCCGAGAGCCAGGCTAACACCGCAGTCCGTTGGGATTCGTTTAAGTGGTTAAAGGCCAATTCTAGTAAATCGACAACCCGACGTTTATCCTCCGGCCTCGGCATCCAGTCGTCGAGACCTACGAATTCCGGGGACTGATTGCGCAGCACGGCGACGAGGACGAGGTCCGCGATGGCGCGAGCGTGGTCGGCGGCATAAAGATGCTCGGGAACATTGGGCACTCCCATGCGACGCAATACGTCCGAGCGGTCAGCCACGCCGCGCGTTGCAAGCAGCGGCGTGGTATCGTTTTCGCATCCGCGGCCGACGAGGAAACACCGTGGCGTGGTGCGCCTCGGACGGAAAAAGGCCATCTCGGCGTGCCAGTCGCCGGTTATCTCATCCGAGGCGATGTTGAGCGCAACGGTCCCGCTTAGGTACCTATCCGGAGCGGTGTCTTCGGGCAGGCGACGAACCTCGCTGAGCTGATGGCGGCCTGTGATGTCCATATCCATCAACATACCACGGAAACGGCAGGAATTGCGAACGGGTTAGGGAGCGTGACGGGACGATAAGTTGCTTAGAAATGGGTTCGGCTTTGGAACGCAGCGGCACTACAGCTTGCTATCGCTTGATCGAGATGCGGTAGGGGAAGCAGGGACGATCCTGTCTAATCTTCAATTTCATTGGAGAAATCGCGCCTGGAAAGTAAAGAGGAAAAGTTAGTTATCAACGTGAAAAAGCCGATCTTCAAGGCGTCCATTGCCACAATCGTCGACGCGACCTACCTCACCATTCACCGATCCTTCGAGACGCGACGGCTCGAATTTTTAACGCAGAATGAACTACGACGAGGGTTTTCATGAAGGTTACAGATTCGCTCCGCGTCCGCGCTATGACTCGAACGTGGTCTGCCGGCAGTTAGTCGACTAATGAATAGATCTTTCTTAATTAAGCAGATTAAAAAACGATTTCCCTCTGATCCCCTGCCGAAAATGTCGCTCAGACAAGCTGTCCTAGCAGATTGCAGTCTCACGCGTCGCATAACTGAGCGTGAGTGGCAAAGCGAGCGGCTAAAGGATGGCGCCATCCCTTGGACAGAGCTCACCGATAAAGATCTCATTGAATGTCGAGATGGGCTGGCGCACTTGAACGAGGAATCGTTTGCCTATTACCTTGGAGCCTTTTTACGTTTTGCGGTGAGGCACGTCAACGCCGAACTGGTAAGCCCAGCCCGCGATATAGTCAGATCCGTTATCTTTTCAGTAACCAACAGATCCAAGTATAACCTACAGCGGCTCAAGCATCTCAATGACGCACAAATCGATTGTGTCATCGCGTTTCTGCACTTTGTGGAAGAGGAAAGTCAAACAGACGCTGCCGATGCCGCCAAAGCGCTCGCCCGATACTGGCTAAAACCGGAGGCGCGGCGGAAGACCGTGACAGATTTGGTGTGAGCGAGCAACGAAACGCCCCCGGGTTCGGATCGTGAGGCGGTGCGTCTTTATCCGGCATTTTGCTCTCCGTTGAGCTTGGATCGATTTACTGCCAGGCGAGGCTCGATACGCCTCCACAGGGCGTCAAGTTGGGCACGAATTTCTTGCCGCTCCACCTCCCCTGGCGCTTGATTGCCCTTAGCGAAGCGATCGGCAATCACACGATCGACCCCTTCGCGGAGCAAATCGGACGCACTACGGTTTTCAGCCGCCCCGATGAGATTGAGAGCCGTAAGCTTGTCTTGGTCGAGGTAGAAGTTATGGCGCTTCCTCTGTTCCATCATAGACCCCCATTTCCATCAGTAAACAGCATTTGTGTATGTTGTGTCTATGGAAGGACGCATCCCAGGTCGCGAGGATTGAGCGACGGGTCAAAAGCCGCTTTTCAATTGAACGCCCCGGTCCAGCAATCGGGCGAGGATCACTCTTCCGCCAAATTTATCGATATGTATCCACGAAATCGGGTCAGCTCCAGTTTGAGATTCAAAAGTGCATTATTAATATACAATACTAACGGCACCTTGCGTCTACTCGGACACGTGGTTCCCGGGTCTCGAGTAAGTCGATGGATCGAGGGTCACTTTCTAATAACCCGTAAATGCATAAATTAGAAAATGCACCTGTGTCCTTATTAAAATATCCCTGTCGAAAAGCGCCCTCCAAAGTAAAACCCATACGTTCGTAAAGGCGACGAGCATTTGTGTTGTCAGCTGGTACTTCAAGAGATATGCGTTTCACGGACTTTTCCCTAAAAGCATGATCTACTGTCCATTCCATTATCTCCCGCCCTAAACCTTTTCTAGGGTGCTCAACAATGATGCGCCGAAGATCCATTAGCCAGCTTTCAGGATATCCAAGCACCAATAATCCAGCAGCGGTTCCATCGAGTTCTGCGATATATTGAGAAACTTCGCCAGACTTGATTATCTCGCGCAAGACATCCTCTCGTGGAGGATTCAAATGCTGACGAACATGTTCCTTTTCGTGCAATGACAAAATAAATGGAAGGTCCTCTTCCGTTGCTAACCGCAAACTACATCCTTTCTTCAGCATATACTACTCCTTATCGTTGACTGCAATTAAAGGCTTGGGGTTGCCCCGGTTTAGCGGTGTCTCGCCGCTCGGCAGCCGCCTCGAACTACGGCCGCCGATCAACGATCGCCATAGGGGCGAACGCGTCCAAGCTCATGCCGCGCTCGATGACACAATACTTCTGAGAATCGAGCGTATCCACTCAGGAGCCAAGTGCAGTTGCCGATGAATCTGTTCCTTCTGTTCCGCGTTAAGCGAACGACGAAGATGAGCGCGCACATCGTCCGATGCCGCAGCCTCCTTGCCCAGCGTTCGCAAGGCTTCGATCACCGTGGCGACGATGGCGTCAGCTCCGGCAAGGCGAGGGCTCCGGTGCCGCAATTCGATGGTTCGGTTCCCCACCTTCCGACGTCTGGAACGGCCCGTCGTATAGAACACGGCACGCCCGACCACTTGTGTACTCAGACCGAGACTGTTCGCCGCATTCGGTCCCATCGGAAGCATCTGCGATCCGTTCCGTCTCACCAGCGCTTCCGCCAAGAGCCGAGGCTCCGGCGGCACCACCCCGATCACGGGATGCCTCTCGGGGACACAGAAAAGTCCCCGGCCCGCTCGAACAAGCCGCCCCTCGTCAACCAAGCGTTTCAGCCCAATATCGAGCGCAGATCGAGACGTGCCAAGCCCCTCAGCAAGCAAATCCTGAGTGGTGAAGACCATTCCTGGACTGCGGTGCGCGATCGACTCCCGGAGAACGGCGGTGGTCCCTCTCCCAGAATCCCTAGAATGCCTCATTGTAAGAAAAACGTCTCATTTTCTCTTACATATTAGAACCAATCCAACCCGCGGTCAAGGGTAAAGTCAGAAAATTAATACCACTTCCTTACATTATGGGCCCACCACAGGGAGTAAATGGCAGGCAAGCTTTGAAAACAGAGCCAAGCCTATTGACAACTACGACATGATGTCAGATAGTCACCAATATAAGGCCAATGCTTACACCAAATGATAGCCGTTCAAACCCAAGAGAAAGGCTCCTCGACGCTTTCAATCGGCGCGGGGGCGTCCTTACGAGGCGCGACATCGCAGGCCTTGGTTTCGGTTCGAACACGCTGAAGCAGCTTTTACAGGCGGGTAGCATCGTTCGAGCAGCACACGGCCTCTACAGACTTACCGAGGTAGCCCCCTTCGGGAACGCAGCCCTCGCTCAAGCTTGCCTTGCCATCCCCTCAGGAGTCATCGCCCTGCAATCAGCTCTGTCGTACTTCGAACTGACGACGCAAATAATTTCCGAAGTCGCAATTGCGGTACCGCGGCACATACCGAGAAAACGCGTAGAGATAACGCTACGCATAGTTCTCATGCCGCTGAGTCGCTTTACGAGCGACATCAAGCGAGTACTCTCCGAAGAAGGCGATCGGTTTCGCATCTTCACAGCGGAGCGCACCGTTTGTGATTGCTTTGCGTATCCTGATATCGTTCCCGAGAACGTCGCGTATGAAGGGCTACGAACTTATCTTGAAGGCCCGAGCGCGAAAATAAGTAGTCTCATGCAACAAGCAGCATTGACGAAGACCGAACATATTATCGGCCCCGTCGTAAGGGCGAGGATCGCGTGACGGAAACGAACGGACGCGCTCACTCCATCATTGCCAAGCTCACGAACCTCCATCGCGAAACAGGGAAATCGCACCAATACTTGATTGACCGCTTTGCACAAGAGCGTTTTCTTTATCGCATCTCGACAAGCAAGCACCGTGATCGTTTTGTGTTAAAAGGCGGACTCCTTCTCACGGCGATCACGAATCGTTTCTATCGAGCGACTCGTGATATCGACGTGCGAGTACTTACTGATAACGATCTGGAGACAATACAGACCTTGCTGACCGACTTGCTTACGCACGAAGTGGCAGATGACGGGATGGCATTCAATCGTGAGCACATGATCCTTACGCCGATTCGAGTAAAAAGCGCGGAACAAGGATTGCGCCTTCGCATGCGGGCACATCTCGGAAAGGCTCGCGCAAACATTCAAATGGACATGGGATTCAGCGACACGATCGCACTTCCACAGAACGACTTCGAATATCCTGTACTGCTTTCCGAATATCCTATCCCAATTATTCGTGCATATAGCGTGGAAAGCGTTATCGCGGAGAAACTCGAAGCAATTGCAATTTTAGATGAGCAGACATCACGCTATAAAGATTATGACGACGTGCTTGAGCTTTCTCGCCACAAACATTTTCATATCGCTCACCTGTGGTTGGCGATTAAGATGACTTTTGAACGTCGTGGAACCTCGTTCGAGAAACTTCTACCGGCGCTCGGTGCTGACCGGGCATCAAAGCGTGAACGCGAATATCAAGCATACCGAAAACGCGACGACGTGCATGCTGAAGCAATGACGTTTTCTGAGTGTCTTGAACGGCTTCGGAATTTCGTCGATCCGCTATTACGTTATGACCTTGACGGCATTGTAAGTGTTTGGGAGAACAATCAATGGAAAACGAAATAGCGATCGGCGACGACTACCTGGAGCATATAAACAGTGCGCTTGAGGAAGCGAAACGCGCGATTGACTCTGCGGCAACCGTTTTCGTCCAGAGCGCGGAAGCTCAGCAACATCTCGGCGAGTCCCTTGGCCGAGCGAGTAACGCCGTCGCGCGTGCGCGGCGCGATCTCAACGCCCATGTAGCACGTGAAATACGGCGAAGCGAACATTCTGCTGCGGAGAAATATTTTGCGGATCTCCGCCTTGCCGAAGACGAACATACCAAAATTGTAGTAGCGATTGTTCCACTCCCTCTGGAAGAGGAGCGCATCTCGCCGAACCTTTTCGCTCAGCAACATTTTTTAAATGACTTCAGCATCTGGCTTACTCGGTTCAATTCCGAAGAACGACGCGGGAACGCGCTTGCATACCTCATGGCGATTCCAGGAGGCCTCATACCTAGTGTTGAGTCTGAACAAGTTCGATTTTCAGCGGTTCCAAGCGGCGGAACAGAACCCTCACAAGTCGCACATCTCTATCCAACCGGCGCATTTGTATTCAAGCATCGAATCTCGTGGGGCCCTCAGACTACTTACAGGGTCGGGCTTGTCATCGATGATTTGCGTGCAACAATTAAATTCGCATGGCGTGTTTACGAAGAGCTGCATATCGTACCAAAATGCGTTGCGATTCAATGCGCCCTCACGAACGTGGCCAATTTCACCCTCAGGATCGCAAGCGACTTTGAAGAAACCAATGAGCTTACCCCAAACGAGGGGCTTACGAACATCATCACGCCTACAAGCCCGATCGTTCTTCCGTTCAACCTCGACGAAGCGCTTACACGAGTAACTCCCCGTATTGAATCCGAAATACGCGCAAACTATCATTCCGCTTAAGAGGAACGTCCTCATTACACGAAAGGTAATTATGAGATGCGCTCTAGACTCTCCGTAACGCACCAAAATGCTAGCGGCCCTTTCTCTGAGATTTGTCGTCTATCCGCAATTGTCTTGGCATCTCATCTAGAACGACGTAGGCGGCCGCTATAATAGTAAGGGCATCTTGGATATTCCCGTCTTTTATTTTTGCAATTACCTCGCTAAACGGAATTATTATTAAGTCTTTAATATCATCCTCGCCTTGAGGACACGTGGCTTGGTCCAAGTCTTTTTCGGAAATTTCAGCAATAAACACTGTCGTCAATTGCGGGGTCAGAGCCGGCACTGGGTAATATGATGCGATTCGTCGAAGAACCTCCGCGACGATACCCGTTTCCTCAGAGAGTTCACGTTTAGCTGCATTTAAAGGGATCTCATTTATTTCAATTTGTCCCATGGGAAATTCCCATGACTCAGCCGCTATCGGTAACCGCTCTTGTTTTAGCAGGATCGTACGCTTGGATTCCGACAGGGGAATAATCGTGACACTATTTGCCCTGTCAAGAATATAGTACGGCAGGGAACCTGTACGTTTTCTTTCTCGCACCCTTAGCCATGGGGTATGAAACACCGTAGCATCCGGCGTGCTATCGTCTGCGGATAGATCGTTGTCCATGATTAAGAAGCCTCACTTTCTACGAGAGAAAGCCAGCCGGGGCTACCGACACGAAAGTATCTTATGCCGCGACTTGCAAATTCGTTGGCCATATCACACCATATTCCCTGATTATCTAATATAGTGGCCCCGCTCTGAATGTTTGAAACGATTGCTTCGCGATTATCAATATACCCCTTATGATTACTGCCAACGTAAATAAATTTGAAGTTCTTGATCTCGTCGGGGAGATCTAAAGAACAAGCTCCAGAAATGCGTGCGATTTCCTCAGACGAATAATATGGATCATGAATACTAATTTTAATTCCCTCCGTCAGGAGAGCTCCAGCAAGCTTTAGATGCGGAGATTCAATAACAACACGAATATCACCCCTATAACATATTCCCAAAACGCATATCCGGTCGCCCGGTTTTAAACTTGCCGCAATAGCCTTGCCAGTTCGTATGGCAGCTTTGCGATCATAGTTGAGGGCGGCATTACAAATGCTGAGCGCAGATTTATTTTCGGCTCCGGAAAGGAGATATTTATTCGCAAGTGGGACGCAATGTCCCCCGGTTCCCGTCGATGGAAAATATACATGGTTTCCAAGTCGCCAGTGAGTAGAAGCAAGTTCTAAAGCTTCGGCAGTGGCCGCATTCGGATAGGCAACGGCAACTTGTGACGCATACATGGCAACCGTATGAAAAATTCCGTTATCTAAGCACTTGGTCAGTTCTACCGCAATTGTTGAGGAGGCCCTTATTATATTCTTGCAAACGATTCCCAAGATATTCTGCATGGCATCGGAAGTTTTTTTATCAGTTCCGCAATATACTCGGACGCAATTTTCAAGGTTATTTTGACTCGTTGTAAACCAATCCCGCCGAGTTGCGACCCCCAAGGGTATGTCATAGGTTTGCGAAAATTTCTCCGTGCACCCTGGGCTTAAGGTGCTTTCAATTATGCAAAGTTCTGGTTTCATGGAGGACAACTTCGCAATCACGGAATCTACCGCCCTCATACAAGGTTGACCATTATCCTCCGTTGGCACAGCTATAAAATGAACTCCCACATTCTCCTTAAGAAGATCGCTTGAGGCGTCTGTTGCAATAATTTTTCCCGACTCAACTAACGATCGAACGTCAAATCCAACCCAACTCTCAAAATTTGGAGGAAATTCGCAATGATTCAACCATTCGACTCGACTTGCGTCGATATCATAAATAACAGCTTTGATGCCTCTTTTCGCAAAGTGAGCGGCCGTGCTAAGGCCGATTAAACCTCCACCCCAAATCCCAACTGCCTTGGGATATTCTATTTGGAAATAATTAATTTGCAAGTCCACAATTATTTCCCCTTCGTCATAGATGCAATTATTGAACTTTTCCAATGAACAAGCGCATCGGGAGGTAATGAAAGCGAACGGATCATGGAAGCTCCTTGCCCTCAACGGCGAACATCCTGCGAGAAGGGTTCATATGTCATGTGACGCGTGAGGCTATGGACTTGCTCGCTAGCTCTGTAGGACTTTCAAGCGATTTCCATATTCACCTCTGGAATGGATGCTGGGCCCTTTCAAGTTCACATCCCAGGCAACCAACTCTTATAAAGCATAACCAACATTTCTTGATCCATGTCAAAATGGGCTTGTCAAACTTGTCATTCTTGTCAAAACGGCGAGATCATGAAGGAATCGAGGTGCTTCTGTGGGAGAAGAGCGGTTCTGTTCCAGCCCCGTTCCATGGAGCGACCCAGATGAGCGCAATTGATGAAGATAATGGCCGTCTTCAAGGCCTCCGTCACAAGCGCAGATTGACTCAGGAGCAACTTGCCGAGAACCTGGTCCGTCTATCCTTGGAATTGGACGGAATCGAGTTTAAAGTGGACGCCTCCATGATTTCTAAGTGGGAATCGGGAAAACATAAGCCACAGAAACGTCATCGTCGGCTTCTCTCCCTTTTCTACCAGGCAACAGAGGAATATCTTGGGCTCACAGTACCGAAAGTCAATAATTTCCACGTCAACCTGCGCCAATCAACTTCCGAAGAGGTCGCAGGAAGAATTCAATGCCTGAATGCAGACGACATCTCTCAATTATCCATTTCGGAGGCGATAGTGATGTTACAAGATCTAACGACAAAAGACATCACCAGCCGTAAAGACGCGCTGATCGCGATGACCGCCGTTACGGGTACTCTTCTTTTGGATCCAATCGGACGATGGGTGAGGACTATCCTCTCCATGTCTGAAGACTTCCAACCATCACGCATTGGCCTCGCCGAGGTGGAGAACCTCGAAGAGATGGTTGCGCGTTCGACAAAATCGTATGTTCAAACCGGATCCTACATGCGAACAGTCGCGATCGGCCAACTGCGAGCGGTGGGAGAAATTCTTGAAGAAACGCCTTCCGGCCCCGTTAAAATACGACTATTTGAAGTTGCCGCGCAAATGGCGCTGCTGGCGGGATGGATGTCTCATGAAGCGCTTATGTATGGGATTGCGCAACAATACTTTCTCATGGCGCTTCATTTCTGTCGAGAAGCCGGAAATCGCCAGATCGCCGCAAGGGCTATCCATGACCTGTCTCGTCTCGCCAACGACATGGGGAATTCCCAAGAAGCCTTGGAGCTTCGTAAATTTGCACTTTACTGCTTGCCCGCGCGTCGACAAGGACTCCTCCGGGCTGAGCTTCTTGGCCATCAAGCATCCACGCAGGCACTTCTAGGAGATTCGTCGGATGCTCGCCGTTCGATTGAGGCAAGCTTAGACGCGAGTTTAAATGCACCGGACAAACAACTACCTCCTGTATTCGGATATCTGGACTCGACGACAATCCACTATGTGGCCACAATGACGTACCTGAACTTAGCTCGACATGGTGGTCCACGCGATTCAACGTCCGACTTTCTCGCACGAGCTGAACAGCATGTCGCCACATCCTTTGAAGAGGGTCACCAGAATGAGCCAGCTTACCGAGCTAAGAAGACCATCGAACTGATGAATATCCGACTGCTTCAAGGTGAACCGACTGAAGCGATCAATCTCGGCAACTCGGCGATAGATTTCGCTAGCGGAGTGCGCTCCTCAAAGATAGCTGATCGCCTCGTGAAATTCCGCCGTGAGCTTCAATATCGTTACCCCACCTTGCTGGAAAGTGCGGAATTTCACGACCGCCTGACCGGCTCCCCGAATTTTGGGCCAGCGGGACCACATTTATCAGTGCCCTAACATCGGGGCTCAGACGCCTTTCGCAAGGAAATCCCTGATGCTTAGCTTGGCACCAAGCAACTTCTGCCATTCCTCGGCACCAGCGGCATGTTCAATAAGCTCGTCAAGAGCGTCGAGGTCGGTGATGGTGCGGTCGCAGTCGACGAAAACTGCGAGCCGCACCCGATTTTGACTCAGGATTTCTTCCGTGTCGTGACTTTCGTCGCGCTTGCCTTCGTTGTGGTTTTCTTGGCGGCGCTGGCCTTTTTCTGCGCTCCGCCCGCAGTGGAAGTGAGACGACGCCCCGCAGCCGTAGCGACTTCGGCCTTTTTCCGCACCGCTGGTGCAGCTTTGGGCTGAGCAGCCACCCTCTTTGGTACGTTTATCAGCTTCGGCGTCCTCGCGGCCGTCGTCGTCGTCCCCTTCGCCGGGGTCGCGGACTTCGTTGTTTTTGCCGACTTGGAACTCGATTCCACGACTGCGGACTTCCGTGTCACGATGACGGAACTTCCGGTTCGCCGCGTTACCGCCGGGGCGGCTTTCGCCTTCACGGGAATTGCGGCGCTCGCATCCGGCACGGCGACGACCTTACGCGGTCTTCCGCGCGGCCGAGGTGCCGGTTTCTCATCGACCGGCGCGGGCGGAAGCGCCGCGATGGGAATGAACGGACGAACCGTTCTCGACGCATTGGGAGGACGACCACGAGTCGGCTTGGCGATCTTGGGAACTTCTTCGACGAGCTTCAAGCTCGGCGGAGGCGGTTCCACGGCAACGTGCCCAGGTCGATTGATGACGCGAGCGATCGCACGAACGGGTTCCGGGGGAGCCATCTCGCCCGTCCGTTCGACTCCGCGAACCCCCGCACGGAAAATATGCCGCTCGGGAACGACTTGGAGTTCCGGTGAGCCCGGTGCCGGCACCGCGTCAGTCCCTGGAACTCCACCGCGCCCACGGCGACGACGACGACGACGACGACGGGGGAAGACGCCTTCTCGCACTCCGGATTCAGCCTCCGTCTCAGGAGCGCCCAGCCGGCCCGTCTGAACGACGTTGGGAAGCAATAATTCGGCAGATTGGACGACAGCACTCGCCGGAGGAATACCAATCAGGCTGTCATCGGTGAAAGATTCCGGAGGCGCGGCCATTGCGGTCGTTCCCACCGTCATCGGCCCAATCGGTACACCGGGCCGTCCGCGACGACGGCGGCGGCGACGATGACGCCCTTCCGCAGTTTCCCCGGGAACGGCCCCGGCATCCGTTTCGGAGCCGATTTCAGCGACTTGCGCCGCCGGGAGCGGAACGAACGGTCTGCGAACACCCCCTCCGGGAATAACCCGGAGACGCTTCTCGACATCTTCGAGTTCCGTGGCGGTAGAGATACCGATCGGTGCGCTTGGAATCGCGACTTTGGCGGCTTCCTCCGCGAGGGCAAGCAATTCTTCGGTCTGCTCGTCCGGAGTTATCGGCTTGGATCGACCACGTCCGCCGCGACGACGGCGACGACGCTGTTGTTCTTCCTCACCGCTTGCAACAGGGGCTCGGGACTCGGCGAGCACCGCGCCATCCTCGGCTACGTCGAGAATCCGAATTCGAATGGTTCGGCCGACCGCTCCAGCTCCGTTCTCAATCTCTATTAAGCGGCCGGCAACCACGGCGAGACCGGAAGTCGCCGTCGGCAGCTTCGCCGAAAGAATCTCGACCTCGAATTCGTCGCCGACGCGTAAAGCCTCCGGTCGCACCGCCGCTTTGGCCAGCGAATCCGCCGTTCCGACGCGCAGACGCTCGGGGTGCAATGTCGCATCAACCTTCACCGCGAGTTTGATTTCGAGTTCGCGTTCGAGTTCGAGCACCTCGTCCTCATGCCAGAATTCCAGCGAGGCAGCGACCGTCGGAGCGGCGTGAACCTCAAGCTGCGAGGGATGCGTTCCGTTCTGATGCGTATGGACGGCGCGGCGCACTTCGCGCATAGCCTCGATCGCCATCGACTCCGGTGACATCAGGCTTCCCAAACCTCGGCACGTTGGGCAAGCGCCGCGGAGCTGTCCGCTCAGGTCTTTGCCGATCCGTTTGCGCGTGAATTCCAGCAGACCCAGCGACGAGAACGATTGGATCGTCGTCCGCGTGCGATCACGCTGTAAACCCTGCTTGAGCGTCTCGATGACTTTCGTACGGCTCGCCTCGGTATTCATGTCGATGAAATCGCAGACGACGATTCCGCCGATATCACGCAGGCGCACTTGACGCGCGATCTCGGCCGCGGCTTCGATATTTGTGCGGACAATCGTGTCCTCAAGGTTCCGTCCGCCGGTGAATTTCCCGGAATTGACGTCGATGACGGTGAGGGCTTCCGTCGATTCGATAACGATCGATCCGCCGGAGGGCAACTCGGCCTTCGGACGCATCAAGCGCTGAACTTCCTCGTCAACCTTGAAATCCGCGAAGAGTGCACGACCGCCCTCGTAATACTCGATGCGCTCCACGTATTGTGGACCGAGCAAGCGCATGAAATCTTTGACTTTCTCGCATTCGGCCCGATCGTCGATGAGCACGCGTCGGACTTCGGGGGTGATGAAATCACGTGCGGCCTTGTAGATCAGGTTCATGTCTTTGTGGATCAGCGCCGGCGCCGGCGCACGCTTGTAGCTCTCGAGAATGCCGTGCCACATGCGGATCAGCACGCCGAGGTCGGCAATCAGTTCAGCCTGGCTCACCCCGGCCGCGGCGGTCCGGACTACCGTCGCCATCCCATCGGGACGGATCAACTTCATCGTGGCCTTGAGTCGATTCCGCTCCTCGGCGCTCTCGATCTTGCGTGAGACGCCGCTGAATTTTCCGGTCGGCATCAGGATCAAATACCGTCCCGGCAAGGAGATGTTCGTACTGACGCGGGCACCTTTGAGGCCACGCGGCTCCTTGACGATCTGCAGGAGGACTTCGTCCCCACGCTCGACCTTCTCGCCGATCGTGTAACCCGAACGTCCTTGCGTGATCTCAACGTCGCCGATGTTGAGCGGCGCCTTGTTGATGTCGTCCACGTAAAGGAAGGCGTTGCGCCCGAGCCCGATATCGATGAAGCCGGCTCCCATGCCTTGGAGCACGTTTTGGACTTTGCCTTTGTAGATCGAACCGATGACGCGTTCTTCGCGCTCGTAGTAAATCTCGCTAAGTTTGCCGTCCTCGAGAAGCGCGACGCGATTCTCCCAAGGGTCGCTCGAGATCAAGAGTTCCGTTGACAAGAAGGTATTCTCCGCTAGGGCCTACGCAACGCGCAAGCCGACGTTGGGACCGGGAGCGCGGGAATCGCTCGTGTCATGATGACCGCGATGCAGTCGCGCCGACGCAGGTCCGTGGTGGATCCGATAGGTGCCGGGCGGGATTTCGCGAGCAGGTCTCTCCGCCGCGAGCACGCCAAAAACTGAAATTCGGATGGGCCGGTACTTTCCAGGTAAGCCCAGGTTGCTCCTCTAGGAAATCGAGTCCTTGGAGGCATTTCCGGCTCATCCGTGATCCCCGGCCCCCCATCTATCGGCCGGTGGCCCGAAAAATCGAGGAATCCGAACGGATATCCGATCGGAGGCTTCTCCCCTTCCTTGCTTGAGACTAGGCTGGCTCTATCTGCTTCCGTCACCCGAAGGAGCCTTTCCGATGATCGCTCTTGAGATCTCGTTGCTCGCCCTCACAATAGCGTTGTTCTGGATCTTCAACCTCTATACCAACGCTTGTGAGCGGATCTAGTCCCATGTTCGATAACGTCGTCGGTCTGATCCTCACGTCACTTGCGCTCGTCTATCTGACGTACGCGATGCTGCGCCCGGAAAGGTTCTAACCCGTGTCCACCAGCGGCTGGCTTCAAGCCGGCGTCTTCTTTCTCGTGGTCCTCGCCCTGACCAAACCCTTGGGTGCTTACATGGCACGGGTATTTTCCGGCGAGCGCACGTTCCTGAGCCCGCTTCTCTCACCGATCGAGAGCCTGGTCTACCGGCTCTGCCGCATCAATCCAAAGGTCGAAATGTCGGCCGTGGGATATTTGGCGGCGACCCTTGGTTTTAGCATCGTGGGTTTGTTCTATTTGTACGCGTTGCTCCGAACGCAGAAATGGTTGCCGCTCAATCCGCAAGGTTTCGACAACCTCACACCCGACAATGCTTGGAACGTCGCCGTGAGTTTCACGACGAATACGAACTGGCAATTCTATTCGGGCGAGAGCACCATGAGCTATCTCTCGCAGATGGCCGGGCTGACATGGCACAACTTCATCTCCGCCGCCGTCGGCATCGCGATTGCCGTCGCGGTCATCCGCGGCGTCTGCCGCACCGATAAGAAAACCCTCGGGAATTTCTGGGTCGACATGACGCGTTCGATCCTCTATATTCTTTTGCCGTTGAGTTTCGTCGTCGGCCTCATCCTCTGCCGGCAAGGCGTTCCGCAGAATTTCGATACCTATAGAGATGTCGTCTCGATCGAGGGCTTCAAGCAATCGATCACGGGCGGTCCGATGGCCTCGCAGGAAGTCATCAAAGAGCTCGGCACCAACGGCGGCGGTTTCGTGAACGCGAACTCCGCCTCGCCAAACGAAAATCCCACGCCGTTCTCCAATCTCATCGAGATGGTGCTCATTTTCGCGATCGGTGCGGGGCTAACGTATACCTACGGACGCTACGCGCGCGATCAACGCCAAGGTTGGGCGCTCTTCGCGGCGATGGCGATTCTTTTCGGCATCGGATTCACCTGCGCTTATAGCGCGGAGGCCGCCGGAAATCCAATCGTTCATGCCTTAGGCGTCAACGGCGGAAACCTGGAAGGCAAAGAATGTCGCTTCGGCGTCGGCGCTTCATCGCTCTTCGCGACCGTGACGACCGACACATCGTGCGGTGCCGTCAACGCGATGCACGATTCGTTCACGCCGCTTGGGGGACTCGTGCCGCTGGTCAACATGCAGATCGGAGAGGTCATCTTCGGCGGTGTGGGTACCGGGCTCTACGGCATGGTCATCTTCGTCGTGCTCACGGTCTTCATCGCCGGACTCATGGTCGGGCGAACGCCCGAATATCTCGGGAAGAAGATCGAACGGCGTGAGGTGCAACTCGCGATTCTCGCCATCCTCGTCCTACCGTTCTTCGCCCTGGTTCCCACCGCCGTCTCCGTGCTGCTTCCCGCCGGAGTAGCGACCTTAGGCAACAACGGCGTTCACGGATTTTCCGAATTGCTTTATGCCTTCACCTCAACGACGGAGAACAATGGCAGCGCTTTTGCCGGCCTGGGCGGAAACCTGTATTTCAACATCGTGCTCGGCGTCGTGATGCTGTGCGGACGTTTTCTCTTTCTCATACCCGCAATAGCGCTCGCGGGATCGCTGGCGGGGAAACGAAGCGTTCCGGTTACGTCCGGGACGTTTACCACCACCTCGCCGATATTCGTGTTCCTCCTCATCGGCGTCATCATCATCGTCGGTGCGCTGACCTTCTTCCCGGCTGACGCGCTCGGCCCGATCGTCGAACACCTCCTCATGCTCCAAGGAAAAGTGCAATGAATCGTAAGGCGAGTCGCCTCGAACGTCGTCCGCAAGCCCGTTCGCTTTTTGACGGGTCTATTCTCAGCCGCGCTATCGGGGAATCGTTCGTCAAGCTCGATCCGCGTTGGCAAGCGCGCAACCCGGTCATGTTCATCGTCGAAGTCGGCGCGCTTGCCGTCCTTGTCTTCTGGCTGCGCGATCTCGCTTTAGGTGGAAAGAACGCGGGTTTCGACTTCGCAATCTCGGCCTGGCTGTGGTTCACGGTGCTTTTCGCGAATTTCGCGGAGGCCGTCGCCGAAGGCCGCGGAAAGGCGCAAGCCGACTTTCTGCGGCGCACGAAATCGGATACGCAAGCCGTGCGCATTCTGGCGAGCGGTGGTACCGAGGTCGTCAGCGCGACGATGCTGCGCAAAGGCGATCGCGTTCGGATCGCTGCGGGCGAACTGGTTCCCGGAGACGGCGACGTTATCGAAGGCGCGGCTTCGGTCGACGAATCGGCGATTACCGGCGAGTCGGCTCCGGTCATTCGTGAAGCCGGCGGCGATCGCAGCGCGGTGACCGGCGGCACGCGCGTTCTTTCCGATCAGATCGTTGTGCGAATCAGCTCGAATCCCGGCGATAGTTTCCTCGATCGGATGATTAGCTTAGTCGAAGGCGCGCAGCGTCAAAAGACACCGAATGAGATCGCGCTCTCGATCTTACTTTCGGGGTTGACCATCATCTTCTTATTCGCGGTTGTGACGCTCAGTCCGTATTCGATCTACGCGGGAAGCCCGCAGAGCGTCACCGTCCTCATCGCGCTCTTGGTCTGCTTGATCCCGACGACGATAGGCGGCCTACTGTCGGCCATCGGCATCGCGGGGATGGATCGCGTGCTGCAACGCAACGTGCTCGCGATGAGCGGGCGCGCCGTCGAAGCCGCAGGCGACGTCGACACGCTCTTGCTCGACAAGACGGGAACGATCACGCTGGGCAATCGGCAAGCTGCCGAGATCATCCCGGCTCCCGGTGTCGACCGAAAGCTCGCCGTAACTTCCGCGTATCTTTCTTCGCTCGCCGACGAGACGCCCGAAGGCCGTTCGATCGTCACGCTCGCTCAGAAAGACAGCGCGTTTGCGGCGAACACGAAACTTCCCGACGGCGGTCAGTTCGTTCCGTTTAGCGCATACACGCGCATGAGCGGCGTGGATCTCCCGCCAGGCGGCACGGCTACGGCGATCCGCAAGGGTGCGCCGGATTCCGTGCGCGCATGGCTGCGCGAACGCGGTGGTGATGAAGCGTCGGCTCTCAATCCCGAGATCGAACGCATCGCGCGTTCGGGCGGAACGCCGCTCTTGCTTGCGCAAGATGCAACGGCCCTCGGCGTGATCCATCTCAAAGATATCCTCAAGCCGAATATGCGTGACCGCTTCGATCGCTTGCGTGCGATGGGTATTCGCACGGTGATGATTACCGGCGACAATCCGCTCACCGCCAACGCCATCGCGCGCGAAGCCGGCGTCGACGATTTCCTCGCCGAGGCCACGCCCGAAACCAAGATGGAACTCATCAAGCGAGAACAGGGTTCGGGTCGCCTGGTCGCGATGACCGGCGACGGCACCAACGATGCTCCCGCGCTTGCGCAAGCCGACGTCGGCGTTGCGATGAACTCGGGAACGCAAGCCGCCAAAGAGGCCGCCAACATGGTTGACCTCGATTCGGATCCGACCAAGCTCATCGAAATCGTCGAGATCGGCAAGCAATTGTTGATGACACGCGGCGCCCTCACGACGTTCTCGATCGCAAACGACGTTGCGAAATACTTCGCGATTCTTCCGGCGATGTTCGCGGCCACCTATCCCGCGATGGACATGCTCAACGTCATGCGTCTGAGCACGCCGCAAAGCGCGATCCTCTCGGCCGTCATCTTCAACGCGCTCATTATCGTCGCGCTGATTCCGCTGGCCTTGCGCGGCGTAACCTATCGTCCGCGCGGCGCGGATCTGGTTCTGCGCGACAACGTGCTGATCTACGGCATCGGCGGCATCATCATTCCCTTCGCGGGCATCAAGGTCATCGACATGATCCTCGCCGCCTTCCATCTTACCTGAGGAGCGTCCCGTGCGCGAAACGATAGTTCAACCACCAACTTCCAGCGGCGGTTTTCTCCGCGGCCTCATCAGTTCAGTGCTGTTCACCGTCGTCACGGTGATCATCCTGGGATTGGTCTACCCCGTGGTTATGACGCTCCTGGCCCACACGTTCTTTCCCGCGCAAGCCTCCGGCTCGCTGATCAGCGTCGACGGAAAAGTGGTCGGGTCCGATATTGTCGGTCAGCTCTTCACCAAACCGCAGTACTTCCACGGACGACCGTCCGCCGCGGGCAAGGGTTACGATCCGACTTCGACCGGCGGAACAAATCTCGGTCCAACGTCGAAGAAGCTCATCGACGCAACCCGCGACGCGATCACCGCGCTCAAAAAAGAGAACCCCGACGCCGTCGGCCCGATTCCAATGGATTTGGTGACCTCCAGCGCCAGCGGAATCGATCCCGATATCAGTCCGGAGGGGGCATTCTACCAAGCTCCACGTGTCGCAAAAGCCCGTGGCGTCGCGGTCGAAAAAGTGCGAGATATCGTCGCTGCCCACGTGCAAGGACGCGAACTCGGTTTCCTCGGCGAACCCCACGTCAACGTCCTCGAACTCAACCTCGCCCTCGACGGGAAAGGGGCGAAGTAAGGGAGCGGGTTCGCTTGGGAAGGGATTGAAAAGCGCCACCGTGATAACGGCGGCGCTTTTCAATCCCTTCCGCCATCCCGGGAGGAAATCGTTCAAAGGAAGAAAAGGTACGCCTACCACCTTTCACTCACAGTCGAAATGATCAGCGGTGAACGGATACGATAATCCGAGTGAACTCTGGAAAGCGACACAATGAGCGATCAAGATCCTCTCTTAGCGGTTCAATCATACTCCGGGAAAACAAGTTTGGATACAGAGACGGCTTTGGATATTACACATCTGCCTGCATTTTCTCAATCGGGTAATGAGCGAATCAAAGAACTTGTAAAAGCACTCAACATCATTGCTCAGCATGCACATATCCAGGTTGATATTGGGAAAGGCAGCCGTGATGCGTTTGATTATTCCTTGCAGGCGTTCAAATATGACATAGCGGGCACCGCTTTTCCGCTCGTCATTCAAAGAGCCTCCAATGCACCGCTGGAATGGTGGGATGAGCCAAATCCTCCAAATGATCTTTCCCATGTCGAGTTTTTGAAAGATATTCTTCTCCAATTAAAAGCCCGATACAGGGTTTTTCCGGATTTGGTAAACGCACTAGATCACATGGGGAAGGTTGCTGAACATCCACAGGAGGTAAGACTGTTTTTCAGAGATAATTTGACGCCTGAGCAAATGGCTCAACTAAAGCAGATGTACTACGCGAACTTTAGCAGAGCAAAGCGTGTTACCGTTCAACAAACTGAAACTGTGAATGAGCAAGGCCAATTAAAGTCTCAACAAGTTCAACGAGCCTTCCAAATCCGGAAATGAAGCGGACGAAGCGGGGGGCACCAACACCATGACCGGCGAAGCGATGGGTTTCGTAGCCGCTTGGCAACGGACACGGATGGCGTTCCGATTCGAGGATGCTCAGTGATGAAGCGCTCAGCGACGGAACAGGGGATGAAAGCCAAATCCACAGGATGCCGGACGCCAAGCACTCTCCACGAGCAAGCATGGAAAGGGCTCTTATTCTGTGAACGGCGATCGGAACGAAGAGACCGTCCTCGAATACCGGCGAGAGCGCGAACTCGCTTGCGACACCCACACGACGGAGAACAGGGAGCCGCATTTTTTCAGCGAGAGAGGGCGACAGCGCGGCAAACCATGCGAACTCCAAGGGGGTACTTTTTTTCAAAACGGAAGAAATATTGAGTGCGCGGGGCATCTCGAAAATATGCACGAGCGAACGCTACGGCTCGCTTCGCTCAAAGAAGATCCGGCGAAGTTCGGGATTTTTTCCGGATTTGAGCCGATGGATTTTCGGTCCGACCGCCGTCCACGCATTGGAACCGTGCAAGACGAGCACGGAACACGCATGCGGTTCGAAACAGCCCCCACGGGTGAGGTTCTCATTCACGAAATCGACGTTGCCATCGTACCGTCCCTTAATGAAGGGAAATATGCTCAACGGCTTCTTACTCAGTTTTGTAACTGGGCAGACTATCACGGAGTCCCTGCCATCAATCTCAATTCTTCTACAACGCTTCGAAACGATCGGATACCGTTCGCCAATAACGGAATAAGCATAAAAGAAGCTGATCGTACAACTTCAATCGGATTCTACATACTCGGCCCCTCGTTCTTCGAGGAGAATTTGGATAAAAATACGGATAACGAACCCGAAATCCATTTCCTCCGCAACCATCTCTATGGTCTTACCGGGTCAAACCGGTGGTATCATGGTTTTTCCTTCAACGAGAACGTCCATCCCGAGAGAACGCTTACAAGGAAACACCGTGAAGATTGCGTCGCGAAATATCACCCGGGCGATGGATCGGCGAGGATTGAGGGAAGATTTGGAGTTTTTAAGCGTTACCGGCCCCGCGACTTCGTCGCACATCGGCTTCATGCAGTAAAAGACGAACGCTGGGGAGTCACCTTCTGGGTACAGGGAACGGAGACCGCATCCGCAGTTTTCCTGCATTCGCTCTACCTCCACGATCCTCCGCTTATCAATTCGCGATCCGGTTTCGAGAAGATCGAACATCTCATAAAAAATGCCTTTTCCTGGGCGGAGCACCACGTAATCGCCTTGACGTTCGATCCGGACATTCATCTCCACGGAATCTCTCGTCTTGAAAAATTGCGAGATTCCGACTCACTCGAGCAAAAGTACGCGCTCTATCGAGATCGGCTGGCGTCCATTTCCCATGATTATCGGCTTGTTCCAACGAATCTGGGTGAAAAAAATCACGCACAATCGTTCAATCTGGAGAACGTTTCCTTACAAAAGGACCCCTCGTCCAACGATCAACCTCACGCCGATCCCACCGGCTTGGATGAACGGTCAAAACCAGAGGAAAAACAGACAGAGCATCGCAGATTCAGAAGACACTGACACGTGGAGTTTCGTGGAGCGCTTATACGTCATGATTGACAGATCTTTCGAACACGCCCCAAAGCCTGCCCACCGGGTCCAAAGCTGCGCTCTTCCAGAGATATTCGCCCGAAACGAGAAACAAGAAGGAGCGTGGAAGAAACGGTTCCATAATCGGGCGATTGTATGAAAACGGCAGAGCGAAGACGCTCTATTTCAATGGGAACCCCCGTATGAGGAAACGTCTCATACGGCGGACGAGGTTCATCAGAGAGAAATCGAAAGAACTCAGCCCGTCGAGGCAGCTTATCCAAAGCGCTGTTGAAAGCGTCCTTCGCTCGCGTGACTTTCGGCCAGGGCGTTTCGAGGAGACTGTTGGAAAGTCCATAGATGCCCGATCCCAGAACTCGAAGCGCCCCATCACGGTTGGAGACATAAGACAAATGCGTCCCATCCGCAACGAGAAGGCTGAAGCCTTCATAAAGATCTCGCTCGATCTGCGCGCAATAGCTAGCCGGATCATCTCTTCCAAGCAGATAGTCTCGTGTCAGCAGACCTCGGGAGCGTACCCCCGGTTTGGCGGGATATTCGCGGAAATTGGTGACCGCGGCGAAACGCATGTCTCGGGTTATGCCTAGCCACGTCCCGTTTGCCACGAGATCCCTCCCGGCCAGCAAGCGCGGGGCATCCGGCCAAAAATCAGCGGCGCGCGTAGGGCGCGCGTAGTTGATATCCCGGTTCGCTGCGACGACCAAGGGATAGTCGGGATGAACCTTCCAGGCGACAATAATGATGCACATCGCGACGGCTATTCTTCTTTCCGCATTTTCAATGCCCACAGGATCTTTTTCACGGAAGAACCTTCGCCGAAGTTGATTCGGCCATAGGTTGCTCGACACGGTCGATCTCATTAAATCCATCGGCTGATAAGGGAGCACCAATCAGGACAGGTGGATGCGGTATTAAGTTGTCGACGCCGCCAAACGGAAGGAAGCGCCGCCGGATGGCGTCGGCGAGATTCAGTTCGTTATTGTTTCCTCCAGCCAAGGCAGTGTTAGTAATATGGCGGGGTTCGCTCTCCATCGAGCGGCCATTGTGTGCGGAGCGTATACGAGGTTTCTCCTTCAAACCGACATCAAAATTACGAATGGTGAGTGTGGTCTTTCCTCCTCCAGACGCATCCATGTCCTCATTGTACTGAATGAGCGCAAGTCCCCGTGGGCAGATGCGCTCGATTTGTGGGCACACGACGGAACAAGGCGCGGTTAAAGGCGCTCCTCAGTTACGCCAAAGTGCCGAGATGGGTAGAACTATATGGTCTTCAAGATACTGCGTATCCGGACCGACGTAGAGGACGATTCCTCGGACGAAGCGTTTGCCGAGCTGCTCCCGTAAATCATTGAGGCCCCGAAGATCGTCATGTGTAACTTTGTGCGAAGCCTTCACTTCAATTCCGACCGCCGATCCGTTCGGTTTTTCGAGAACGAGGTCAACCTCGCGATCTCGGTGCGTACGATAATGGAAAAGCGAAACACGAGATCGGCTCCACGATGCGAGCTTCATAATCTCGGATGCGACGAAATTCTCCGTTAAATGCCCGAGCGCGAGCGGATCATTCTCGAGCCGCTGACGATCGACTCCCGCTTCGTAACATGCTATGGCAGTGTCGGCGAGGTACGCCTTGGGGCTCCGTGAAATGCGAACGGTTGCATTCCCCGACCACGCCGGGAGCGAAAAGGTGAGAAAGGCGAGATCCAATACGCGAAGATATCGCATCAGCGTCGCTCGCGGAATCCCGAGATCGCTTGCAAGTCGCGTGACGTTCAGTTCTGAGGCAGGCCGCGCCGAGAGTACCCGCAGGATGCGCTGCAGTTCGAAGATGTCGTCAACCGAAGCGATATCGCGGATGTCGCGCTGCAAAAGCGAGGTGACCAAATCGCCGATAAAATCGTGGAGACCCGTCACCGGCGGCTCAACGACGTGGGCTTGTGGGTATCCTCCGCGGATAATACGCTCCGTAAGTTGAACCCCGCTTGTCGTCAAGGCGGGGTCTTTTTCGAAAATTCGATCGATGAACGTCCCCGGACATCCCTCAATTTCCGCTTGAGAAAGCGGCCAGAGCGTCATCGTGCTCATGCGGCCCGCCAAAGAATCGGCAACGCGCGCGGTTAGCGTGACGTTCGCGGAGCCCGTGAGCAAGAACTGGCCATTGATGCGCTCACGATCAACCCTCGCCTTGATCGCGAGAAAGAGTTGAGGCACCCGCTGTACCTCGTCGATCGTCACCGGCGGAACCAAGCGCGCGATAAAACCTTCCGGATCCGAATGAGCTGCTTCCAAGGTCAGGGCGTCGTCCAAGGTGAGATAACGCCGTGCTGGATCGGCCCCTATTCGGCGAACGAGCGTCGTCTTGCCTGCTTGACGAGGTCCAGCGAGAAAAGCAACCGGCATTCGGGAGAGCGCCGAAAGAAGGCGCTCTTGGATGAGGCGACGGCGATAGATCAAAGGCTCAAAAGGCGGAAAATCGTCCATGCTATGGACGATTTTCCCTGAATCAGACCCAATTGTCAAGGGTAGAAGCAGAAATCCACGATTCTTCAAGCCAATCGCCATACTTCGCATGGTTCGATTAGTGCCCGAGTTTCTTTATGCGCTTTTCCACATCCGGCTCAGAGTCCGGCGTCCGATTTGCCGCAGTGCGCTCTCGCGAGTGACCCGCTACGTTACGCCGCTAATGCGCAAGTAATTCAAAGGTGCTCTTGCTCTGCCTTCGAATGAACCGTAGCTAATTGCACCGCCTTTGCTACTTTCTTCACCAACTCGTTTTCCCTTTGTAGAGGTTCTCTTGATAGAAGAATATACTCATCCGGACGTCCATTTTGTCTGGAAAGCTGCCAAGGCTGAGATGCGCGTTTTTCATATCACAATCGCACAGCACGAACAACTCGCCGCTCTATCTCTAACTTCGTACGATCCTAACTATCTCGTCCCGCCGTTCCCTCGATGGAAGCTCGTGGTGGACGACTGTCCATGGGAGAAAGTGGCGGCCGGAACGCCCCATCCGGCTCCAGGCGATGAACGTGACAGTAGCAAATCGAGCAAGGTTTTCGAATCTGACGCATGGGTCTGTCTTGATTCTCTCCTCATTGACGCTACGGCCGGTTCCACATGGACGGTGTGCGACCGTTTTTTAACAAAAACGGAGGCACGAGGTGAGGTTGCTGGTATTTCGGGAGTAAGGTTCAACGTACAAGACGGGTTGTTCGAAGATCTCAATATTCGTGCCGGGCGTTCCTCGAAAGAATCGTTCTTGCAACCCGATGATGAAAATATCGAACGGCCCGAGGGGAAAACATCCGTAATCGTCGCACTCAACTTCGTTTTGTTGTTGCAGCATCGTGATGTTTCAATAGAGTCGATTCCGAGTCCCGACGCTCCGCTGAATCGTCAGCAACGGCGTGCGATTGAGCGCTCGGGGGGAGATCTCGAGGCCAAGCATTACAAGATCGTTCTTCGAGAGAAGACCACGGTGGAAGGGGCGCTTCACAATGTGCGCAACTATGAGCGACTTCGCTACCCACGGCCTCATAGCGTGCGGGGTCATCTTCGCACTCTGAAGACCGGGAAAGTCGTGAAGGTACGTAATTACGAACGCGGCGGTCTCAAGGGTACATTCAACGCAGACAACGCAGAATACGACGCGACTCGCCTTAACCCAAGCAAAATCAAAACCTAGACCGCTTTTGTGGTGATGCGAGGCTGGTTTCGACTATCTGGCGCGGATGAGGCCTGAGTCGGGGCCGATATTTTCGCAATTACGCAATCGCAGAAGAACATTGTATTCGCGGCCGGAGGCGATGTGGGTCGACGCTCCGGTTATCGCGGCTTGTCTGGCGGCGAGCACTTTGGTCGCCATGCCGCCGGTTCCCACCATCACGACAATAATCCCCGGCGGAATGCTTTAACGGCGGCTTGCGTGCGATCTGCGGCGGAGAGTTTTTCGAGGATTTCGCGCACGTGCAGTTTGACCGTACCCAAGCCGATTCGCAAACGTTCGGCGATTTCGCCGTTTCCTACACCTTCGGCGACGAGCCGCAACACGTCGAGTTCGCGCGGCGTCAACGGAGATTGCTCAAGTTCGATCCCACCGCGATCGTTCACCGCGTGCGCGGACGCCGCCGTTGCAAGGCCGCGCAATACCAGATGCGCGATCTGCGGATCGAAATACGCCGCACCTTCACCAACGGCGTGCACGGCCATGAGCACGCTGGTCGGATCGGACGTCTTCAAACAATACGCATCGGCGCCGGCCGCAAGTGCCGCGAATACTTCACGTTCGAGATCGTGCATCGTGAGGATAATGACCCGTGTCGTTAAACCCGCGCTACGAATTTGTCGGGTCAACTCAATTCCGTCGATTCCCGGTAATCCAATATCGACGATCGTGACGTCCGGCGTCTGCGATCGAACCGCCGCGATCCCGCGAATTCCATCGGATGCCTCGGCCACGACGCTGATGTCGCCCGCCGATTCCAACGCCGTGCGCAATCCCGCGCGAGTCAAAATGTGATCCTCGATCAGGACCACACGATAGGTGCGGCCTTCCATCACTGATCGGCAGTCGGCGGCGGCGCGGCGGGTAAGTTCATCGTGAAACAACTCCCCCGAGGGTTTCTCTCGGTATAGAGCACCGTTCCGCTATGGCTCTTGGCGATACGCCAAACGAGGTACAAGCCCAGACCCGTTCCGCCACCGTGCTCCGAGCTCCCGCCCGCAAAGCGCGAAAACAATGCGGCACGCGCCTTCTCGGGAACGCCGTATCCCTCATCCTCAACCGTCAGCGCGACGCTCTCTCCGACCCGCTCAAGCAGAACGCGCACCGTCGTTTCCTCGGGGCTATGCGTGAGGGCGTTGGCAACCAGATTCGTGATCGCGCGCCGCAGCTCGACGTCATCACCGAGCACAGGCATCGGCGTCGACGTTTCCATATTCAAGGTAACGCCCCGCGCCTTTGCGAGCGCTTCCAATTCAAGAATAACCGAACGTACGAGCCCTGCGAGATCGACGCGAATACGAACCGGGGAGGACTCGCCGGATTCATAGCGCGCAATCATCAACAACGTTCCCGCCAGACGCTGGAGTTCGTCGTTGGCTTCGAGACTACGGCGAAGGATTTCGCGATAGCGCTCGGGCAACTCGCCGTAGGCTCCGTCAAGCGCCTGACGGATCGTCATTCCCGCCGCCGTCAAGGGCGTTCGCAAATCGTGCGAAAGCGCGTAAACTAAATCGCGGATGACGTCACCGCGCGCCGCAATCGCCGCATTCGCACGGGCCAACTCGTCGTTTTTCTCGGCGAGCTGCACGAAGACATACGCCTGTGAGATCGCCGTCGCGACCTGATCGGTGAATGCGCGCAACGGTTCGAGACCGCTTTCTTCCCGCCGAAACTCACCGCGAGAACGCGCCGCAAGTAGAACCCCGAAGGTACGCTCCCCCTCGAGGATGGGCGCCGCTAATACGTCGGAAGCACCGAGGGTGTCGAGGACGAGGCGACCGAGAGCGTCCCCCCGACTCACCGCGACGATCTCCCCCTCGGCGGCAAGCGTTCGTTGCACCAACGAATGCAGTTCCGGCGCCAGACGCTCGTGCGAGAGAGTCACCGTGCCATCGTTCGCCGTGCAGCGTAAGGTCGACGCCGGTTGCCAATGATCTTCCATCACGAAGAGCATTGTGAAATCCGCCGAGGTCACGTTGATCGCCTCACGCACGGCGTTCCGCTGCACGAGCTCGGGATTCAAAGTCGAGCGGATCACCGAAACCGCTTGGCGGAGGCGTCGCTCGCGCTCAGCCCGTTCCTGTCGGGCGAGCAGCTTGCCCGCCCGTTGGGCTGCGGCTTGCGCAAGAGACGTGAGGTAGCCCACGAGCACCGTGGAGAGCGCAGCGAGAACTCGATCGGCGATGCCGAGCGCATCCCAAACTCCTCCGTCGCGAATGCCGTTGAGCCAGCCCGCGCTCGCATTACCGAGCAGCGCCGCGATCACGATGCCCATCGTGAAGCGGCGATCGAAGACGAGGCCGCTCAATGCCACCGGCGCATTGAACAAGATTGAGGCAATGAACAGTTGAGGGGTCGCGACGTCGATTCCCCAGGCGACAAGCAGTAAGCCGAAACACGCCCAACGGAATGCGCGTGCATTGGGAGCCGAGATCATGATCGGATGCAATTCGCCTTTACGTACCCGAGGTCCGTGTTCTTGGGCGAGCGTTCATACATTTTCTTCATGAATGCCCTTTCCTCAGAATCGTATCACTTTTCCAGCTCCTGAGAACTCCTTCGCGTATGATTCTTTGCGATCACGAAGGAAAGTAGCGACGTCAATTCCGTGCAAGGCCTCGTGAGCGAAGTCTCTGAAACGTCGCTCAAAACCTGGTACGTGATTCTGTCCGCGAATTTCCATTCCACTGGAATTTTCCACCGCGACACACTCTTGGTCGAAAATTTGGAATCCGGCGTGCTTTGGCAGGAGCCGGAGCGCCGTGAAACTCTGCTGGACATGAATGGTGATGTTTGGAAATTTCTGCAATCGACCGATGTGGTCGATTTGCGCGGAAAGAACTCGTTCGCCAAAATTTTGACGTGCGAGAAACGCCGACTCCAAAATGACGAACTCAAAGTTTTTTGTCGGAATACGCAGAATATGTTGCCGTTCAATCCTTGCAGCAACACGCTTCTTCCTCTCTGACCCTCCGGTTCCGAACTCGTGTTGCAAGATCGATTCCGCATATTCCGGTGTTTGCAATAACTCGGGGATAACAACTTTTCTGAATACGCGTATGTGTGACGCCTTCGCTTCCCTGGGAGCGAGATCGATTCCCCTCTCGCGCATTGTCCGCAAGAGATCTTTTGCAGCAATCGCATCTTCAAAAGTTGCAACCAATTGTCGCGTGCCCTGTTCAGATAGGTTTAAAATATCCGCGAAAAACTCGACTCGCTCGGAAGGGGGAATTATATGTCCCTTTTCAATACTCCCGACCCTACGCGCGTCGATCCCCGCCAGTTTAGCAAAATCGCGACTCGTGATGCGTGCTTTTCTGCGAGCAGCCTTAACGGCCTGTCCGGCTTCGGTGATTCGGCACAATAACGAATTCTCCGCATCTGCGGGTTCAAAGTCTTTGTCTTCCATACAAAATCCTTTTGTGAACATCGGCAAGCGTCAAAGCGTTTCATCGTGAGAGTATGTTTCAAGCGAAGAACAATCCTTTTCGGCGGTTCTCTCCGAGATCACGTCGAAGAAGGAATGAGACCATGGATGAGCGAGACGACGAACGCCCACGAGCGAAGGAACTGCTCCGAGAACTCGGTTTTCGGCCTCGTCTGACCGTGTATCTCGCCGCCGCCCCCGGCGCCGGGAAGACGCGTCGGCTTCTTGAAGAAGCGCGGGCCTTGCAGGCGAGCAAGGTCCGCGTGGCGCTCGCATGGATCGAAACCAAGCACCGTTCCGATCTTGACGAGCTGGCACGGGACCTCCCCCGCATCGAGCCGCGAGCCGTTCCGATCGGCAGTACGACTTTTCCCGAATTCGACTATGCCGCGACCGTCGCTGCACGCCCGACCGTCGTGGTCCTCGATGAACTCGCGCATACCAATCTGCCCGGCGGCGCGCACGAGAAACGCTGGCAAGACGCCCTCGCGCTCCGTGACGAAGCGGGAATCAGCGTGCTGGGAGCCTTCAACATCCAGCACTTGGAGACGATTGCGCCGATTGTCGAGCAGCTCATCGGCTTTCCCGTGCGCGAGATAATTCCGCTCTCGTTTCTGCAGGCCGCCGACCAGGTCATCGCCGTCGATGTCTCGCCGGATGTTCTCGACGCACGCCTGCGCGACGGGCGGATCGTCCATCCCGACGATGTCGCGCGCGCATTGCAAAGTACTTTCCGCCCGCAGACCCTCCGCGTATTGCGCGAACTCGTATGGCGAACCGTCGATGACCTCACGGTCCCTGAACTTAGCCCGCGCAATGCTTCGTCGGCGCTCGCCGTGCTAACGCCCGGAAGCGACCCGGTGCCGTTCCTCCGAGCCGCAGCTGCAATCGCCGAGGCACTCGACCTTGCTCTTGACGTTGCTCCCGCAGCGGGAACCGATCCGCATGATCTCCGCGAACTCACCCGCGAGCTTCGCGCAAGCCTCGTCAAGCTCCCCAATCTCTGGGCAAAAGGCGGAATGCGCGACGTCCAAGCCACACTTATCCTTGTCCCCAACGGCCGTATCGCTCAGCGCATTCTCGACCAAGCGCCCGATCGTGACGTCCTTGTCGTCGATCCCGCAGAATTGACGAACGAACGGACGCTTGAAATCGCTCCGCACGCACTCGCGCAAACAGCGGGCGACCGCCTGAAGATCGGCTACGGACATTTGACGGTATTTCTCGGCGCAGCAGCCGGCTCCGGGAAGACCTACGCGATGCTCGATCGTGCCCACCAACTCGCTAGCGACAAAGTTGACGTCGTCGCAGCCCTCATCGAGACGCACGGACGTCTCGAAACCGCGCGACTCCTTGATGGACTCGAATTGCTCCCTCGCAAGAAAGTTGAGATCGAGGGCATTCATTTTGAGGATCTCGATCTCGAAGCGCTCCTCAAGCGACGGCCTCAGGTCGCCTTGATCGATGAACTCGCGCATACCAACGCACCGAATAACCCGTTGGGAAAACGCTACCAGGAAGTCCTCGAGGTGATTCGGGCGGGAATCTCGGTGATGACGACAATGAATGTCCAGCACGTCGAGGGTCTGGGCGATGCCGTCGCGCGATTGACGGGTCTGCGCGTCCGAGAGACTGTCCCTGAAAGCGTCCTCGCTATTGCCGACGAACTCATTCTCATCGATACACCCGGAGAGATTATTCGCGATCGTCTTCGCAGCGGGCGAATCTACCCGCAAGAACGCATTGAAGCAGCGCTCTCAAATTTTTTCCGACCCGAAAAGCTTACCGCACTTCGCGAATTGGCGCTGCGGGAGTCGATTCACACTCACGGGCGAACGCGCAAAGTCGTCCCATTCTCGCGCATCGTTGCACTCATTGAGCATGTGGAAAGCGCAGCCGCGCTTATCGAGCGTTGCGCGCGTCTGGCAACGCGCCTTGGAAGCGATCTGACCGTCGCGTATCTCGCGAAAAACCAGACCCCTTCCACCTCCGGCGTCATTGGCGATCTCCGAGAGACGACCCGAGCACTTCGAGGTCGCTGGATCGAGATCGACGCGCGACACCTTGGGCAAGCGCTGAACATCCTAACAAACGACGAACCGCAGACCGTCATTGCAATCGAGGGGAGCGGGAAGGCATCCGGCATCTTCCGCCCGTCACCCGGCCTGCACCTCTTGCGTCAAGGCGTCTCGCACGCATGGATTCTCGCTCCATCCGAGCGAAAACGTGTTCCAGATTGAAATAACCGGAAAACGCGTCCGCCGGACGCAAGGACCCAACAAGGGCGACGTCATACGAAGCGAGTTTTCACCCTCGGAGAACGTTCATGCAGCACCAGAGAGATCCCATGGCGATGGATTCTCGGACATGGTTGCCGGGTTCCCAATTCTCGTCTCGCATTAAGGATCTCTTCCTCAATCCGCACGGCGACCGTCACCTCGGCTTCACCGATGGCCATTTCTATCGGCTTTGGGAAGACGGCACAATGCAAGAAATGTCCGCAGGCCTCACATTCCTGCTTCGACCGACGGACGCCGGCCGGTTCGTCCAACGCGCTCTCGCATGGATCATCGACCATCCGAAATCCGAACGAGCCCCCCGCCTGGCCGATGAGATAAGTTCAGGGGTGAAGGAACTTACTCGCATCCTCTCGTCCACCTCACGCTAGTGCGCGAGAGCACATAAGGGGCGCGGCAACGACGTCCACGAGGAAGTTGGGGTATGCGACGCCAAGCGCCATCTGATGACCTTGGAAGACGAACCTTCAAAAGAGCCCGATGATGAGGCGAATGCCGATTCGGGCTCCGATACGAAGCTCGCGTACCTGATCACGGCACTTGGACAAGCGGCTGATGACGGGGACCCGGAGGCTCAGTTCCATCTCGGCGCTCTCTATGAAGGCAATCAGGGCGTGCCGTCCGATCCCCAGGAGGCAGCGTCTCGCTATTTCCAAGCTGCCGAACAAGGGCATGTTGGGGCTCAACTTGCGCTCGGCCGTCTCTCCTCCTATGGCCTCGGCGTTCCGCGCGACTACACCAAAGCGATGGAGTGGTTCCGCAAAGCTGCAGATCAAGGCGATAACGATGCGCAGACCAGCATTGGCCTTTTCTATCTGTATGGCCAGGGCGTACCGCAAGATTACGCCGAAGCGCTGCGCTGGTTCCGCATAGCGGCCGAACACGACGATGCCGATGCGCAAGCATCGATCGGCACGCTTTATCAGAATGGCCTCGGTGTTTCGCAAGATTACGAAGAAGCGATGCTCTGGTTCCGCAAAGCGGCGGATCAAGGTGACGCGCGCGCCCAAACAAATATCGGCGTGCTTCACTACCAAGGCTTGGGCGTCAAGCAAAATTTCGTCGAGGCCATGTATTGGTTTTACAAAGCGGCCGCACAAGATTTTCCCGGCGCTCAATTCAACCTCGGTATACTTTATGAAAAAGGTTTCGGCGCTCCGCAAGATTACGCGAAAGCGATGGAGTGGTACCGCAAAGCTGCCGATCAAGGATCGGCAAGCGCACAAGTTCGCGTCGCATCCTTCTACGAACAAGGCCTGGGAGTCCCCCAAGATAACGCGCAAGCTCTATCTTGGTACGAGCGCGCCGCAGCGCTAGGAAACCCCACCGCCCAACGGCAGGTCGCCACACTAAAAGAAAAACTCGCCGAGTCTTGATGGGAGATATCTTCCCATAGCGCTTGCGGTTTGGGATTTTGGTGGGAATGAAAATTGATAGTTACCCAGCCGCTCGCAATTTAAGGATGATTCACAGTGAGGCATTTCGTCTGGATTTCGTTCGATCTCGGGGTCAATGGTGACTACGAGGATATGTACGCATGGCTCGACGGCCACGGCGCAAAGGAATGCGGCGATAATATGGCATGCTTCTGGTATGAGCACCCTGGAACCGACCTCCTCCAAGATATGAAAGTCGACCTCGATTCAAGCGTCGAACTCAATGCAAAAAAGGACCGGATTTACGTCATCAGACTTGTGGAAGGTCAGATGAAAGGCAGTTTTATCTTTGGTCGGCGGCGAAATGCACCGTGGAACGGTGTCGCGGGAACCGGCGAGCAAGACGACGACACGAATGGCTAATTTCGCAAAAACAGTGCTTATTGACACCGGCTTCTGGTACGCGTTCTATAATATCCGTGACCAATACCACGAGCAAGCAGTAAGAAAAAAGGGTATCCTGGAAGCTTCGACCGTGCTGCTGCCATGGCCGTCTCTCTACGAAACATTAAATACACGCTTCACGAGGAATACGATTGCTGTGGGGCGGTTTGAAGCGTTGCTCCGGAAAGCACATGTCATCCGATTCTCGGACGAACCCTACCGAGAAGCCGCTCTCAAGGCGGTCATGACGACAGTTGCCTCACGGAGTATGGCGTTAGTCGATATGGTTATCCGCCTCATCTTAGATGACATCAATGTGCGAAAGCACGGCCTCCTCACCTTTAACCATAGGGATTTTAGCGACATTTGCCGGAAACACCGCATAGAGATCCTTTAGCGAAGTAAATCCGGAAAGGCACCCGCCGCAACCCTGCCGCTTGCGCGTTCACTCCCGGAATAATACAAACTGCAAACTTTCGTTTGCAGTTTGTATTATCGTTGCACAAAAATTACCCTTGTGCGGAACGCTCTCCGTTAACGTGTTCGCGCGTCGACGATGGAGCGGCAGGATACGTCCGACCGGATTTTTGATGTTTTTTCCGAGTAACCGGCAGAGTTTTCGAAGCAGGTTCGGCGGCATTCCCCTCCACGGCGCTTTTCTCAAGTTCCGCTGATTTTTCGCCGGTGGCGGTCTCGTCGGATTTTCTTTCGGCCCCGTCGTCGCTTGGTTCTTCGTCGAGAAGCGGAGCTTGAGTTCCCCATTCGATACCTGGGAGCTCCGATGCCACGGTGCTTGCGGGGGCTTCAGCTGCAACAACAGGAGCCGCTTGCGAAAGCTGTGCCGACGGGCGAACGACCTTCAGATCGGGTCGCTGACGCCCGGTAAGGGCTCGAATCGGTACGGTCGCGTGCATTTCGATACCCTGCTCGCGGTGCTCAAAACCAACCTCGGCGCACGACGGATCGATGTCGCAATAACGAGCGATCACGGCGAGCAATTCCGCACGCATGGCGTCGATGACGTCGGGCGCGAGCGCGAGGTGATCCGAGAGCAGAACGAACTTGAGGCGTTTTCTCGCCGTCTCACTCGACGACGAGCGATAGAAGAGTCGCGCAAGGAAACCGAACATCAGAGTCCTCCGAAAAGGCGCGCGAAGAACGAGCGCTTCGGTGCGGCGGTTGGCGCCGGTACATCTTCACCGGCCATTTTCGCCGCAATAGTGCGATAGGCCGAACCCGTCGGTGAATTGGGATCGAGCGCGGGCGGTTCACCGCGATTGGTTGCAATGATGATTTCCGGCGCATCGGGAATAACCCCAAGCAACGGCAAACGCAAGATCGCGTCGACGTCCTCGATGGAGAGCATCTTGCCTTTTTTGACAAGTGCCGGACGCAAACGGTTGATAATGAGCTCGGGGCGCCAATCCGTCGGTAGCAATCCGACGACGCGATCCGCGTCGCGCACGGCAGAAACCTCGGGCGTGCATACGATGATCGCATGCTGCGCACCAATGACCGCATTCCGAAAGCCCTGCTCGATACCGGCCGGCGAATCGATCAGCACGTAATCGAAACGTTCGCGCAGACGCTCAACGAGCGCCCGCATCTGTTCGCCGTCGACATCTTCCTTCTCGCGCGTCTGCGCCGCCGCCAAAAGCGAGAGCTTCTCCATACGCTTATCGCGCACCAATGCTTCGTCGAGCGAGCATTTTTCTTCGAGCACGTCGAGTAGATGAAAGCGAACGCGACTCTCCAAACCCATGACGATATCGAGATTGCGCAGACCGACATCCGCGTCGATGAGCGCGACGCTGGCACCACGCGCAGCCAAGGCCGCACCGATGTTCGCCGTCGTCGTCGTCTTCCCGACGCCGCCTTTTCCCGAAGTGATGACGATTGCCCGCCCAAGCGGACGATCGACGGTTGCGCTCGCCGCGGCATACGCGGGTTGTGCTTCCTGCATTTCTAACCTGCTTTCGCTTTCCACATATCCATGAAGCGCCCGAAAATCGTCGGAGGCTCAAGGACGGTGAAGGGGATGAGTTCACCTTCGAGGCGGCGGGCGATCTTGTCGAAGATCGCACCGAGGCGGTTCATTGGATCGAGAACGAGCGGCTCGCCGCGATTGGTCGTGTCAATGACGTCTTCGTCGTCGGGAATCACACCGAGCAATTCGCCGGAGAGGATCTCGCAGACGTCTTCGATCGATAGCATATCGCCCGAGCGCACCATCTCCGGGCGGACACGGTTGATGATCAGGCGGATCGGCAGATCCTTCTCAATGAGTTTTCCGACGACGCGATCGGCGTCGCGAATCGCGCTGACCTCGGGCATCGTGACGATGATCGCCTCAGTCGCACCGGCCATCGCGCTACGGAATCCGTGCTCGATGCCGGCGGGCGAATCGATCAGGACGTAGTCGCACATTTCGGCCAACTCATCGACAAGACCACGCATTTGCTCTTCGGAAACGGCCTCTTTCTCTTTGGTCTGCGCGGCCGGCAAGATCGATAACGATTCGAAGCGCTTGTCGCGGATCAAGGCCTGGCGAAGTTGGCAACGCCCTTCGAGCACTTCAACGAGATCGAAGACAATGCGTTTTTCGACACCGAGAACCAGGTCGAGATTGCGTAAGCCGATATCGGCGTCGATCAAGACGACGCGATGACCCCGGACGGCAAGTGCCGCACCAAGGTTCGCCGTCGTCGTCGTCTTTCCAACCCCTCCCTTGCCGGAGGTTACCACGATGCGTCGAGCAGTCAACGGGGCCCCTTCCCAAGCGGAGCGATCGCGATACGACCCTCCGCAACGAATGCTTCTTCCGGTTCGCGCACGCCCCGCTGTCCTCCGTCCACGGCGATCAAAGCGGCGATACGAAGTTGAGTCGGTCGGAATTCGAGGGCGATCACCCGCGCGCTCGCGTCACCTTGCGCTCCGGCATGCGCCGTGCCGCGCAACGATCCCATGACGACAATATCCCCTCCGGCCACCACTTCCGCACCCGGATTCACGTCACCGACGATGACGACGTGCCCGATGTGCGAAAACGCCTTGCCGCTCCGCAAGGTCCCACGATGATAGCGAGCCGTCTTCCCTGTCGCATCATTGGGAGCTGCGCCGGAATCTCGTCCGCGACGCAAGCGACGAGCCGCAAGGTCCGCACGCGCTCCCGCGAAATCCGCATCCAGAGAGCGTGCGGCCGGCGTTAGTCCTTCCGAAGGACGTGAAACCCGTGAAGCGGGAGCGGGACGATGATTCTCCAGTGCGGCAACCCGTTGGTCGGGGGGAAGACCGAGATACGGTAATCCCATGCGTTCACCTAAGCCGGCACATGCATCATCCCCATAAATTCCACCGATCACGACGCCAAACTCGCCAATACGGGTCACGAAGCGTTGGAAAGCCGCTCCCTCCGGGGAGCCGGCAACCATGATCGCCGTCGCGCGAGAACCGCGATAAAAATCAGGCTGCTCGGCAAGGCGAGCAACAATTTCCTCAGATACCGCGTCGAAGTCCCTCCGACCGAAGACGAACTCCAGACCGGCCGCCGTTCCTCGAAGCATCCGTTCTCCTCCGGAACCGCGCATTCGGAGGAGAGATCTCCTCACCTTTCCTTTTCCACAGGCTACTCGCAAATATCCCAATTTATCCACAAGCAGCTCGCATCTCTTCCACATGTCCGTGCATGCGAACCTGTGAGCGCGGGCGGATTTTCGCCGGCGGCGAAGTCATCGGTCAGTCGCCGTCGAAATGCGCTTCCTTCCCCTTTCGTAAGAGGTCCGTCCGTCGAATGCGTCTCTTCTGGTCCCGTGCCTTCCGCCTCGCTCTCGCCGCAATGCTGCTCTGGAGTAGGTTTTCCCCCCCTGCCGCCTCGGCAGAGTCGACGGCGACGGAAGTCTCACACGCCAAGGAAGACGACAAAGGCATCACGCAGACCTACGATGTGGTCTCCGACCCTCTCTTGAACGCATGGGTCGACGGGATCGCGCATCAGCTTTGGACCCAGGTCGGCCGCCGGGACGTCCCCTACCGGATCACGATACTCGACGACGGTACAATCAACTCGTTTACCATCGGCGGCGGATATATTTATGTCGACACAGGCCTCTTAGACTTCGTGCAGTCCGACGATGAATTGGCAAGTGTGATCGGGCATGAGACCGGCCACAACGAACGACGCCACACCGTCACCTTTCAGACAAAGCAAACCATCGCAAGCCTGCTCTTCGGCGTCGCGGCAATCTTCTCGCCCGCGCTCTTTGAGTTCGGACAAATCCTCGAGGGGGGAACCCTGGCGAAGATTCAGCGCGGACAAGAACTCCAAGCCGATCAATACGGCCTCGCGCTGATGACGCGTACGGGATACGATCCCGACGCCATGGTCTCCATGATGAATCATTTGGGTATGCTCGAGAACGAGCATCAGGACACGATCGACCGCTATCTCGCCGATCATCCCGGCGTTCCCGACCGCATTGCGCATCTCGTCGGCTATCCGGCCCTCGACCCCACCAAGCGCACGGCCAATGCCGTCTTGACCCAAGCGTTGCACGATGAACAGGAAGATCGGTACAGCATCGCAGCCCTCAAGCTCCGCAACTTTCTCATGAAGCACCCCGATGACGCAATCGCGCAGCTTCATCTCGCACGCGTGGAAATTGCCCTTGGTCAACTTGGGAAAAGCGCGCAAATGTTCTCGCTCGCCGCCGAAAACGGCGATGCCGCAACCAAGAGCGCCGCGCTTGCCGACCTGTCTCGTTTGCAGGCCGATGAAGGGCGTTCTTCATCGTCACCTCCGCCGTACGGGAGTCTCGGAACCAACCTCTCCGAGGTGAGGACCGAACACCTTCGAATCGCCACAGACCTGAGCCCGCGTGTTCAGACCGGGCTTGACCGTCTCTCGATCATCAAGCAGCATTTACAAAACGTCGCCGACGAAGTACCTGAAATCAACCGGAGTCCCGCGCGACCGGGCACGCGAATGGAGACCTTGCAGAAAAGCCTCGCGGCGATGGGTCGCTCAATTGATTCAGCTATGAATAAGAGTGAGGAAGTCGTGCAGGGTGTCGGTCAGTTCAAGAGTGAACGGATGAGCGGCCTGCTTGAAGACAATCAGGAGATTTTCCGGACGATTGAGGAACAATCGAGCGTGAACCCGCTCCCGCCGCATGCCCAAGCTGTTGTGGCAAACGCCCCACGCGTGATCGACGACCTCCGCACAGCCGACGCCGATCTCACCCGCTCCGTCGACAGCGGACTCTCCGCCATCGACATTCTCGACGCCGGTTTGAACGACTTCGAGGCGCTCCTCAAACAACTTCGCCGTGTCCCTCTCGCGGGCGGTGATCTTTCTCCTGAGCAAGTACGAACGCTTGAGCCGCGCGTACGGAAAGCCGGCGATTCGCTCGCCCGAGCGGCCTCGGTCGCGGCGCGAGCGGAGCAATCGTTCAACCTCGCGCGGTCACGACAACTTCAATCACGCATCACCCTATTGGGACTCACGTATCCTCAAGAGCGTTTCCAAACGCTGACCGACGCTTTGAAAGAACGCTTCTCGACTCCCCCGCTCGATTTCGCAGCGATGAATCGCGCGATGCTGACGCCGGGTGAAGTTGCAGCGGCCTCGATCATCGCTGCCGATCTGAACACCACCCCGCAAGCGATTCTCTCCGAAGCCAAGGCAAATGGGAAGACCATCGTCGACGTTGCCGACGCCCACGGAATGAACGCCCTCTCTCTGGAGATTTTTTTGGGACTCATCTACTTGAATTACACCGACGATCCGCAAAAAGAACTCCTCGGCATCTCGTACGTCACATTTCCAAGTCCGCAAATGCGCCGGCCCTCATGAGCAACGTGCATATGGCGGTGCAAACGATGATCGGCGATGCCTTCGCACTCACGCGCAATCCGGCCAAAATCAAAGCGCTGGGAAGTGAGACTCGCAAACCGTTTCGTTTCTTTCTTTGCGGCGATCCCGAGTTCATCGCATCGTTTCGCGCCATGCTGCTGCGCTCAGCCAACGGATCGGAGACGATGGATGATTCCGCCGGCACGCTCGAAACGATCGTCCCCGGACGCAGCTTCGTTCCGGCTGACGATGCGCGCTGCGTGCTCTTCTTCGGTCGCCCCGGCGATCGTGAATTGGCCCGACTCGATCTCGTGCAAACCCTGAAATTACCGATATTTTCCGTGATCGTAGACCCGGAGGCATCCCCGCAAATTGCGCCCGCTGCGCCGGCGCCCGGTATGATCGGGGAATACATCGTTCCGTCACTCGAACGCGACGCGCTCCGTTCTCGCCTTTTCCCTCACTTGGTCGAGGTTTGCCGCGGCGTGGAGATTGCCGTCGGCCGACGCCTTCCGGCTTTGCGCGAAAGTATCGGCATGAAACTGACGCGCGACGCGGCGACGACTTCGCTGACGATCGCGGCAGCAAGTGCCGTGGTCGATCACGTTCCGCTTCTCGGATTCATCCTCGGGCCATTGACTGCCGTGGGCGACACCGTGGCGATCACCGGCGTCCAGATCAATCTCTTGCTCCAAATCGGATCTGCCTATGGGAAGGATCCTGACGTACACCGCGTCTGGGAGACACTGCCGATCGTCGGCGGAGGTTTGGGCTGGCGCGCGATATCGCGCGAACTATCCGGTTTTTTCCCCGTGGCGGGCGTCGCCGTGAAGAGCGCGATCGCGTATGCGGGAACGATCGTCGTGGGTGAAGGCATCGTATTTTATTACGAGTACGGTCGCCATATGACAAAAAACGAGGCCTCCGCTCGTTTTGAAGAAACCAAACGCACGGCATTCGGACTCCTCCGAGAGTTCCGCCGCCGCATCAGCCGAAAATAAGTCGGATAACCTTTGAAGCACCGCAACGGAAAGCCTGCGGACGGCTCTTCTTCCGGACAGAAAGCCACGTTACCGGATATCCACGGCATATGTTCTGCCGTGCTAACAAAGCATGACATCAAGCTCGGTTTCGAGATGTTGGATAAGCTGTACGCGGAGATTTATCTGGATGACGTATGCACGAAGGCGATTTCGGCGAAACAGAATCGCGACATCGTGGATACTTTCGCGAATCTTGGAGCTAGGTTCGCCGGCGAAGGGCAGCGTTCCAGCGCGGCATTGTGTTTTGCAACCGCAGCTCGTATCACAGTGAGCTCTCCTGATTTGGAAAGAAAAATAATTCCCTTCCTCAATCAAGCTCTTGAATTTTCCGATTTTTTTAACGCAGATGAAGATTCACGTCTCGCAAATGTGATCGGCACCGTTTCCGAAAAGCTCGCCTTGAGGGGAATTCCATTCGTAGCCCGGAACGAGCCTGAAAAGACAAAGTATGACGAGGCGCGGATCTCCTATTCTATGACGAAATTGAAGAGGAAAGGGGGACCGATAATCTCCTCCACTGCACGGCTGCTCGTTGATGGATATAATATGAACGCTATGCGGCATTTGGAAGCCGGACGTGAACAAAAAGCTGCGTATTGGTTCGAGAATGCCGCACTCCTAGCAACCAAAATACCGAATAACGAAGATGCATATTATTTCTGGTACATGGCGGGTAGATGCAACGACAGATCAAAAAGCGATAATCTTACCGAAACGTCACGCTGCTTCCTCAATGCTCTCGCTTCATTGCCGCGCATGCAGAAGCCGGATAAAGCTATCGATCCGAAGGCATTCGAATATCGAATCGAGTCGCTAAAGGATATGGG
>DASZHL010000059.1:0-18256 GCA_035937855.1 Vulcanimicrobiaceae bacterium
AGTTGCGATGAGCTTTGGGGCGGAAAACCCATTTTTTCGCATCAACAGACCGTTTCCCATCAGCAGACCGTTCGTGATATTCGCGAAAAACAGGTTTTAACATACATGTATTCGACGTCCTTGGGAGACTTGAAAGAAAACGGGGACCGGCAAGTCTACGAGCCCGCTTGGCAAAAAACTGCACGCCAACGAATCTGTCGAGAATTGCCGAGACGGTTCAACCTTCTCTCTGTCCAGCCAATTCAGATGATGGCGACGAACGACTCAATCGAGGTTCTCGACAGGATTGTGACAAATAGTATGCATCTCCCCTTTGAAATGATCACTTCGACAACACATCGCCCCATTAACGTTGTGCAGATGGGACTTGTTAGAAATCTAAGCATTCTGTGCGCGACAAAGACTTCGGAAGCGGATTTCCTGCACAAAAATCTCCGCAGCCCCGCTTTTCATGACTGGCTTGATGCCATAACCGAGTTATCCGACCAAAGCGGTGGGTATTGCATCGCCAGCCCCGCCTTTCAGCCATCGCATGAGCTCCTGCAGCGCGTGCGACTGTGTTATGGTCTTGCTGGACTTCAGGGAAGATTTTTCGACCCTGAGGGTTTCGCGCAATGGATTCTTCAGCGTGAACCCGATTCACAGCCAAAAATCGTCGTCTGTGACGTGGGAATTGCCCAAAGCATCAAAGCTTCCGTCTCGCAAGGTATGGCCGAACTTGCCATTGAAGAATTCCGCGTCAACTATGATTTCCCTCAACCGGTCGGTATCGCCTATAGCGTGTACGATCTGCAGTGGGGTGCTTTCTTAACCGATGTTTTTCAAGATATTCTTCGAAATCCGCTGCCTGAGGATCGAGAGTCTATTATTGATACGAAGAGGCGCTGTAGGGATCAGGAAATCGAATGGGATGATCATCTGACGCCTTGGATGAAACCCGACATTTCGCATAAAAAAGGAAGGCGCCCGATGTGATCCTTCGTATTGCTCGCGCGAGCCTGCTACGTCGCGATTACTTTCTCCATAAAGTACGAGGCTTCGCTCCTATCGTGAAAAAGGCGGAATGGGCGACCGCCGGCGCATTTCCCCGAAACGGTCGGCGTTGCGGTAGCCTCGCGCTTCGTTCTTTTCTTTTCGTCCTAACAGCAGCAGGCCCGTGGACTGGGTGAATCAGGAGGGATCACCCAGTCCACCGTCTTTGTTCCAAGGAAGGCCCCGCGAATGAGATTTCATGGATCCGTGGTGGTCGGATCGAGAAAACAGGGCCCTTTACAGTTCCGCGATAAGATGCTTAAATCGTACTAGAGGGAGTACACTTTATGACTCGGCCCAGCACCCCAAGCTACACCCCACAAGAGGCTGCCATTCTTGCTGGAGTCCGGCTGCAGCGCGTCCAGAACGCGATTACCAATCGCCAATTCGGTCGGACCTTCGTTCTCGCGGGAAAAGGCCAACGTCGGATTGATCTCTCTGCCGTATTGACTTTTGCTGCTCAAAAGCAACTTGGGAAGGTTCGAATCGAACCCAAATTGCTTTACGAGGCTCTTCGCAAGGTCGGTTTCCCGCGCGGCCTTGTGGCGATCACCGACGCCGTTACGATTGATGCTCCCGTGCTACTCGGTCCAACTCTCAGGAATATCGAGATATATGATGCGGCTCGCAAGCGCATCGTCTCTGATCCCGCTGTGATGGGCGGGTTGCCGGTCGTGAAAGGTACGCGTATTCCGGCGCATACGCTTCACGCACGGGTTATGGCTGGGGAGAACATCAAAGCGATCTTAAAGGAATACCCCTATCTCGATCAAGAGGCCATTGAGTCTGCCGTGCTATTTATTGAAGCAAACCCTCCGCGCGGACGGCCCCATCGACGCAATGCGAGCGTCAATGGTTGAACGGAAGAAAACTCTTCGACTACTCATCGATGCTTGTCTTACGCCCACCGCAATTGCTCATCTTACTAAGATTTTTGGGAAGCGGATCAATGCGATTCATGTCGATCGTGTTCTACCGCCGGCAACGGCGGATGATGCGGTCTTCGATTGGGCTGTTCGTGAGCAGCGAGTGGTCATAACCGCTAATAATGCTGATTTTCTTAAAATATTGCTGCGTAAGAAGCTCGTCCACTCGGGTCTTGGCTGCATCAATGAGCAGAATACCCGCGTGCGTCAGATTCAGGAAATCGAGCGTCTTGTTCGTGCGCTGCTTTCTCATATTGACGAAGGGAAACTCGTCCGGAATCAAGTTTTCGTGATGCGTCGATCCGGTCGCCTAGCCGTCCGTCGCATACCGCCGGACATACCGCCGGAATAGAGAATGCAGAAACAACAAATAGTATCGCAGATGTGCGGCCGCGAGAAAAGCGCGAAACGAGTCCCAAGCGTTCGCGTGTAACGTATCGCCTAGGCTACGTCGCGCTCGCTTTTGAGTGTGCCCCGTGCGTTAGCTTGAGTAGACGCTCGGTGACGATACCTGGCGAGTACTCGGCGCGAAGTTCTCGACGAAACCATTCCCTCGCGACGTGCGGCGAATGATCGCCAAAAGCCAAGGCTTCATTTGAATGCGTAGAGATGACCGTCGCCGCCAAATCTTCGGAGACAAAACCTTCAAAGACGATCTCGCCGGACGATTCGCGGACGCGCAACCAATCGCCAAAGCGAACGACGGATTGCTCGCTCGAACTTGATTCGATAAATTCCAAGGTCGGACGGCCGTGTTCTCCGTGTTCCATCAAACGGACGAGGCGACCGGACAGCACCGATTGCGGAAGAACATAACTGTGCTCAAGGTGCGCAAGCTGCTTGTTCACATTGGTAAAGGTCGCTTGCAAGATCTCCGCTCGCTTGCGGACCTCCGAAAGCAAAGATGCGGTCGGTTCCCTCGAAAAATGAATCGTGCATTCGAAAAAATCCCGCATCGCCGCCGAATACGCGCGCTTCGCCGTTTCATACGCTTCGATTTCGTGGAGGCTGTCTGCGCTCATGGCTTACCTATCGGGAGAGGTCGGTAGTGCGAGATCCTCGGGATTTCATGTCTGCGAAGCGCCTCCCACCTCCGACGGGAGCGGCGCTTGTTCGCTGAGTTCTCGATGTGGAGGTTTTACCCGCAATGCGATCGTCGGAACCAGAAGGAGCGTGAGAATCAGCGAGCTGGTGAGTCCGCCGATGACGACCGTGCCGAGCGAGCGTGCAGCGACGGCTCCGGGATCGAGGGCGAGGGCCAGAGGCAACATGCCGGCGATCATCGCCAGCGTCGTCATGACGATCGGCCGGAATCGCTCCTTGGCACTTTCGCGAACGGCTTCTTCACGCGAGAGGCCTTGAGCGCTGAGGCGATCGGCGAAATCCACGAGGAGAATCCCGTTTTTCGTGACGAGACCAACGAGCAGGATCGATCCGATGAAAGAGAAGAGATTCAGCGTTTGATACGTGAGCGCCAACGCTCCCACGGCGCCGACGACCGCGACGGGCACGCTAAACATGATAACGAACGGCGTGCGGTAGCTGTCGTAAAGTGCGACCATCAAGAGATACACCAAGGCGATCGAGAGTAGCAGCGAGATGCTCATTCCGACGACGGTATCCGTGACGGATTCCTGATTGCCGCCGGCAATGGGTGCGACGTGAATCGTGGAGGGAAGATTGAGCGCCGCGATCCGCTTGTTGAAATCGCGCTGGACGTTGGAGAGTTCCGCACCCGGCGCAACGTTCGCACCGACATACGCAACCGTACGACGATCGATACGCGTGATCAACGGCGGAGCGGGCGCTAGCGCGAGCGAGGCAATGTCACCCACATGAATCGTAGAACCGCCTCCCGATCGAATCGGAATGGCTGCGACCGCCGTGAGCTGCTCTCGGTCTCCGGCGGGATAGATGACCTGAACGTCTTGGAGTCCGTTGCTCCCAATGAATTGGGTTGCGACATCGCCGCCGAACGCGGAGCGGATCGCCGTCGACGCGGTGCCCACGCTCGCGCCGAGTGCGCGTGCGCGGTCTCGATCGAAGCGGACTTCGACTTGCGGTGAGAGCAAACCGCCGGTTGTCGTCACGTCGAGCGCCCCCGGTGTCTTGCCGAGCGCGGCGAAGACCTGTTGGGCCGCGTCCTCCGGATCACCGACATCGGCGGAAACAACTTCGTCGATCGGCTGTTGGATTCCGCCGTTGGTGCTCGTCGCGGGAACCGCCGTGACGTGCGCGTGGGGGACGATGTGTTGCGCTTCGCGTTGCAGTCGAGCGGCCCAGGCGCTCGTTGAGTTCCGACGTGTCGACTTGAGAAAGATGTGTACTTGTCCGATCGCACCGTCGTTAATGTATCCGCTGAGATTCCCCTGATAGGAACCGACGAGTGCCGTTTCGGATTGGAGGTCGGGAATGGCATCCGCGGCTTTCTCTACCGCGAGCGTTCCCAGGCGCGTCGTTTCAAGCGGAGTTCCTTCGGGATAGGCGATCGTTAGGAAGAACTCTCCGCGATCGACCGCCGGAATATATTCCGTGCCGACCAGGCCCAACGGAACCAGCGTGATCGCCAGGAGCAACGATCCAAAACAAAGCGCGCATACGGCGATAGGACGGCGCAAAGCCCAGGGTAAGATGCGTTCGACGTACCAGGTGCGCGTCGCATCAAAGCGTCGGGTAAATGCGTCGATGAGCGGCCACGGCCGCCAGCGGGAAAGCAGCGACCAACGACCCGCCAATGCCGGTGTGATCGTGAATGAGACGAGCAGCGACGTCATCGTCGCGACCGTTACCACTAAACCGAATTCGCGCAAGAAAACCCCAACGGAGCCCGGCAAGAACGAGAGTGGAAGGAAGACGACGACGTCAACGAGCGTGATGACGACGGCTGCGGCGCCGATTTCCAATCGCCCGCGAATTGCGGCGGTTTCAGGATCTTCTCCCTGATGAGCATGCCGCTCGATATTTTCGAGCACGACAATGGAGTCGTCGACGAGGATGCCGATAATCAGCGTCATCGCTAACAGTGATACGGTGTCAAGCGTGAAATTCGCGAGCTTCATCGCCGCGAGCGTGACAAGCAAGGATGTGGGAATCGCGATCATTACCACGATCGCGTTGCGCCACGAGCGCAGGAAAAAAAGCATGACGATCGCGGTGAAGAAGATCGCTTCCATCAGCGTTTTCGCTACGCCTGAGAGCTGTTGTTCCGTATACGTCGCCTGCACGTTGAGGACGCGCAGGGTAACATCGGGATAATCGCGCGCCAGCAAGGGAAGCTGCGCGAGCACGGCGTGCGCGGCTTGAATCTCACTCGAATTGCCGGCTTTCTGAATGTCGAGGGTGATGCTGTCTTGACCGTGAGCGTAGGCGTAAACGCGTTGAGGTTCGTAGCCCGACGTGACGCTAGCGACATTGGCGATGCTGAGCAACTGAGCATCGCCGCTCCAGACGTCGGTTCCCGCCGGACTCGATCCACCGGAACCAAGAAGGAGACCGGAGACATCGGCGGGCGTCTGAATGTCGCCGCGGATGTCGATGTTGGTCTCGCGATCGGCTCCGTACACGATTCCGCCCGGAGCTCGGACATTATTCTGGGTGATCGCGTTGACGACATCGGTGAGCGTCTCTCCCGAGGCGCCCAGCCTGCGCGGGTCGACGCTGACGGCGATGGCGGGAGTGACGTTTCCATTGGGAATGACGAACGAGATGCCCGGCAGCTGTTCGATCGCGGGAACGATGCGATTTGTCACCATTGAGGAGAGTTCACCCGACGACAAGGTCGACGAACTCGCGATCAGCGAGACCACGACCGCCTGACTGGGATCATAAATCGAGATCGTCGGAGTTTGGAGGTCGCTGGGAAGCTGCCGCTGTGCATTCTGGACGCGTCCTTGCACTTGAACGAGATCCGTATTCACGTCGGAGTTGAGCGCGAAGCGAGACACGATTGTGGCTTGCCCCGGTTGAATCGCGGTTTCCAAATCTTGCAGAGAGGGTGCTCCGGCGAGTTGATCTTCCAGCGGTCGCACGATCGCGTCGCGCATTTCGCTGGTCGATGCACCGGAATAGTTGACGAGCACTTGAATCGTCGGAACGTCGCCGTTGGGGAATTGCTGCTCGACGAGATGAGTGCCCGCGATCACCCCAGCCAGCGTGATGAGCGCGCAGAAGACCATGACCAACGTCGGGCGTCGAACAAACATGCGGGTCGGTGACATTTCGACTATGCTCCTTCCGCCGAAATATTTTGCGACGAAACCATGGCGGATTGTTTCGGCGGGCGAGGGGCGAACCAGACAAAAATAACCGGAACCAGGACGAGCGTGAGCAAGAGCGAGCTTGTCAAACCGCCGATGACGACGATTCCGAGCGAACGGCGCGACGCCGATCCGGGATCGATTGCCAGCGCCATGGGCAGCATTCCGAGAATCATCGAGGCGGTCGTCATGATAATTGGACGAAAACGCTCGCGCGCAGCCGAGCGAATCGCGGTTGTTCGATCGAGACCCTCGTGAACGTGATGGGCCGCGAATTCTACGAGCAGGATGCCGTTCTTGCTAACGAGGCCGATCAACATGATCGTGCCGATCATGGAGAATAAATTCAAGGTTTGTCCGGTGATCCAGAGCGAACTCAGTGCGCCGACGGTAGCGACGGGCACCGAGCACATGATGATGCTCGGAAGACGATAGCTGTCATAGAGCGCAACAATTAAGAGGTAAACGAGCAAGAGCGAAAGCGACAACGAGATGACGACGCCGGAGCTGAGATCGCCGAGATTTTGCTGGTTTCCGCCGCGATTGGGAGCGACTTGCACGGACGAAGGCAGATTGAGCGCAGCCAAGCGTTTACGAAAGTCGCGCTGAACGTTGGAGAGTGATGCGCCGGGAATGAGGTTGGAGCTCACGTGCACGACCGTTGCACGATTGACGCGCGTGAGCGTTGGGGGATTGGGATCGGAAACCAAACTTGAGAAGTCGCCCACATGGACGAGCGAACCGTTCTGAGTGCGTACCGGAAGCTCGGTGATGCCGGCGGTCGTCGTCTGCAAGCGTTCGGGCTCGATGACTTGGACGTATTCCGTGCCGAAAGTCGTCGTGATTTGCGCCGGTTGCGAGCCGCCGAAACCCGCACGTACCGCGGAGGCGGCGGAGGCAATCTCCACGTCCAACGCGCGAGCGCGCTCTCGATCGAATACGAGGTCCAACTGCGGCGCACCGTTTTGCAGTGAACCGGTGACGTGCGTCGTTCCCGGTGTTGCGAGCATTGCGTCGAAAACGCGTTGCGCATAGGGTGCCGGATTATCGTCGGTTGCGGTGATGATATAATCGATCGGCTGGGAATTTCCCCCACCGCCGCTGGTCGCGGGAATCGCGACGACTCCGGCTGCCGGATATTCCTTGCTCATGAGCGATCCGATCTGCTTGGCGAATCTCTCAGTGGTTGCCGTTTGCGTTGCGTCGAGAAATATCTGTAACTGACCGACGGAACCGAGGTTGATCGAGCCTCCGAAGCCGCTCTGATACGCGCCTGCCGTTCCGACGACGCGTTGCACGCCGGGCATTCGGTAGACTTCACCCGAAAGACGGGCGATCGCGACTTGCGTCGTCGCCAGCGGAGTGCCGCTCGCAAAGGTCATTTGTGCGGCGATCTGTCCGCGATCGACGCGCGGCATGAATTCGGAACCGACGAGCCCGACGGGAACCAGAGCGATCGACGCAATGGTCAGAATCAGCGAGACGGAAGTGATGACAAACGGATGTGCCAGACTCCAGCGCAAGACGTGTTCGACGTAAAAATTCCGGAGGTTCTCGAATCCTCGGCTGAACGCATTGACGATGCCCGGCGGCTTCCATTGAGAGAGGAGCGACCACGAACCCGCAAGAGCAGGCGTGATCGTGAACGAGACAGCCAGCGACGTGAGGGTCGCGATGACGACGACGATCGCGAATTCGGAAAGATACCGGCCGACGATTCCGGGTAAGAATGCGATGGGTAAGAATACGACGACGTCGACGAGCGTAATTACCAAGGCGGCCGTACCGATTTCCATTCGGCCGCTGATCGCCGCGCTACGTGCTCCTTCGCCGCGCTCAAAATGGCGTTCGATATTTTCCAATACGACGATGGAATCGTCGACGAGAATGCCGATGATCAACGTCATCGCGAGCAGCGAGACCGTGTCGATGGTGAAATTCAAGGCCTTCATGACCACCAACGTCACGAGGAGCGACGCGGGAATCGACAGCATGACGACGATCGCATTCCGCCACGAACGCAAGAAAAACAGCATCGCGATGCCGGTGACGAGGATGCCTTGAACGAGGGTGTGCTCAACGGATTCGATTTGTTGCCTGGTGAACGTTGCTTGCACGTTCACGACGGATATCGTGACGTCGGGAAATTTTGCGGAAATCGACGGGAGCGCGGCGATCACCGCGTCTGAGGTATCGACCTCGCTTGCGTCGGAAGCCTTCTGCACGTCGATATTGATTCCGGTGTTGCCGTTGGTGTAGGTATAGACACGCTTGCGTTCATAGCCGTCGCTTACTGATGCGACGTCGGCCACGCGAAGGAAGCGTTTGGAAACGCTCCACGGGTTGAGTCCATTTTGCGAGGCCGCGTCGACCGTCGCGTCGCTCGGTGCGGGAGTCGCCGACGCGCCGACGCTGGAACTCGAACCCTGTGGGCCCGCGAGAGAGACGTTGCCGGTCACGCCTTTGGTCGCATTGACCGGGAGATTCGCGACGCTGCTCGGATCTGAAAGGTCGCCGCGCACGTCGATCTGGGTTTCACGCGCAGGACCCGTTGCGATGCCGCCTGGTTCGCGCGTATTGTTTCCGCTGATCGCGCTCGTTAAGTCCGCGAACGTGAGGCCTTCGGAGGAAAGGCGCGACGGATCCACTTGCACTTCGATCGCGGGCGTCGCGGTGCTGGGCGCATCGGCGGTGGAAACGCCCGGCACTTGCTCGATCGCGGGAATAATTTCGTTGGTCACGAGTCCGGAAAGTTCGCCGGTCGAGAGGCGATTGGACGTGACGCGAAGTGAGACGACGTCGGGTTCGCTTGGGTCGTAGGATCGTATGGTCGGAGAAACGAGGTCGGTCGGCAGGACCGCGCGGGCCACTTCAACGCGCCGTTGGATCTCGACGAGGTCGGTCGTCTTATTTGAGGAGAGCGTGAAGAAGGCGCTGATCGTCGCCTGTCCTTGCTGGATCGTCGTGTTGAGGTGGTCGAGTTCCGGTGCACCGGCGATGGTGTCTTCAAGAGGTCGGACGATCGCATCGCGGATTTGGGTTGGCGAGCCTCCGGGATAGGAGAGCCGCACCGTGATCGTCGGGTTGTCGACATTGGGGAAATTCTGCTGGACGATCGTCTTCGCGGCGATACCGCCTCCAAGCAAGATGAGGAGGAGAGCGACGACGGCCAGCGTCGGCCGGTTGACGAAGACGCGTGTGATCGACATCAGGGCGTGTTTGTCGCGCTCCCGCCGCCGGTGCGAGCCTGCCCGGAGGAGTTCCCGATGGCCTGGCCCTCGGTGAGGTCGAGCTGCCCGTTGGTGACGACGCTGGTTCCAGCGTCGACGCCCGTGACAATCGCCGTCCGCCCGTCGTCGACGAGCGAATGGACCTTGAGAATGTGTGCCGCTCCATTGACGACGGCCATGACGCTTGTGCGCGAGTCGTCGAGAAACGCGCTGGTGGGGATGCCGATACCGTGCGTCGCGGCCAAGGAAATTGTTCCGGTGACGGGCACGCCCGCCGGGAGGCTTCCATTCACATTGGAGATCAGCACTTTCACCGTGAAGTTCGTGGAGCCGGGGGCGACTTGTCCGAGCACCGCGACCACGCGACCGTGGAGCGGCGTGCTGCTTCCCGACGGTAGAACCGCGACTGCCGACTGATTCGGGATATGGAAGACGTCGGCGCTGGAAGCATTGAGCATCACGTAGACGCTATCGTCCTCTTGAATGGTGAAGATCGTGCGGGATCCGGGATATTCGCCGGGATTGAGATTGCGATTGACGATTACGCCGGCGACGGGGGAGACGATCACGGCTTTGGCTATCTGTGCGCGGAGTTGGTCAGCTTGGGCTTGCGCCGACTGCTCATCGGCGACGGCGGCGGCGACGTTCGCGGCCTGGAGGCCTTGAGAACCCGTCCCGTTTACCCGCTCATTGGTGAGCGCCGATGCGAGGCTCGCTTGGGAAGAGCGGGCCGCCGATTGATCGTTCGAAACGAGGGTCGCTTGCTGATCGAGCGCCTGTTGTGAAATGTACCCTTGGGCAACGAGTTGACGATCGCGAATCAGGTTCGATTGGTCTTGGATGAGCGTTTGACGGGCTTGGGAAAGTGCGGCTCGGGCGGAGGTTACCTGGTCTCCCCCTTGTCCGATGGCCAGAGATGCCTGATAACGCGTTTGATCGATCTTGGCGCGATCCGAGGCGACAGTACGTTCGTCCGCCTCAAGGTTTGCCGAAAGATCGCGGGTATCGAGCACGGCCAGCGTCTGGCCGCTCTGGACTCGTTGGCCTTCTTGAACCGGCACCGAATCGACAGGCTCGCTAAGCGCGCTTGACAGTGCCACATTTTGCAACGGCGCGATGATCCCCGCGATCGAGAGCACCGGGCGCACGGTCGTTTCCGCTGCCGTTGTGCTGGGTACGCCGACAGCTGCGGGCGAGGCGCCGGATTGAGCGTGGCTCCCTCTGTGGCCCCCGGATCCGGAGTGTCCCTGCTGTCCGGCGCAGCCGCTCAGGGGCACGGCGAAAAGCAGACTGAGAATAAGCGGTCGGACGTGTACTTGGGAAAGGCGAACGGTCATCGAGAGGTGCTCCACGGTCATAGGTTATGGTAAATGCGTCGGCTGAGAGCTTCCTGAGACGCACATGAGTTGAGCATGAGTTGAGCATGAGGAAAACTTCGCAGTTCCGCCAACGGGAAGAAGAACCCCATTGAGAACCGCATGCATCGACTTGCTTGCCTATAGGGTAGGGCGAGACCTATGAATCCATCGGCGGCGCATTTTCGAGCCATTTCCTCCTTATCGTCTCGCAATATGCGGGTCGCTTTCTTTCAGCAGTTCGCAGGTCGTGTCGTTTGGTGGGTCCTGAGCGTATCGTTGCTCGTGGCTCTCGCCGTGGTGGTCGTGCGAATGGGGCTGCAGACAGACCTTGAACAATGGATCGGCGGACGGATTTCGTTCGCCCATGGAGTTCCCTTAACGCTTGGAGATCGTTCCTACGCTGCCGTTACGGCTCCGGGAACTGCGGATGGCTGGCTGAGTGCATTGCTTGCGAACCGATTGGAAAACTCCCTCGGCGAGATCGGAATGGTCGCGGAACGGATTCTGATCGCGTTTCTCGCCTTCGCGATTCTTTCGTATCGCTGCCGGCGTTCAGGCATCAACCGTTGGGGCTTGTTGGGTGCCGCCGGGTTCGCCCTCACCTTCTCCACTGGAGCACTTCTGCAAGGGAGCGGAGGGTGGCCGCTTTTGGTGGCCGCTCTTACCGGCCTGCTCTGTGAACTTCATGATCGTCGTGCGCGGATAAGCTTGGTCCTATTAAGTCTTCTGGTCGCGCAGACCGGGCCGGTTGCACTGATCATTCCGGCCTGGCAGATTGCCGTTGTTACGGGAAAAGCCTTGGAGCAACGCTACCTTCGTACGTTGTGGGAGTGGGATACGGCTGTGGCTGCAGCCTGCATCGCCGCTTTGTTTGCGACGCCCAGCGGGATCACCGGGTTGGTCCATGCGGTATATTCGCTCGGGTTTCTCGCGAAATTCTCTCTCCTACTCTCCGATCCAAACTTTTGGCCGTCTAAATTCAATTTGGGAACACCTGAATTTTTGTTCATTCTTGCGCTTGCAGCGTCGTATCGGCGCGCACCGCCGACGATGCGTCCCGGAATTATTTTGGCAGGCATCCTCAGTTGCGTCGACCTGCGTCTGCTCGCAAGTATGGCGATTCTGATTGCCCCAGGTATCGCAGGGGTGGCCAAGTCCGTCCTTTCCGAAGTGCGATATCGTTCCGTCGGCATTCTTGCCGCCGTAGTCGCGCTGGGAATGGTCCTCGTGTCGCGTCCGGTGATGAGCGATGCGCCGCTTTCGGATATTCTCGCCGGCTTGCGGAGCGCTTCTGGGACTTCCGGCGGCATGCGGATGTTCTGTCTTCCCCCAACGTGGTGTGATCTCGCGCTTTCGCGGACGCCGAACCTTCGCGTGCTCATTGACGGTCGAATGTGGCTTTATCCCGCATCGGTGCGGCGCGATGCCGTGTGGATCTCTCAACTAGAGCCGAACTGGGAAAGTCTCATCCGCGTGCGAAATATTGATGGGGTTGTCGTCGCGCGAGAGGGTCCGTTTGCATCCTTGGCTTCCCTCTTGGAGCTCGATAAACGTTGGCACGAGCGACGTTTCGGCGACGTCGTGTTGTTCGTTCGAGTTCCTCAGTGAAACTGGCGTATGCGTTTCTCGCCGCTGCCGTGGTGCAATATTTCATTACCGCAATCGCGTACCCGCCCATTGATGGAGACCTTTGGTGGCAACGTTGGTTGGGTGAGCGCATTCTCCGCACGGGAGCCATTCCAAGCAGTTTAGGGGCTGAAACGTTTAGCGCTGCCGGCGCTCCGTGGATTCCGCAGGAATGGCTTTTCAGCATCGGGGCTTGGCTTGGGCGTTCGGGATGGGGTTGGGATTTCTTCGCCGGAGCGGTCGCTTGTTGCGCCGTGCTCGCTCTCTGGCTTGTCGCGTTGCGTTGTGTGCGACGTGGGGCAGGGCCGATGGATACGGCGTTCTGCGTGATCCTCACGAGCATCAGTTTTATCTCTTCCTATGGCGTGCGTGCGCAAGTCGTGGCGTGGCCGTTTTTCGCGCTCTTTTGTTTGCTACTCGACGATGACGGACCGGCGCTTTGGTGGAGCGTTCCAGTCGTTGCGCTGTGGTCGAATCTCCACGGGAGCGTCATGGTTGCCCCGGTGCTGGCAGGGGCCTCCGCGGTTGGATCCCTCGTCGATTCGGGCGCCTTCACATCACTCGTCCGACGACGTTTCTTTGTGACCGGAGCGCTTTGTGCAGCAGTCATTGCCAATCCGTTGGGAGTGCGACTGCCGCGAGCCGCATTGTCGCTCTTCGGTAGCCCGATCCGAGAATTCATCGACGAATGGCAGCGCACGAGCTTTTCCGATGCCGCCTTTCTCATAGGCGCCTTCGTATTACTCGTGATCATCGTGGCGTATGCCGATTGGGTGCCGGGGCGTCGTTGGCGGGAAGCGCTTCCCACCATCGCGCTTGTCTATTTGGCGCTGATCGCTGTACGCAACGAGTCGATTGCGGGAATCGCCTTCGCCCCACTCGCCGCGCCGATGCTCTCGCGCGCCGGCGCACGTTCCGGTCGTGCGTTACCACTCCCTCTGGTGCGTCCGCGCGTGCTTGAGGTTGGGATTTTCGTATACGGCGTACTCGGCGCCGCGGTGCTCGCTCTCATACTTTGGCGAAACCCCGCCCGCATCGATTGGAGCCGCCTGCCGGTTCACGAGATATCTGCCGCCGCCGCGTTGCCGGGCGTCCATCGTCTCTATTGCGCGTCCTTTTCATGGTGCAGTCTTGCGCTCGATCATCCCAACCTGCAGGTTTTCATCGACGGGCGGACCGAACCGTTTCCGGTTTCGGTTTGGCAGGAATATGTGGGTTTGAGATTGCTCAAGCCGGGTTGGCGATCGGATCTGGATCGCTATCGAATTGATGAAGTCATCGTAGATGGGGATGGCGCGCTCGACCAGGCTTTGGCAAGCCTCTTGGAATGGCGCAACGTCCTTCGAGACGGGAGGTTTGCTCTTTGGGTGCGGACCTCGCCTGCTCGTCATCTTCCTTGATAGTATGGAGCTACGATGGAGAAAGAGACCCCGCGCATCTTGGTTGTTGACGATGATCGGAAGATTCGAGAAATGCTCGAACTCAATCTCTCGTTGCGCGGCTTTGAGGTGCGATGCGCGGCCGACGGAGCGGCTGCGCTGCCGATTGTGCGGGAGTGGACGCCTAGCGTCATTGTGCTCGATATTATGATGCCCAAGATCGACGGAATAAGTCTGCTTCCGATGCTCAGGCGGCTGACCGAAGCGCCGATTTTACTTTTAAGTGCGCGGGGCGAAGTGGTAGATAAGGTGGAGGGCCTCCAGCGGGGCGCTGACGACTATCTTGCCAAGCCGTTCGAAATCTCGGAACTGATCGCGCGCCTCGAATCGGCCTTACGCCGACCACGCCTTATCGAGCGGCGCGTTCTCGCGTATGCGGACCTCAGTGTCGATCTCGATGCGTACACGGTGAAAAGGGGATCTGTCCTCATCGGATTGACGGCGTTGGAGTTTCGGCTGCTCGCGACGCTTCTGCGCGCTCCGGGCCGAGTTTTCACGCGTGACCAACTCTTTGATCTTGTGTGGGAAGATCGCAGCGATGCGGAGATCGGAAGCGTCGAGCGAACGATCTCGTATCTACGCTCGAAGATCGATCGGGATTTCCAACCGCGACTGATCCACACCGTTCGCGGTGTCGGATATGTGTTGAAAACGTAGATGGCGCCGGCTCGTACGCTCGCGGGGCGTTTGGTCGCGTTGCAGGTTCTTCTGATCATCGGACTCTTGAGTTTGGTCACGATCGTCCATGCGTTCGCCGGCTTCGTTCTTTATGCACGGGCTCTGGATCGTGTTGCCGCCGACGTTGCGGGACACATCGCTTCGGCGATCGATCGTGGGAACGCTGAGGGCGTCTCGGCCCAAGAAGCGGCAGAACAGGCGAACGCTGACCTTCCCGACGAGGTACGCCCGACGATTCGGATTCTCGTGTATGACGAAAATGGCCGGTTAATCGCCGGTGAGCCCGTCGGAGAGAGGAGCGTGTTCGATCGCCTTTTCGAGGATTTTGCCGGAATTGCCGGACTTCGCGGTGCCGCGGCCGCTTTTGAGGGAGGTTCGGTCCGGGTGCTGGTGAGCACCGAGCGCTATCGCGAGCAGCTCTTCCTTTACTTAGCCGAAACCTTACCGTTCGGGGTGATCGCGCTGATCATCGCCGTGGCAGGTGGCCGTGCCATCGCAACTCAGGCGGTTACGCCGTTGATTGATGTGACTGTCCGGCTACGCGCACTAGCATCGGGCGATTTCACGCCTCGCCCCGTTGCGACGGCTGCACGCGATGAGATCGGTGAACTCGCGCGGGCCTACAACGATGCGGTTGTCCAAGTGCAAAGTGCGTTTGCCCGACGCGATCAAGCGGAGTTGAAGGTCCGCCAATTCGTCGCCGATGCGGGACATGAGCTGCGTACTCCGCTGACGGTAGTGATGGGCTACATGGATGCGCTCAAGGACGGAATCGTAACCGAACCGCAAAAGGTCGCGCGGGTCTATGCCGTCATTGCTGACGAGTGTCTCCGCATGCGCGCTACGATCCGGCAGCTCATCTATCTTACGCGGCTGGACGCCGACGAAAAGCCGGCGGAAACGCCGGTCGACCTGGTGGATCTGGTGGACGAGATAACCGCGGTCCTGCAGCCACTCATCCCAACCTTGGAGGTGAGTCTTCCCCCTGAGGACGTCCGCGTGATGGTACTTGCCGATCGAGGAGAACTGCGCGAAGCGATCTCCAACGTGCTCGACAATGCTTTGAAATACGCGGGAGAGACGCTGATCCGATGCTCGCTTTCCGCAGAGGATCGGACCGCAATCGTCGAGGTAACCGATCACGGAGCGGGGATGTCGGAAGAGGATGTCGCGCATGTTTTCGATCGATTCCATCGTGGGAGCGACCGTGGCGAGATCGAGGGCTCGGGCCTAGGTTTGTCAATCGTCAAGCGGAGCATCGAGCGGATCGGCGGGCAGGTTACCCTGGCCAGCAGGCTCGGGCAAGGAACAACGGTGACGATTCGCCTCCCGCTCGCCGCCGAAGCTATTTCATTTACTAAGTAAATTATGAGCGTTCTCGTGCCGATGCGTACAGCAAAAAGCAAGCCGTTCTGAGGGATGAAACGACGTGAACGTTCTCTGTTACGAGAGAGGGCGGGTCGGGACGCTGGGGCGAAAGACCTATGAGCATACGGAGGACTTATCGGGCACCGTCTTCAACGTATCATCGATAATGCTTTCGCACGGCGATGTTTATCCGTCCATTGGAGGTCCGCTTTATGCAAATCCCATTCGTTCCCCCCTTTAATGGTGAGCCGGCCATTCGTTCTGACGCCGCCGCGTCTCAAAGGAACCTTCCGCCGGGTGTGACCGCGATTTCGTTTTCCGGGGATTCGATGCTGGCATACGCCGATGAGGGCAGGGGGGCTCAACGGCTTGGAAGTTCCGCCAACGCTCCTCCGTTCCCAGACAGCGACGTCGAGACCCTCAGTCAAGCCATGGCCGCCATGGTCGTTCGAAACGGACCGGGAGTATTTGAACTCAACATTATCGCCGTCGACAGAAGTGGGCATTCGGCAGCAATTTCCGTTGAGCAACAGGGCCTTGGGAGGCCGTTCATCATGCCTGATCCAAACGGCTGGCCATTTCAGGCGGAACAGCGTCTTTACGAGTATGTCAATACGACGACGAGCTATGTGGATCAGCAGCTTCGCACGGGAAGCACGAAAGATATGTTATACGGAAAGCTCCTCAGGTACGCGATGCGCGGTTTGCAACGCGAAGGTCCCCATGACGTGGTGTCGGCGCAACTCGTCGCGTTCTATACTCCGAAGAACGTTCATAATAACGAGGGACGTGCTCCCACGATTCTGATCGTTCCATGGGGACCGTCCAACGAAGCCAAGCGCCTCGCATTCGTGGAGGGTGACAAGCTCGGGCTCAATGATCCTCTGCCTATTCGTACGGGGAACGACATGGCCCAAGAGGTCGCAAATCAGGCTGCGATCATAAGAAACCACCAACAAAATACGGAGAGAACCGTCCAGACCATCGTGGGTGCGCCGGGAACGGTCAAGGGTGTTATGTGCGCGTTTTCTCGCCGTTGTTGATTCGACGGTGTCACAAGCGCAATATTGTCGCCGCTTGCATCTCTTCATGGCAATTGTGACACGGTCGTGGTTCGGCGCATCCTGAAGAAAGGAACCAATGTCAGCCTCTGACGACGCATCTTCGATCCCTTCTGTCCCTCGCGATGTGCTCTTCGCCGCATTGGGAGACGTTGTTTCGACGCATGCCGCCGAGGCGCTTCCCGTAAAGCGAGGTTCGGTGGACCCGATCCGGATTTCGTTCAACGGCCCGGATCCCATATCCGAGGTTATCCGTCAGCGCGGTGTCGCCGATACCCTTGCTCGGAACGCCGGTGAGAAAATCGTCGCGTTTGAAGGGGGCGGAACGCCGGTGGGAAGGGAGATTTCGATCGATCAGCTTCCTCATACTCCCATCATCTCTCGCAAAGCCGTGTTCGTCGATAAAACCCTCAATATCGATACGGAATATCATACGGGTCATGTGTTCTTCGGTCCGGGTTCTTTCTTCCGGGGAGATGACGGGAAACTCCATATGAACGAGAGCGAGAAAGATGGACGTCCGCGGGTCTATCTCGTCGATAATGCACAAGATCACGGCTGGTCGCGCGAGATTGCGCTTCCGGTCGCGTATCAGCATGACGATTCGGCGCGGCTCTACTCGTTGCTTGTGCGACAATGGACGGCGATGCATACCGCAACCGTTTCCCGCGATGATGGGGGAAGCGACTATATTATCGACGCGTCGCGAGCCTGTCGAGCACCTTCCGGCGAATGGATTCGAGCATATAACACGTGTGTGGTCGGTACCCTCGTCGACGAAGGGGGGCATAAAACGGCACATGCGCTCGAACGGTTCCTCGCCGGAATGGCTGAGGGCGAGTCAGATGCCTGGTCGATGGTCTATGCCATCGATGAGGTTCGCTGGAATCAGATTATTCAGTCTTCAGAATGGGGTGGATTGGACCTCAATTCGGGAAGCTGGCTGAACCCACGTTTTAACGAGGGAAGTCAGCGCAGGGGCTCCGGGCCGACGTGGTGACCTGATATCCGCATATCGCACGAAGCAAAGAGCGTTCGAGCGGTTTGCTTCGTGCGATATGCGGAGGTTGCTCCTCCGGCTTTGAGAAAAGGTCCGTATTTTTTGCTTACCTCGGGTCGCGGCTCAGGGATATTTGCATGAATTCGGTGCGATTTATTAAGGCACCGTTAAGCGTCACCGCCGACGGGCGCTTTGCGCGGACGGTCCCTAAGGAAGCAGGCCCTTTGGAGGGTATCCTTCTCCGAATGGCCCCCTCGCTCTGTAGGCCACGGCAACAATTCG